>NZ_CAXUSG020000018.1:0-82423 GCF_964253915.1 Rhizobium sp. LjRoot30 | reverse complement strand
GCCTCAACGTGCGAGGTATAAAAACGACTTCAGCCTCGCGAAGGAGGCCGCCAAGTCATTCATAATCTGTCTAAAGGATTGGTTGCGGGGGCACGCAACCATCTCAACTTGCATTTCCTATCGACCTGCCTACGCGTGCTGGAACAGATGGCGGCCGGTAACCATGGCGACCTGTTTCGTACAGCGGCGTAGCCCACCGAATAACCTGGATTCTCACTATCTATATAATATTAAATGTCTTTCCATTGTCTAGGTTGGGCACTAATCAGAGCCGACTTGCTTCACCGTTACTCGAATGCACGCTCGCTTCCCCGGCGCCATCGATTCAGCTATCTTGGATCCGACGATCCTCCGCTTGTCCAGGCTCAGGCCGAGCTGCGGCAGCTTCAGACTGGTCGCCGCCGCCGCTGCTGCAACCGAGGCAACATCACTTCGCAGATTTGCCCAAGACCTCCTGACCGCTGCTTGCTTCTGCAAATCGGCTCCGATACCGCGTCTCGAAAGTGGCTTGGATGGCTTCAGCCATCAACGCCCGAAGCTGTTCGCCCTCGGTCGGCGCGACACCGGTCTGCTTCCAATCCTGGCGCTCGAACTCTGAGGCATCGATAGTGAATTCGTCGCTACGGTCCTGCTTGCCAAGTACATCGTAGGCGTAAATGTGTTCGACCAAATCCACCGGACCTCTGGCATCGGCAAACAGACCACCAACTCTTAAAACACCCAAAATCTCGACATAGGCGATCAACTGTCCGCTCATCGGCACCGAACGGACGATGATTTTGTGGCCAATAGGAATATCCGGCCCCTTCAGGCCGGGAAGACCCTCAACCATGTATCGAAACGTCCCACCATGACTCTGCATGGCCCCGATCACTGCTACGAGACGCTCCCAGTCCATAAAGGCGCGGCCCGTCGTATGGATGAGATACAACCAAATAGCCGTCGTCACACCACCGAACACACCCTGCGGACTGAAATCCAGACCCATCCTTAACTCGTCGCCGTCCTCAATCCCGACCGTGCGGGCATGCTGCTCAGCCTGGTTTGCGTCAAATTGAGGAAATTCTTTCTCCGCGCGTCTCAAGAGCTGCCGGAACGTCGTCATGTCGCCAGCCGAAATGTGCACTTCGTGTCCGTCAGCAATAGGCGTGACGTCATAAACAACATTTACTGCCGTCATGCTACCATCCCGCTCCAATCGGACGCGGCGGCCATTGCGGGTTTCGATCAGTTTAGGCGGATTCTTCCCACGGTCTCTCGGCAAATCGAGAAGCGTCGGCCAATCCCCAAACGCCTTGACCAGCGCATTATCAGCCAAAGCGTCGAGCTTGGTGTTGCACGTCTGGCAAATTATGCCTTTCGGTTTGAGCCGACCACCAAGCGCATTCGGGATGATGTGCGCCTCGGAGTCATTCTCGCCAGTCAGCGCCTCACCACAGCCTTGGCAAATCTTCTGTGGACTTGCATTCTCTTTCTCTTCGCTCAAAATCCTACTTCTCCAATTCGCCCGCGTAGGCAATCGTTCATTCGCCAGCCGGTATTCGATCCGTTCGCTCTGCGAACTGCACAAACATGTTGTCCAACATGGACTGACCGATGCCAACTGTCTGCGCTTCAATCTCACGCAAAATCGCCATATGGGAAATCGCCTTCATAAGCTCAGTGGCATCCCAAAGATCTGCGCCTTCAAGAATCTGCGAGGTCTTGTCCGTCCGGTGTGCGTAAAAATTCCGTGTGGCAGCCAGTTGCGAAATAGCCGCCTTCTGTTTCAGGCCAGGGCGAAGTACCTTGATTTCTGCCGCGAAGAGCTCCCAGTAGTATTTTAGCCGTTGGCGAAGCCCTGGCTCGTGCGCATGAGCCAATACGCCGCCAACACGATCAACGACATCGTCGGAAATGCCCGCTGTCCGGAGAGTATCCAAGATAGGTACTGCGGCAATTGGGCTTGCTGACAGAGGCGCTGTCCGACGATGAGCAGCCTCGATCGCTTGAACAAAAAGCTGAAATCGTAATGCTGGCTCCAGATCCCGTTGCTCTAAACCCTGGAAATGCAGACTGACTGCATCTGCCAGTCCATCTGCTCGAACCAGCCAACGGTCGAGAAGCGCCGCCAGCTCAACAGGATCGTCAAAACTCACGATCCTGTTAGCTGGCTTATCAGAAAGCTGCGTTGCGCGGAGACCGTGGATACCGACATCATGGGGCCGACCATCTTCGATCAGCCGGAGATACGCCTCGTTGATACCTAACATCCGCCCCATTAACAGAGAAAAAAATTGCCTCACCCGATTCATCTTTTTCAGCGCCGTGTCCAAATCGACAGGCGTCTCGAAGCGCAGTTTGACAGGATACTTAAAAGCAAGTGATGGGCCTCCAACGAGGTCACCGTTAGTCTTCATGTCTTGGCCAAGCTCCACTATGAGCTTCGCTTCAGAACAATCGAGTTCGATCGGCTTCGCTGGATTGAAGGCCCAATTCAATGCAATTCGATTGTCCGGCAACAGCATAATCGAGTGCTGCAGGCCCGTAACGTGGTGAATCTTCGCGACATCCTCGACATACACGCACCAGCAATCAGAACGAACATCATCCAGTGCCGGAAATAGAGCCTCTTCCAGCGCAAAGGACACGCTGAACATGCTCATCCCGCCAACGCCGAGCCTAGTTTTCGAGCTTATTCGACGAAGGTGTAACAAAGAAAAATAGCTGCTATTGGTTCGAAAATGAATCAAATCTAACTTATCCGGGATGACATCTCGGAAATGTCCTTCCGGATCGGACACTTCAAGACGAAGTCGATTGTTGATCAACCGAAGCGCCGCGCCGAAACGCTGTTCACCGAAAAATACATGGCCGCGACGTTCATCAGATAACACTTCGATACTCTCTTTTGCGTATAGAATCGAAGTCACCTTCGATCCGTTACTTTATGCCTCGAAGCGAACGCTTCTGGAAAGAGCGTTAGAGCAATACGCCCCGTCAAGCTCTGTGGATCGTCTTGCTCCGCCTTGAGCGCAATCGCCACCTTGCTCTGAACGCTCTTTGTTTCCAAAGTGTCTTTCCTGCCTGCAAGCTCAGCGAATCGACGGATGAGGCGCGCAAAGCGATGCCGCCGCTCTACGTTAAGAAATGTGTTCAACACCTCCACGAGATTCTTCTGGCGCGACCCTACCGGGTGGCCGTCAAGCAAGGAGAGCAAGCAGTTGATCAAGGAGTCGATATCGCCCTCCTCGAGTGTGCGGTCGTCGACATCGATGAGCGATAGCTTGTAAGCCAGCTCCGCAAGAAGCTCCCCTCGTTCCGGCCTCTGAGTACCATGCTCGCCAGTTGCCGCACGCCAACGTGCCAGGAAGTCCTCGTGCCAATGAGGCTCAGGCGCCACAGCAAAAGCGCGGCCACTCGAAAGCCAATTCAATTCATGAAGACCGACGAGCTTGGAATGCCACAGGTTCTCCCTGACCCAGAAAGCACGAAGAATGACCTCGTTCCGCTGCCGTGAGAGCTGAACGGTCTCGTTGTCCATCGAGAACAGGTTCTTATTATGCGAATAGAAAATGTCTTCGAATGAACTGAGAAGCCGTCCGTTTGTCGGAGGCGGCTCAAAATTCCAGGTCAGCCACAGGAGCCGATACGCCTCGCTGTCATAGAAATCTTCGCGTTGGATGATGATCGGAATCTGGGTTGTCGCAAGCTGAACTTCGACGACAACTGGCGCTTCATCATAAACTGCACGCACATCGGGGCGCCGGCGGCCCCCTTCGCTGATGAGATATGCATCGATAATTACGCTTTCCGGCTTGGTCCGGCGATCCGCCGTGAGGAGTTCACCAACAATGTTTTTGATCTTCGCATGCAACGGACTTTCTTGAGCGCCGTCAAACTGCTGCGCACTGACTACGTCCACGCCGGAGGGCATCCCGGTCCACCATAAGCAGTCCTCAGGAGCGCCCGGATGATGCTTCCAATAAGGCTGTCCGGTTCGACCTTCACGCGGAGCGTAGACCGCATGCCCGCATAAGCCACAAACGTAACGCGGTCGACGATCCAGCCGGGCTCTGGTCGCAAGCCGCCTGACAATCTGGTAGTCGTCTTTGGGCATCCCCATCAAGGCATCGCTTGAAATCGTAAGCATCGTCTCCAGATCGATGGCTCGTTTAAGTGTCCTCTTGAATTGCTTCCCAGCCATCGCGACAAATCATCCCCATCAAACCGCATTCTAATTATTGCATTCCGGTGCAAGGCGATTGAACTAACAAACCTCTCCTCGCGGTGCTTGCCGAGGCGTCCGAACAGCTCCAGACCCGATCGGCCTTACACAGCAAAAGGCCACCACTAAGGGACTGAGCCGCAGGCTACTAGGACGCCCCGTAAACGGTCGGACGGCCATCAATGATGTCCTTGTCAGCCCCGACCATCGTTGGCCGAATCCAAAGCAACCTGCTTTCTGCCAGCGCTTTCCCAAACCGTTGATTCCGCCAGTGTCCCCGCCGCCAATGGCCAACGGCTGTCCCGCCGAGCATCTTTCGCTTGTCGAATGAAGTTCGATAGCCGCAGAAATTGATCCAGCGACAACCATCCTGGCGTGCTCGCGCTTCGGCCAATTTTCTTGCTTTGCCTTTGGCCCGCCTTACCTTTTCATGGACCCGCGGATCGCTTAGTCGTTTTTCCTGATCGCGATCGGGATAATTCAAATAGCAGACGAGGTTGAACACCAGTCGCGTGACCTCCTCCAGAACCGTCGGGTCGGAAATCACGTTGTGAAGATCATCAGGATGCCCATCCTCTTCTCGAAAGGTATCCATTGGAATGGCCGAGCGGCGACCACGCTCGATGCCATCTGCAACCGTATTGCGGTGCGAGACAAAATCGTAATACGCACGGAGTGTTGGCTGGCCCAAAAGTTCGGTCAATGAAAGCGATGTCGGAGCATGATCACGCCGACGGAAAGTGAAATCCACGCTGAACATCAAGTATGAGCGCCACTCGCCCGAACCGCGGATATCCACCTTGGCTGCTATTTCATCCATCACCGCATCGGGATCTAGCAGGTATCGGTCATAAAGCTGTTGGGCGGCCGAATTGTCAGCCAGTAGCTTCGCAATGTAACTGTCAAAGCTTGCAAAACTTTCGGAGCCCTTGCGCAGGCTGTCCAGAGCGCCTGGGATTCGCTCAAGATCCGCCCATTGTTTTCTCTGCTCAGCGATCAGTTCGTTCGGAGGGCGGGGGATCAACCGGAGAGAGTCAACCAGGCAGGTTTCAGCGGTGACATAGAATCCATCGACTACCCAATCGCGATTGTAGTCGGGCAGAAAATGTCCCGGTGTGAGAGCAACATAGAATGTGTTGTACGGCATCCGCAGGTTCTGGACGGGCAACTCATCCACGTCCGTATCGGCAAGCATTGCCAACAAGTCGGGGGCAAACTCAAATATCTGTTGCCCATCGTGGCGCCAGCTTCTGAGCACGGAACGCCAGTTACCCTCGCGCAAGATAACCTCCCAGGCTGTTCTTTCCGGCACGCCGTGAGGGAACTCTGCGAGAAAGGCGTCTTCGTGAGGCGCCACCACCTGCCGGTAATAGCTTTCCCGCTCTGCGTCGGTACCGTCCGGCCTATTGCTATCGACCGCCCAGTAAGCGTCAAGCCGAGGCTGTAAACCGCGCAATTCGGCTTCATGACGCCAAGCGTGCAACTGAGAAAGCCTCACGGCTGGATTAGTCACAACTCCCCCCAAAACAACAGATTCAGCTCACTGCAAGTTCTCGCTCAAACTCAGCAAGAAACGCTCATGTTAGTATGAATCGGGAAGCCGGAGCAGCGTCAACGTCTGATTGATTGACTCCAAAAACTCTTCCGCTGCTTGTCCGGCGATAAGCTCGGACAAGGGCCCGTGCGATTCTTGCCCGGAGCGCAGCATAAGTGAGATTCCCTCGCACCTATCAACCTCTATCTTGAAA
This sequence comes from Rhizobium sp. LjRoot30, assembly GCF_964253915.1. NCBI lineage: Bacteria > Pseudomonadati > Pseudomonadota > Alphaproteobacteria > Hyphomicrobiales > Rhizobiaceae > Rhizobium > Rhizobium sp. LjRoot30. Next base: position 76,468 of record NZ_CAXUSG020000018.1, on the reverse strand, counting down.
TTGGCGCCCTGAGAATATATATTCCGATCCATCGGAAGATTAAATTAGGAGGCCTACATGCCCGCTGTCGCGGAAATGCTGAAGGCGACCGAGGCCGCTGTCGTCTCGCGCGTGAGCCTGCGCGACATCAATCGCGTCATCGATGAGCGCATCCTGCCAGATGCCTTCGTGTCACTCGACAACGGGCGGTATGTTCTCGCTGGCGCATGCTCCTTCATTGCGTTTTACTTCGAGAGCGCCAAGCGCCTCACCTCGGAAGAACGGCTGTTCGCCATTAAGACCGCCGGCCCTAGGCTGACGCGCTCCCGTGCGCTCGCCTGGGCGGCATTGCTGCGCGAAGACTGGACCGTGCGCGACGAGTTCCTGACCATCGATCTGTTGCCCTTCGTGAAGGGCACGAGCGAGCGGCTGGACGATCTGGCAGCAGCGCGCGAAATCGTCTGTACCTCCGACGATATTCTCAGCAGTACGCCAGTCATTCGTGGCACTCGCGTTCCTGTCTACGATGTCGCAGCCGCCGTCGCGGCCGGTCGCCCGATCGAGCGCATCCTTGACGCCTGGCCAAGCCTCGATGCCGAGAAGGTTCGCCTTGCCGCGATCTATGCGGAAGCCAACCCGCTCCGCGGCCGGCCCCGCGTCTCGGGCGACCTCCCGGAAGGCTCGACCATCGTCACTGACCGGCGCGTACCTCGCCGTAGGAAGGCGGGATGAAGCTTCTAATCGACGAATGTCTCAGCCCAGAGCTTGCGAAGATCGCAATCGACAAAGAACACGGCGAAACCAGCCATATCGTTTGGCTGGGGCTCGGAGGATATAAAGACTGGGAGTTGACGCCGATCATCCTGGATGGCGACTGGATCTTCGTCACCAAGAACTCGGTCGACTTCCGAGGGCCAAGGGACAAGCCCGGAACGAAGGGGCAGTATGCCGATGTCGCGATTCATGCCGGCCTGATCTGCCTCAACGGCCCTCCTGGCATGGATCTCGATATGCAGATCGAACTCTTCGAGCAGGCTCTGCTCGAACTCGATGCCGACCCTGATCTGGTGAACCAAGTGCTCGAAATCACGCTCGACGACGACGATGATCTGCGCGTGCTCCGCTACGCGCTTCCTGCCGAAGAAAGCTGAGGTGGCAGCATGGCCCTGACGATGCCGACAGCATGGCGTTATGGCTCCCCCGGTGCGATGCCCCCGGTAGCGGTGAATGCCTTTAATTCACTTGTTCACTCCATCGCCAGCCAATCGGAATCGTCCTGGTCGATCTTTGAGCTGTTCAAGGCGAAATTCACTGGCGGCCAATCCTGGAGCTCCAGCGAAAGCTGGGCGATCAGCGACCTTCATGGTGCGATGATGTCGGCCGGGGACAATGCCCCGGTATTTATCAGCGCCTTCTGGGATGGGTGCGCGCAGATACAGACGGCGCATCCGGAAATAGGCCTCCCTGACGCCGATGTCGTCAACCAGATCCTCTATGAACATGAAGTGCCCTATGAGGTGAGGCCCCCAGCCCTGCTGGCACGCCATCCACAGACACCTATTGTCGTCCAGACGCCGCAGAAATCGCTGGGCCAACGCGCGCATGAGCTTATTCACACCTCGCTCGACCAAGCCGATCGCCTTCTTCTCGAACAACGGCCGCGGCAGGCAGTGCAGGAAATTCTTTGGCTCCTTGAAACGGTGTCGACGGCATTCCAGGGTCAGGAAAGCGGATCGGGAACGGTCGAAGGAAAATACTTCAACGAGATCATCCGCGCCCTGCGCAAAAATAACGGCGGCAGCGCGCTGGCCGAAGCGCTCGGTTGGATGACCAAGATGCACGGTTTCCTCTCTTCGCCGGGCGGCGGCGGCGTCCGACATGGCACGCAACTCGCGGCCGATGTTTCGCCGTCGCTGAGGGAGGCCCATCTCTACTGCAACCTGACACGCAGCTACATCAACTATCTCCTCGCGGAGTTGGCGGAGGTATCTTGATCGCCATCGCGCTTAAAGCGGGGAAGTCGCGTTCGAAACGGGAATGAAAATACTGAGGGACTGAGGGTGACCATGGCTGAGCTGATTAAGTTACCAAGACTGCTGTATAAATATCGAGGTTTCAGCCATCGCTTGCTCGACATGCTGGTCGCCGATGAACTGTACTATTCAGACCCGGGTGACTTCAACGACCCTCTCGACTGCCGACCAACGCTCGATGCGAACATTCCCAACGATCAGCTTGAACAGGTTCTTAGCCGTCTCCGCGAGCAGCGCATCCTTGATGAAATGCAGGCAGCGGCAAAGTCCCTCAAATATCGTGGCCCCAAAACCATCGATCACATAGCGCGGCACAGCCAGAAGGATGCCGCTCGGCTGCTTGAAGAAATCCGCTACCACGCCACAGATCCCAGCTACGAGATCGACGATCCCCTGCAATCGCTTCTGCGGCAGTATCTCGAAGAGGAACTGCTTCGCCGCTACGACCGTGGCATCGTTTCGTTCGGCGTCCGCGCCACATGTCCGTTGATGTGGAGCCATTATGGCGATCAGCACAACGGGATTTGTGCCGGCTACTCCGTTCCGGCCGGGGCGGAAGCCGACCTTCATAAAATCCGCTATGGGGGCAGTCGCAAGGTACTGGCCAGCGATGTGGCCGTGATGGAGATCGACAGCGCGGCGCGAGGCCGCGTTGACGAAGCCGTCCTGCTTCGCAAGGCCGCGAGCTGGCGTTATGAGCGGGAATGGCGCCTGATCGGGAGACGCGGCGCACAGGATTCACCGCTGGAACTCGAAGAAGTCGTCTTCGGCATTCGCTGCAAATCCACCGTCAAGTTTACGATCGTTCAGGCCCTGGCAAACCGAGGACGACCCGTGCGATTTTTCGAGATGCGCGAAGTGTCGGGTACTTTCCACCTCCGGAAGTACGCGCTCGACACCGATGAACTCGGAGCATCACTACCCCGGCGATCGCGCTCGATTTTTGAAGCCTTCGAGGTTCTGGATAAATAATGAAAACAGATTTCATAGAAGACTTGCTTTAAAACAACCTGTGGATGCTAAAAAGCTTTTAAGTCACATGGATTCGGACAGAGCAATAGGCCATCTATTTCTGCCGACACACGCGGAGGGGCAATGATCGGTAGAGGTTCGCAGTGGCGGCGTTGGGAGCCGCATATCCATGCGCCGGGGACAATCCTGAACAATCAGTTCGGCGGCGGCGATCCCTGGGAGGCCTATCTCACATCACTGGAAAGCTGCACGCCGACGATCGGAGCGGTAGCTGTCACCGACTACTATGTTACTGACACGTATGAGGAGGTGTTGCGACGCAAGCAGGCGGGGCGCTTGCCCAACGTCCAGCTCATCTTTCCAAATGTCGAACTGCGGCTCGACATCGCCGCCAAGACCGGCTTCGTCAATGTGCACCTGCTAGTTAGTCCGGAAGATTCTAATCATTTGGCCGAACTGCATCGCATTCTCCAACGATTGCAGTTCCAGGCGCATGGCGACACCTATAACTGTACTCGCAACGACCTGATTGCTCTGGGCAAGCGCGCCGACACCGCCATCATCGACGATGGCGCGGCTCTGCGCCACGGTGCCACGCAGTTCAAGGTCAACTTCGCTCAACTGCGCCAGGTGCTAAGAGACAGCGACTGGGCGAAGGCCAACATTTTGGTCGCAGTGGCCGGCGCAGCGGGAGATGGAACGTCGGGGTTGCGACAGGCGGCCGATGCGACGATGCGCCAGGAGATCGAGCGGTTCGCCCACATCATCTTCTCAAGCAGCCCCGCACAGCGCGAATTCTGGTTTGGCAAAAAAGGTGTGAGCGTCGAGCAACTCCGCGAAAACTATGATGGTTGCAAGCCCTGCCTGCACGGAAGTGACGCCCATGATCAAAAGAGCGTAGGCCAACCCGTCGAAGAGCGCTTCTCATGGATCAAGGGCGGGCTCGAGTTCGATGCACTGCGCCAAGCCTGCATCGATCCGGAAGGCCGCGCTTACGTCGGAACGGAACCGCCGCGAACCGCTATGCCCTCGCAAGTCATTTCGCACATCTCCATTGCTGATGCAGATTGGGCCGCGACTCCCAAAATCCCGCTAAACCCCGGCCTGGTGGCTATCATCGGGGCTCGCGGTTCCGGGAAAACGGCCCTCGCCGATATGATTGCTGCTGGATGCGATGCCATCACGCCATCTGGATGGAGCGCCAGCGAGAATGCTAGTCCCTCCTTCCTTGTCCGCGCCCGCAAGCTGGTCGGCAATGCGACGGCCACGTTGACCTGGGGTGGTGGTGCCACCATCACACGCGCGCTCGATGGTCGGGACGCCAACAATCATCTATCCTTTCCGCGCGCCCGATATTTGTCGCAGCAATTCGTGGAAGAGCTCTGCTCTTCCGGCGGCTTCTCTGACGGTCTGATCGCCGAGATCGAACGTGTGATTTTCGAATCCCACTCCGACGATCAGCGGGACGGTGCGATCGACTTCGCCGAGTTGCGCAGCCATAGCACAAGTCGCTTCCAGCAAGCCCGTGAGCGAGAAGCCGAAGCTATTGCCGACATTTCCGATCGCATCGCTACGGAACTGGAAAAGGAAAGTTCGGTCGCGACTCTGACTGCGCAGGTGACCCAGAAAACCAGCCTGATCAAAAGCTACAATGAAGATCTCGCCAAACTCGTCGTCAAGGGCACCGAAGCTCAGGCACAACGGCACACGCAACTCAGTCAGGCGGTGCAGGCCGTACGCAGCAAGATTCAGGGGTTCGGCAATCAGCGGCGGACCTTCCTCGCCCTGCAGGATGAGGTGAAAAGCACCCGCGCGACCAAGGCGCCCGAATTGTTGCGGCAGGCCAGGGAACGCCATCAGCAAGGCCATATGAACGATCAGCAGTGGGACGAATTTCTGCTGGTCTATAAAGGCGATGTCGACAAGAGTCTGGCGGGTTACGTCACATGGGCGGATCAACAGATCGCCGCCCTTAATGGTGTTCCTCTGCCACCGGGAATTCCCGCGCCACCCATCGCCGACGGTGCCGATCTTTCGACACTCACCCTCAACGTTCTTCAAGCCGAGATGACACGGCTCGAAGCTCTGGTCAGCGCAGACAAATTGATCCGGGATCAGTATTCCGCGCTTTCGCTCCGTATCGCGCAGGAGAACACCGCCCTTCAGAGCCTGCAGACCCGTCTCACCGATTCGCAGGGCGCCGCTGTCCGCAAGAAGGACCTGCAAACCGAACGTGATGCAGCCTATGGCCGTGTGTTCGAAGCGATCATCAATGAGCAGATGGCGCTCGCTAGTCTCTACGCTCCCCTTATGAGCCGTCTGGCAGCGTCATCGGGAACCTTGCAAAAGCTCGGCTTCTCCGTGCGACGTATCGTTGATGTCGAAGCCTGGGGAACGATTGCCGAGGAGAAACTCCTAGATCGTAGAAAGGCCGGCCCCTTCAATGGTCGTGGATCGCTGATCCAGTTGGCCAATACAGCGCTCAAGCCGGCGTGGGAAAATGGGACGGCAGCGGATGTGCAGACCGCAATGGCCACCTTCATTTCAACCTATCTGAGAGACTTGATCGGGCACGCCCCAATCGCTCAAACGCAACAGGCGGAGTTTCGCGCCTGGCTGAAGGAATTTGCCCATTGGCTCTTTGCAACCGATCATATCTCAGTGCGCTACGAGATCGTCTATGACGGCATCGATATCCGCAAGCTCTCACCCGGCACGCGAGGCATCGTTCTCCTTCTTCTCTATCTGGCTTTGGATGATGCCGATGACCGTCCGCTCATCATCGATCAGCCCGAGGAGAATCTCGATCCCAAGTCCGTCTTCGACGAACTCGTCTCGCTGTTCATAGCTGCGAAGTCCAAGCGGCAGGTGATCATGGTCACCCACAATGCGAACCTCGTGATCAATACGGATGCGGATCAGATCATCGTTGCAGAAGTCGGCCCGCATCAGATTGGCGGTCTGCCCCCGATCACCTACAGGGCTGGGGGTCTGGAAAATGCCAATATCCGCAAGGCAGTTTGTGACATTCTTGAAGGTGGCGAGGAGGCATTTCGTGAGCGGGCACGGCGTCTGCGCGTCAGACTGGAAAGATGAAATGCGTTCATCCGGATTGACAGCTTTCAGGCATTACAGAAAGGCGTTTTTGTGGGGGAAGGCCTTCCCCCTGGCCGGCGACGTGGTCGCCGGCACACCCCCATCAGCGGGGAGACCCCGCAACGCCCCCAGCCCAGCCATAAACTGAGCAACCGCTGGCTACATGCTTGCCCGTTACCTGCCCACATGCTACGACCCTCCAGTCGATAAGAGAGCAGGCCGTTGGTAGTTCGGCCGCTTCCACGTATGTGGAAGTTTCTCGTCCTCCAGGACATCCACGACAGTGCCAACCGTGATCCCACGGCGCACTGGTGTGTCCGAGGCTATCTTCAACGTCACGGCGCACCTAGCTTTTTTGAAAGGATGCACGATGACGACAACACCAAAGAAATTTCTCATTACTGGCGGTGCCGGTGGCATCGGTCTGGCGCTCGCGAGGGCGCTGATCGCCGAAGGTAACGCCGTAATTGCTTGTGGTCGCGACCAAGGTCGACTTGATGCGGCCAGAACCTTGGTTCCAGAATTGTTGACCAGACAATGCGATGTCTCGGATCGACAAGATCGCACCGCCCTGGTGAATTGGATTGCTCAGGAGCATCCAGACCTTTCCGCACTTATCAACAACGCTGCAGTGCAGACCAAGACAGACTTCAGCCGTCCACTCGATGAAGCCCAGGTCACCGCAGAAATGCAGATCAACTTCCTCGCGCCTTTGATGCTATCGCTGGAGTTGCTGCCGATCCTGAAGTCGCAGGACGCAGCCATGATCATAAACCTGTCGTCAGGTCTGGCATTTTGTCCGGTCGCATCCCTGCCCGTTTATAGCGCGTCCAAAGCGGCGCTACATTCGGTGACACTGAGCCTGCGGCACCAACTCGCCTCTCAGGCGGTCCGCGTGATCGAGATCATTGCCCCTCCCGTAGACACAAGCCTTGGCGGCCATGCGGCGCTGGACGCAATCGCCGCTGGGCTGCCTGTCCTTAAACCAGAGGAGTTTGCTGCGGAGGTCGTGGGTGCCCTGGGCAAAGACCAAGACGAGATCGCGATCGGCATCGCACAGGCGAGCCGGCAGCAGGGCGAGGCCCTCTTCGCTTTGATGAACCAAGCGTAACTGAAAAGTATGCAGTCGCCCGCCCTGGAAAGCGGGCGATGGGCAGGCACTGCGGCTTGGAGGCCATCATGAGCAAACCCATAGAAATCGTTGAACGCTCGTTAGACGAAGAAGATATCCGTTCGATGTCTGAAACGATGCTCCCGCATCACATAAAATCCTGCCAACTTGAAGGTAAGGATCTCTCAAGACTGAATTTTTCGGGATGGACTTTTGAGGCCTCCTCGCTGGTGCGCACCAAATTCGATAGTGCCCAGTTGGAGGGCTCGAGATTTATACGTTGTAGAGCCGGACACGCTAGCCTGGAGGCTGCCAACCTGTCGGAAGCGGTGCTGAGCAACAGCGATTTCAACAATGCCAATCTTAGGCGAGCCAAGCTGAACCAAGCCGAAATTGCCGACTGCAAGTTCACGGGGGCGGACATGTCCTCAATAGCGGCTTTGGCCATAAAGTTGAGTGGAAGCATTTTCTCCGCGGCGGCGCTGCCAGCGATGTCATTCCGCAAGCAAGTGCTTGAACGCCTGGACTTCAGCATGGCAGACCTGTCGCGATGCGATTTTCGGGATGCTATTTTACGCGAGTGTAGTCTGAGGGAAGCTAATCTGGTTGATACCCGATTCGAAGGCGCCGATTTGCGAGGGGCTGACGTGGGCGGGATCAAGCTCGTCGATGCCAGAAAGTTCAAGGGCGCCATCATCTCACGCCAGCAAGCAGGTCAATTACTGTCAGAATTGGGAATATTGGTACGCTAACGGCCGCCACCGAACCTAACCTTTATTCGTGGTGAACTAGACCGGCATCGCTCTACCGTGAGGCTCGACAAAGTCGAGTTCAGAACGGGCGCCGCCCGCAGCCAGCCCGATCTTTGGAGAGGCGTGAATCGGGTTTGCGCCTTTGCGCTCCTCAGGCTTTCCGGTTCTCCGCTTGTGCGGCCGAAAGAGAGTAAGAGGAGTGTGGGGATTTTCGTGACGGGTTCAGGACGGGAGAGAGGCTCTCGGCACCCGTCGCGGAGACTATCACGATGGCACCTGCTGCTCAGAAAATCACCCTGTCGTCCTCGCGCGACATTCCCTTCAACAAGCTGATCCTCAGCCAATCGAACGTCCGCAAGGTCAAGGCTGGCATCTCGATTGAGGAACTGTCGCAGGACATCGCCCGCCGCGGCCTGCTTCAGGGCCTTAATGTCCGACCTGTCGTCGATGCAGAGGGCAATCAGACCGGCATGTTCGAGATTCCCGCTGGTGGCCGCCGCTACCGCGCGCTTGAACTTCTGGTCAAGGCCAAGCGCCTCGCCAGGACCGCGCCGGTGCCCTGCGTCGTGCGCGAAGCTGGTAGCGACATCCTACCTGAGGACGACAGCCTCGCCGAAAACCTTCAGCGCGCGCCCCTCCATCCCCTCGATCAGTATCGCGCCTTCCAGGATATGCGTCTCAAGGGCATGTCCGAGGAAGAAATCGCGGCGGCATTCTTCGTTTCCACCAATATCGTGAAGCAGCGCCTGCGGTTGGCTTCCGTCGCGCCCTCGCTGCTCAACCTCTATGCCGAGGACGGCGTGACGCTCGAACAGCTCATGGCTTTCACCGTCAATCCCGATCACAGCCGTCAGGAACAGGTCTGGGACGCGATCAAGGATAGCTGGTCGAAGGAGCCGCACCAGATCCGCCGCATGTTGACCGAAACAACGGTACGCGCCTCCGACAAGCGGGCGCAATTCGTCGGCATCGAGGCTTATGAGGCAGCCGGCGGCATCGTGCTCAACGACCTCTTCCAGTCCGACGATGGCGGCTGGCTGCAGGATGTCGGCCTGCTTGAGCAGCTCACCGACGACAAGCTGAAGGCGCAAGCCGAGGCGATCGGCTCTGAGGGCTGGAAATGGGTCGATGCCCGCACCGAGACGCCCTATGGATATGGCCACGGCCTGCGCCGGCTGATCGGCACGACCACGCCCCTGAGCGATGAAGAACAGGCGACCTTCGACGCCCTCACCGCAGAATATGAGGCACTCGAAGCGGAATATGCCGAGGCAGAACAATACCCTGAGGAAGTTGACGAGCGTGTTGGCGAGATCGAAACGGCGCTTGCCGCCTTCGACGATCGTCCGGTCGTCTACGACCCAGCCGAGATCGCCCGCGCCGGTGTATTCATCAGCATCGACCGCGAAGGCCGCATGTCGATCGATCGCGGCTATGTCCACCCCGAGGATGAAGCCCCTCTCGCCGTCGATGGCGGCGACGACACTGAGGGCGCGGTCACGCCGCCCGGCGGTTCGGCATCGTCGATCTCGGCACGACAGCACGCAGTCATCACCATTGGCGGCCAGCCGACCGAACAGGATGATGACGAAGAGGATGTCATCAAGCCGCTGCCCGAGCGGCTGGTCTCAGAACTGACAGCGCACCGTACGCTGGCGCTCCATAATGCGCTGGCGAATAATCCCCATGTTGCAATGACCGCCTTGCTGCACAGGCTGGTGACGGAGCGCTACCACTATTCCGCGCCGAGCGGATGCTTGGAAGTGACCGTGCGTCATCACTTCTTCTCGGCCCAGGGCAATGACCTCAAGGACAGCGCTTCCGCCAAGGCCATCGCACAGCGTTACGACGACTGGAAGACCGATCTGCCCACCGAGCCGACTGCCCTGTGGGACTGGATCGCAGCACTCGACGACGCGAGCCGCATGGCCTTGCTCGCCCATTGCGTCAGCTATGGCGTCAATGCGCTCGTCGAGAAGGTCGACCGTTACGGCGGCTCAGGGCTTTCGCAGCACAGCCTCGACCAGCGCATCACGCAGGCCGATCGACTGGCCCGCGCCACCGCCCTCGACATGGTCGACGAAGCAGGATGGCGTCCGACGGTTGAGAACTATCTTGGTCGCGTCACCAAGCCGAGAATCCTCGAGGCTGTCCGTGAAGGCGCTGGCGAACGCGCGGCCCAGCTCATCGAGCATCTCAAGAAAGGCGACATGGCAAAGGAAGCCGAACGCCTGCTAGCCGATACCGGCTGGTTGCCCTCGCCGCTGCGTCTGATCGAGACCGAACAGTCCCCGGTCATTGAGGTGGAAGCTGAGACCGCGGCACTGCCGGACTTCCTCTCCGGCGTCGACGAGGATGCCGGCGACATCGACGCCGATCCGACGCACCTGATCGCGGCGGAATAATCAGCCACAGCGGGGCGGTCACGGTCGCCCCGTCTGCTCCCCTTCGCCCCTCCAAGCCTGGCATCCGCCGGGCCATTCTCGTTTCAGGAGACCTGACTGTGTCTGCATCACTTGTTTTCGATATCGCCCCGCTCGGCTCACTTGTGGCCTATGCCAACGGAGAGCCCAAACCGCCAGCGCGCTTCACCAAGAAGCTTGCCGCTTGGGAACGGAACAATGGCGTCGGCCGCCTTGTCCGCAAGGAGCCCATGCGCGAACGCCCAACCTACACGTCCCCTCCATGCTTCACCCTGCATGAAGGCAATTTCGGCCAAAGCGGCATCATCCTCGTCACGATCATGCGGACTTACGGCATCGACAGCAGCCTGATCTTCCGCGTCATCGAACGCCCTCAGATCGGCCAGGTCCGTGTCGTGCAAGACATCGGCGACAATGTGGAGCTTCTCCATCTCGCCGAAAGCCGTGAAGCCGCCGAACTCTGGTTGGCGAAGACCGGATGCGCGCGCGCGCATCTCGAGGAGATTTCGGCTGACGAGGTTGGCGCCGATGTCATCGAAGGACGCATCGCCGCCTGATCACAACGTTCCATCCAGCTAGGCCCGCTGTCGAAAGATCGCGGGCCAACTTCGTTTTTCTGGGAGATCATCATGGCCATCGCCGACCATGCCCGCGCCAACTTCAACCTGCCTCTGTGTGCCGCAGCCGACGGCAATGCAACGGGTACGCACATCGGAGGATCCGCGTCGTGATCGACATAGACACCATCTTTGCGCTCGATCGTGAGCAGCCGCCCGCGGAACGCTCGCTGCCGTGGGAGGACAATTGCAATGGATTGGCCGTCGTCGTTGAGCCAAAACCGCATTGGGCCAACGATCTGCTGGTCTACAAACTCACGTCCCGCGAGTATTGTTGCTATCGCGACTGGACCGAGAATGGATCGGCAGCCCGTTTCATCGGCCATGTCGACACTACCGGCGATGACGTCATGATGAAGGCAAGGGGGATGATCGCCCGCGAAATTGCGGATGGTCTGTGGTGCTAAACCACGGCCCAGAGGAACCGCCGCGCGGCGATGTGATAGCGGAGCGTCTTCGCCGCGAAGAGATTAGATTTCGGCTTTTGACCATGCAGGGTCGAGAGAGCCGACGGCAACGCCCGCGGCATTTGTCAGGAAACACGCTAACTACCGATCAGAGCATCGGCGAGACTGACGAAACACAGCATCTGCATAAGGGGTTACGGCTCTGGTCAGATGCGAAATACCATTCCCGCTTCCATTCGCAAACCTTGGTCCGATCCGTCTCTTTGACAATCAACCCGTGAAGGGTCGGCTTACGCGAGCGTGCCGCCCTCGCGGATTCGGGGCATTCCCGAACACACGAGGGTGATTGCAGATCCGATCAGACACTTCGGGCGCCTGTCGCGCGGGGGATGGTCCCCCGCCTCCCCAAGACAGGAGCCGGAACCATGTCCTTTGCAGATGCCACCGCTTTCGCCGCCAGCCTCGCCACCACCCTGATGGTCTCGATCGTCGTTTTCCAGGCAGGAGACGGCACCCACGCGGCGATGGTCGCCTCCGAGTTCGACGGCGACGAAGACATGGTCGAGCTCGAGATCGATCCCTTCCAGTGAGGCGCAAGCGCCTCACATCAACGGCCCGTGGCACCTTGCGCCCGGGCCTTGCGGCGTGGTCGGCCAACTCCACCACACCCATAAAAGCCGAAACCTGAGCTTCGGCAACCACCGCAATAAGAGTGAGAGGACGGAGGTGGAGGCCATGACGGGATGAGGGTTGGGAGAGAGACTTCCGCCGCCTGTCACGGAGTGATCCTCATGCGACACAGCACACCACAGGCCGCCGCCTTCATACCTGCCAAAAAGATCACATTCGACGAGTTGGTCTCACATCTGCGCAGCGCGGCGCGTTTTCCCCTCCGCATCGTCATGATCGGGACCGCCACGTTCATCGATGACGATCCCCAGGCCGAGCTGATCTTCTACGACCGCACCGTCCATCTCGCCGAATGCGGTTCTCTGCAAGATGCCATCATCACCGCCGAAACCCGCATCGCCCATGCCGATATCAAAGGCAGTGCGGGCGCCGGCGTTCGCTACTCGCCGCGCATCGTCACCGTAATCGACCGCGAGGGACGGCTTGTTGTCGCAGGCGAAGTCCGTGCACAGAACATCAGTTGGTGCGATCCCGTGACGTCCGACGGCGAGGCCCGCATGGTCGTCACCGAAGCCAGCCAATTGCGGGGAAAGGCCTTCGCAGAAGCAAGCTCCGACAATTCCGACGCCGCGCGGTGCCTGCGCTTCCGCGCCGGTGTTCTCGAAGGCCGGCTCGTTGACAGTATCTGGCGCGAGCCTGCCCGCGAAGCGCTCCTCCAGGCCACCTGACCAACACTCATTCCCTACCCCATGCCTGGCGGCCGCGCCGGGCGTTTTTGTTTCAGGAGCCCGACATGGCCGACTATTTCACCCATTTCTCCTGCCTGCTCAATGTCGGAACACCCGACAATGCGGCGCACGCGCTCGATCTCTATAATCGCCTGTCCGAGGATGGCGCCTCCGAGGATCCGCCGTCCAACGGCTTCTTGCTGTCCATCCAGCCCGAGCATGGCGGAACGCAGCTCTGGATGCGCGATGACGTGACCGGCGATCCCGAACGCCTCACCCAATTCGTCAAGCTTTGCGCCACGGAATTCCGGCTGACCGGCAGATGGGGTTTTCAGTACGCAAATACCTGCTCGAAAGCTCGTATCAACGCTTTCGGCGGCGGTGCGCATGTGATGGATCTGGCAACCGGGGAAACGATCGCCTGGACTTACACCGATGGCTGGCTCGCGGAAGTCCTCGACGGAGGTGATTCCAATGCCTGAGATCATCGAAACAACCGTCTATCGCCTACATGAGTTGTCCGATGCCGCAAAGGACAAAGCACGCGCTTGGTATCGGGAAGCCTCCGGCGACGATGATTGGCACGAGTTCGTCTTCGAGGATTTCGAGGCGATCTGCACCATTCTCGGTGTGCGGCTGAAAACCCGCCCGTTACGGCTTCATGGCGGCGGCACCCGACAGAAGCCTTGCATCTGGTTTCGCGGGTTCTGGAGCCAGGGTGACGGAGCTTGCTATGAAGCCTTCTATTCCTATCAGAAGGTAGCGCCGCGCCAGATTCGGGGCCATGCGCCGAAGGACTACGAACTGCACCGTATCGCGGAAGCGCTGCAGGCGATCCAGCAACGCAACTTCTTCCAGCTCAACGCCGAGGCCAGCCACCACGGTCACTACTACCACGAACATTGCATGTCGATTTCGGTCGAGCGCGACAGCCCGACTTATCAGGACAAGACGACCGATGCGGAGGAGACCGTGACCGAACTTCTGCGCGATCTTGCCCGCTGGCTCTACCGCCAGCTCGAACGCGAATACGAGCACCATCTGTCTGACGCAGTTGTCGATGAAATGCTCACTATCAACGGCCACACATTCACAAAGTCAGGCGATCGTTTTGAATGATCGGCTGAGTCAACGCTTGCCACAATTGCGACGGGCCCCTATTCGGTATTCGTGCTGAGCGTGTATCTGCTGCTCAGACAACGGAGACTGGATGTCAGAGCTTGTGTGATAAGGCTCTCTGAAAATCAGAGAGCCTCGTGAAATTCTAAGCCGCCGGGCGCTCACGCGCCAGGGCGTTTTTTCACATCTATACACGAGCCTATTATGAACATCTCTCGAAATGACCCACGTGCTCTGCGCGCTCTCGCCCTTCGCGGCCATATTCTGCGTGAACGCGACCGCGGCCCAAAGATTAAGACCGTTGGCTGCTTTGTTCGCGACGGGATAATCCTTGCCGACTATGGCCCAGCTACATTCTCCCGACTGCGGCGAAAAAGCTTTATCGAAGCCAGATCAGGCCAGCCTTATCGTATCTCCAGACGTGGTCTCATCGCCGTGCGCTCTCAACTCGACAATCAGGGAGTCTGACATGCAGATCCGTAACGAAATTACAGGCGACACGCCGGCAGTCAGCCAGCTTGTCACTGAAGCGTTCGGGACGCTTCCGCAATCAAGCGGCACCGAGGCGAATATCGTCGAGGCACTGCGGGCGCAGGGTGCGCTCACCCTTTCGCTTGTCGCCGAGGACGACGGTGAAGTGATCGGTTACCTGGCCGCCTCAGCCGCACGGATCGGGATGCAGAACGGCTGGGCGCTACTCGGTCCGCTTGCCGTTTTACCGTCGAGGCATCGCCAAGGCATCGGCACGGCCCTTATAGCCGAAGCTTTACTGCGACTTCGGGCAACCAGCAGGGGCGCCGCATTGGTGGGTGATCCCGGCTACTACGGCAGGTTCGGTTTTCGGACTTTCATTGACCTGTGCGTCGTCGGTTGCCCTCCCGAGTTTGTTCAGGCCTTGCCATTCGACGGCGTTGAGCCGCGTGGTGAACTGATCCATCACTCGGCATTCGGTCTGAACCAGCAGGGATGACACAAGGTTGGGCTGCATTTCCCGAGAGGTGCAGCCCGGCCCCTATCGTCGCAGACGGCGAATGCGACAGTGCTCGAACCGTCCTTCCGTTATTTTCCGATGCCGGCGGGAGCTTACCGCTCTGTTGCGTCGCGTATACGAAAAAAGCGGATGTCCGCTCTGATGCAGAAACAGCAACCGACAGATCAACTTCTCATAGCTTGCAATCGAGCTCCAGAGGCGCTCACCCAGCCAAGCGCGCCAGAATTGCTTCGACATCGTCGAGAAAGTCTGTCCAGGTGCCGTCCTCGTCAATGCCATTCATGCGCATGAGGAACAGCCCCTCCACCGCAAGAAAGGCCACACGCGCCGCCTGTGCATCCGGTGACGCTCCCGAAAGCCGGCGAAAAATCCCGAGATACCAGTCGCGTGTTTCACTAAGGTTCACCGGATCCTCCAGGTAGCTGACCAAAAGCCCGGCCACCTTGGCATTCATTGCTTGCTGTGAAGCTCTGGTCGCCGCGATGTAGCGTCTGACGAACGTGACCGGGTCCTCGGCAGCGTCGTCCCCCAGCATCGCGTCGAATTGGCTGGTCCAGCGATCAATTACAGCGCGCACCAGGTCGTCCTTGGTAGCGAAGGAATATTGCACCCCGCCTTTGGAAATCCCCGCCGCCTGTGCAAGGGCGCCGATGGTCAGCGCTGACCCGCCGCCACTACACACAATCTCTTCGGCTAAATCCAGCAACCTGTCGCGGCTGATCGTCGGTTTCCTGCCCATCGGTCCTCTGCCTGCTCACTCGCCTATTGAAATCCATACGTATGTATTTATATCGGAGCCTGCAACAGAATTCTAGGTGAATAGACTATGGCCGCCCTTCAACCCGATCCGAAACGCTGGCTGGTGCTGCTGGCCGTAATGCTAGCCTTTCTGCCAGTGGCGTTGGACATGACCATCCTTCATGTCGCGGTGCCAACGCTGACTCAAGCACTGGGTGCTTCCAGCACCCAGGTACTGTGGATCATCGACATCTATCCGCTGCTGATGGCCGGGCTTCTGGTTCCGATGGGGACGTTGGCAGACAAGGTTGGCAATCGCCGCATCCTCTTGACCGGGCTTACAATCTTTGGTGTTGCCTCGGCATTGGCGGCTTTCGCGCCGAATGCACCCATGTTGATCGCGGCGCGGATGCTGCTGGCGCTTGGTGGTTCGATGATCATGCCGTGCGTGCTCGGCATCATCCGCCGCACGTTTGATGATGAGTCTGAGCGCGGTCTGGCCCTTGGCCTCTGGGGAACAGTCGGCGCCGCGGGCGCGGCGGTGGGTCCGCTGATCGGTGGCGCACTGCTGGAGCACTTCTGGTGGGGCTCGGTTTTTCTCATCAACATTCCGGTGATGCTGGTCGTTGCCCCCGCCTGCTGGTTCCTTTTACCCCGGCGTGAGGAAACCAGTCCTGGCCACTGGGCAATCGGGCAAGCGCTCTTGCTGATCGTCGGAATGATCTCGGTAGTCTATGCAATCAAGGCAGGGTTCGGTGCCAAGCAGCCGCCGGCGGTGGCTCTGCTGGTGCTGGTCTTCGGTGTCGTTCTGCTTGTGCTCTTTGCCCAAAAGCAGCTGCGCACGGCTCAACCGATGCTGGATCTGTCACTATTCGCGCACCCGTTCATTGTCGCGGGCATGGTCATGGCGATGGTTGCCAGCGGAGCGTTGGCCGGGGTCGAGCTGACCTTGGCGCAAGAACTGCAATACGTGCTCGACAAGACACCGCTTCAGGCAGGGATCTTCATGATCCCGATTATGGCTGCCGCAGCGGTGGGCGGGCCGTTCGCGGGCTGGCTGTCGGGCCGGTTCGGGCTGAGACCCGTGGCCTGCCTTTCGATGGCGATCTCGGCACTGGCGCTGGCCTGGCTCGCAGTCAGGGATTTTCACACGCCGGGGCTGATCGTGCCGGCACTGCTGGCAATTCTGGGGCTGGCGCTAAGTATCGGTCTGACGTCTTCCTCAATCGCGATCATGGGATCTGTCGAGGCCAGCAAGGCCGGCGCAGGGGGATCGCTGGAGGCCACAGGCTATGAGCTTGGTACCGGCCTCGGGATCACACTGTTCGGAGTGTTCATGTCGGCCGTTTACGAGCGCAACTTCGAACTGCATTCGGAAATACCGGAGGGTCTAGCCCAACAGGCCGCGCGCTCCATCGGTGACAGCTATTTGGTGGCCCATCAGCTTGTGGCAGATCAGGGGAGCGAAGTGATCGCGGCGGGGAAAGCTGCGTTTTCAATGACCCATTCGGTACTGCTGATGACTGCCGCGGTGTTGATCGGAATGCTGGCGGTGCTGGTATTCTTTCTTCTTGCGGGGTCCCGAAAGGTCGCCAGCAGACATCATTGAAGCGTAGGCAGCCAACAGCCACCGCATTGAGCAAGCAAGTTCGAGTGGCAGCAATGGGCGGCCAAAATTGACCCAAGCTTCTGCGTGAGGGCAACAGCCTTAAGAGGAAGAGGACTTTGGAAGGGGGTCGAGTCCGTGCGGTCGAGAGAGAGCGCCGCCGGAACTTTACCCTTCCGACTCTCTGGAGGCATCAACCCCATGTCCTTATCCGATACCGCAGTACGCCTTGCTACACTCGTCCCTGAGCGCCGCCGTCAAACCTTCCTCCCAACGATGTTCGGCACTCGGCACCTGATCATCGCAGAGAACACCCTCTACAATCTCATGGGCTGGCTCAGTCCGCAGGATTACGGCGGGGGTCTCTGGGACTTCTACGAACAGGAGGGCATGCCCCTCTATCTTGTGCCAACCTCCAGGCCCCGCTACCGGATCGTCTGTGAGACGAACGGCTACGAGGGCGAAGTCCCCGCCGAGGCAGCCGGCATCATCGCCACGCTGTTCACCTTCTCCCATCTCTCGTTCAAGTACCAATCCGATCTTCTGGTCGAGGGGTATGACCGCCTCTATGCATATGCTGCGGATCATTCCGAGGCGTCCGAAATTTTTCAGGCCATCGACTGAGCATACTGAGCGCCCCGCCTCACGGCCGGGCGCTTTTTTCATGTCGGCCACGGCCGTTCCTTTCAGAGGAAGAGGAAGGCCGGGACGGGTTTGAGCCAGTGCGGTCGAGAGAGAGCGCTGCGCGGCTCGATCCGTTCCCGCTCTCCGAGGTTCCTCCCATGACCCACGCTTCCGTCGCCGCACCGCTTCCGGCGGCCCCGATCATCCCTGCCGTCGATACCGGCTCCGCCATCCATCAGGCCGGGCTTCTCCTTCTCCCCTATCTCGAGCGCGGCCAGCGCGTCGACGCCGCCACGCTGCGCGGCGCGATGGAAACCGCCTTCGGCGCGTCCGACGCAACCGGCGCCTGGAACTGGAAGACCGCCTATGAGGCCTGTGAGGCCGCGATCGTCCTCTTCTTGCGCAAATACGGAAAGGCACTTTTCCGCAAAGCCGGTTCTCAGGCGGCCAGCCTGCCGCTGCTGACGAAGATCGCCGGGCTTCTCCCCACCCACACGCGCCGCTCGGAAGAAAGCCAGACCTTCCAGCAGTTCTCGACGCCGATCCCGCTCGGACTGATCGCAGCGACGGCCGCCGCCATCACGCCCTCCGACCGCATTCTGGAACCCTCCGCAGGCACCGGCCTGCTCGCCATCCTGGCCGAGATCGCCGGCGGATCGCTCGTCCTCAACGAGCTGGCCGACACCCGCGCCGACCTTCTCTCCCACCTCTTTCCGGCCATTGCTCTCAGCCGTTTCGATGCGGCACAGATCCACGATCATCTCGACCCCGCGCTCGTTCCGACCGTCGTGCTGATGAACCCGCCATTCTCGGTGATGGCCAATGTCTCCGGCCGCATGGCAGAGGCCGCCTATCGTCACGTCGCCTCGGCGCTGGCGCGTCTGGCTGACGGCGGGCGGCTGGTGACAATCACCGGATCGAGTTTCGCACCCGACACGCCGGCCTGGCGCGACGCCTTCATCCGGCTTCAGGAACACGGCCGCGTGGTGTTCACCGCCTCCATCGACGGCTCCGTCTATGCCAAGCATGGCACCACCATCGACACGCGCCTGACGGTCATCGACAAATTGCCCGCCGACGACCCGGCCGCGTTTCCGGCTTCGCCGGGGATCGCGCCCGATGTCGCCACACTGATCGGCTGGATCGCGGAGCATGTGCCCACGCGCCTGCCGTTTGATGCCTCCGTCGCCGTTCCTGCCGCCACAACCGCCGATGCACCGCGCTCGGTTCGCGGCTATCTGGCACGCGCAGCCGCTTCCAGCCCCGCTCGCAGCCTCTCCGAACCGGAAGGCGTCGAACTCGCCTACGAGACCCTCGACTGGACCGCTGCCGAGGACGGCCGGATCACCGATGCGATTTATGAAGAATACGGATTGCAGGCAATCCGTATTCCCGGATCTCAGGCCCATCCCACCAAACTGGTGCAGTCGGCGGCCATGTCCAGCGTCGCGCCGCCGAAGCCGAGCTATCGTCCACGCCTCCCGGCCAGCATCGCCGCCGATGGCATCCTGTCCGACGCCCAGCTCGAAACCGTCATCTATGCCGGCGAGGCCCATGCCGACTTCCTCGCCGGATCATGGACGCTGGACGAGACCTTCGATCTCGTCTCCGCAGCAGCCGAAGATGCCGCAAACGCCGTGCGCTTCCGTCGCGGTTTTATGCTTGGCGACGGCACCGGCGCCGGTAAAGGTCGACAATCGGCGGGGATCATCCTCGACAACTGGATGCAGGGCCGCCGCAAGGCCGTCTGGATCTCCAAGTCCGACAAGCTCCTGGAAGACGCGCAACGAGACTGGTCGGCGCTCGGCATGGAGCGCCTGCTGGTCACGCCTTTGTCACGCTTCCCGCAGGGCAAGAACATTCGGCTACCGGAAGGCATCCTGTTTACGACCTATGCCACGCTACGCTCCGACGAGCGCGGGGAGAAGGTTTCGCGCGTCCGGCAAATCGTCGAATGGTTGGGCTCCGACTTCGATGGAGTGATCATTTTCGACGAAAGCCACGCCATGCAGAACGCCGCAGGCGGCAAGGTAGAACGTGGTGATGTCGCCGCGTCGCAGCAGGGTCGCGCCGGGCTTCGCCTCCAGCACGCCCTGCCGAACGCGCGCGTCGTCTATGTCTCCGCGACCGGCGCGACCACCGTCCACAATCTCGCCTATGCCCAGCGGCTCGGCCTTTGGGGCGGCGAGGACTTCCCGTTCTCGACTAGGGCGGAATTCGTCGAGGCCATCGAAGCAGGCGGCGTTGCCGCCATGGAGGTTCTCGCCCGCGATCTTCGGGCGCTCGGTCTCTACACGGCCCGCTCGCTCTCCTACGATGGCGTCGAATACGAGCTGGTTGAGCACCAGCTCACGCCGGAACAGACCCGCATATACGACGCTTATGCTGGCGCCTTCGCCGTCATCCATAACAATCTCGACGCCGCGATGCAGGCCGCCAACATCACCGGCGGCGACAGCGGTTCCGGCACCCTGAACCGGCAGGCCAAGTCCGCCGCCCGCTCGGCCTTTGAATCCGCCAAGCAGCGGTTCTTCGGCCATCTGCTCACCAGCATGAAGACGCCGACGCTGATCCGTTCGATCGAACGCGATCTGGCGGACGGCCATGCCGCCGTGATCCAGATCGTGTCAACGGGCGAGGCCCTGATGGAACGCAGGCTGGCCGAGCTGCCGACCGAGGAGTGGAACGACGTCCGCGTGGACATCACTCCGAGGGAATACGTCCTGGACTACCTTGCCCATTCCTTCCCGGTGCAGCTCTACGAACCCTTCACCGACAGCGAGGGCAATATGTCGTCGCGTCCGGTCTTTCGCGATGGCCAGCCCGTCGAGAGCCGCGAAGCCGTCGCCCGCCGCGACCGGCTGATCGAGAAGCTGGCCTCCCTGCCTCCCGTCCCGGGCGCGCTCGACCAGATCGTCCAGCGCTTCGGAACCGACATCGTGGCCGAAGTGACGGGGCGTTCGCGGCGGATCGTCCGAAGGGCTAGCCCCGGCGGTGTCGATCGCCTCGCCGTCGAGAACCGTGCCGCATCCGCCAACCTGGCGGAAACCGCCGCTTTCATGGACGACCAGAAACACATCCTGATCTTCTCGGACGCGGGCGGCACAGGTCGAAGCTACCACGCCGATCTCAACGCGAGGAACCAGCGGCTGCGTGTCCATTATCTCCTCGAACCCGGCTGGAAGGCCGACGCCGCGATTCAGGGGTTGGGCCGCACCAACCGGACCAATCAGGCGCAACCGCCACTGTTCCGGCCGATCTCGACCGACGTGAAGGCGGAAAAGCGGTTCCTCTCGACGATCGCCCGCCGCCTCGACACGCTGGGCGCGATCACGCGCGGCCAGCGCCAGACCGGCGGTCAGGGCCTGTTCCGGCCCGAGGACAATCTGGAATCGCATTATGCCCGCGACGCTCTGCGCCAGCTCTATCTCCTGCTGGTGCGTGGCAAGGTCGAAGGCTGCTCGCTCCAGATGTTCGAGGACGCCACCGGCCTCAAGCTGATGGACGACACCGGCATCAAGGACGAGCTGCCGCCAATCACCACCTTCCTCAACCGCCTGCTGGCGCTGACCATCGACCTGCAGGGCGTCCTGTTCACGGCCTTCGAGCAATTGCTGAACGCCAAGATCGAGGGTGCCATCGCGTCCGGCAGCTATGATGTCGGGCTGGAAACGCTGCGGGCGGAAAGCTTCGTCGTCACCGACCGCCAGACCATCCATGTCCATCCCGGCACCGGCGCCGAGGCCCGCTTGCTCACCATCACGCAGCGCGAGCGCAACCGTCCGGTCACGCTCACCGAGGCGCTCGACCTGGCTGCCGATCCTCGGGCGAAGCTGCTGATCAATGAACGGTCGGGCCGCGCCGCCGTCCAGATCCCGACCACCAGCGTCATGCTGGACGACGGCGAGATTGAACGGCGCGTCCGGCTGATCCGGCCGATGGAGGCGCATAACATTCCGGTCAAGATGATGGGCGAGACCCATTGGATCGAGGTAGACCAGACCGTGTTCGCATCGGCCTGGAACGCCGAGATCGCGGAGGTTCCTGAGTTCGTCGACAGCACCATCCACGTCGTCAGCGGCCTCCTGCTGCCGATCTGGAAGCGCCTGCCGAATGACTCGACGCGGGTGTACCGGCTCCAGACCGATGACGGTGAGCGCATCGTCGGCCGCCGCGTCTCGCCCGCCTGGGTCGCGGGTGCCATGGCCACCGGTACATCGACACTGACGCCGGACGACGCCTTCGTGGCGCTGGTGGACGGCAAGACCATCCTAGATCTCACCGAGGGGCTTCAGCTTCGGCGCAGCCGCGTCATGGGCGCCAACCGCATCGAACTGTCGGGCTTCACCGACGTCATGCGCGACCGACTTCACGCCTATGGGCTGTTCCACGAGATCATCTCGTGGAAGCTGCGGATGTTCATCCCCACAGATGCATCCGGCCCGGCCATCCTCGCCAAGGTGCTGGAACGCTATCCCGTTCAGCGCATCGGCGAACGGGAGGCCGCATAGATGGCTCGCCATGACGCCTCCGAACTTGCACACCGCCTCGGCCGAGAGGCCGAGGCGGTGTGCAAACACTATCTGTCGAACGGCCATCGCGCCGGGCGATACTGGGTGGTCGGCAATGCGCAGAACAGTCCGGGCCGTTCGATGTTCGTGCGACTGACCGGTCCGGAATCGGGCAAGGGTGCCGCGGGCAAATACACTGACGCCGCAACCGGCGAACATGGCGATCTGCTCGACATCATCCGTGAGAGCTGCGGCCTCGTCGACTTCAAGGACGTTGCCGAAGAAGCCCGTTCCTTCCTTAGCCTGCCAAGGCACGAGCCTGATCCCGCTCCCAAACCCCGTTCGGGGACGGCACCGACCGGATCGCCGGAAGCAGCACGGCGTCTGTTTGCGATGGCACAGCCGATTTCCCGGACAGTCGTGGAAACGCACTTACGGAAACGTGCGATTACGGCTTTGCACGATACCGGAAGCCTCCGCTTCCACCCCCGCTGCTACTATCGGCCCGAAGGCGGCGGACCGACCGAGACATGGCCCGCGATGATCGCTGCCGTCACCGACCTTGGCGGCATCCAGACCGGCGCGCATCGCACCTGGCTCCTGCCCGATGGCAGCGAGAAAGCCCCTGTCGAAACACCTCGGCGGGCGATGGGCAATCTCTTGGGGCACGGCGTCCGCTTCGGTATGGCGCAGGACGTCCTGGCGGCCGGCGAAGGGATCGAAACCGTGCTATCGGCACGCTCAGGTCTTCCCAATATGCCGATGTTGGCGGCGCTCTCTGCCGCTCACCTTGCCGCCATCCTGTTCCCCACGACGCTGCGGAGGCTCTATATCGTGCGCGATTCCGATCCGGCAGGCGATGGCGCGCGAGACAGCCTGGTCGAACGGGCGAGAAGCGTCGGGATCGAGGCGGTTGTCCTGTCATCAATGCTCGGAGACTTCAATGAGGATTTGCGCCAGCTCGGCATCGATGCTCTGCGCGCGGCCTTGCGAGTTCAGGTCGCGCCTGAAGACGTCGACCGTTTTCTGGCAGCGTGAGAACGCGTCGGTGGTGCCGGGGTTAAGGCCTACGGCCGCCCGAAACCTGCCGTATCCGGTCAGGATGTCCGCTCAATGGTCGCAAGAGCCGCAGCCCACGGCCTTCTGAGAGGGCGATCGGCCGTCAAACGGGCCGGAAAGGCAATGGCGGCGCCCGGCTATTTTCCGCCGGCGGGCAAGCCCGCCTTTGCAGCGCGAAGCAAAATAGCCTGACTTTGCCATCAGGCCCATCGCTGCGCTCCGGGTGCCAGTCCGGCCCGCTCGACGGCTTTCGTCGCCACGAAGGCCGCGATGGGCGCGGTCGATCCGACAAGGGCGAACACCATGATGACCGACTACGATGACGCAGGCTTCGAGCCGCCGCACACCTCATCCCCTACCGATCACATCCTCACCGAACTCCAACTCTACGGCTACCGTCCGTTTCAGGATGAACCCGACCCAAGGCCGCTTCCCGAAGGCAATGCCGTCGCCGGCGCCGTCGCCGACATCTTCGACGCCCTGATCGTCACCCTCGGCGACACCCGCCTCGAACCCGACCTTGACGAGCTTCTCTGGTCGACCGTCAATCTCTTCCACCGCGCCACCGCCCGGATCGAACGCGAACTCGACGATAACGAGCAGGCACAACGTCGCGGCCAGAGGGAACAGGACGGCTCGGAGGTGAAATCGGTCGAGCTGGAGCGCTTGACGGCAGAGGGGCAGACCTTCCTTGAGCGGCGCAACAGCATGGAACTCTTCCGCGACGTCGCCGCCGAGCAATTCGAGCGCCACACCGGATCGGCCTGGCGGCCGCGCTCCGGATCGATGGTCAACCATCGCAACCTGACCTCAGCAATGATCGACAGCCGGGACTTCCTCGCCGCCAAGCGCCGGGCTGAAACCGAGGTGATGCTGCCAGCCGGTCCCAAGGTCGCCTTCACGGGCGGTCTCGACTTCAACGATCACCGCATGATTTGGGTCAAGCTCGATCAGGTCCACGCCAAGCACCCCGATATGGTGCTGCTGCACGGGGGATCACCGAAGGGCGCCGAGCTGATCGCGGCAAAATGGGCCGACAATCGCAAAGTTCCGCAGGTTGCCTTCAAGCCCGACTGGACGAAGCATGCGAAGGCTGCGCCATTCAAGCGCAACGACGCCATGCTCAACGTCCTGCCCGTGGGCGTCATGGTCTTTGCCGGTACGGGTATTCAGGAGAACCTCGCGGACAAGGCCCGCAAGCTTGGTATTCCGGTCATGAAGTTCGACGGCGGCGCGTAAAGCGCCGCCTGTCATCAAGCGCCTCGTTTGACCGCAACGCCGCCGGTCATCGAGGCCAGATTAGCCGACGGTCTTTATCATCGTCGTCGTAGACCGAAATCCGAATACAGGTTTCAGAGCGCTCATCGAAACGTGGGATCGCGCCTCGAAGCCTCGCGACTGATAGAGAACCCGCGCCCTGGGGTTCTCGTCGATCACGTCCAGGCGAACCTGCTTCAATCCGTTCGCCACGGCACGACGCTCTATCGCTTCGAGCAACGCCGACCCGACACCAAGGCTGCGAGCTTCCGGACGCACAAAGATTCCGTCCATCAACAGCGTGCCGGGCTCGCACTTTCGTTCCAGAATGCCAATCAGCCAGCCTCGAGCGACACTGCCGAGCCAGCCATAGACCTTGGCCATTTCCTCCAAACCACCACCGACAAAGGCGCCAGCCGGTGTCTTGAAGCCAGCAACGCCCAGAAAGGCACCGTCCCGTGAAACCGCACTGATGGCATGGTCGGC
This sequence comes from Rhizobium sp. LjRoot30, assembly GCF_964253915.1. Lineage (NCBI taxonomy): Bacteria > Pseudomonadati > Pseudomonadota > Alphaproteobacteria > Hyphomicrobiales > Rhizobiaceae > Rhizobium > Rhizobium sp. LjRoot30. The sequence continues at coordinate 51,329 of NZ_CAXUSG020000018.1, read as the reverse complement.
GTCGAAAACCCGTTCAAGAAAGACAAGGGCCTTGTTCTCTGGGCCTAGCGGATAGCGGAGTTTACGCGAGAAGGCCTCCCAGTAGCCCGCCGCGGCAATCGCTCGGTGCTCTGTCCGGAGGCCATCTCTGATGGTGTAGCTCGCGCCGGAATCGCCAGCATTGATCATCGCCTTCTCCATATCGCTACATCACAAAGATAAGCGCGCTTTTCGGCATTTCCATAAAAACGTCTTGGTGGATGTAACAAAGCGCTAGAATTATATTCTGTCGTCCTCTGATTTGCGGAAATCACGAATTGATAGCAGCCGGGCGCTTTCCGTTTCAGGCTCTGCGAGCCGCTCGAACGCCAAGTAAATACCCAAACTTCTCGGGTCAGACAGTCACCGACATTCCGGTGAAGCAAGCACTAGCACTTGACGGCGACCTACTGATCTGGCTCAACTAGCGACTTATTGAAGCAACGGTAATTGGCATAGTCGCAGGCGGAGCGTATCCTCGGGTAGCCTGTCGTGATCACTCAATCGATCATGTGGAGGTTTCCATGACGCTGATCCTGCTCGCCATCTCCCTCTCGATCGCGCTCTGCGTGATTGCCTTCAATTTTGCTATCTACGCCTTGCCATTTATGGTCGGGCTCACGGCATTTCAGCATGTCTATGGAACAGGAGGCGGTTTCCTGATGTCGGGCTTCGCAGCCACCGTCGCCGCGCTGCTCTCAATCGGATTAGTCATCGCCGTTCTGGCCTTCGCGAAAAATCCGGCCCTGCGGCTCGTCGCGCTTGCGATCTTCGCCGTCCCTGCCGCCATCGCTGGCTACGCGCTCGTTTACGGCATCACCAAGAATGCGATCGACTCGACCATCGCCCTCAACTTGCTTGGTGGCGCGGGCGGCCTGTTCATCGGTATTGCGGCCATGCTGAACCTCAATGCCATCGGGGAAAGCGCCCTTTCACGCTGATCTCCAACTTGAGCAGGCACAAGCTCTCCAGGGACCAGCCCCAACGGCAATGGCCGCCGGGCTCTCCGGCTCCCGTTCAAAGCCGAACCGCATAATTTTCCGTCGAAGCTGCCTGTCGCATCAGATGGTCTTCTCGGCCCGCAGACGACAACTCGGTCGACGCCAATCTGTGAGGCGACAGCATCGTCAGGCTGTTTGTCGCCATGTTCGTGGCGGGCTGCGGTGGCGATCCAGAACCTCTCCCGTTGCCCATATCCTCCGTGCAGCCGGTAGCGTCAATGATGCAGTCCTTCTGCCACACCAATGCCAGCCTCTGTCTCCGGGAACCATGCCCTCCGTAAGAAGAGACACGGCGCGAAAAGCATCGTGTGGAACTTCTCCCCAGTAACGCAGGTCAGATACTGGTCACGCCACCAGATTGCCGGGAAACACGAAGGTTCTGCACATTGCTCCGAGGCAAGCTTCGCCGAAGGACATATCCCTCCGACTGACTGATCCCCTAAGCCCGTTCTGTTTCCACCAGCAACCCCCGCAGCTCCGTACCGAGTTGGCGCAAAGCGCCTGCCCGCACCACTCCGGGCCTTGGGGGTCAAGTCTCCGCTGAAGCGTCGATGCCAGAGTCTCCCGACGGGACTTGGCCGGGTCTCGTCGGAGGGACGGTCCCTCGGACGGAAGCAACGGAGCACTAAAATGCAGAACATCGTCATTCTCGCCGGCAACATCGGTCAGACCCCAGAAACCCGCTCGACCCAGGGCGGCACCAAGATCACCCACTTCACCCTCGCCACCTCGCGTCCCCGCTACTCCGAAGGCAAGGTCGTCCGCGACGAAAACGGCCACCGGGTTCAGGACACCGAATGGCACCGCATCACCGCATTCAACGGCCTCGGCAAGACCATCGACGAACATTGCAGCACGGGAATGAAGGTTCTGGTCCGCGGCCGCATCCATTACACCAAATGGACCGACCAACAGGGCGTCGATCGCTACGGCTGCGAAATCATCGCCGAGACAGTAGACTTCCTTAGCCGGGTGAAGCAGACCGAAAACAGCGAAGGCAAGTTCATTGACGACGAGGACATCCCGTTCTGAGCGGGAGCCGGAGAGCCCGGCGGCAAGAGCCGCCGGGCTTCTTTTTTACCTCGTATTGCGCTGTTGCCGCGAACGAATCACTCCCTGCACATTCCCGGACTTTGCTGCGCAGAACAGCGATTTCAGGTCGCCTTTCTGGAAAACTACGACTATAATAGCCGTAGTTCTGGCGTGAAGGACTGAGCTGGTGGGAGGTGATCATGCATGATCACCGCCCGACAAACACGGGCCGCGCGCGCATTGCTCGGCTGGACGCAGGAGATGCTCGCGGACAAGGCCAAAGTATCGCTGACCGCGCTTAAGCGCATGGAGTCGGCGATAGGAATGCGCGTGTTCGAAAGCACCAGCGATCAGATACGCAGGGCGCTCGAAGCCGAAGGCATTGTCTTCATAAATTCGGGGCGCAACGAAGGAGTGATGATTGTCGATGGGCAGGAATCTGCGAAACGTGGCTAGCTTTGATTGCCGTCGTCTTACTGGCGCCGCAGAGACCTTTTTTTGCGTCACATTATCGTGATACCAATCCAATTCAAATATCAACCTAAATAAAGAGCACAGCAGCGCTCTCGATGACGAAACTCGATTATATCGATCAAGCCCCTGAAGGCCCAGCGCTCACCGAGTATGACCGCCAGCACATTAAACTCTATATGCGACTCCTCGATGCCGAGAACGACGGCGCCTCCTGGCAGGAAGCCGTCGAAATCCTCTTTCAAATCTGCCCTGACAGCGAACCCGAGCGGGCACGTCGTGTTCATGACAGCCACCTCGCTCGCGCTCACTGGATGACCCAGCACGGCTACCGCCAGTTACGCCGTGGGTTGCCGAATTAGCTGGGGCCGTTGCCGCAACGACAACACCTGTTGCTCTTTCCTGATCTATGCAGGCTCTCTAATCCCCGCAATCAATTCCGGCAGACGTGTATTCAGTCAGTACGGGAAGTTGTTAATGGTACCCGATACAAGAGAATGGCGGACATCAACGCAATATGACTTCATGGACGAGGTCGATGCCAACAATCTTGCATGGGAGTGCTTGCGCCGTAGCCCCCTCTATCAGAAGGACTTCCTAGCGTCTGTCGGTTCAGCAAAGCAACCTCATGAGGTTGCACGCATTTCTTCCGGGTGGGGGTTGCGATTTCCTTGCGCGGCCCAGCCTAACCGGTCTCCAACAAAACGTCTTCTGGACGGCTGAAACCAACACTAGCGCCCTGCATATTGGGCCATCGCCAGAGATGGTCCTTACCGATCCGCGTTTTTCGTCGGATCTGCATCCTTCAAGTTCACAGCCTGCTATCGACGGACTGCACTTGTCTTACGAAGCCGGCACAGGACACATACATCTGATCCTGCTTGATAGCCTTCAGCCCGGCCAACCGATCAGCGCCCACGTTCCCCTTGATGCCGTAGGCCTCGACAGGATCGACGCTCTGTCTCGACTATGGCGAAAGCTACACGGCCACAAGGTGCCACCCGACACCCGGATGACCGCTCAGCAGCGCCGCCGACTGAAAAACATGCTGCGCGCCGTCGATGGTCGCATGAACCACGCCGACTATCGCGAAATTGCCGAAGTCATTTTCGGAGTCGAACGGGTCGCGGCCGAACCTTGGAAAACATCCGCTTTACGCGACGCGGTCCTTGATCTGGTCAAGGATGGCTTCGCCATGATCAATGGCGGATATCGCAAGCTCTTACGCCACCGCCGCCGCAACTGACCTTTATCACGACCCGGGGTGTGCGATTTTGGCCACCTCAAGTTCGCACTCCCCCCAGCCAATTGTTCTCCGCCATCGTGGCCCTCGTCCACCGCCGAACACCGGCGGCTCCAGAGAACCCCACGGAGGCCACCATGAAATCCGATCTTGCGACACTCCCGCCCCGCTTCCTTCGCACCAAGGAAGCCGCCGAGTTTCTCAGTCTCTCAGCTCGCACGCTGGAAAAGCATCGCACCTACGGAACGGGGCCCTCCTATCGCAAGTTAGGCGGTCGCGTCGTTTACGCCATTGATGAGCTGCAGGCCTGGGCCGGGCGCGGTGCCGTCACGTCGACGTCCGATCCACGCGGCAGCGTCCTTCCGGCCAAGCGCCATGAGACCACGCCGGCAGTCCATGCCAGCCGTCACGCCCGCTGATCCACGCGGTTCCCCTCATCATGACGGCGCGACATCGCCCATCCCCGGAGCGCGGACAGCTCGATCTGTTTCACGCACTCCCCGGCGACTTCGCTCCAAGAGACGCGCAGGATCTCATGGCCTATCCGTTTTTCTCCCTCTCAAAATCTCACCGAATCGCGCCAATCGATTTCGTCGCCGGTAGCGTTTCGATCCGGGTCGAAGCCGTTCCCGATCATGGCATGGCCACGATCTGGGATGCGGACATCCTGATCTGGGCCGCGAGCCAGATCGTTGAAGCCCGCGACAAGGGCCTGCGCACCTCGCGCCTCATGGCGGCCACACCCTACGAAATCCTCAATTTTATCGGTCGTGGCGTCTCGCTTCGCGATTACCAGCGCCTGAAGGCAGCGCTGGATCGCTTGCAATCCACGACGGTCGCGACATCGATCCGCCAGCTGACCGAAGGGCGCCGCCATCGCTTCTCCTGGATCAACGAATGGCAGGAGCGCACCGACCGCTACGGCAAGCCCGCGGGCCTCGAACTGATCGTGCCTGACTGGTTCTATCGCGCAGTTCTCGACGACGCGCTCGTCCTCACGATCGACCGCACCTATTTCGATCTCACCGGCGGCCTTGACCGCTGGCTCTACCGCATCGTGCGCAAACATGGCGGGCATCAGCGCAATGGCTGGCGCTTCGACTTCCGACATCTCCATCAGAAGTCGGGCAGCCTGTCGCCATTCAAGCGCTTCGCCTTCGAGCTGCGCGACATCATCCGGCGCCAGCCATTGCCTGGCTACACGCTCTTCCTTGAGGCCGAAATCGGCGGTCGCAATCTGCTCGCCTTTGAGCCGTCACCGCCCTGTGGACAATCTGTGGATAGCCTCGTGCTATCAGGAACCCGACGTGTCGTGCTATCGGGAACCGGGGGCTCGTGCTATCGGGAACCCAAAACGGGCATAACCTACGACAATAAAACACAAAATCCGGCCCTTAACTTAGAGTCTAACCAAGAATCTAACTCTGAAGAGCGCGCGCGCGATGTGGAAAACATCGCTGACCGGCCTGAAAAAGCCAATAAATCAGTCCGAGAAAACTCCACCTCTGCTCCGGCTTTCCTTGAAGCCGGCCTTCTTGACCGGTCTTCTTCCGACAACCTGAAACTCTCCTTTGGCAAAGAGCCGGGAGGGGCGGAATGATTGTCGCGCTCCTCAATCAGAAAGGCGGCGTTGGAAAGACGACGCTCGCTCTACATCTCGCCGGTCAATGGGCGGCCAAAGGCAAGCGCGTCACCCTGATCGATGCCGATCCGCAGGGGTCGGCACTAGACTGGTCACAGCAGCGCTCACGCGAGGGCCTGCCACGCCTGTTTGGCATTGTAGGTCTTGCGCGTGACACGCTGCACCGGGAAGCGCCCGAGCTGGCCCGTGATGTCGATCATGTCATCATCGACGGTCCGCCCCGTGTCGCCGGGTTGATGCGCTCTGCTCTCCTCGCCGCCGATCTTGTGCTGATCCCGGTGCAACCATCGCCGCTCGACGGATGGGCTTCAGCCGAGATGCTGGCGCTTCTGAACGAGGCGCGCATCTATCGCCCGCAGCTGGTCGCCCGCTTCGTCCTCAACCGCTGCGGCGCCCGCACCGTCATCGCCCGTGAGACGGCCGAGACGCTTGCGGATCACGATCCGCCCTTGCTGACTTCGACCGTCGGCCAGCGTGTCGCCTTCGCCGACATGGCGCAGTCTGGCCGCCTGGTCATCGAAGCCAACCATGACAGCACGGCCGCCCGCGAGATCGCAGCCCTCGCCGCCGAAGTGCGGAGGTTGGCGCCATGACCGGCCAGCCCCGCAAGCGTAGCTTTGCAGCGCGTCCTGCTGATCCGGAAAGCTGGATCAAGTCGCTGGAAGCGACGCCGTCTCTACCGTCTCGCGACGCTGGCTTTACCGCCCGACTGACCATCGACATCACGCCCGAGCTGCGCGGGCGCATCAAGATCACCGCATTCGAGCGCGGTACAACCGTCACGGAAATGCTGCGCGATCTGCTCGCGCGCGAATTCCCGCCACCTTCAGGAGATCCTTCATGACCGGCACTGCGGCCTCCCGCATGCGCGGCAGCGCAGTGCCGTTGCCCGTATCACCAGACCACCTGACCCACGTCGAACTGACGTGGATCGAAAAGAAGATCGAATACTGGATCAGGTTCGGCCAGCATACGCGCGAAACAATCCTTGATCGTCGTCGTCGTATCCTTTCGTTTCAGCCAGACACGATCTTCGCGTTCGTCCGCTGGGCTTCGAACGACTTCGGCACGATCATTTCGCGCATCGACATCGTGCGCGCAATTGCACCCGGTGAGGCCTATCAGACACTGCCCTTCGTGCGTCCCGGCGGCGACATTCTGCTGAAGATCGAAGGCTGGCCAAAAGTCGAGACTGTGCTGCACCTGGTCGACGCCATCGAGGCGATGGGCATCGCCCCTGCCGATGCAGCGCCCGACTATTGGCGGCACGTCCACAACCGCCTGACCGCCGGCCATCAACCGCGCGCTTACAGCCACGACCAGCATCGGGCCTGGTTGAAGCGCCGGAGGATCGCTCCATGACCCGCTTCGGCTACGTCATGACGACGTATTTCTCCGTGCTCGCCGTTGCTGGGCTGTCGTTCGTATCCAACGGGCCGAAGCTAATTTGGAACGCATCCGCCAGCGCGCCGATCGGCTTCTATACCGTCGAACCGGCCGATGGCCTCGATGTGACCGAACTGGTTGCGGTCGATGCGCCCGAACCGCTCGCCACCTTCCTGACAGATGGCGGCTATCTGCCGCGCGGAACGCCACTCCTGAAGCGCGTTCTGGGCCTGCCCGGACAGACCGTGTGCCGCATGAATCTCCTCATCACGGTCGATGACGTGGAGATGGGAACGGCGCTCGAACACGACCGCATTGGCCGACCACTGCCCGTCTGGCAGGGCTGCCGCGTGATCGCGGACAGCGAGATTTTCCTGATGAACTGGGAGGTGCCCGACAGCCTCGACGGTCGGTATTTCGGCTCGATTCCTTCCAGTTCGATCATCGGTCGCGCGGTTCCGCTGTGGACCGACAATGACGGCGAAGGCCGCTTCGAATGGCGGACGCCAACGCGGTGAGCGTCACGCCTTCGGCGCGCGTAACGCCCGCCGATCCCATCCCCACCGCACGATGAAAGGACATCGCCATGCCGCAAATCGGCGAATTCACGCGCGAAGAATTTGGTTTCACGGGCCGCATTCATACGCTCACCCTCTACCGTGAAATCACCATTCTCCCTGTCGAACCCTCGGAAGTGGAGAACGCACCGAACTACCGGGTCCACCATGGCGCTGACGACAATGCGCCAGAGATCGGGGCGGCCTGGACGGAGACCAGCGAGAAGGCCGGCGAGTATCTATCGCTGCTCATCGATGATCCGACCTTCCCACAGCCGATCCGCGCGCGCCTGTTCCAGAACGGCGCGGATGCAACCTCATGGTCCCTACACTGGAACCGTCCGCAAAAGCGCGGCGAACGGGAATAGATCATGCGAATCCTTCGTCCGAACCCCGTACCACTGATGTTAGCCTGGCGGCCTCGCGCTGCCCGGCGCATCATCCCTCTTCTCCTTTCCGGCCTCTGCCTTTCTGCAACGCCGTCGGTCGAGGTGCAGGCGCAAAGCGCCCCGCACATCAGGTCCTCAGTCGCCGATCCGCATGCCGGTTTCGTTACCGAAGCTTCGCAGCGTTTCGGCATCCCCGAGCACTGGATACGCGCCGTTCGCCGCGTCGAAAGCGCCGGCGATGTGCGCGCAATATCGTCTGCGGGCGCGATGGGCCTGATGCAGGTCATGCCTGATACCTGGGCGGAGCTGCGTATCCGTTATGGCCTCGGCCGTGACCCATACGATCCCCGCGACAACATCCTCGCAGGCACCGCTTATCTGCGCGAAATGCACGATCGCTACGGTTCGCCGGGATTTCTGGCGGCCTATAATGCCGGTCCCGGACGCTACGATGAATACCTCGCAGGCCGTCGCCTTCCGGCGGAAACCCGCGCCTATGTCGCGACCCTCGCGCCCCTTGTCGGTGGCGGTGAACTTGCACCGGCGACGCGAGGAAAAACCGTCGTCGCCACCTCCAATCCGAACGCATGGCGCCAAGCACCGCTCTTCGTCACGCCGTCTTTCAGCACTTCGGATGCAAGGCAACCGTCGCAAGCCGAGCACTCCAACGGCATGGCCGCTGCGCAGGCCGGGCACGCTGACCCCGCCGATGCACTGCAATCTGGCGACCTGTTTGTCGCTCGGCCCGGTGATGGAGACCGGCCATGAAGAGTCTCGTGGTCTGGCGCAGCGTGGCGTGGTCTGGAGAGGGCTGTGTGGAATTGGGGGGAGAGCAGGAAGGAACGACAGAAGGACGGCGAGATAAAAGGCCATGCCCGAAACTCTGTAAGTCTCTGACGAGACTGGCGTTTTTTCGTGCATGGCGGTCGGTCGCGTGCATGCTGCACGGTTTTTTCAAGCAATTTCAAGACCCCTTTATGCACGCCTCCTGCTTTTGGCTTGCGAGAGCTGCGTCATGAGCGAGGGCGACAGCGAATTCCGCGTCCGTCCTGGGCGCATCAAGAGCCCCCGTGCCGGCAAGCCAAAGAGCTTCATCAACCAGGTGCTGCGCGCCGCGAAGAAGTCTGGGCATGTCGCTTCGCCGTCGGCCTCCGGCAAGCGCGCTTCCGGTTATGGCCGCTCGACTTTCGGCCGCGGCCGCGGCAGCTTCAGCCGCAACCGTCTGTTCAGCTCTTCCCGCCGTGTCGTAGTGAAGGCCCGCGTCGTCCGCCATCAAGGCAAGTCGTTTCGCTCGGCGCCCCTGTCAGCCCACCTCTCCTACCTCAAGCGCGAGGGCGTGAGCCGGGACGGAGAGAAAGGCGTGATGTTTGACGCCGAGAACGAGCGCGCTGACGATCTCGCCTTCTCTGATCGGTGCAAAGACGACCGGCACCATTTCCGCTTCATCATCTCGCCTGAAGACGCGGCCGACATGACCGATCTGCGCGAGTTCACCCGTGACCTTGCGCGGCAGATGGAATCCGACCTCGGCACCAAACTCGACTGGGCGGCCGTCGATCACTGGAACACCGACAATCCCCACGTCCATCTTATCGTGCGCGGTGTCGACCAGACCGGCGCCGATCTGGTGATCTCACGCGATTATATCAGCCGCGGCCTGCGCTCCCGCGCCGAGGATCTGGTCTCCATCGAACTCGGCCCCAAACCCGAGCACGAGATCCGCAGCGCGCTGGAAAAGGAAGTCACGGCAGAACGCTGGACCCGCCTCGATGTCGAGATCCGCCTCGCCGCCGACGAAACCGGCTTGATCGATCTGCGGCCGGAGGCGCCCGGCGTGTCCGATCCATCGTTACGCCGTCTCATGGTCGGGCGACTTCAGCATCTGGAGAAGATGGGCCTCGCCGCGCCCGCCAGTCCCGGCGAATGGATGGTAGGCCTCGAGGCGGAAAAATCCCTGCGCGATCTCGGCATGCGCGGCGACATCATCAAAACCATGCACCGTGCCTTCACAGAGCGCGGACAGGATCGCGGTTTCACCGACTATGTGATCGATGGCACGGCAGGCTCGCCCGTCATGGGCCGGCTCGTGGATCGCGGCCTGCACGACGAACTCACCGGCGAAGCCTACGCCGTCATCGATGCCACCGACGGCCGCGCCCATCATGTACGCTTCCGCGGCATCGAGGCCTTCGAGCATTCCCCTGCCATCGGCGGCATCGTGGAAGTCAGGCGCTTCGGCGGCCCCGATGATGACCGCCCGACACTTGTGCTCGCCAACAGATCCGATCTCGACCTCAACCGGCAAATCACCGCGCCCGGCGCCACCTGGCTCGATCATCGCCTGGTCGAACGCGAGCCAATGCCCATGTCCGCCGGCGGCTTCGGAAGCGAGGTCCGCGAGGCGATGCAGGCACGCGCTGAGCATCTGGCCGAGGAAGGCCTCGCCCGCCGCCAAGATCAGCGTATCATCCTGCAGCGCGATCTTCTCAATACCCTGCGCCAGCGCGAGCTAGATGCCGTTGGGGCAAAGTTGGCCACCGAAACCGGGCTCGCCTTCCAGAAAGCGCAGGCCGGCGAGCACGTCACCGGCATCTACCGCCAGCGGCTCGCCCTCTCCTCCGGCCGCTTCGCCATGATCGACAACGGACTTGGCTTCCAGCTCGTCCCCTGGACCCCGCCGCTGGAAAAGAAACTCGGCCAGCACATCGTCGGCGTCGCCAAAAGCGGCGGAGGGATCGACTGGAGCCTCGGCCGCCAGCGCGCGCTTGGCCTGTGACCCTCAACCCCAACAGACAAGGACCACGATAATGTCCGCAACCAAAATCCTCTGGGGCCAAATACTCATCGTCTTCCTGATCGTGCTGTTCACCACCTGGGGAGCCACACAATATGTTGCCTGGCAGCTCGGGTTTCAGGCGCAGCTTGGGACACCCTGGTTCGCGTTCGGCGATATGCCCTTCTATTATCCGCCCGCCATCTTCTGGTGGTGGTACTTCTTCGACGCCTACGCCCCAGATATCTTCGCCAAAGGTGGCATGATCGCAGCATCCGGCGGCTTCATCGCTATCGCTGTCGCCATCGGCATGTCGGTATGGCGTGCCCGTGAAGCCAAGAACATCGAGACCTATGGTTCGGCACGATGGGCAAACCCACAGGAGATCAAGGCTGCGGGTTTGCTCAGCCCGGATGGCGTAGTGCTCGGCAAGCTCGACCGCGACTACATCCGCCACGATGGTCCGGAGCATGTGTTGTGCTTTGCGCCGACGCGATCCGGCAAGGGCGTCGGACTCGTCGTCCCGACCCTCCTGACCTGGCCGGGCTCAGTTGTCGTTCACGACATCAAGGGCGAGAACTGGCAGCTCACCGCCGGCTTCCGCTCAAAGCACGGCCGCGTGCTTCTGTTTGATCCGACCAACGTCAAATCAGCCGCCTACAATCCCCTGCTCGAGGTGCGCCGCGGCGAATGGGAAGTGCGCGACGTACAGAACGTCGCCGACGTGTTGGTCGATCCGGAAGGTTCGCTGGAAAAACGCAACCACTGGGAGAAGACAAGCCACTCGCTGCTGGTTGGTGCGATCCTCCACGTCCTCTATGCCGAGAAGGACAAGACGCTCGCCGGTGTCGCGGGATTCCTGTCCGACCCTAAGCGCCCGATCGAGACGACACTGGCGGCGATGATGACCACGCCGCATCTCCGCGAAAAAGGCCCGCATCCGGTCATCGCATCCACGGCGCGCGAGTTGCTCAACAAATCCGACAATGAACGTTCCGGCGTGTTGTCCACCGCCATGTCGTTCCTCGGCCTCTATCGCGATCCTGTTGTCGCCGAGGTGACAAGCCGCTGCGACTGGCGCATCGCGGACCTCATCGAGGACGACCGACCGGCCACGCTTTACCTAGTCGTGCCACCATCTGACATTTCGCGGACCAAGCCGCTCATCCGCCTTGTCCTTAACCAGATCGGGCGGCGCCTGACGGAAGACCTTCACACCAAGGAGCGTCGGCATCGCGTGCTGATGATGCTGGACGAATTTCCGGCCCTCGGCCGTCTCGACTTCTTCGAGAGCGCTCTGGCCTTCATGGCAGGCTATGGGCTCAAGGCATTCCTCATCGCCCAGTCGCTGAACCAAATCGAAAAGGCTTACGGCGCCAACAACTCGATCCTCGACAACTGCCATGTGCGTGTCTCCTTCGCCACCAACGACGAACGGACGGCGAAGCGCGTCTCCGATGCGCTCGGCACCGCCACCGAGATGAAGGCGATGAAGAACTATGCCGGGCATCGCCTATCGCCCTGGCTCGGGCATCTGATGGTCTCGCGCTCGGAAACCGCGCGCCAGCTCCTCACTCCTGGCGAGATCATGCAGCTCCCGCCCGACGATGAAATCGTCATGCTGGCGGCAACGCCGCCCGTTCGGGCGAAGAAGGCCCGATACTACGAGGACAGACGCTTCAACGAGCGCGTATTGCCCCCACCCGATCCGGCCAAGACCCGACGAACCACCCGTAAAGACGCCTGGACGGAATTGAAACCGCAAGCGCCGGATGCTCGTCTGCTCGCTGAAATCCAGAAGACGGAAAAGGATGCCGCCAACAGCGGACTGCGCCGCGAGCCGGAACTGCCGGATCACGTCGCCATCGTCAAAGAGACGAGAGATCCGAACCCGTCCGAGGAATTTTCTGTCCTACTAGATGACGAACCGGAAGACGCCGCCCGCCAGCGCCAGGTTCTGCGCCGGCAGATGACCGGCATCGCCCGGCAGGTGTCGATGAACCCCAACGACAATATGGATCTGTGACCATGCGTGACCGCCTTAACCTCACCTTGCCTGTAGAGATGATCGAGCAGATCAGAGACCTGTCTGAGCGCAAGAGCATCTCGCGCTCAGCGATCGTCGAAGCGGCCGTTGCGTCCTTTCTTTCACCCGACAACGCCGACCGGCGCGAGGCCGCTTTCGCGCGCCGCATGGACAGACTTTCCAGGCAGGTCCAGCGGATCGAACGCGACCTTGGCGTCACCGCCGAAACCGTGGCGCTGTTCGTTCGCTTCTGGCTGACCATCACACCGCCCTTGCCAAGCGATGCGCACGCTGCCGCTCAGGCCAAAGGCCGGGAACGCTACGAGGGCTTCATCGAGACCCTCGGCGTGCGCCTTCAGAAGGGACAGAGCTTTCTGCGTGAAATTCCCGATGATGTTGCCGGTGATGTCCCTGAATGACAGAAGCTAACTCAGCATTCGTGGGAAAGCCGTCCCGCAAGTTGTCAGAGAAGGTCCTTGCTGGCCCGTGAGGCCGAAAGGCGAAGAAGGAGCTTCGGCCGGATCGCGCCGTAGCCTATGCAATGGCGGACCCTAAAGTGGCGAGGAACGCCTTTTCGGCGGGGAGCGCGGCGTTGCACAGAAGGCGGGATTGGTTCGAGCTAAAACTAGATGCGAACTGACCCCAGAATGGTTGACCACAGCCTTCCCGATGAGGGCGCATCGCTCGATTGAGTTTCTGGTGTCGCAGGTTTTGGGATTTTCGCGACAGATTCCAAGATGATGGCGCTACGTCGCTGATGTTCTAGAAAATATCGTTGTCTGCACACTGTTTAGGTGCGCCACGAATGGTACCCCATTTTTGCCCCCCATAGCGCCGCTGGTCCCATCAAACCATTGGTGTTGCTCGGTTTCTATAGGAACTATTGTCTAAAAATACCTTGTTTTTGGCTGATTTTAGATAGAGTAGCGGATGCCTACATGCGAACATCGAGACGCCATCATCGACACCGATTGACTTAGCCAGCGCGGGTTATGGTAACGTTCGGCATGACTTTACCTAACGACCTCTCGAAGTGCCTCGTTCTGAACACCATCGCAGCCGCCCGCACGTTGCTGCGGCGGTATGATGCGAAGCTGAAACCGTTCGGCGTCACGGCTCAGCAATTCTGGCTACTCGCAGCGATCCGCTTCTATCCGGGCGAGCCGGTCGCGACGCTGGCGCAGCGGGTGTTTTTGGATCGCACGAGCCTGACACGGAACCTCGATCTTCTTGAACGCAAGGGGCTTGTGCGGCGTGTCTCGGGTGCGGTCGGCAACGCTCGCCTTTGTGAACTGACAGAGTCGGGAGACACGGTGCTGGATCGCCTTCTGCCGGAATGGCAGCAAGCCCAGTCCGAACTCATGGAAGGTCTCTCGGATCAGGATGCCGAGACCTACCTTCGAGTCGCCAAACACCTATAGGCGGCGCGAGAACCTACGGGATTGCCTAAACCCACTCATGTGCTATATGGTGTGTATATACACATGAGGGCGTTCGATGCATGAACCTATTGTCATAACCGGGCTTGGCGCGGTGTCTCCCCTCGGGGCCGGCGTCGCCACGAACTGGAAAAGGCTTATCGCGGGACAATCCGGCGTCAGGACGAACACGCGCTTTGAGACGGATGGATGGAAATGCCGGATCGCGGGCCTTGTGCCCAGCCAGGCGGAAGACGCCGAAGGCTTTGACCCGGAAACGGTAATGGACCCACGGGATTTGCGCCGAACCGATCTGTTCATTCACTATGCGATGGCTGCCGCACGAGAAGCATTGGATCAGGCGGGCTGGCATCCAGAAAGCGCCGAGGACAGGATACGCACAGCCACGGTCATCGGAACCGGGGTGGGCGGTGTTCCGGCGATCACGGGTGCGGCCGAGACCATCCGCACCGAAGGGGTGCGCCGCCTTTCTCCGTTCGTGGTGCCGTCGTTTCTGCCGAACCTCGCAACCGGGCAAATCGCCATCCGTTTTGGCTTTCACGGACCTGCTGGTGCGCCGGTTACGGCCTGCGCCGCATCCGCGCAGGCGATTGGCGATGCCCTCCGGCTGATCCGCACCGGCGAGGCCGACATCGCTTTGTGTGGCGGCACGGAGGCGTGCGTCGATCCTGTTGCTATTGGCGGGTTCACCGCTGCAAAGGCGCTCTCCTTCAACTTCAACGACGAACCTCATCGGGCTTCACGACCCTTCGATGCCGACCACGATGGCTTTGTGCTCTCTGAAGGAGCCGCCATGCTGGTTATCGAACGCTTTAGCCACGCGGCGCGGCGCGGCGCGCGTCCGCTGGCAATCTTGTCAGGATACGGCACCACAACCGACGCCCATCATGTCACGGCCGGATGGCCCGATGGGCGTGAGGCGGCAAGGGCGATGGAAATCGCACTCGCGATGGCTGGAATCGATAGCGATGCCATCGGCTATGTCAACGCTCATGCAACCTCCACGCCGGTTGGCGATGCTGCTGAACTGGCCGCGTTGGAAAAGGTCTTTGGAGCAGGCAAGAGGAACACGCCCGTTGGATCGACCAAATCAGCGACCGGGCACATGCTCGGGGCCGCAGGCGCGATAGAGGCGGTCTATTCGGTTCTCGCAATTCAGAACCAGATACTTCCGGCAAGCCTCAATATCGACAAACCAATGCCGGACGCGGAAGGATTTGATCTGCTTTCCTATGGCGCACGCCCGGCCAAGGTCGATCATGTTCTGTCCAACGCTTTCGGGTTCGGCGGCGTCAACGCGGCGCTGGTGTTCAGCCGTTACGGGTGAGGCTCCATATCGGGCTAGGCACAACCCCATGCGGCGCAGACGAAACAGCAGAGAGTCGGAAGCCACACCCGCGCCTTTGCTTTTACGTGGCCGCATCAGCATCCCCATGACCGCATTGGTTCAGACACTTGCGGTTGCCGAGTATCTCAGCTTTTCCGCTCACTCCATCGTCTTCATCGGCTTGTTGCCGCTGGCGACGGCGATTTTCGGGGTTCTGCGAGGCGGCGAGCGTCCACGCCCTGCCTTCTGGCTTTTCTCCTGTCTCGGCAGCGCCCTCGTCGCAGGATTCGCCTTGTCGCAAGGAATTACCGGCTCTCCCACTGACAACCTGCTCATGCTGGCCGCGATCATCGTATGCGGCCTTGGCTATGCTGAAGGTGCTAAGCTGTCGCGTCAGCTTGGCGGCTGGCAGGTGATTTCCTGGGCGCCCGTCCTGTCCTTGCCGATTATGCTGATCCTGACGGTATTCACCATGCCGCCATCGCTTGCGAGCATCAGCGGTGCGGCCTGGGCCTCACTCGCCTATGTATCGCTGTTCAGCATGTTGATTGGCTTCGTGTTCTGGTATCGCGGACTGGCGCAGGGTGGCATAGCTGCCGTGGGACAACTACAATTGCTCCAACCCTTTTTCGGCCTCGCCCTAGCCGCAAGCCTGCTGCAGGAAAAGGAAAGCGTTATCCTGCCCGTCTTGATACCGTCGAGAAACCGGCTCTTGAACAGCATGGCGTTCCCTATATTGGTCGCGATAATCCCGAAACTGACATTTCAAGCCACCTTCCGGCTGATGAACCGCCGCTTTCCTTGCCAACCTCAAGAACACCATTACCGGCCTGAGATGCTTCGGTGATCGCATCAGCCGATTTCGGCATGGTATACTCGCTATTGACGGCAAACTTCCGGCTGTCGCCTTAATGCTGTGCATTGCCAGAAGTTATGTACGACATGAATAAGGATCCTCCATCGTTGCATGATTCGCGCAATACCCGGACGTTATTGCTACCTCGGCAAAAGGAGCATCCCGCCTTTCTCCTGTATTTGCACGCTACACTACTACGACACCAAACACTTGTTGAATCAGCCTAATTTCTGGCTCTTTTAATCGTCCCCGATCCAGGGCTTGCCGAACGGTCCCTGAACGCAAGGGGACGACATGGCGGAAAATCACCGGAAATCTGAGGCGATCACGCGGGGCGCGCGCATGCTGCGCACCGCCCTCGGCCCCGCCATCGCCCGGTTTCTGGAAGACCCGTCGATCGTCGAGGTGATGCTCAATCCTGACGGCCGGCTCTGGATCGACCGGCTTTCCGAAGGCCTCGCCGATACCGGTGAGCGCCTGTCACCTGCGGATGGCGAACGGATCGTCCGTCTGGTGGCGCACCATGTCGGCGCCGAAGTGCATTCCGGCGCTCCTCGTGTCTCAGCCGAACTCCCCGAAACGGGAGAGCGGTTCGAAGGCCTTCTACCCCCTGTTGTCGCTGCCCCGAGCTTTGCGATCCGCAAACCCGCCGTCGCCGTTTTCACCCTCGACGATTATGTCGCCGCCGGGATCATGGATGCCGACCAGGCCGAGATGCTGCGGCAGGCCGTCGCCTCTCGCGCCAATATTCTTGTCGCGGGCGGCACCTCGACTGGCAAAACCACCCTCACAAATGCGCTGCTCGCCGAAGTCGCCAAGACTTCGGACCGGGTCGTCATCATCGAGGACACCCGTGAGCTGCAATGCGCCGCGCCGAACCTTGTGGCCATGCGGACGAAGGATGGCGTGGCATCGCTCTCCGATCTCGTCCGGTCATCCCTACGTCTGCGGCCCGATCGTATTCCGATCGGCGAAGTGCGCGGCCCTGAAGCTCTTGATCTCCTGAAGGCCTGGGGAACCGGCCACCCCGGCGGGATCGGCACCATCCATGCCAGCACCGGCATCGGCGCGCTGCGGCGCCTCGAGCAACTAATTCAGGAAGCCGTCATCACGGTGCCCCGCGCACTGATCGCAGAGACCATCGATCTTGTCGCCGTGCTGTCGGGCCGCGGATCCCTGCGCCGCCTTTCCGAGCTCGCCCGCGTCCATGGCCTCGGCACCGACGGCGATTACCGCGTCAGCCCCGCAGCCCATTCCTCAAGTCCAACAGGAGAATTATAATGATCCGCCGCTCATTGCGTATCCGCCGCCACATCGCGACGGCCGCCGCTGTTACCTACGCGACCTTGCTCTTGGCGCCTGCAGCCCATGCCTCCGGCTCATCCATGCCGTGGGAAGCACCGCTGCAATCCATCCTTCAATCCATCGAAGGCCCGGTCGCCAAGATCATCGCAGTGATCATCATCATTGTCACCGGCCTGACGCTCGCCTTTGGCGACAGTTCTGGGGGCGCCCGGAAGCTGATCCAGATCGTCTTCGGTCTCTCTATAGCATTTGCTGCCAGCTCATTCTTCCTGAGCTTCTTCAGCTTTGGCGGCGGAGTACTCGTCTGATGGCTGGCTCATTTGAAAACCTGGCCGATGTGCCGGGCTTCGTCGTGCCGGTCCACCGGGCGCTGACCGAGCACATTCTGCTCGGCGGCGCTCCGCGCTCAATCGCGATCGTCAACGGAACGCTTGCCGCCGCTCTCGGCCTCGGCCTGCGACTTTGGTTGGTCGGCATCGCGCTCGGGCTGCTCGGGCACCTCGCTGCCGTTTGGGCAGCTAAACGCGATCCGATGTTCGTCGATGTGGTGCGCCGCCATCTGCGCATCCCCGGTCACCTCGGCGTTTGAGGAGTCCTACCATCATGATGAACCTCGCAGAATATCGCCGCACCTCGACCCGCCTCGCCGACTTTCTGCCATGGGCAGCATTGGCCCACGACGGTGTGGTGCTGAACAAGGACGGCTCCTTCCAGAGAACCGCGCGATTTCGTGGACCGGATCTCGACAGCGCCGTTCCCGCCGAACTGGTGGCCGTAGCAAGTCGCCTCAACAACGCCTTCCGCCGCCTTGGTTCAGGCTGGGCAATCTTCGTTGAGGCGCAGCGACACACCGCAGCGATCTATCCATCGAGCCGCTTTCCGGATGCCGCATCGGCCCTGATCGATGCAGAACGCAAAGCAGGCTTCGAAGAAGATGGCACACATTTCGAGTCCAGCTACTTCCTGACCTTCCTATACCTGCCGCCGGCTGAAGATGCGGCGCGTGCCGAAAGCTGGCTCTATGAGGGTCGAGAGCAAACCGGCGTCGATGCGGGCGAAATTCTGCGCGGCTTCATCGACCGCACTGACCGCGTGATCCAACTCGTCGACGGCTTCATGCCGGAATGCGAGTGGCTCGGTGATGCCGAGACCTTGACATATCTGCACGGCTGCATCTCGACCAAACGTCACCGCGTTCGCGTGCCAGAAACGCCGATGTATCTGGACGCACTCCTGGCCGATCAGCCTCTGACTGGCGGATTGGAACCGCGTTTGGGCGCTTCCCATCTGCGCGTCCTCACCATTGTCGGTTTTCCGACTGCGACAACGCCCGGAATTCTAGACGAACTCAACCGGCTTGCCTTTCCCTATCGCTGGTCGACGCGGGCGGTAATGCTAGACAAGACCGACGCCACCAAGTTGCTGGTCAAGATCCGACGGCAATGGTTCGCCAAGCGCAAGTCGATCGCATCGATCCTCAAGGAGATCATGACCAACGAGGCATCGGCTCTCGTTGACACCGATGCGTCGAACAAGGCCGCTGATGCCGATCTGGCGCTTCAAGAGCTCGGCGCGGATTTTGCCGGACAAGCGTACGTCACCGCGACCGTGACAGTCTGGGACGACGACCCCAGGATCGCCGCCGAAAAACTCCGACTCGTCGAAAAGGTCATCCAGGGTCGCGACTTCACGGCGATGGCAGAAGGAATCAACGCTGTGGACGCTTGGCTCGGCTCCTTGCCCGGGCATGTCTATGCCAATGTCCGCCAGCCTCCGATTTCCACGCTCAATCTCGCCCATATGATCCCGCTCTCAGCGGTGTGGGCGGGGCCGGAACGGGACGAGCATTTTGCAGCGCCCCCACTGCTCTTCGGCAAGACCGAAGGCTCGACCCCGTTCCGGCTTTCCCTTCACGTCGGCGACGTCGGCCACACCCTGATTGTCGGCCCAACGGGCGCGGGCAAGTCCGTCCTACTCGCCCTGATGGCCCTGCAGTTCCGCCGGTATCTGGGCGCTCAGGTTTTCGCCTTCGATTTCGGCGGCTCGATCCGTGCGGCGGCGCTCGCGATGGGCGGGGACTGGCACGATCTTGGCGGCGGTCTGAGCGGGGACGCTGACGACAGCGTTTCCCTTCAACCGCTCGCCGGCATTCACGATGTCCCTGAGCGCGCCTGGGCAGCCGACTGGATCGTCACGATCCTTACCCGCGAAGGCGTGACCATCACGCCGGAGGTGAAGGAATACATCTGGACGGCGCTGACCTCGCTGGCCTCCGCCCCGGTGAACGAGCGCACCATCACCGGCCTCGCCGTCCTGCTGCAATCCAACGATCTGAAGCAGGCGCTGCGGCCCTATTGTGTCGGCGGTCCCTATGGCCGGTTGCTCGACGCCGAGGCCGAGCATCTCGGCGCGGCAACCGTGCAGGCCTTCGAGACCGAGGGGCTGATCGGTACGGGGGCTGCGCCCGCCGTTCTCTCCTATCTCTTTCATCGCATCGAGGATCGACTCGACGGTTCGCCGACCATGCTGATCATCGACGAAGGCTGGCTGGCGCTCGACGATGACGGCTTTGCGGGCCAGCTTCGCGAGTGGCTGAAGACCCTGCGCAAAAAGAATGCATCCGTCGTCTTCGCCACCCAATCGCTCTCGGACATCGACGGCTCGGCCATCGCCCCCGCCATTATCGAAAGCTGCCAGACCCGACTGCTGTTGCCGAATGAGCGGGCGATCGAGCCACAGATCACGGCGATCTACAGACGCTTTGGTCTGAACGACCGGCAGATCGAGATCCTCGCGCGCGCCACGCCCAAGCGGGATTATTACTGCCAGTCCCGCCGCGGCAATCGGCTGTTCGAGCTCGGCCTGTCCGACGTGGCACTGGCGCTCTGCGCCGCCTCCTCCAAAACCGACCAGGCCGAGATCCAGCGCTTGGTCGCTGAACACGGCCGCGAGGGCTTCCTTGCCGCCTGGCTGCGCCATCGTGATGTGGCCTGGGCCATCGACCTCGTCCCCACCCTAACCCTACAGGAGAATTTACGATGATTATCCGTCGCTCGCGCTCGGTCCTTGTCGCGGCCACCCTTCTCGCAGCGCCCCTGATGATATCGCTTGTTGTGATCAGGCCTGCGCATGCATGGCGTATCGTCTACGATCCGACCAACTACAGCCAGAATGTGCTGACGGCGGCGCGCACGCTCCAACAGATCAATCAGCAGATCACCCAGCTTCAGAACGAAGCACAGATGCTGATCAACCAAGCCCGCAATCTGGCGAGCCTTCCCTATACCTCGCTCAAGCAACTCCAGCAGTCCGTCCAGAAAACGCAGCAGCTTCTCAGCCAGGCGCAGAACATCGCCTTCGACGTTCAGAAGATCGATCAGGCCTTTCAAACCCAATATGGCAATGCGTCGATGTCGGCGTCTGATCAGGCGCTTGTCGCCGGCGCCCGCGAACGCTGGCAGAACACGGTCGGCGGTCTTCAGGACGCCATGCGCGTGCAGGCCGGTGTGGTCAGCAACATCGACACCAACCGCGCCGAGATGTCGGCGCTAGTCGGCCAGAGCCAGGGGGCCACCGGCGCGCTTCAGGCAACGCAAGCCGGAAACCAACTCCTTGCGCTTCAGGCCCAGCAACTTTCCGATCTGACCGCGTTGCTGGCCGCAAACGGCCGTGCCGACGCTCTCACCACTGCCGAACAAGCCGCGGCCGCCGAACAAGGCCGCGAGCAGCGGCGCCGCTTCCTGACGCCCGGCTCCGGCTACCAGCCGGGCAATGCGCAGATGTTCAACAACGGCAACTGAGCCCGGAAGGGAAATACAATGGACGGCAAGATGCTGGCCCGCCTGGGCGCCATCATATTCGTCGCGATCGCTATCACGGCGACCGCTATCGAGATGACCCGAGAGGAGGAGGTGCCCGGAGAGCCGTCTACCCGGCATGTTCAGCCGTCCAGTATCGATTCGCTGCGCGCCAGGCAGCGACGATGCCAGCTTCTGGGTGAAGCCGCGACCCGCGATACGGAATGCCTGGGCGTCTGGGCCGAGAGCCGCGACCGCTTCCTCGGCATCCCTTCACCACTAGCTCCCGTACTGCCGACCGCGCCACATCAGAACGAAGGACAATAACAATGGGCGGCACCGGCGTCATCGACCGATTCCTCCAGGTCTTCACCAGCTACATCGACAGCGGCTTTGGCCTGCTCGGCGGCGAAGTCGCCTTCATCGCCACCACACTGATCGTCATCGACGTTACGCTGGCCGCACTATTCTGGTCCTGGGGCGCTGACGACGACATAATCGCACGCCTCGTCAAAAAAACTCTGTTCGTTGGCGCGTTCGCCTACATTATCAGCAACTGGAACAATCTGGCGAAGATTGTGTTCGACAGTTTCGTCGGACTTGGCCTCAAAGGCTCAGGCACCAGCTTTACGACCGCCGAATTGTTGCGCCCCGGTAAAGTCGCCCAGACCGGCCTCGATGCGGGTCGACCGCTTCTCGAATCCATCTCCGGCCTGATGGGCTACTGGTCCTTCTTCGAGAACTTCATCCAGATCGCCTGCCTGTTGTTCGCCTGGGCCCTCGTCCTGCTCGCTTTCTTCATTCTCGCCGTCCAGCTCTTCGTCACGCTGATCGAGTTCAAGCTGACGACATTGGCCGGCTTCGTGCTCATTCCCTTCGGCCTGTTCGGCAAATCCGCCTTCATGGCCGAGAAGGTGCTGGGCAATGTAGTTTCCTCGGGCATCAAGGTGCTGGTGCTCGCCGTCATCATCGGCATCGGATCGACACTCTTCGGCCAGTTTACCGCCGGCTTCGGGGGAGCGGCGCCGAGCATCGACGACGCCATGGCGATCGTGCTGGCGGCGCTGTCCCTTCTCGGTCTCGGCATCTTCGGCCCAGGGATTGCCAATGGCCTCGTGTCAGGCGGCCCCCAGCTTGGCGCTGGGGCTGCCGTCGGCACCGGGCTTGCGGTTGGCGGTGCGATGATGGCTGGCGCTGGTGCTGCAGGCCTCGCGGCCAGAGGTGGCGCTGCTGCCCTGTCTGGCGGGGCTGCCGCCGTTCGTGGCGCCGCCGCGGCTGCTGGCGGCGCATCCACCGCCTACAGTCTTGCTTCCGCTGGCCAGTTCGGTGGCGGCAGTGTGTCCTCCGGTCTCGGTGGCGTTGCGAAAGCTGCTGGCAGCGCCACCGTCTCGCCCCTCAAGCGCGCTGCGTCCACAGCCAGCGAGAGCGTCAAAACCAGCTTCTCCGAGGGAGCCAAATCAGCCTTCGAGACCACTGGCGGCTCCTCCTCGATGGGCACCATCGGCGGGGAATCCGCTCAGGTTGCATCTCCCGCCGCATCCGGCGGCGAGCCCGCCTGGGCAAAGCGCATGAAGCGCTCGCAGTCGATGTCACACGGCGTCTCGGCCGCCGCTCATGCGGTGCGCTCCGGCGACGCCCATGGCGGTGGCTCTTCCATCAATCTTTCTGAAAGTGACCGCTGATGAACATCTTCAAACGCCCCGCTACCCACTATGGTAAATCGCCCGAACCCGAAACGCCCTACCAGAAAGCCTCTCAGGTATGGGATGACCGTATCGGCTCCGCGCGCATTCAGGCGAAGAACTGGCGCTACATGGCCTTCGGCTCGCTGATGCTATCGGCCGGTCTCGCTTCAGCTTTAGTCTGGCAGTCGGCACGCGGCACTGTCGTTCCATGGGTCGTACAAGTTGACAATCTCGGTCAATCGCAGGCCGTCGCCCCTGCTGCCAGCGATTACCGTCCAACCGATCCGCAGGTGGCCTGGCATCTGGGACGGTTCATCGAGCAGGTACGCTCGATCCCTGCAGACGCGATCATCGTTCGCCAAAACTGGCTGCGCGCCTATGAGTTTACGACCGATCGCGGCGCAACTGCGCTCAACGACTACGCCCGCGCCAATGATCCCTTCACGAAGGTCGGCCGGAACCAAGTCACCGTCGAGGTATCGAGCGTCATCCGGGCATCGCCCGACAGCTTCCGCGTGGCCTGGACAGAACGCCACTACGAGAACGGCCAACTCTCCAGCACGCAGCGTTGGACCGCGATCCTCACGATTGTCGTGCAGCCTCCGCGTAACGCCGAACGGCTGAAGTCCAACCCACTAGGCATCTATGTCAATGCGATCTCCTGGTCGCGGGAGATGAGCCAATGAGCGTTATCGTCAGCGCATCGGACCGACCCGCAAGAAAAAAAGCTGCCCCTTTCGCTGTTCTCTTCGCCGCAACCATGCTCGCTGGCTGCGCAACAATGCAGAAGCCGCCGGAAATAAGCTACGATTCCGATGTTCCGCCGCTGCCAGCCGTTCAGGCCGTCGTGACAGAACAGGCGCCCCGGCCCTTGCATGTGCCCCCTGGCTGGACTGCGAGCCGGGGCGGGACTGCGGCAGGAACGCCCAGCGGACGTATCGAGAGCGCCAACGTCGCAGCCCGCGTGGAGCCGAGGCGCGAGGGATACTACAATGCCATCCAGATCTACCCCTGGAGCGAAGGGGCGCTTTATCAGGTCTACGCCGCGGTCGGCCAGATCACCACGATCGCACTTGAACCCGGTGAAAACCTGACTGGCGCAGGTCCGATCGCAGCCGGTGACACCGCACGCTGGATCATCGGCGATACTGAAAGCGGCGCTGGCCTGACCCGGCGTGTGCAAGTGCTGGTTAAACCGACGCGTCCCCACATCTCCACTAACCTCATCATCACCACCGATCGCCGGACATACATGATCGAGCTTCGTGCCCGCGAAACCCTCTACATGCCGGCGGTCGCATGGGCCTATCCCGCACAGCCGGGATCGAGGCAGTCCGTACCCACCACACCCATCATTCCGGCCGCCACTGCCCGGAACTACCGCTATGGCCTCACTGGGGGCAATCCACCCTGGAAGCCCGTGTCTGTTTATGACGACGGTCGCCGTGTCTATGTCGAATTCCCCCGTGGCATCGTCCAGGGCGAGATGCCTCCTCTCTTCGTCATTGGTCCTGAAGGCGAAGCGCAAATCGTCAACAGTCGCATCCACCAACATATCCTGATCGTGGATCGCATGTTCGGCGCCGCCGAGTTGCGTCTTGGCAGCGGCGATCGCCAGCAAGTCGTCAGGATCGTTCGCACCGACGGAAGGCCCGCATCATGAGCGAAATCGATAACAGCCGAAACGAGCTAACCGAACCCGACGACGATTCCGCCGTCTCGCTGACCGGTGCGACAGGTGATGCCGCGCCGGCAATGCGCCTGCGCGCCGAGGCCCCACGGGTCACCCGGCTGTCGCGTAAGGTTCTGGCCGGACTTGGCGTTATCTCCGCGCTCGGCGTTGGTGGTGCGCTGATTTACGCGCTTCAGACCCGCGGAGCAGGTCCTGGCGGCGAGGAACTCTATTCCATCGACAACCGCAGCACCGCAGATGGCTTAGCGGGCCTGCCACGTGACTACACCGGCCCGGTTCTCGGCCCACCCCTTCCCGGCGATCTTGGCGGTCCGATACTCGACGCCCGGAACCGGGGGCAGCCCGTCATTCCACCGACAATGGCTGGCGCTCCAGGAATAGATCAAGAGGAGCAGCGCCGCCTCGCGGAAGAGGAAGCCGCCCGCACCAGCCGGATGTTCTTCCAGACCGAAGCCCGACCCGGCGTTGTGCCAGGCAGCACCACTTCGGGGTTCGCAGGCATGGCTCCCGGAGGTCAGGGCAGCCCACAAACGGGACAGGATCGCCAGTTGGCATTCATCAATGCCCCAGTCGATCGGCGCACCGTGTCGGCGGATCGCGTCGCGGCCCCGGCATCGCCCTATATCCTTCAGGCTGGAGCGGTAATCTCTGCCGCGCTCATCACCGGTATTCGCTCCGACCTTCCCGGCCAAATCACCGCGCAGGTCACGGAAAACATCTATGACAGCCCGACCGGCCGCATCCTGCTCTTGCCGCAGGGTAGCCGCATCATCGGTGAATATGACAATGGCGTCGGGTTTGGGCAACGCCGCGTGCTGCTGGTTTGGAACCGGCTGATCATGCCCAATGGCCGGTCGATCGTTCTGGAACGCCAGCCGGGCGCGGACAGTCAGGGCTACGCTGGTCTGGAAGATGGCGTGGACTATCACTGGTGGGATCTCGCCAAGGCGGCCGGTCTCTCAACCCTATTGTCCATTGGCGCCGAGCTCGCCGTTGACGACCAGGACCGGCTGCTCCGAGCGATCCGAGATGGAGGCCAAGACACCATCAACGATGCTGGTCAGCAGATAGTGCGCCGCCAGCTCAACGTCCAGCCAACCCTTACCATCCGCCCGGGCTTCCCGGTGCGTATAGTTGTCACCCGCGACCTCGTGCTGGAACCATATGGAGGCTGACATGACCAAACTCAAACTTGGCCCACTCACTGAAGAGAAGCCTGTACGGATCACAATAGATCTTCCGGGTCGACTGCATCGGGACTTGATCGAATACGCGGAAGCATTGGGTCGCGAGAGCGGTCGAGCCTCAACGGATCCGAAGAAGCTGATTGTACCCATGCTGGAACGGTTCATTGCGTCAGACAGAGGCTTCTCAGCAGCGCGCCGGGGATCAAAACAACCGGGTAAGCCGGTTTAGAACAACTAGCTGACCCAAATAGTGACAGTAGAAATTCAAAGACCCCTCTCTTTCTCCATTTTTTCTCGAATGCCGCGAATTTCGATCAATCAGTCAGAGTACGCGATCCGCAGGGGCCACACGCTTTACAAAACCATCCAGATGGTATCTTATCGTGCCAAAGTTGGATATTGGGAGCGCTGGGAGACGACGCTGCGTATTCAGTTTGCCCAAGCCAAATTCAGGGCAAGCAGAAAAGGCAGCAAGGTCGGCGTGGCAAGGTTGATCGAGGAACTGTCTCTCAGGTCTTCGCGGAAATGAATAACGCAAGTTGCAAACGCGATTGACGGTTGTTTTGAGAGGGATGAGAGATGGAGCTACTTGAACGAGTTGCAGTATCAAACACGCCGCCATTGGACATACGGCTTCTAGACCGCTATTGGCGCGCCGCGAACTATATTTCGATTGGGCAGATCTATCTTCTCGACAACCCCCTGCTGCGAGAGCCGCTCAAATCCGGGCACATCAAACCGCGACTCCTGGGCCACTGGGGTACGACCCCCGGCCTCAATTTCATCTATACGCATCTCAACCGGGTGATCAAAAACCGCGACCTCGACATGATTTATATCTGCGGGCCGGGCCATGGCGGACCGGGCATGGTCGCAAACACCTGGATGGAAGGGACTTATAGCGAGGTCTATCCGGACGTTCCAGAAAACGCGGACGGCATGCGCAAGCTGTTCCGGCAGTTCTCTTTTCCCGGCGGCGTACCGAGCCATGTGGCCCCCGAAACCCCCGGCTCAATCCATGAGGGCGGCGAACTGGGTTATGCACTGGTGCATGCCTTTGGTGCAGCCTTCGACAACCCGGACCTGATCGTTGCCTGCGTCGTCGGCGACGGTGAAGCCGAAACCGGACCACTGGCCGCAAGCTGGCAGTCGAACAAGTTCCTGAACCCGGCACGCGACGGCGCGGTTCTGCCGATCCTGCACTTGAACGGCTACAAGATCGCCAACCCCACGGTCCTTTCACGCATTCCGCACGATGACCTGAGGAAGCTGTTCGAGGGTCACGGTTATGCGCCGATCTTCGTCGAGGGTCACGAGCCGGAGGCGATGCACCGGCTGATGGCGGATGCGATGGATCTGGCAACGGACATGATCCGCGCGATCCAGGAAAAGGCTCGCTCGGGAGCTGCTTCCACGCAGGCACCGCGCTGGCCGATGATCATCCTGCGCAGCCCGAAAGGATGGACCGGACCGAAAGAGGTCGACGGCAAGAAGGTCGAGGATTTCTGGCGCGCACACCAGGTTCCGGTTGCCAACTGCCGTGAAAACGACAGCCACCGCAAGGTTCTCGAAGACTGGATGCGAAGCTATAATCCGGAAGACCTGTTCAACGCAGACGGAAGCCTGAAGGCGGAGTTGAAAGCTCTTGCACCGACCGGCAATCGCCGTATGGGCGCAAACCCGCATACCAATGGCGGCATCCTTCGCAAGGAACTGAAATGCCCGCCGATTTCCGACTATGCCGTCGATGTGACCTTGCCGGGCGAAAAGATCGTCCAAACAACGGAAGTGCTCGGCAAATACCTGCGCGATGTGCTGAAGCTCAACGACCAGGAGAAGAATTTTCGTATATTCGGACCCGACGAAACGGATTCTAACCGGCTGGGTGCGGTATTCGAAGTTACCGACCGCGTCTGGATGGAAAAGATCGAACCTTATGATGTGCATCTCTCGCCCGATGGGCGGGTGATGGAAGTGCTCTCCGAACACCTTTGCCAAGGGTGGCTGGAAGGCTATTTGCTCACAGGCAGGCACGGATTCTTCTCCTGCTACGAAGCCTTCATCCACATCATCGACAGCATGTTCAACCAGCACGCCAAATGGCTGAAGGTGACGCGCGATCTCGAGTGGAGAAAGCCGATAAGCTCGCTTAACTACCTGCTGACCTCACATGTATGGCGACAGGACCATAACGGCTTCTCCCACCAGGATCCGGGGTTCGTAGATCTGGTTGCCAACAAGAAGGCTGACGTGGTGCGAATCTACCTTCCGCCGGATGCCAACACGCTTCTATGGGTGGCCGACCATTGCCTTAACACCTGGGACCGTATCAACGTGATCGTGGCTGGTAAGCAGCCGGAACCGCAATGGCTTTCGATCGAAGATGCGGCCAGACATTGCGAGGCCGGTATCGGGGCATGGGACTGGGCCAGCAATGAGGATGACGCGATTGCGCCGGATGTGGTGATGGCCTGCGCGGGCGACGTGCCGACGATGGAAACGCTGGCGGCCGTGATGATACTGCGCGAGGCGATCCCGGAACTGAAGATCCGTGTGGTCAACGTTGTCGACTTGATGACGCTTCAGTCAAAAGAGCACCATCCGCATGGGATTTCTGACGATACATTTGACAGGCTCTTCACCACCGAGCGGCCTGTCATCTTCGCCTATCACGGTTATCCTTACCTCATCCACCGGCTGACCTATAAGCGCAACAACCACCGCAACATGCATGTTCGCGGCTTCGTTGAGGAAGGCACGACCACAACGCCTTTCGACATGACGGTGCTGAACCAGCTCGACCGCTATCATTTGGCGCTCGAAGCTATCGAGCGGGTGCCGGGGCTGAAGGAAAAGGTTCCGCATGTAATCGACATGCTGATCGGCAAACTTGCGCTGCACAATGCCCATGTTCGTGAATACGGCGAAGACATGCCAGAAATCCGCGACTGGAAATGGTCTGCGTCCCGCTGATCCGAAAACGCGCCCGCATTGCGTGGATGTCGCGATAGTCGTGGTGCATTCCAGAGAGCTGGCCCTAGTTCGGGCGCAGCAGGCTCATGTCCAGCTTTGCGACCTGACAGTAGGCCAGACCGTCAACCTCGGAAGGACGCTCGCAGCGACGTAGCGTCGAAGCTCGAAAAGGTAACGGTTTCTCTATCTTTTCGACACAGGAAACGAGATGAACAAGAGTTTTCTAAAAAACCGCACGTTCGACGAAATCCAGATCGGTGAGACCGCAACGTTAACAAGGGTCGCGGGTCAGGATGACACCGACCTTCTCACCGTGATGGTGGGAAGCGGCAACTCAACTGCGGCCGGCTCAGTGGAGGAAGCTGCAAAGCTCTTCGACAATGTCGTCACAAACGGCATATGGACCGGTGCCCTCGTCTCTGCCGCGATTGGGTCCAAGCTACCGGGACCCGGAACCGTCTATTTGGGACAAGACTTCCGCTTCCTCAGGCATGTCAAAACCGGAGACAGCATTACAGCCGTTGTCCGGGTTACAAGGAAGTTACCAGAGCAGCGAGCAGTCATTCTCGACACCACCTGCACTAGCCAAGACGGGGAAGTCGTTTTGACGGGAACGGCGACTGTGCTGGCGCCCTACAAAACGATGGAGTGCATTGCTGATCGGCCAATTCCTGTACCGATACGAACAGAAAACTCCTTCAAGGCAATCATAAAAGAGGCGCGAAATCTCCCCAGGATCCGGGCAGCTATCGTCCATCCCTGTTCGCCGGAATCTCTGCTGGCTGCCATAGAAGTTCGTGATCAAGGTCTGTTCGATCCGGTGCTGGTCGGGCCGGAAGATAAGATCCGCACCGCCGCCAAGGCCGCGCGGGTATCGCTAGACGACATTGAGATAGTAGCCGTACCGCACAGTCACGCAGCAGCCGCTCGAGCCGTAGACATGGCGGTATCCGGAAAAATCTCCGTGCTGGTCAAGGGTAGCCTCCACACCGACGAACTGCTTGCCGCAGTTGTCGCTCCAGAATCCGGCCTGAAAACCGAACGGCGCATCAGTCACGTTTTTGCTCTCGACGTGCCGGCCTATGATAGGCCGTTGATCGTCACCGATGCAGCGATCAATATTCAGCCTACGCTCGAACAAAAGCGCGACATCTGCCAGAATGCGATCGATCTTTTGCATACGCTTGGCGTGAAAATACCTCATGTCGCCGTTTTGGCCGCCGTAGAAACCGTCAATCCTAAAATGCCGACAACGCTCGATGCCGCAGCACTCACAGTGATGGCAGCGCGCGGGCAGATCACTGGCGCGAAGGTAGACGGGCCGCTCGCTTTCGACAACGCCATCAGTATCGATGCGGCGCGAACTAAGGGCATCATCTCATCGGTCGCGGGCACAGCGGACATCTTGCTGGTACCGGATCTGGAGGCAGGCAACATGCTTGCCAAACAACTCATCTATTTTGCTGGCGCGACCGCAGCCGGCGTAGTCCTTGGCGCACGTGTTCCAATCGTACTCACCAGCCGAGCCGATCCACTTTCTGCCCGCATTGCATCCGCTGCGCTCGCCAGACTTATGGTTGCCCGCAGTCAACCGGCGGCAGGACGATTCGCATGAATGATAAGCTGCTGCTCACATTCAACGCCGGCTCCTCTACGATCAAGATCGGTCTGTTTACCGTGGAAGATGGGTCTCTACGTCAAACCGGTAGGGGGAAAATAGATTTTCGTGAGACGCCGCTGCGTCTGGAATTGTCAGATGGTCCGGATCGGTTGGATATCATTCTCGAAGCCGAGCAGGACGAAGAACTGGACACAGTCATCAGCGAGACCTTCAGCCGCCTGGCCCGGCATTATGATCTTTCCAACGTGGTCGCGATTGGTCACCGCGTCGTACATGGCGGTGACATCTTTGACGGACCGGTCTTTGTCGATGATAAGACGATCATCCAAATGCAGGCACTTGTGCCACTTGCACCGCTGCATCAGTCTCAGGCCATGCATCTGATCCACGCCATCAGGCGCCTCCGGCCGAACATTCCCCAGACAGCTTCTTTCGACACCGCCTTCCACCGTACCAACGCCGACATCGTTCGACGTTTTGCGCTTCCGCGAGCGCTGCACGACAAGGGGATCAAACGCTATGGCTTCCATGGCCTTTCGTACAAGTTTATCGCTGGCGCCCTAACGCGGGAATGGCCCATGGAGGCGGCAGGTAAAGTCGTGGTCGCTCATATGGGTTCTGGTGTCAGCCTCTGCGCCCTCGATAGCTGCGTCAGCCGCGATACCAGCATGGGTTTTTCGACGCTTGACGGCGTACCTATGGCGACACGCTGCGGAACGCTCGACGCTGGCGTTGTGCTGCATCTTGCTCGAAACGGCGAGAGCGTTGGGCAACTTGAGACCTTGTTGTATCACAAATCCGGTCTCCTTGGTGTTTCCGGGATCAGCGGTGATACACGGGTTTTGCTTGACAGCGAGAAAGAGGAAGCGCGGGAGGCGCTCGAACTGTTCACCCTTCGCATCGCCGGCGAAATCGCCCGGCTCGCTAATACTCTCGGCGGCCTTGACACTCTGGTGTTCACCGGTGGCATCGGCGAGAACCAACCTGCCGTCAGGGCCGAGATCTGCACGCGGTTGATGTGGCTTGGAATCGACCTCGATCCTAAGGCAAATGAAGGATCCCAATCCGTCATCACAAGCCAGGCAAGTCGGATCACCGTTCTGGTAATCCCTACTGATGAGGAGCGAGTGATAGCCGACGAATCCTTGCACGTGCTGAGAAGCACTCCTTCCTGAGCGCCGTCGTTTGCTTTCCGGGAGACGCGGGTGTGATTGGTGTCGTCGAATTATAATTGCGTTGAAAGCGGTTGCGCGGCCGCGGCCAACACGGCCTCACCGCTTGGATGAAGCAATTTCAGCTAGCTCCCTTCGCTGAGAGAGCGCCATTTTCTGGTTATTCCTGAGCCGGATAAGTGAGGCCAAAACAATCCTCCCACAACCGACTTTGAGCGCCAGCGAATACAACACGAACCTGCGGGCAATATAGTTACTATCTTCAAGCTGCCTGCGTTCTGTCGACATAAGCCCTCACCAGCCGAAGGGGCGAAACCATTCTTTACAGGCAACCATCCAGATGGTATGTTTGTGTAATTGGGTGGCGTTCTCGCTTCCCTGGCATCATGTGCCTTATCTGGCAGATCGAAGGATGGAAGCCTGAACATGTCTCTATTTACAACTTACATTGCCCTTGGCATCGCGATCGCGTTGGAAGTCGTCGGTACTTCGGCCTTGCAGGCATCACAGCAGTTTACCCGCACTGTCCCGACAATCGTCATGGCCGTGAGTTATCTCAGCGCCTTTTACTTTCTGTCCCTGGCGCTGCGCACCATTCCCGTTGGAATCGCTTATGCGATCTGGAGCGGATTGGGGATCGTGCTCATCTCGATCGTCGGCCTTGTCGTCTTCAAGCAGAAGCTTGATCTCCCGGCTGTGCTGGGGCTGGCGATGATCGTGGGTGGTGTCGTCGTGGTGAATGTGTTCTCCAAGGCTGTGACCCACTGACAATGCCAGGGCCAGCCCCAAATCCGTCAGAACGGCAGCTCGCCCCCTCAAAGGATACCATTCGAAAATGACGACAGGATATCACCGCAAGAAGCAGCCCGAACTTGTGCGACAGCAATTGCTCGACGTCACGGCGCAAGTATTGGCCGACAAGGGTACGGCGCATCTGACGCTCGATCTGCTTGCTCGCGAGGCAGGCGTTACCAAAGGCGGGCTGTTGCATCATTTCCCCAACAAGAATGCTCTGCTGGAGGCTTTGTGCGACGAACTTTTGCGGCAGATGAATGACCATATCGCCGAGGTCATGGCGAATGATCCTGAACCGACGGGGCGGTTTTCCCGCGCTTACCTGGATGTTTTTTCGCGCAAGGCTTCCGAAGCGGGCGGCACCAACACGCTCTACGCCGCGCTTTTTGCCGAGGCCAACATGCGCGATCGGTGGCGTGACTGGCTCGAACAGCGCTATCGTCAGCATGAAGATACCGACTCTGCGCTCCTGGCCGTGATCGTCCGTCTTGCCGCGGACGGACTATGGTTCGTCGAGTTGATAGACGGCCCAAAACAATTGCAGGACCGTCGCCAGGAACTCCTCGCTGAACTGAACGCAATGACGCGTCGCAAGTGAGGTAGCCGTGACCTCTTCTGCCAGCATTCCTCAGCCACCAACCAGACCCATTGTCGGCAATCTGTTTGACATGGATGTCAATGCTCCTGTGCAGAGCATGATGAAGCTGGCCGAGACCTATGGTCCGTTTTTCCGGCTACGCGTTTTCGATCAGGTATTTCATCTCGTCAGTTCACAGGAACTCGTTGATGAGTTGAGCGACGAGAGCCGCTTCACCAAGCGCGTCGATGTTTCCCTTGAGCAATTGCGCCCCATCGCTCGCGATGGCTTGTTCACCGCCTATACCGAAGAGCCGAATTGGGGAAAGGCGCACCGCATCCTCATGCCGGCTCTCGGCCCGATCGGGGTGCGCTCGATGTTCGGCGAAATGCAGGACATCGCCAATCAGATGTTTCTCCGCTGGGAGCGTTTCGGACCCGAGGTCGGCATCGACGTCGCCGACAACATGACGCGTCTGACCCTCGACACGATTGCGCTGTGCGGATTCAACTATCGTTTCAACAGTTTCTATCAGAACGAATTGCATCCTTTCGTGGGCGCAATGACGGGCGCTCTGACCGAGGCTGGCCAAAGAGCCATGCGTCCCGAATTCCTGACCGCTCTGATGTTCAGCAAGTCGCGGCAATTTCGCAAGGACGCCGAGACACTGCATTCCGTCGCCCAGAAAATCGTGGCCGACCGTAAGGCCGACCCCGATGCGGCTGAACGGAACGACCTTCTCAGCCGCATGCTGAACATGGCGGATCCCGAGACCGGCGATAGGCTCTCGGAGGAGAACATCGCCTATCAGATGGTGACCCTCCTCGTCGCCGGTCATGAAACGACCAGCGGGCTCCTGTCCTTCGCGACCTATCTTCTGCTGCGTAACCCCGAAGGGCTTCAGAAGGCTCGCGCTATCGTCGATGACGTTCTGGGCGACGAGATGCCCCGCATCGAGCATCTTGCCCAGCTCCGCTATATCGAACAGTTGCTGATGGAAAGTCTGCGGCTTTGGCCGACAGCCGCCGCCTATTCCGTCAAGCCTTTGAAGGACACCACCCTTGGGGGGCGCTATCCGGTGACGACAGACGACACGGTGATGGTCCTCGGGCCGTCGCTACACCGGGATCCAAAGGCATGGGACGAACCTGAAGCGTTCCGCCCGGAACGCTTCGCTCCGGAAAACGCCGACAAGCTGTTGGCCAATGCCTGGAAGCCATTCGGCAATGGCCAACGTGCCTGCATCGGCCGATCGTTTGCGATGCAGGAAGCACAGCTCGTCCTGTCGATGATGCTGCAGAGGTTCGATTTTAGTTTCGAAGACCCTTCCTACAAACTCAAGATCCATGAAAGCCTGACGCTCAAGCCGGAAAATCTCAGGATCAAGGCGCGCATTCGACGTCCTGCCGACCAACTCGTGCGCGCGACGATCGTCGCGACGAGCTCTGGCGCCACAACGTCGGAATGCTCACCTGCAATTGCCGACGATGAAAGCCTGACGCAGCTCAAGGTTCTCTATGGCAGCAATGCGGGCTCAGCCGAGGCTTTGGCGAACAGGATTGCCGCTGAAGCGCGCGCGCATGGATTCGCGCCGACCCTGGCCCCCATGGATCGTTTCGCCGATGACATTCCTCGCAATGGAGCAGTGATTGTCGTCACAGCTTCATATGAAGGTCAGCCGCCGGACAATGCGCGTCAGTTCGTACCCGCAATCGAAAGCTGCCCCACAGACAGCCTGCGGGACTTGCGTTTTGCCGTGTTCGGTTGCGGCAACAAGCAATGGGCCCGCACTTGGCAGGCCATTCCGAAGCGTGTCGATGCCGCGCTGGAAAAAGCAGGGGCACAGCGTGTGTGGGAACGGGGTGAAGGCGATTCCGGCGGGGATTTCTTCGGAAGCTTCGATGAATGGTCCGCCGGAATGTGGTCTGCGCTTGCGGTAGCGTTCGGCAAGGAAGCAATTGCACTCGAGACCGCTTCGCCTCTTGAGCTGGAGTTTATAAAGGGCAGGCGTGAGGCACTGCTTCGACTTGTGGACCTGCGGCAAGGGATTGTTGTCGAAAACCGGGAATTGGTGAGCTTGCATTCACCGGATGCGCGGTCGAAGCGCCATATTGAGCTCAAGCTGCCGGTGGGAGTGACGTACCGGGCGGGCGATTATCTGGCTGTTCTCCCACGCAATTCCGATGACCTTGTCGACAGGGCGCTGCGGCGGTTCGGTCTTGCATCCGATGTGATGGTGACAATCAGCAGCCAAGCCGCGTCACGAGGGCTGCCTGCTGGACACCCGATCAGTTGCGGCGATCTCCTGTCCAACTATGTCGAACTGTCAACGCCTGCAACAAAAGCGCAGGTCCGCACGCTTGCGATATCGACCAAATGCCCACCGGAGCAGGCCGAGCTTCAGTTGCTGGCGGCGGTGCGCTACGACGAGGAGGTTCTCCCACGGCGATTGAGTGTGCTGGATCTGCTGGACCGTTTCGCCTCGTGCGCGCTTGGCTTTGCGGAATGGTTGCAGATGCTGCCACCCATGACGATACGGCAATATTCGATTTCGTCATCGCCGCTCTGGAACCCTCAGCACGTCACACTTACCATCTCAGTCGTGGACGCGCCGGCACTGTCCGGTATGGGTCGTCATCGGGGCGTGGCCTCCAGCTACATGGCGTCTCGCGCGCCAGGCGACCGGGTTTCCATCGCCGTGCGTCCGTCAAACTCCCGTTTCCATCCCCCCACAGACACATCTAAGCCCATCGTGTTGATCTGCGCGGGATCCGGGATAGCGCCGTTTCGGGGCTTTCTTCAGGAGCGGTCGATACAGAAGTCCAATGGAAGGAAGGTTGGCCCCGCGCTCCTGTTCTTCGGCGTCGATCACCCGGATGTGGATTTTCTCTATCGCGACGAACTGGCCGCCTGGGAACGCGATGGCGTCGTCACCGTACTGCCTGCCTTCTCGGCTCGGCCTGAGGGCGACGTATCGTTCGTCCAGCATCGGGTGTGGTCCGAGCGTGCCCGCATCGCAAAACTGTTTCAGGAAGGGGCGACCGTCTTCGTCTGCGGAGACGGCAAGCAAATGGCTCCTGCCGTACGCGATACGCTCATCAAGACCTATCGCGAAGCCTCGGGGGCGAGCGAGGACGAGGCGCACGTCTGGGCCGACGTGATCGAGCGGGAACAGGGGCGATACGTCTCCGACGTCTTTTCCTGAGAGCTCGCGCATGCAAGGGGAGCCGTTTTTGTGCGGCGCGCCGATGCAGGTTGATGACGCACTCGAAAGCCTTCCGACGAATTGGGCGGCAGTCTGGGGCAAGAATAATGACACTTACACTGTGGGAACCTCAAGCAGGTCCCACAGACAGATGAGAAAAGCCTTGGAGGGCGATATTTTGAATTTCATGCGGAACGGGCTTCTTATTATCGCCGGCATTTCTGTTGTTGCCGCCGGTTACTATGCATGGACAATATATGGCAGCTCCGGGCTTCCAGATGGCATAGCGAGAGGTAACGGTCGCATTGAAGCGACCGAGGTTGATGTGTCGGCCAAAGCAGGGGGCCGCATCAAGGAAATCCTTGTCAACGAAGGCGACTACGTCACCGAAGGACATGTGCTCGCCAACATGGACACGCTTCAGCTTCAGGCAAGACGCCGGCAAGCTGAAGCGGCCTTGCAGCGGGCCGTTATAAGTATAGACACAGCGAAAAGCACCCTTGACCAAAGGGAGGCTGAGAAAAAAGCGGCATTAGCCGTCGTTTCTCAACGTGAATCCGAGCTTGGCGCGGCGGAAGGGCGGCTCGCTCGCAGCGAGCAGTTGATGCGAACCAACACAACGTCGCAACAGGTCCTTGATGACGATCGCGCCAGGGCGCAAAACGCCCGCGCCGCAGTTGCTGCAGCCGAGGCGTCTGTCGGAGCCTCGAACGCCGCTATCAGTGCAGCCAGAGCAATGATTGTCGATGCCAGCGCTGCTGTTGATGCGGCGCGGGCGGAGATTGAGAGTATCGAAGCGGATATCGACGACGGCACCCTCAGATCGCCTCGCGACGGACGCATCCAGTATCGCATCGCACAGCCCGGAGAAATCCTGTCTCCTGGTGGCAAGGTCATCAATCTTGTCGATCTCGGCGATGTCTACATGACTTTCTTCCTGCCGACCGTCCCGGCAGGCCGTATCGCCATCGGATCGGATGTTCTGCTGGTTCTGGATGCCGCGCCTGAATACACCATACCTGCCACGGTCAGCTTCATCGCGGACGTCGCCCAATTTACACCAAAAACCGTCGAGACGACGGAGGAACGTCAGAAACTGATGTTCCGCATCAAGGCGAAAGTCTCGCAGGAACTGCTTCGCCGATATGTTCAGCACGTCAAAACCGGCCTTCCCGGCGTAGCCTACATCCGCACTGATCCTGCGACCGCCTGGCCGGAAAACTTGAGCCGGAACCTCGTTAAATGAATAGCCCTTCACCCTTGATCTCGGGTGCCTGGGAACCTGCCGGCACGGTTGCCAGCTTGAGTGACGTCAGCTTGCGCTATGGCAAGACGCTTGCCCTCGACAGCATTACACTCGACGTCCCCGCAGGCGGGATGATCGGTCTGATAGGTCCTGACGGCGTCGGCAAGTCCAGCCTGCTTTCGCTGATATCGGGTGCGCGCGCCGTCCAGGATGGGACCGTTGAGGTGCTGGGTGGCGATATGCGTAGCAAGCACCACCGTAACGCAGTGTGCCCGCGCATTGCCTATATGCCTCAGGGATTGGGCAAGAACCTTTATCCCACGCTTTCGGTCGAGGAGAACTTGCAATTTTTTGCAAGGCTTTTTGGCCACAACGCCGCTGAACGACGCCGACGCATTGATAATCTCACCCGCAGTACGGGACTGGACGGATTCCTGTCGCGCCCTGCCGGAAAGCTTTCGGGGGGCATGAAGCAGAAACTCGGTCTGTGCTGCGCATTGATCCATGACCCCGACCTGTTGATCCTTGACGAACCGACCACGGGAGTCGATCCGTTAGCGCGGGCCCAGTTCTGGGACCTGATCGGGCGCATCCGTCTGGATCGTTCCGATATGAGCGTGATTGTGGCCACCGCCTACATGGACGAAGCTCAACGCTTCGACTGGCTCGTGACCATGGATGCTGGTCGGGTGCTCGCGACCGGCACACCGATCGAATTGCTGGAACGCACACATAGCCAAAATCTGGAACAGGCGTTCATCGCAATGCTTCCGGACGAGAAAAAGAGCGGGTATGCGCCGGTGGAGATCCCGCCGCTCCACGCCAGCGATGACGACATAGCAATTGAAGCTGAAGGCCTGACCATGCGTTTCGGCGACTTCGTCGCTGTCGACCATGTCTCATTTCGTATTCGTCGGGGCGAGATCTTCGGTTTCCTTGGATCCAACGGTTGCGGCAAGTCCACCACGATGAAGATGCTGACCGGCCTTCTGCCCGCCAGCGAAGGACGGATTTCATTGTTCGGCAAACCGGTCGATCCGAGCAATATCGATATCCGGCGACAGGTTGGCTACATGTCGCAGGCGTTCTCGCTCTACCGCGAATTGACGGTGCAGCAGAACCTGGTTCTGCATGCGCGGCTTTTCCATGTGCCTGAAGCCGAAATTCCATCCCGATGCCAGGAGATGGCAGAACGCTTTAGTTTGCAGGAAGCGCTCGACAGTCTGCCTGACAGCCTTCCTCTCGGGATCCGCCAGCGCCTGTCGCTGGCTGTCGCCATGGTGCATAGGCCCGAGTTGCTGATCCTCGACGAGCCGACATCCGGCGTCGATCCTGTAGCACGCGACAATTTCTGGCGGCTGCTGATCGAACTGTCGCGGCGCGACAAGGTTACGATATTCATCTCGACACATTTCATGAATGAAGCCGAGCGTTGCGACCGTATGTCGATGATGCACGCCGGCAAGGTGCTCGATAGCGACGTACCGGCGAAACTGGTCGAAAAACGTCAGGCGCAAAACCTTGAAGATGCTTTCATCGGCTATCTGATCGAAGCGGGCGGCGGCGCGGCTGAGCCGGGACCGGGCACCCCTCAGACGCCCGATACGTCGCAGCAGCGGATGGAACATGCACCGGTGCAACGGTTCTTCAGCTTTCAACGCATGGCCAGCTATATGTGGCGTGAGGCGCTGGAACTGCGCCGCGATCCAATCCGCGCAACGATGGCACTTGCGGGCTCGCTGCTGCTGATGTTTGTCATCGGATACGGGATCAGTCTTGATGTTGAGAAGCTCCGTTACGCGGTTCTCGATCGCGATCAGACCACGCTCAGTCAGAATTATAGCCTGAACCTGACTGGCTCGCGTTACTTCAAAGAGCAACCACCCATCATTGACTACGACGATCTCGACGCGCGCATGCGCAGCGGTGAATTGACCTTGGCAATAGAGATTCCACCAGGCTTTGCGCGCGACGTCATGCGTGGGCGAAACGTGCAGATCGGCGCCTGGATCGACGGGGCAATGCCGATGCGCGCCGAAACCGTGCAGGGCTATGTTCAGGGAATCCATTTCCAATGGCTGGCTCAGCAGATAACCGATCGCACGGGCACCGCCCCAAAAGGCAATGCAGTCATTGAGACGCGCTTCCGGTACAATCCCGACGTCCGCAGCCTGCCCGCAATGGTTCCGGTCGTCGTCCCCCTCCTGCTCCTGATGCTGCCGGCAATGCTGACCGCACTGGCTGTCGTGCGTGAAAAGGAGATGGGGTCAATTATCAATCTTTATGTCACCCCCGTAACCCGCACCGAGTTCATGCTCGGCAAGCAAATGCCCTATGTCGTGCTGGCGCTGATCAACTTCTTTCTTATGACATTGCTCGCGGTGACTGTCTTTGATGTTCAGATGACCGGTAGTTTTTGGCCTCTCCTGCTGGCAGCACTTGTCTTCAGCATCAGCGCGACCGGGATGGGCCTCCTGGCCTCAGCGATCACAAAGAGCCAGGTCGCAGCGATGTTCATCACGATGATTGGCACGCTGATACCCGCCATGCGCTATGCCGGCCTTCTCGACCCCGTGTCATCGCTGGAAGGCTCGGGCCGCCTGTTTGGTGAGATCTATCCAGCCACCCACATGTTCACCATCAGTCGCGGCGTGTTCAGCAAGGGCCTGGCGATGCCGGATTTGTATGACACCCTGCTGCCACTATTGCTCTCAGCACCGGTGATCGTTGGCGTAGCGATTGCACTTCTGAAGAAACAGGAGCGCTGAGACGATGAAGCGCCGCCTCGCCAACATTTTCCGTCTCGGTGTCAAGGAGCTCTGGAGCCTCTGGCGCGACCCGCTGATGCTCCTGCTGATCGTCTACACCTTCACATCCCTGGTGCACACCACCGCAACCTCGATGCCGGAAACGCTCCAGAACGCTCCCATCGCAATCGTCGATGAGGATGGCTCGCCGTTATCTCAGCGCATCGTGTCGGCCTTCTACCCCCCAAACTTCAGTCCGCCACAGCTGATTTCACTCGAGGAAATGGACAAGGGGATGGACAAGGGCCGCTTCACGTTTGTGCTCGACATTCCACCCAATTTTCAAAGCGATGTGCTGGCCGGTCGCTCGCCCCAGATCCAACTCAACGTCGATGCGACCCGCATGACGCAGGCGTTCAGCGGCAACGGCTACGTACAACAGATCGTCATGAATGAGATTGACACCTTCGTGCAGCGATATGGCACCAAGGATACCCTACCCGTCGATCTCGCTTTGCGTACGCGGTTCAACCCCTCCCTTGAGAAATCATGGTTCGGTGGATTGATGGAAATGATGGACAGCGTCATTTTGCTGTCGATCGTCCTGACCGGGGCTGCGCTGATCCGTGAGCAAGAGCACGGCACCATCGAGCATTTGCTCGTAATGCCGGTCACCCCATCCGAGATCATGCTGGCGAAAATCTGGTCGATGGGCGCGGTCGTGCTCG
This sequence comes from Rhizobium sp. LjRoot30, assembly GCF_964253915.1. Classification (NCBI taxonomy): domain Bacteria; kingdom Pseudomonadati; phylum Pseudomonadota; class Alphaproteobacteria; order Hyphomicrobiales; family Rhizobiaceae; genus Rhizobium; species Rhizobium sp. LjRoot30. The sequence goes on along the minus strand of NZ_CAXUSG020000018.1, from coordinate 10,438 downwards.
TCGCCGTGACGTTCTGTTTGACCTTCGTCGTGCACGGTGTTTTGCACATGCCGGTGCAGGGCTCAGTCCCATTGTTCCTCGTGGGCACGGCAGTCTATCTGTTTGCGACGACTGCCGTGGGCATATTCATGGCCACTGTTGCGCGCAGCATGCCGCAGTTCGGCATGCTTCTTGTGCTGGTACTGGTCCCGCTGCAAATGCTCTCGGGCAGCATGACGCCGCGGGAAAGCATGCCAGAGTTCGTGCAAACCATCATGCTGGCGGCACCCACCACACACTTCGTCGAAGTAGGCGCAGCAATCCTTTTTCGGGGCGCCGGATTTGACGTGGTCTGGAAGCCGTTTCTGGCGCTTCTCGTGATCGGCACCGTGCTGTTCATCCTGGCGTTCCATCGCTTCAGGCAGTTCCTGCGATGAGTTTCACCCTGCCGTTTCCTGTTCGGATAAGGAGCTTCGACCGCGGACCAGCACTCCGGGCTTGTTACGCATTTGCCAATTGCGTTTCGAGAAGACGGATATCTCTCGGCGCATCGCACGCACATATCGCCTTCGTGTTCGCGCTCGTGATGATTTTGACGGGCTGTGCCGGAAAGCCGGGGCCAGAATTGCTGCTCAACACTGTTAATAGTGTCGAAGGTGCCCGGATCGTGACGGTCTATGTCGCCACCACCAGGGAACGGGACGAAACCGGTGCCTTCACATCTGGCCGATCCCGTCAGGTCAGCTATCTCCGATACAAGATATCGATTCCTCCCGGCCACAAGGCCGGGAATGTCGAATGGCCGAAATCACGACCCAATCCGAAAACCGATTTCGTGACGGTAGAACAACAGCTTCTCGACCCCGTTGCTTTCGAAAATGAGATTTCCCGCAAGCGCAACGGCAAACCGCCGACCGTCGGCCTTTTCATTCACGGCTTCAACACCAACTTCACCCAATCCGTCTTCAGAACGGCCCAGGTGGCTTTCGATGCAGACCCGGACGCAACTCCGGTTCTGTTCGCCTGGCCATCGGAGGCAACGGTGGATGGCTACGTCACCGACAAGGATGCAGCCACCTATTCGCGCGACCAATTGACTCAACTCATGACCAGCCTTGCTCGCACCCGCACGGCTGGACCGATTACGGTGATGGGCCACAGCATGGGGGCATGGCTAACCGTCGAGGCTCTGCGTCAGCTTCGCATCAGTGGGAACAATGCCACAATACGTCGTCTCCAGGTAATCCTCGCGGCACCAGACATTGATGTAGATGTGTTCACAGCACAGATAACCGCAATCGGACAACTTTCACCGCCGATGACGATCCTCGTGTCACGCGATGACGTCGCCCTTCGGGTCTCTGAGTTTCTATCCAGCGAGCGACACCGGGTGGGCCGGATGGATGTTAACGCACCTGATGTTCAGGCAGCGGTTCGGGCGGCCGGCATACAGGTTGTCGATATCACTGACCTGCCGACAGACGACGCCTTCAAACACGGCGGACTGTTTGCCATCGTCGCCCGCTATCGGGGATTTTCTGACGCCGACGCGTACCGGGCAGATCCCGGTCTCAGACATACCGGAGCGTTCGTATTCAACGCCGTCGGGGCGACGCTATCCAGCCCATTCGTTCTGGCAGGACAGATCATCGGAGGAAAGTGATCATCTCACAATCAAACGCCTCTTTATTGAAATTCGAGTTGCGGCATTTGCGTTATGTCATCGCCGCAGCAGATCATCATAGTTTTCGCCGTGCGGCCCAGATCCTTGCAGTGGAGCCGTCAACGGTCAGCCGGCGCATTCGAGATTTAGAGGACTCCATCGGAACAGCTCTGTTTATCCGCGGAAAGCAACGGCTCACCCTTACCCATGCTGGAGAACGTTTCCTGCAACGGGCACGAAACGCTGTGAACCAACTCACCCAGGCCACCCTGGATGTTGGAACGATTGGCCAAGGCCAGTCCGGCGTCGTGCGAATTGGTCTGATATCCTCAATGGCATCGGGTTTCATTTCCGAGTTGCTGAGAGCCTACGCCGCCGAGCATATAGGGGTGAGAATTGAATATGTCGAAGGAGATACGAACGCGCATGTTTCGGCAATCAAGCAGCACCAAATCGACTTAGCATTCCTGGTCGGCGGTTCCCATACTGAGGACTGTGATGAGGTGCATCTCTGGAACGAGCAGGTCTATGTGGCAATGTCAGCGAACCATCAGCTGACCAAAGAAGACAAACTGCGATGGGGCGATCTTTTACACCAAAGTTTCGTCATCAGTGAGGCCCAGTCGGGCTCTAAAATTCAAGAGTATCTTGTAAAGAATCTCGCTGAACAGGGATACAGTCCGAACATCGAGCGCCACGCCGTTTATCGAGACACTCTAATGCAAGTCGTGGCCAGCGCCGAAAGCCTTACAATAACCACCGAAGCGATGGTCGCAGCACACTTCCCCGGTGTCGTGTTCCGTCCGCTTATTGGAGAGAAATTTTCCTTCTACGCTGTCTGGTCGCCCAGCAACGATAATCCTGCCCTTCGTCGAATGCTCAGTTTGGCAAAGATTCTGTCGGATAGCAGTCGAGCGAACGACGCTATAAGCGCGGTTACTGAGTAGCGAAAAATACGATTTCACAACGATAATCATCGAACAATAGTAGATATTTTTATCCATCCCCACTCCTCTTCGGCCTTATAGGCACTCCGCGAGCCGGAGCCACGCGAGCTAATATACGCTGCAAGGGCGGACTTAAGGCGGGACACTGTCTTTCCACTCTACACGGCGTCACTGCCCCGTCGGCACGTATCTTGAACGCTCTACGTGTGGATACAAAACTACTACTGAAACATGCTGAATGACCGCGAGAGATGTTGCCGCGGTATCTCCAACAGCGCCCCGCCAAGCGATGTTTGTGGTTTCTCTTGCCATCAGCACACGGCACGTCACCACCTATTGCCATCAAACCATCCAGATGGTATCTTCTGGAAATGCGTATCGAGAATGGTGGTTCTCGACGGCTCACTGCGACTGACGCTTCGGGGCTTCCGGTCCCCACTGAACGCTTCTGGCGCCGTGCGTGAACTGACCCGAGACGTTCAAGGTTTTGAGGTTTTAATCTTTGTTGATGAATGGGAATCTCATGCGATCTACGACGTCTTCCGGGCACGCTGACATAGCGAAATCGAAGGTTCGGATCCTATTATCGGGCATCACCGTGGCGCTGGCAGTGACACTTGCTGGGTGCAAAGGTGAAGAAAAATCCACCACTGGCACCGGCGGGTCCGCATTCGTATCTGCCGCGGTCGCCAGCAAGGATCTTGGCACATCTGAAGTGATTACCGGCGTCGTAGAGTCGAAGGAGCCGCTGCAGGCCAGCGCCGCCCAAGGCGGCCGCATCGTCCAGCTCAATGGCAATGTCGGTGATGCGGTAGACGCGGGTCACATACTCGCCATGATCGATGACACCTCCGCGAAACTGAGGATCCGACAGGCTGAGGAAGAACTACGGAGGGTGGAGGCGCTCTCCATTGACCGAGCGGCGGCTGCACAGCGGATCAGCACTCTGGCTGCCAAGGGCTCCGCTTCAGAGGCAGGGCGTTCTGCCGCTGTCGCTGAGGCCACTGCAACTCAAGCCGCTCTGGATTCCGCACGAGCGGCGGTCTCCTTTGCCAAGAACGAAGCCGACCTTTTTATTGTTCGAGCGTCAAGCGCCGGCCGGATTTCGACACGCACGGCTGAGGTCGGTGCGGTTGTCGCTCCGGGGCAGGTACTGTTCTCAATCGAAAATGAAAGCGGCCGGGTCATCGCAGCCACTGCACCGCAGGCACTGGCGGCCCAACTCAAGTCGGGTCAGAGCGCCCGTTACACGGCTGGCTCCACCGAGGGTGAAGCGGTCATTCTTTCGGTTTCGCCGAAAGTGGAGAGCGGCGGCGTCGTGCGGGTCAGACTGGAAGTGAAGACCGGCGGCGTTTTGCCCGGCGCTATCGTGCAGGTCAGTATTGCCGGTGATGTGGGCGATCAAACCATCAAGCGAGTACCTGCTACGGCGATAAACCTCGATGGCGGCGGCTCAAGTTATGTCTACCTCATCAAAGACGGCGGCCAGATCGAACGTACTGCCGTTAGGCTTCGCGGCCTGGAGGGAGCTGACGCTCGTATATCGGCTCCATTTCCTGTCGGTGCGTCCGTCGTAGCAGCCGGCGGCGCGTTCCTTCGAGATGGGCAATCCGTCAAGATTGTCACTCCCGGTTTGTGAGGCACGCCGACATGAAATCACTTCCATTTTCTTTGACCGGCGCTGCTTTTTCACGTCCGCGCTTTGTTCTGGTCACAGCCGTTCTGGCTTGCATAGTCGGCTTCATCGCACTCCTTGATTTTCCTGCAACGGAAGAACCAACCGTCACCCTCCGGGTCGCGACCGTCGAAGCATATCTGCCCGGCGAAACGGCTGATCGCCTCGAAAGCAGCCTCGCACGTCCAATTGAAGAAGCGATCCGAGGACAGAGCGAGGTACGCCTGATCGAGACCCAGATTCGTCCGGGCAGTGTGCTTATCTATGTTTTCCTGCACGAAAATGTCGCGGCCGAGGTTGTACCCGAGATCTGGCAACAGGTCCGGGCGCGCCTCGCTGACGCGCAAGGAGAACTGCCCGCAGGCACGACCGGGCTGCGTCTTAACGGCGATTTTGGCCGGGTCGCGGTCAGGACACTTGCATTGACTGGCGAAGGTTACACCACAGGCCAGTTGGAGATATGGGCAAAGCACATCCGCAATCAGTTGCAAAGCGTGAAAGGTGTTGCAACCGTTTCCCTTCACGGAGTGAGACGCGATATCGCCTATATCGATCTCGATCCAGCCCGCCTTCGTGACGCCGGCATTGGCGTCGCCAATGTCACGCGCGCCCTTGCCAGTCGCGATCAGCGATTGCTAACCGGCGAGATATCGCAAGGCGGGATGTCGATCGCTGTCCAGTCTGGCGACCACCCCATCAGAGTAAGCGAGCTGGCGTCCTTCCCAATCTCAACAGGGAATGGATCCACCGTGTTGCTTGGCTCGATCGCAACAATCCGACAGACCCCTCAGGATCCACCACAAGGCGGAGCATTCTTCAACGGCCAGCCGTCTGTGGTTCTCGGCATTTCGATGCTGAATGGCCTCAACGTGATAAGCTTTTCCGAAGGCTTGGACGAGAAATTGAACGAAGTCCGTTCGTCGCTACCGGCCGGATTGGAAGTTAGTGCAATTACCAATCAGGCTGAAGTCGTCTCGGATGAACTCCAGAAGGTTGGGAAAGTCTTCCTCGAAACTGTCGTGGTGGTTCTGGGCGTCGTCGTGCTGTTCCTGGGATGGCGCAGCGGCCTTGTAACAGGCGCTATCGTTCCGATGACGGTTCTTGTCACTCTCCTCATCATGCAAGCAATCGGGATCGAACTGCATCAGATCTCCATCGCCGCCATCATCATTGCTCTCGGCATCTTTGTCGACAACGGCATCGTCGTCGTTGAGGACTATGAAAGGCGCGTCGCCGAAGGCGAACCGCGTTTTGAAGCGGCCCGCATGGCCGGTGAGACTATGTTCGTCCCTCTTCTGGTATCGTCGCTCGCTATTATTTTCGCATTCATACCGTTGGTAGCCGGGCAGACCGAGACCGGGGAATACATGCGTAGCCTGGCGATTGTCCTTGCGATAACACTCATCGTTTCGTTGGTGCTCGGTGTTACAGTCATTCCGTTGCTTGCGCCGCGCTTCATCAAAAAAACGCACGGGCATGAGAGTGAAGGTGCGATTATGAGCCGCATCAACCGCGGCTATCATTGGATAGTTACCAAGATTGTTGTTTGGCCATGGCTTGTTGTTACAACAATGGTCACGCTGCTGGTGATAGCCGGGGTTGTTTCCCAATCTATTCCGCCCGAACTTTTTCCGTTTTCTCAGCGTAAGCAGATCCAGGTTCCGATTGAGTTCTCCCCTGGAATCGGAACTGCTCAAACGATGCAAACGGCGCAGCGTCTGTCACAAACTTTGGCCGATAAAAACGAGTTTCCGCAAGTCACTAGCCATGTCGTTTATGTCGCTGACGGTGGACCTCGGTTTATCCTCGGCCTCAACCCTCCAAAGCCTGCGCCAAATAGAGCCTATGCAGTCGTCAACATTGCGGATCACGCCGACCCTGATGCTCTTGTCGCCCAAATAAAAAGTAGTTTGAAGGAGCATTTCCCCGAGGGAAAGTTTGATCCAAAACGTTTTTCTCTCGGCGCTACGGAGGCGGGAACAGCTGTGTTTCGTCTCGAAGGGGCTGATCGAACCGCGCTGCAGAATGCCGCACAAAAGCTTTCAGAACAGCTTCACCAGATAGCCGGGATGGCCCGTGTTGATACCAACATGGAAGCCCCCCAACTACGCCTGTCAATTAGCGTTGATCAACAACGTGTCGCTGCTGCCGGCCTATCCAATAACGAGGTCTTTGAAGCCGTCAACGGTGCCCAGAGCGGGGTCTACGCGACGACAATCCGTGAAGGCAACTCAAACATACCCGTTTTCGTGCGCGGCGATCAGGGAGATCGTCTTTCGATTGATCGACTGGCCTCCCTCCCGGTTGGGGGCAGCAAGGCTGGTATTCCCCTAGGGGCAGTGGCAACAATTGACCTAAGCCATCAGCAGTCAGTGGTCAGCCGGCGCGATTTGTTGCCGACGATCGAGGTCTCTGCGCGGCACGAGACTATGAATGCATCGGCCTTGATGGCCGCTGCCCAACCGATATTGGCCGAACTCCATCTCCCCCCGGGCCACAAAGTCGCGTTCGGAGGGGAAATCGAGGAAAATCAAAAGACCAATGCAGGGCTCTATGGATATGCTCCTCTGGCATTGATCGCCATGTTTCTATTGTTCCTTTGGCAGTTCGGCAGCACAAGGAAGGCGCTGATTGTAATCGCATCCATGCCGTTTGTTTTAATTGGCGGCACCCTTGGTGTTTTGATATCCGGCGAGCCGATGAGCTATACGGCGACGATTGGTTTCCTCGCCCTCATGGGCATCATCGTCAACAATGCAGTGCTGATGCTCGACAGGATAGCCGAAGAACGCAGATCCGGGCGCGAGCTGCTGGATGCGGTGGGCCATGCCGCAGAAGTTCGGCTCCGTCCGATCCTGATGACCAAGATGGTCTGTATCGCCGGTCTAATACCCCTCTTCATGTTCGGCGGGCCTCTATGGCGGCCGATGGCGGCCGTCATGATGGGCGGCTTGGCGCTCGGGACATTGATCACCCTGTTTTTGATACCCGCGCTCTATGCTTTGGCATTCAGGAGGAAGAGCGACGACTACCATGCACCTCAGAATTAAAGCCAAAGAATTGAGACAATTCCGATCGTTAATGAGAAGCCGACGTTCTCCGGCTGTACTGGAGACGCAAGCTTCATCAGTTGATCACTTGTAGTGATCCGAGTGACAAACTGGAGAGTAATGTGGGCCGGCATCGTAGAATCATGAGGGATGAGATTCTCGATGCAGCCGAGTGTGTACTGGTGGAACTAGGTACCGCCGGCTTGTCAATATCTGCGGTAGCCCAGAAGGCCGGAGTGAGCAAATCCACCGTACTTTATGATCACAAGTCGAAGACCGCTCTTCTTGAAGCGCTGATCGATCGCCGGATCAACCAGAAATTCGAGCGGCAGGCTCTGGAGATAATGGCAGCTGGTTCTGCGCCCAATCCAGAACTGTTTGGGCGGATCAGGGATGCGGAAAAAATCGATGAAGAGGCCAGGCACGCCATGGCGATGGTGATGAGAGTATCCGTTTCCCGTAGCGGCAAATTAGGGAAGAAGATTCAAGATGTGATGCTCTCTGATCTCCAGAAGATGGCATCGGGAGCGCGCCCACGTTCCGCTCTTATGGCATACCTCGCATTATCAGGCTTCTATTTCACTGAAATAATTGGATTCTATAGCTGGGATCCAGAGGAACGAGCCAAAATATTCGAAGGAGTTCGAGCGATATACGAATCGTATCCCGAGACGGACTAGCTTCGGTGAGGAGTTTCTAGCAGAGCATCTGAAGAAGGTTATGCGCTTACGCAACCCACGCCGCCCATGCTGTCGCTCACGGTGTTAATCCGTGAAAGCTTATATCGTCCGGACCGCCCCATCCGGACGGTTGGCCCCATCCCGTCCCGCCCCCGGAACGGGATGGGGCGTCTCCTAACGCACTCATCATACTCGTCAGTTGCGCAACTCTCGTTCGATGCGCCGAAACATCCAGCACAAAAGAGTGCGACACGCTAAACGTCAATCAGGCCTTGAGAAACTGGCTACTCCCAGCTACAATTGGCAACAAAGATATGGCTGGAGCGTCGTCGTGTGCACGATGACGCTCATTATCCCTGTGAGCCTATAGCTGCACTTTTTCGCGCCAGTATTTGCGCGACGCTATGCTTCGCAGGATTACGCCATTGCCCGATTTATCAACCGTTTCAAGGTCATTTTCCGCCGTCTACTTCTCTGTAAACAGAGAGATTTTCGCGCCATTGTCGTTCTGCGACCCACAGGATGAGCGCGAATATGGCACGGGATACAAAGACCAAGCGGAAGGAGCAGAAGGAGTTCGGGCAACCCGAGCTCACTCTCCTACGCATGGGCGCTGGCCCAGATCCGCGCCTGGTCGATATGGTTCGCCTTCTCGCACGTCGTGCTGCGACCGAGCTCTACGAGCAGGAGCGGGAGAAGCGCCACACAGCGCGCTCCTGATCAAATCTCAGGAGGTTGCATCGTGAAAGTCGCTGTCTACGCTCGCTATTCATCGGACAACCAGCGGGACGCATCCATCGCCGACCAGCTGCGCGTATGTCGCCTCCATGCTGAAAAGCATGGTTGGCATATTGTCGAGGAATATACCGATCACGCAGTGTCCGGCGCCTCCCTGCTCCGCCCCGGCATCCAGGGACTGATCACCGATGCCAATCGTGGCCGGTTCGATATCATCCTTGCCGAGGCAATGGACCGGCTGTCTCGCGATCAAGAGGACATTGCGGGCATCTTCAAGCGCATGACCTATTCCGACGTGAAAATCGTCACCCTTTCCGAGGGAGAGATCACTCATTTGCATGTCGGCCTCAAGGGCACGATGAATGCGCTGTTCCTCAAAGACCTTGCCGACAAAACGCGCCGCGGACAGCGCGGCCGTGTAGAAGCCGGTAAGTCCGGTGGAGGAAACTGCTACGGTTACGATGTCGTCAAGAAGCTGGACGGCAACGGCGAGCCAGTACGCGGGGACCGGACCATCAACGAGATTGAAGCCGACGTCATCCGTCGCATCTTCAGGGACTACAACACCGGCAAGTCGCCAAAGCGCATTGCTGTCGAGTTGAACAAGGACGCCATCGCTGCGCCGGGTGGTGGAGATTGGGGCTTCAGCACCATCAATGGCAATGCCAAGCGCGGCAACGGCATTCTCAACAACGAGATGTACATTGGCAAACTGGTCTGGAACCGTCAGCGGTTTATCAAGGACCCGGACACTGGCAAGCGCCAAGCGCGGCCAAACCCCGAATCCGAATGGATTATTCAAGAAGTGCCCGAACTCCGCATCCTCGACGAGGACCTGTGGAACGCGGCAAAGAGCCGCCAAGCCGCCATTAAGCACACGAGAGGCGATGGCGGGGCAGTCGAGAACCATTTCCGTGAACGCCGGCGACCGAAATACCTCTTTTCCGGCCTAACGAAATGTGCCCGCTGCGGTGGCGGCTACTCGATGATCTCAGCGGATCTGGTCGGCTGCTCGACAGCGAGGAACAAGGGAACCTGCGACAATCGCAAGAACATTCGCCGTGACCGGCTCGAGGCCCGCGTGCTCAGCTCCCTTCGCCACCATTTGATGGACCCGGCCCTATTTAAGGAATTTTGTGACGAGTTCACCCGCGAGATGAACCGGCTGCGCATGGAGGGACGTGCATCGATCGATTCGGCCGAAGCAGAAATCAAAAAGATCGACCGGGAACTGGACACCCTTCTGAACCTGATCCTAAAGGGCGGAGCCGCCGATCGGCTCAATGAGAAGATGGTGAGCCTTGAGCGCCGAAAAAAGGAAATGGAGCAGTTTCTAGCAGAAGCGGATGAACCTCCGCCCCTCCTGCATCCAAACATGGCAACCTACTATCGCCTTCAGGTCGCGGACCTGTACGACGCCTTGCAAGAGGATTCGGAGGCCAAGCGGATGACAGCGTCCGACATTATCCGGTCGCTGGTGCAAGAGATCATTCTAACGCCCGTCGAAGACGAGCTTCTGATCGACGTTCGTGGGGACCTCGCTGGCATATTGGCCATATCCCTGAACACGAAAAAGCCCGCCACAAGGGCGGGCTCTTCGCAATTAGAGATGGTTGCGGGGACCTGCTCTGGTCAGAACTTGCAAACGCAAAAAAACCGCCCGGTTGGGGCGGCTGATGTGCGCGATGCTAGATCGCAATTAGAGA
>NZ_CAXUSG020000017.1:0-89193 GCF_964253915.1 Rhizobium sp. LjRoot30 | reverse complement strand
GTTACAATTGGGTTTGGGTTCTTTTGCTGAAGGACAGCATTCCCTGCCCCATTCCCGTTGATTCAGAAGACGGACGATCCACCGCCTGGCTTCTGACAGTGAAGATACAAAACGGTTCGGGCCGCGCAATCATCAACTTGTCATCTTCGCGACAATCCGCGTCTCTTGTCGCCGTCCTGTTGCCAAAACAACACAAAACGGCGAACGACCCGCCACAAGACTTTATAAAGAGTTAAAAAACGCGTTGAATTTGAAGCGTTTCCGGCGCTGGCACAACGGGGCGGACGATCTGATCCGGGCCGTTCAGGCGCCATATGCGGCGATTCCCGATTCTTTCCGGGCATCGCGGCAAGGCACGCGGGACAATGATTCCGGCGCGCAACAAAGGAGAAGTCCGGCTCGAAAGCCGGACTTCATGACACCTGCCTTGCGGCGATCAGAAGCTGCGCTGGAAGCGGACCATGCCGTTCCATTGGTCTTCGTCGATCGAATCCCAGTTGGTGTAGGTCACTTCCGGCTGGATGATCAGGCCCGGAACCGGGTTCCACTTGACGTTCGCAGCAGCTGCGAAGGTTTCGGAGTCGGTGTAGGCGATCTGCATGTTGAGATCGAGGCTGTCGGAAACCTGGTAGCCAGCGCCGGCCCACAGAGCCCAGTCACCCCAGCCGATACCCGTCAGGCTGCCGCCGCCTGCAGGGGCGAAGGTGTGCACGACGTCGCCGTCAGAGTTCCAGCCGCCCATGACGAAAGCCGAGAAATCGCCGAACGTGCCGTCGACACGAGCCTTGATCGCACTTTCTTCGGCGCTTTCATCGTAACCGCCAACAACGCGGAACTGGAAGTTGCCAGCCTTGTAGCCGAGACCGCCGACGAGATCGACCATGTACTCGTCGCCGTCCTTGGAGTCGTCCTGTACGGAAACGACGGCGCTGAAGCCGCTGTCGCCCTTGTAGATGTAGCTGATCTGGTTGACTTCGAACTGGCCGAAGGAAACCACGTCGTCGTTTGCCACGTCGCCGGCGTTGCCCGTGAAGTTGGTGAACTGCGAGTCAGCCAGACCGACGAGGAAGCCGGCGAGCGTGATGTTGGCAGCCATCAGCTTGGTGGTGGTGTGCGTGCCGTCGTTGTAGTCACCGTCGAAATCCCAGCGGGCGACGATCTTGGTCTTCAGCGCGCCGTATTCCGTGTCGCTGGCAGAATCCATGTACAGCTCAGCGCGGCTCTTCGTGCGCCAGCCCGTATCGCTGTTCGGCGAGTAGGAGTTGGCAGCCTGAACGTCGAAACGAACGCGGCCACCAACCTTGAGGCAGGTTTCCGTGCCCGGGATGTAGAAATAGCCGGTGCCGAAAGCGTCGCAAACGCGGACATATTCCATGGGCTCGGGCTCGGCAGCTACGATTGCGTCAGCAGCCTGTGCGCCGGAAACTACAGCGAGGGCTGCAGCGGAGCCGAGAAGAAGGCTCTTGATGTTCATTTTAAATCTCCAGTCATAGATGTCCGGACCCGTTATGCGGATCCTTCGCCCCAGGGCAGAATTTCGACCCACCCCACATAGAAACAACGAACCACCCCGGTTCGCCGCCGAGGGCAGAGATCGTCCAAGCGCCGGCGGAGAGCAAAAGATAATGCAGTCACAATTTGCACACCGGCATCCGGTTGAAAGCAACTGTGGCAAGAGCGCCACGATATTGCCCACAAGACGGGCTTTTGTTACAGTTTCATGACAAAAGTTTTTACAATTCAGTGATTTAGCACAATTCATGAGGGAGCACTCCACAACCATCCGGCGCATCACCGCCATCGTTGCTGCGCCATCGGATCGCGCAGCTTCCCGCACGGATAAAATCCCGCCGCTACGGATGAAAAGCGGCCATGCCGTCCGGTCCCTACGCAATAGCATCGTGCAAGATTGGTATTTTTAGCAGACCAGTTTTCACTCACCACTTTTGGGAGACGGTCGCAAGCCACCGGGCGCAGGGCCTCACCGCAAAACGGCCGGCGCGGCGACATATCCGTACAGAAATCTGTTCCGTCGCCGCCGCTCTTCAACGATCGCCGGGCAGGACCGTCAGTGCTGCATTCCGGCAAATGCAGGTTTTTTCATCACGAGAGGTGACAGTTGCGGTGGAATGGTTTAACTGGACTGACGAACAGTCCAGTGCTTGGCGGATCACATGATCAGTCCTCTCTCGCCTCTCCGCGAAACCATTCACAAGCAGACCGCGAAGGACATGATTCGCGACAAGATCGTCTCGATGGTCGCCTCCGGCATCCTGCAGATGGGCGACGAGCTGCCGAGCGAGCGCGAATTGGCGACCATGCTGATGGTCAGCCGCGAAACCGTAAGGGGCGCCATCCAACGGCTTGCCGGCGAAGGTGTCGTGCAGGTGTCCCAGGGCGCGCGCACGCGGATCGCGCGCGTCGATGTCGAGGTCGGCATGCAGCGGATCGGCGTCACCAATCCGACAGCGATCAACGGTTACGGCCTGGAGGCGGTGCATTCCGCCCGGCTTCTCGTCGAGACAGCCGTCGTCGCCGATGCGGCGCGCCACCTCAGCAACGAAGACATCAGACGGCTGGAGGATTCGATCACGGCGCAGGAACAGGCGGTCAAGGACCCGGTCCTGTTCCTGATCTGCGACCGGGAATTTCACCTGACCATCTACTACGCGTCGCAAAACCGGCTGCTGGCCGATTTCGTCGTGGATCTCTACACATACATGCTGGACTATCGGCGCATCGCCATGGCGCAGCCCGGCGCCATTGAAAAAAGCCTTGAAGATCACCGGTTCATTGTGCGCGCCTTGAAAATGCGCAATCCCGAAGCGGTCGCCGCAGCCTTTGCAGAGCATATCCTGCGCATTCACGACACGACGCTGGCGGTTGACCGGGAGGGCCGGCTGGGCGACGTCGAAAAGACGACTGCCTGAGCGTTCTCTCGCCCGAGCTTTAACGGCTCACGCCGCAAGGGACCAGTCACACCGCATTCCCGGGCGTAAATCCGCCGCGTATTGCTGCTGGATTGGCGCCAGACAGCCATTGTCAGCAGAAGAGGATCACGCCTTGAGCTTCCGCCTTCCCGACCTGTCCGGCCGGTCGCCGACATCCAACAGCGGCCTGAACATACTGGAATATGAATTGATGGCCGAGCGTGCCGATTCGCTCGGCCGCCATGGCCGGAAAGTCGAAGCGGCATTGGAAAACTTGAGGGATTGCCTGCCGGAAGGCAGCGGTGCCACAGATCGCGAGGCTCTGTTGAACGATGCGTCCGACGCGGTCTGGGCATTCTTCGTGCAGCGCGAAATTTGCGGGCTGCGCAATGGTCGGGAAGTCATTCAGCGTTACGTCATTCCGGCACAAGTGCTGGCAAGGCTTGGTGCGTCGCGAAAATAGGCGGTGACGCCGTCAGGCGGACTGAGGCGCCGCAATCGGAAACTGGCTCTCGAACAGACGCAGGAGCGCCGTCATTTCCCGGGCCGTGCCATGACGCAGAAAAACCGAAAGGCATCGGAAGGCGACCCTGGTCTCATCACTGCTGGCGTGCCGCTGCATCAATTCTTCAACAGCCGAATCCAGTGCCAGATGATCCGCAGTCGCCAAAACGCCCTCCATGATTCGCCGCATTTTCAGATTCTAGGCTTCGGCTTCCGAGACAGTCAATCGATCATATTGTAATACGATATTCAGCGTCCCACGCGCAGCTTGCGCAACAACCAGGCCCTTCCTCCGAGTTCAGAAAAAAGCCAGGAACAACAGGACGGCGGATAACGGAACGAAAAAACAAACCGCAATGCGTTTGAATTGCTTCATCCGCAGGGTCCGCCCACCTTCCCAATCATATGCCATCCGATGCTCCGAGCACGATTACAGATTGTTCCCTAATACGGGAACCTTTTCCGTAGCTTACCAAATATCGCTTCCGGCGCCGATGCACGCCCTCGGCAGCTCATTTGCGCAGGCGGCGCGTCCTTTTCTGCGGAACCCGGCTCTTGTCCCAGATCTCGTTGAAGCTCTCGACGGCGGCGGCGCTCATTGGCCGACCGAAGAAATAACCCTGCAGGTGGTCGCACCCTTTCTCGACCAGCCATCGGGCCTGTTCTTCGGTTTCGACGCCTTCGGCCGTCACCGCCATGCCGAGACCATGGGAAAGGCCGATGACGAATTCGACAATGGTGCGGCTGTTTTCATTCTCGATGAGGTCGGAGATGAAATATTTGTCGATCTTGATGTAATCGAAGGGAAAATTCTTGAGATAGGACAGCGACGAATATTCGGTGCCGAAGTCATCGAGCGCGATGCGTATGCCCAGCAGCTTGAGGATGTTGAGAATGTCGAGATTGTTGATCGTCCGCTCGAGCAGCACCGATTCGGTGATTTCCAGGATCAGCCGCTCTGCGGGAAAACCAACAGCGTCCAGCACCTGGGAAATATTGTCCGTCAGATCTGCCGACAGGAACTGCGCGGGTGAGAGATTGACGGCAATGGACTGGTGTTCGGGCCAGTTGAGGGCATCCGCGCAGGCCTGCCGCAATGCCAGAACGCCGATCTCGGACATCAGCCCGTCCGCCTCGGCGATCGGAATGAAGGTCACAGGGGGAATCAGCCCGAGAATGGGATGGCGCCAACGCAATAACGCCTCGTAGCCCGCGATCGACCTGCCGGCAACGATCGGCTGATATTCCACGAACAGTTCTTTGCGTTTCAACGCCAACCGCAGATCACGGCGAAGCGTCTGATGGTCGTCCATAGCTGTAAAACCCCTGCGCGGCCATTCTTGTTCGTCGTTGGCAACAGTCGCGCTGTGCAAGATTTTTATGGTCCACGGCGCGAAAGATAACGGAAACTCGTTAACGAGATTCCTGCCCGCATGACGCGGCATTGACAGCATTCATTGTGATTTTGGGTTGTATGCGCCGATTTCAAGTGAGATGCGCCAGAAATGCCCGCTTCGACGCCGGGTTCAAGCGGCGAAGGTTAACATTTATCGACCGCCAGACCGGATGAGCGCGGCGCGGCGACAGCAAATGCACGAGGGCGACAGCGGCGTCTTTCCGCTACCGCCCTGATTTTTTCAGATCGGGTCCAGCGATCGGCGGAACGCCCGCTCAGGCAGCCTTGACCACGGCATCGAGCGGCAGCTCGACATCAATCTCCAGCACGGAGACGTGCTCGTCGCGGTCCATCTTGACGCAGACCTTGTCCTGATCGACCTGCACATGCCTGGCGATCACTGCGAGGATCTCTTCACGCAACAGCGATACCAGATCCGACCCCGCCGGCGAACGTTCGTGCGCCAGCAGAATCTGCAGGCGTTCGCGGGCCAGGGGGGCCGAGCGTTGCTTGCCGAAGAAGCGGAGAAAACTCATGCTGCCCTCCGTCCGAATATCTTGCCGAACAGGCTGCGCCGGTCGCCGGGAATGGAGATCGGCACGGGCTCGCCGGTCAGCCGGCGCACGGCATCGAAATAGGCCATGGCGGGCGCGCTGCGATTATCGGCGAGCGTCACCGGGGCGCCGATGTTGGAGGCACGCAACACGTCGGTGCTTTCGGGGATGATGCCGAGCAGAGGGATGGACAGGATTTCCAGAACGTCGTCGACCTTCAGCATGTCGCCGCGATCGGCACGCATGGAATCGTAACGCGTCAGCAGCAGGTGCTTTTCCATGCGCTCGCCCATTTCCGCCTTCAGCGTCTTGGAATCGAGCAGTCCTATGATGCGGTCGGAATCGCGCACCGACGAGACTTCCGGGTTGGCGACGACGATCGCCATGTCCGCATGACGCATCGCCAGGGTCGCACCGCGCTCGATGCCGGCCGGGCTGTCGCAGATGATCCAGTCGAAATGCTTCTTCAGGTCGTTGATGACGCGCTCCACACCTTCCGGCGTCAGGCTGTCCTTGTCGCGGGTCTGCGAGGCCGGCAGCAGGAACAGCGTTTCCAGCCGCTTGTCGCGGATCAGCGCCTGCGGCAGCTTGGCGTCGCCCTGAATGACGTTGACCAGATCGTAGACCACGCGGCGCTCGGCGCCCATGACGAGGTCGAGATTGCGCAGGCCGACGTCAAAATCCACGACCACCGTCCGCTCGTTTCTCTGCGCCAGCGCAGCGCCGATTGCGGCCGTCGACGTGGTCTTGCCGACCCCGCCCTTTCCTGATGTTACGACGACGACTTTTGCCATCTTGCGCTCCTGTGTGCTGGCCGGTCCCGGCTCAGATAAGTTTCTCTGCCATGATTGCTTCGCCTTCGAGCCAAAGCTGCACTGCTTTTCCGCGAAGTTCGGGGGCCAGATCATCGGCCGTCTTGTAAATTCCATCGATGGCCAGAAGCTCCGCTTCGAGCTTCCGGCAGAAGATTCGCGCCGAGGCGTTACCGACCGAACCGGCCAGTGCCCGGCCGCGCAAAGCGCCGTAGATATGCACCGAGCCGCCGGCGATGACTTCGGCACCGGACGAAACCGAACCGATGACCGTCACATCCCCTTCGGGGAAGATCAGCGACTGGCCGGAGCGGATCGGCTCGCGGACGATGATCGACGGCGTCGGCATGCGCGCTTCGACAACGACCGGCGCTGCAGGCATCACTTCCACCGTTTCGACGGCCGGTTTCTTTGCAGCAGCCTCGACCTCGAAATCAGATGCGGGGCGTCCGCCCTTCATTGCTGCTGGCATGCCAGGTCCCAGAAGCGAAGGGCGTGCACCCTCGACGCCCATGATCCGGACGTTGCGCTTCCCAAGCTCCTCGATCAGTTCTTTCAATTGCTTACGGTCGATCGTCAGATCCGTGACGTCGAGGACGACGGGCCTGTCGAGAAAGAATCCGGCCGACCGCGCGGCCAGATCGTCGAGCCGGACCAGCCATTGATCGAGGGGTAGATCCGGTGAAAGAACGACCGCGAGGAACGACCGACCCTTGATCCGGATGGAGCGGGAATCTGTTAGCACTTTGGTGATCTACGTTAATTTTTCGTTGCTTAGGTCTACCTTGCGGATGGTTAACAAAAGGTTAATTCGCACTCTGTGGAGCCTCCCGCAGGCGTAGCCGAAACGTGTTTTTCCCGACCGGCGGCGGCGTGGAAAACCGGGATGACACGGCAAAACGGGGGCTTGGAAAGAAGAGCTCGCGCTATCAGCAATGTGAGATTTTTTTCGCGGCGGCGGCAACGGATCACAGGATATCGGCAACCTCCCGCATCATCCGGCGGTCGCAAGGCCTCTTCTGTCGCGGGCAAATCCGAATCATCGCAAATTGGCGAGCCATCCCGGCGTTTTTCTGACATGGATCAAATCCGAAACGACGGCGGGCGCTATAAGGCGGCAGCTGCCTGCTGCTCAAGGAACCCCGCATTGGTGACCCTCGCCTTCATCACGACGTCAGCATTGATCCTGCTTACGCCCGGCCCGACCAACACCCTGCTTGCCGCCTCTGGAGCAACGCTCGGATTGCGCAGGGCCGCACCGATGCCGATTGCCGAAGCCATCGGTTATGCCGTGGCGATTTCCCTGCTGGTGCTGGTGTCGCAGGCCATCCAGGGCCATGCGGCGCTGCAGATCCTTCTGCGGCTGGCGGCTGCCGGGTGGCTGCTCTATTCCGCCTGCCGCCTCTGGAGCCTGCCGTTCACCGCCTCCCCCGGCCCTTCCGGCAGCACGTTCATGCGAGTATTGCTGACGACGATGATCAATCCGAAAGCGCTGTTGGTCGGCACCGTGCTGATACCGACGGGTGCCGAGGGCGCGCCGCTGTGGATCGCCACCTACGTTGCCCTTTCGGTGGTCGCGGGTTTCGGCTGGGTTCTCCTCGGCTCGCTGCTGCCGCTCGGCCTTCGCCGCCATGCCTATAAAACGGCATCGGTCATCCTCGGCGGTTTTTCGATTGCGGTTGCCGCCCAGGCACTGGCTTGAACATGCCACGCTGAGATCGTCAGGATGCCAGTTCCTGGATAAAATCCAGAAAGACGCGCACCTTGGCCGACACGAGTTGCGATGCATGGTGATAGGCATAGAGGGGAAAGGTCTCGTCCGACCAATCCGGCAGCACCTCGACCAGCCTTTGCTGGGCGATGAAATCCTTGGCATAGAGTTCCAGCAGCTGGGCAATGCCGCCGCCGCCGAGGCAGGCTCCCAGCAGGGAGCCGGTGTCGTTGACCATCAGCCGTCCCATCGCTGCGAATGGATAGGTTTCCTGTCCACGCTGGAACTCCCACTCGAAGGGACGCCCCGTCGACGGGTCGCGCAGCAGAACACAGCGATGCCCCTCCTCCAGATCGCCGGGATGTCGGGGCTCGCCATGGCGCGCCAGATAGAGATCGGAAGCGCAGGTCACGACACGGGTCTCAAGCAGCAGCCGCGCCCTCAGCGATGACGGTTCGGGGAGACCGAAACGGACGGAAACATCAAAGCCATCGGCGACGAGGTCGCCCATCCGGTCACGGACGCTGATCTCCACCGACAAATCCGGATGCCGGTCGAGAAGCACGCCGATCCGCGGCGCCAGCACGAAATGCGCAAACGCGCCGTCGGCATTGACCCGCAGCCGGCCCCGGACCGACGCCTTCGAACCGCCGGCGCTCACCGCCGCTTCCTCGATGCCGGCCAGCAGCGGCGTCACCGCCTCATAGAACCGCCGCCCCTCGTCGGTGAGCGAAATGGCACGCGCCGTGCGATTGAAGATGCGGATGCCGACGCGCTCCTCCAACCGGGCGACGGCGCGGCTGACGGCCGGCTGCGTCAACCCCAGCGCTTCCCCGGCACGCGCAAAACTGCCGGCCTGCACCACAGCGGAAACGACGCCGATGCCGCTCAGCAAACGGCTGTCAAAAGCCATAGACATACTTTCAGTCATTTATAATCTGATAAGAATGCATTTCTTTTATTCTCTGTTCAAGCCTAGGTATTCATCGTCGCCGTACAGGCGACGGCATCGAACAAGGAGCAAATCATGAGCAATTCCGAAAAAGTGGCCCTGATCACCGGGTCCTCGCGTGGCATCGGGGCGGAACTTGCGGTTCGTCTTGCAGCGGATGGCTTCAAGGTGGTTATCAACTATGCTGGCAGTGCCGGCCCTGCCCGGGAGGTCGCCGACAGGATCAAGGCTGCCGGCGGCGATGCGATCGTCGTGCAGGCGGATGTCGCCGATCCCGCGGCCGTCAACACCCTGTTCGACGCGGCCGAACAGGCCTTCGGCGGCATCGACGTCGCCGTCAACAACGCCGGCATCATGAAGCTCGCGCCGATCGCGACGTTCGACGACAAGAGTTTCGACCAGACCATCGCCATCAACCTGAAGGGAACGTTCAACGTCTGCCGTGCCGCTGCCAAGCGCCTGCGTGACGGCGGTCGTATCATCAATTTTTCGTCGAGCGTCATCGGCATGCGCCTGCCGACCTACGGCGTCTACATCGCCACCAAAGCCGCCGTCGAAGGTTTGACACAGGTGCTGGCGCAGGAAATGCGCGGCCGCGGCATCACCGTCAATGCCGTCGCGCCGGGGCCGGTTGCGACCGACCTCTTCCTGGAAGGCAAGAGCCCGGAACTGATCGAACGCCTCGCCAAGATGAACCCGCTGGAACGCCTCGGCCAGACCGCCGACATCGTCGGCGTCGTTTCCTTCCTGGCAGGCCCGGACGGAGCCTGGATCAACGGCCAGACGCTACGCGCCAATGGCGGTATGTGCTGACTGGCGAAAGAAGATCGTCCGAGTTTATTGGGAAAGAAGGGATGGGACCGGATTAAGTCCAATTATGGCGGAGAGGAAGGGATTCGAACCCTCGATACCGTTCCCGGTATACGCCCTTAGCAGGGGCGCGCCTTCGACCACTCGGCCACCTCTCCGTCGCCGGTCTGACTAAGTGGTTTGCCTTGGCAGATCAAGCTCTTTTTTGGATTTGTGACGCTTTTTCCCGCCCGGTGCGACAGCGATTTTTCCGGTGCATGCGAAAGGATGAGGAGGCAGGCCGGGCCGACTGTCTCCGAAAACGGCAGATCCCTCCAAGGCAAGGAGACAGGCCTCCTGCAGACCATTGCGGATAGGGTGATCGGCCTCTATCGACTCTCCGTCGAAAAGCTGCTTGAATGCTTGCTGTAAGGCTGCATATCGGTCCTGTTGAATGTGAGGGGGTCAATGGATTACGATTGGAGCGGAACACGCACGCGGCGTGTCCATCATTTCAAGATCGGTCTGATCTTTTTTGCGGCAGCAACCCTGCTCGCAATCCCGCTGCTTATCACGATCGGCTGATCCGCGGATAAAGCAAGCGGCTGCGTACATAGTCGTCACCGACGATTTCGCCCGCCACCTCTTCGGCGCGTTGCCGTTCTATGGGTGAACGGACGAAGCCGCTGAGGACGACATACGATCCCACCACGGAAACAGAGATCGCCGACGCATCGATGTCATAGGCGACGGACAGGGCGTTGCTGACGGCAGCCGCCGCCGCGTCATGATCACGGTTCTGCCGTTCGAAAGGGTCGTCGTCCGCGCCGGGAAATCGAAAAACCATCCTACCGTCCTCTCCTGCGACACAAGGCGCCGTTCATGGCGCGCTCATGACATCGGGTTACCCCTTGCAATGGACGCGCCACGACGTCCGCAAATGGGCGCCATGCCGTGGCATGCCTGGGATAAACGCCTGGGGAGGCAATCGGTTCAAAGAGAATGAACCCTTGGCGGCCGAAGCCACCGTCTTTCGGCAATTGGAGCGCTGTCCGACACCGAAGCGATTTCGCTTCGGCTGGAAATGCTTCAGTAGCTGCTCGAGGAGCCGCCACCGCTGTCACGACCCGTGAACGAGGCGGCAAGGCCGCGCAGGGCCGCCGAAAAAGTCGTTACATCCGTGCCCACCGCCAGCAAATTGGCACCGACATCCCTGTAGTGGCGGGTGACCGTCTCGTCGAGTGTCAGGATACCGGCAGCCTTGCCGGCGGCGCGGATGGTGCGGATCGCCTTTTCGACCACCTTACGGACCTCGGGTGCATCGGCCTGGCCGAGCAGGCCCATGTCGGCAGCAAGGTCCGCCGGGCCGATGAAGACACCGTCGACGCCATCCACCGCGGCGATCCGTTCGAGATCCTCCATTGCCGCACGACTTTCGGCCTGCACCAGCAGGCAGACCTCCGCATTGGCGGTCGGCACGTAGTCGGGCACAGTGTTGAAGTAGGACGCCCGCGCGATCGCCGCGCCGACGCCGCGCACGCCTGCGGGTGGATACCGCGTGGCGCGCACGAGGTCTTCGGCCTGCTCGGCGGAATCGACCATCGGCACGAGGACCGTCCGGGCGCCGATATCGAGCAGCTGCTTGATGACCCAGGTCTCGCCGATCGGTGCGCGCACGGCCACCTCGACCGGCAAGCCTTCGAGCACCTGCAATTGCCGCATGATGCTACGGATATCGTTCGGGCCGTGCTCACCGTCGATGACGAGCCAGTCGAAACCGGCACGGCCGGCGATCTCGGCGGCGTAGGCATCGGCCATCGCGAGCCACAGGCCGATCAGCGGCCGGCCGTCCTGCATGGCGGCCTTCAGGCCATTCCTGGGTGCGGGCATGGGAAATCCTGTTATGCGAGCAATTGTTTCAGGTCGGTCGCCGGATCGGCGAGCAGCGCCTTGTCCGGCGTGATGCCGCTCTCGATCATCTTCTTGCCGGCGACATAGGCGCGGGCATCATTGATGGCATCGACGGCGATCAGTTTTCCTGCCTTGAAATACCAGACGGAAGCGCTGCCTTCGCGGGCGCCAGGACGCAGCAGCGTCTCGTCGTAACCGAGATTGAAGCCGGCAATCTGCAGCTTGACATCGTATTGATCCGACCAGAACCACGGTTTCGGCTCGTAAGGCGCCGAACCGCCGGCCATGAGCGCTGCAGCTGCCTCCGCCTGGTCGACGGCGTTCTGCACCGATTCCAGGCGGATGCGCATGCCTTTCCACGGCAACATGGCGCAGTCGCCCATCGCATAGATGGCCGGATCGGAACTGCGGGCAAATTCATCGACGACGATGCCGTTGGCGACGTCGAGACCCGCTTCCTTCGCAAGCTGGTCGTTCGGCGTCACACCGATGCCGGCAATGACGAAATCCAGCTCGATCACCGAACCGTCGGATAGCTCCGCCCCCGAAACATGGCCGTTCGTGTCGATCAGCTTCGTCAGGCCGACGCCTTCGCGGATGACCACGTCATGCCCAAGATGGATGGTGCGCATGATATCGGCCGTTTCCTTGGCCGCCACGCGCTGCAGGATGCGCTCGGCCATTTCGATGACCGTCACCTCCAGCCCGAGATGGCGAGCGACAGCGGCGGCCTCCAGGCCGATGTAGCCGCCACCGATAATCAGCAGGCGACGGCCTGCACGCATCTCGCCGGTCAGGAGATCGGCATCGCGCTTGTCGCGGGCGACGTAGACGCCGCGCAGTTCACCGCCGACGCTGGCCGGCAGTTGCCGCGGCGTCGAGCCGGTGGCGAGTGCCAGGGTCTCGTAGTCGATCCGCGAGCCATCCTGCATCACCACCTGGCGCTGCTCACGATCGATCCTTTCGACCCAGGTGGAAAGGCGCACCTCGACATCGTTGTCGTGGAACCACTGCTCCGGCCGGAACAGCAGGCGATCGAAACTCATTTCGCCCAGCAGGTATTTTTTGGAAAGCGGTGGCCGCTGATAAGGAAGGCTTTCTTCAATGCCGATCATGGTGATCGGCCGCGTGTCCTTCAATGCCCTAAGTTTCGCGGCAAGAGCAAACCCAGCCTGCCCTGCCCCGACGATAACCAGTCTGCCTGCCACGTATTCCTCCTTCCGGCACTGCCGGATATGCCCGCCCCGGCTGCCCGTCCCCTTTGATCGAATCCGATTTGGTGTTTTGCAAGGCAGCAGTGGCAAAGGCGTAGCGGCAAGGACTGTCGAGGTCAACGCTGTCAAAGCTGAATGGGGCTGCGCCATTGCTTCCGCCAAAGCGCGCCGCGCATTTTTCCTGGCCGCAGGCCTTGAAACAAATAGCCCGGCCGCTGGGCGGCCGGGCTATTTGAAGCTGCAGGAACGTCTGTTTTAGGACTTCTGGCCAGCCAGTTTGTCGATGGCATTCTGAGTGGCGACACCGAAATCGCCGTCAACCGGACCGGAATAATATCCCCGCTCCTTCAGCAGACGCTGCACTTCCTTACGGAACTGGGCAGTGAAGTTTCCGGGATAGGTCTTCATCTCGTCACGCTTCGACGGCTCGCCACCCTCGACGCTCGCCACGGCCCAGCGAGCCGCCTGCTTCGGGTCGGCACGTGTCCCGAGCCCCTGATCGTAGAGGCGCGAGAGATTGCCCATCGCATAAGCGTTGCCACCGTTTGCGGCATCTTCGTAGAGACGACGGGCTTCGGCAAAGTCCTGCTTCACACCGTTGCCGCTTTCATAAAGCCAGGCGAGAGAGGCGACGGAGTAAAAATCATTCTCCTTGGCGGCCAGTTCGTACCAGCGGCGCGCCTCGTTGAAGTCGATTGCAGTACCCAGGCCATTCTGGACGGCATAACCCATCGAGGACATGGCATTGACATCACCGGCGTCGGCAGCCTTGCGATACCATTCCAGCGATTTTGCATAGTCCTGCGGCAGACCGACGCCTTCACGATGCATCCAGCCCAGTGAAGCCATGGCGTTGGCGTAACCCTGCTCCCCGGACAGTGTGTACCACCGGGCAGCTTCGTTGACGTCCTTGGTCACGCCCGCATAACCCTCGCGGTAGACCCAGGCGATCGAAGCCTGCGCATAGGCG
The DNA here is from genome assembly GCF_964253915.1 of Rhizobium sp. LjRoot30. Classification (NCBI taxonomy): domain Bacteria; kingdom Pseudomonadati; phylum Pseudomonadota; class Alphaproteobacteria; order Hyphomicrobiales; family Rhizobiaceae; genus Rhizobium; species Rhizobium sp. LjRoot30. Next base: position 75,450 of record NZ_CAXUSG020000017.1, on the reverse strand, counting down.
TTGCCGGCTTCGGCAGCCTTGCGGAACATCGACATGCCGGCGTCGGTATCCTGCGCGCCATCCGTGCCGTAGATCGAGAACCAGGCAAGGTTCGTCAGTGCGTACAGGTTGCCGGCATCGATGGCCTGCTGGTAGGAGCGCCGCGCTTCGGGGTAGTTCTGCGCAGCGTCGTAGGCACGGCCCAGCATGTTCACCAGCATGGGATCGCTGGCATCATCGGCAATCGCCTGCTTGCAGGCCGGGATAGCCTTGCCGGTGTCGATCTTTGCAAACAGCACCCCGTTGAAACCGGGCTGAGAATTCGGCTCTCCGGCCAGTTCATAGCACTGCTTCACCGATTCGCTGGAGCTCGTCGTGCCCGAAGACTGCAACCCGGTCGACGTGGAAACCGTGCTGCTGCCGGTGGAAGCCACCTCCGTGCGGCCGGCGGCAAGCGCATCGAGAGCCGCCACCGTCGAGCTGCCGAAGATGCCGTCAAGGTTGCCGCTGAACAGATTGCGTTCCTTGAGCAGGCCCTGAAGCTCCTTGCGGAACTCTTCGGTGAAGTTTTCGGGCTTCTGCTTGAGTTCCGTCAGCTTGTCGGCATCCTTGCTTTCAACCGCGGCAACCGCCCAGCGAACGGCTTCCTTGGGATCGGCCTTGGTGCCGAGACCCCAGTCGTAAAGTCGGCTCAGATTGCCCATGGCATAGGTGCTGCCGGAATTCGCAGCCTTTTCATACCAGTAGCGCGCTTCGATGTAATCCTGCTTCACGCCATTGCCGGTATCGTAGAGCCAGGCAAGCGATGCCATCGAATAGGAATCGTCGGCCTTGGTGCCCTTTTCGTACCAGGCCTTGGCTTCGGCATAATTCTGCGCCGTGCCGAGACCGTTCTGGTAGGCATATCCCAGCGAGGAGATGGCGTTCGCATCGCCACGCTCCGCCGCCTGACGGTAATAATCCAGCGACTTGACGTAATCCTGGGTGACGCCCACGCCTTCGCGGTAGAACCAGCCCATGCTGGCGAGCGCGTTGGCATTGCCCTGGTTGGCAGCCTGGCCGTACCATTTCAGGGCTTCGGCATAATCCTGCTTAACGCCGCCGTAGCCTTCGCGATACAGCCAGCCGAGAGACGCCTGACCGTAGTGGTTGCCGGCGATCGATGCCTTTTCGAACATCTGGCGGCCGGCTTCGACGTCCAGCGTGCCATCGGTGCCGTAGACCGAGAACCAGCCAAGGTTGGTCAGGGCGTACATGTTGCCGAGATCCACAGCCTTCTGGTAGTTGCGCCGCGCCTCGGTGTAGTTTCGGCCTGCGTCATAGGAACGGCCCAGCAGGTTAACGAGCATGCCGTCCTGCGGGTTCTCGTTGACAGCCTGGGCGCAGGCAGTCAACGACCGGGTGGAATCGATCTTCAGAAACGCCACGCCGTTGAAATCGGGCAGCGATTGCGGCTCGCCGGCGAGCAGGTAGCAATCACGCACCGCCTGGCTCTGCTGCTGCTCGACATTGACGGAAAGCCCCTTCTGCGGCTCGAGCGAAGCGATCTGCTGCTCGGCTTCGGCCTTGTGACCGCTTTCCGGATACCGTTCGATGAAGCGTGTGAGCGCTGCCGCATCCGTCGAGCCTTTGAGAGCTTCCCACGCGATTTCGGAGGCATCCTGACCCTTGGTCTGTTCTGCCTCGGCCAAAAGCTTGAGCTTCTTTTCGGCCAGCATCTTGTAGACCGGGTCGGAGCCATGCTTGGTAATGAAGGCGTCCAGCAGATCCTTGTCGGCGAGATCGCGGATATTCTGCCAGTCGGCAGCCGCTTCCGACTGGCCGTTCGGCGAAACCTGCTGCTGCTGTTCGGTACCGGTGGTCCCGTTGTTCGTGACGTTGATGTTGACTTCCTTGATGTTCAGGAAGATCTGCGCGCCACCCAACGAACCGTAAACGAACGGCTCCTGGTTGCGATCGGTGGCCTGCACCACCTCGTCACGCACCTTGCCCAGCGCAATACGGACATCGACGCCCGGCTGGACGAGATATTTCGACAGCGCTTCGGCGAAGGGGCTGTTGACGCCATCGCCATCGAGCGCCACCGTGCCGGCCTTCGAGGCGAAGGCGATAAGCATATCGGCCGATTCCGGCTCGACGCGGGCAAGGCCCTTGGTCACGGCGCGTGTGCCGACCGACCGGGTCATCGTCTGCACGAACGGATTGTTACGGCAGGCGTCCAGAATGATCAGCTTCAGTCGCTTGGCGCCTTCGATGGAGCGCTGCACGCGGTCGAGCGGCACGGCCTCGTCCTCGACATCCTTGTCGGTCTGAAGCCTGGCGTCGACCGGCAGAAGGTAGTTTTGGCCGTTCATCTCCATTCCGTGTCCGGAATAATAGACGACCGCAACGTCAGCACCTTCCGCCTTGTCCTCAAAATTTCGCAACGCTTTGACCATGGCGGACCTATCCAGGTCCACCACAGTCTCAATCATGTCAAAACCTGCGCTTTCCAGCGATGAACGCATCAGTTCGATGTCGTTTGCTGGATTTTTCAGCTGACTCGTTTCACTATAGTTGCTGTTGCCGATCAAAAGAGCGACCCGGCTTGCAGCCAGGGCGTCGTCGAAGCGGAAAACCACCACAGCAACTGAAATGAAAAGCAGCGGCATCCAGCGACGTGAATGTCGAATGTACATGCCCAACCCTCCGGCAATATATTTACAGATTATTACGTATGGGCGGGTGCCTTTCAATGACTCGACTGGATGATTTTTTTCATTTTTTTACCGTTGAAGACCAAGCGTTGCATCCTAATTTGGTGTTTCCCGCAGGCTTTGCAGGCGTATCAAGGTGATACGGACAGTTTTAGCGGTTTTCTAAACGGCTCTTCAGGCTGCGTGCGCTATGGTGCAGTCCCATGGAGGAGAAACGGAGGGTCGCCACATGCCCCTGAACCCGCGAACCACACCCCGCCGCATCGACCACCCCGAGCGCGCATTCCAGAATTTCGTCGTCGACAGGCCGGGCCGCATCATCATCGTCGGCCATCACCTCAGCGCCAAGACGCATATCCGCTGCCTCGTCAGACATATTTCGCTTTATGGGGCATTGCTGGAAGTCAGCCCGTATCTGACCTTCCCCAACAACTTCTTCCTGGAAATCATCGGCATCAAGGATGAGATCGGCTGCACCATCATCAGCCGCGAAGAAGAGTTCGTGACCGTCGGCTTCAACATGCTGATCGCCCAGGAATTTCTGACCCACGTCATCCGCCTCGGCAACACCACCACCCATTAAACCAACCCGCTTGAAGCCGGCCGGACCTGGACAGGGTCCGGCCGGCTGCGTTTTTCCCTTCCTGCTCCTTGCCCGAGCACCTGTCTTTCCCTCATCGCTAAAATTTGAACGAATACATTGATTTCGCTGAAATTTATTCGTGCGAGGCTCACCGCATTGGAGACAAGGAGAAGCGAATGTCCCGTGCCGCCGCGCAAGTTGCCGCTCCTCGTGTAGTGACGGAAGAGCGGAATTGGGAACGTTTCCGGGTTCGGAGACCGGCGCGGCTGATAGCTGTTCGCCCCTGTCTTGCCGGCATGTCGATCCGCAGTTGCCAGATAACGGATATCTCGCAAGGCGGCGCCGGCTTTTCCGTCCACACCACCATCGGCCTGCCGGATCACTACTATCTCAATATCCTCGGACTGCTCACCCGCGTCGGCTGCGCTGAAGTCTATCGTAACGGCAACCGTGTCGGCGTGAAGTTCATCGATATCCTCGATGAGGAAACAGTGCGCAGCATCGTCCGCGCCGATTTTGCCGGGGCGGCAAAATAGCGGTGACCGCAGGACGGCACTTGCCTCGGGCGCGCAAGAACCTATTGTGGGCGCGATTTGCAACCAGCCCGGAATGACCCGAATGTCCGCCTTCTCGCGCTTCACGCCGCTGATCCGCGCCCTTCCTTCCACAGTTCCCTTTGTCGGCCCGGAGGCCATCGAGCGCCAGCGCGGCCTTCCGGTGAAGGCCCGTATCGGCGCCAACGAAAGCGGTTTTGGCCCGGCGCCTTCGGTGCTCGCCGCCATCCGCGAACACGCCGGTGAGACCTGGAAGTATAACGATCCCGAAAACTACGATCTGAAGCAGGCGCTCGCCGCCCATCTCGGCATCCGCGCTGATAACATCGCCATCGGCGAAGGCATCGACAGCCTGCTCGGCCTGATCGTTCGCCTTGTCATTGATCCGGGTTCGGTGGTCGTTACCTCCTTCGGCGCCTATCCGACGTTCAATTTCCATGCCAACGGCTTTGGCTGCCGGCTGGTGACCGTGCCTTATGCCGGCGATCGCGAAGACCTGAACGGCCTGCTCGACGCGGTGAAGCGCGAGGATGCGACGCTCGTCTATTTCGCCAATCCGGACAATCCGATGGGAAGCTGGTGGGAGGCGGACGATATCGTCGCCTTTGCCCGGGCGCTGCCGGAAACCTGCCTGATGATCCTCGACGAAGCCTATTGCGAAACCGGCCCGGCGATCGCCATGCCGTCCATGGCGACGCTGATCGAGCAGCCGAATGTCATCCGCACCCGCACCTTCTCCAAGGCCTATGGGCTGGCCGGATCGCGTGTCGGTTATGCCATTGGCACGCCCGGCACGATCCAGGCGTTCGACAAGATCCGCCATCATTTCGGCATGAACCGCATCGGCATGGTGGCGGCGCAGGCGGCACTGGCAGACCAGGCCTATCTTCGTGAGGTTGTGGGCAACATCAAACGGGCGCGGGAGCGGATCGCGGCCATCGCCGCCGATAACGGCCTGTCGGCCTTGTCCTCGGCAACCAATTTCGTCGCCATCGACTGCGGCAGGGACGGCGTCCATGCCCGCGCCATCGTCGACGGGTTGATGCAGCACGGCGTCTTCATCCGCATGCCGGGCGTCGCACCGCTGAACCGTTGCGTCCGCATCAGCGTCGGGCCGGATCAGGATCTCGACCTGCTTGCCGAAGCGCTGCCGCAGGTGCTGAAGGCGCTCTAAGCCAAAAACAAAGGAACCGCGCCGGCCTTGTCCCTGCCGGTCGCGGTTCGCATATGTCAGCGTGGCCCCGTCTAAAAGTCCCCGCCGACGTCCCTCTCCGGGCCTTTTTCTTTTTGTTCTGGAATTCGTACCGCTTGGTGTTGCGGGCTTAGTGCAGGGTCATCCATTCGCGGGCAGCGCGAAGGGCGGCGGCGAGCTGCATCTTGCTCATCGTCGAGGCCAGGTCGGCGCGCAGTTCGGCAGCGCGCTCGGAACCCTTGATCGCCGCGATGTTAAGCCATTTGTGAGCCGCCACGAGGTCGATGTCGCAGCCGCGGCCGGTTGCATACATCAGTCCCATTTCGCAATAGACTTCAGCGCGGTTTTCGCCACCCATGGTGGCCATTTCGGAATTGGAAATTTCAAAGCGTGCCATTGGATCTGTCCCTGTTAAAGCCTGTTTGGTTCTGTAAAGTCCCTGTTTTTCCTCGATTTTCGAGGCATTCACCGAAACCGATCTCTCCGTCTTCCAGCGGTTTTTCGATCGTCCCGGCCGGCGGGTTATTCCCTGCTCGTCTGATGGCTTCACTATGCCAAACGGCCTTCAACACGCGTTTAAAATGCATGATTAATTTGACACAAACAAAATACAAACACCCGGTAAATGCCGGATTCCGTTAAGCATCGCACCGCCTGCAAATTAAGGACTTTCCGGAGAATTTTACGAAAAATAAACACCTCGATCTCAACCCTTTGTTCACCCTGAATCGAGCAGCCGATTTTTTCGCATGAATTTTTCCGGCTGCAGTCGGTGGATTTCCGGCAAGAAAAAAGCCCGGAAGCGCTGGCTCCGGGCTCATTTTTGTCATCGCTAGACGTTTTGATCAGCGGGCGCGCTGGCCGAACAGCACCTTCTGGGCCTCCTTATCAGTGGCAAGGTTGGAACGATCACGCTCTTCCTTGCCGACGGCAATCGCCTTGATCACCGCGGGGCGGGCCATGACCGCCTCGAACCAGCGCTTCAGGTTGGGGAAGTCGTTGAGATCCTGGCCCTGGCGCTCGTGGGGAATGACCCAGCCGATCGAGGCCATGTCGGCGATCGAATAATCGCCGGCGAGGAAGTCGCGCTCGGCGAGGCGCTTGTTCATCACGCCATAGAGGCGGTTCACCTCGTTGGTATAACGGTTGATGCCGTATTCGATCTTTTCCGGCGCGTACTGGCGGAAATGATGGGCTTGGCCGGCCATCGGCCCGAGACCGCCGACCTGCCAGAACAGCCATTCCTCGACCTGTACGCGGGTGCGCTCGTCGGTCGGATAGAATTTGCCGAACTTGCGGCCGAGATATTGCAGGATGGCGCCGGATTCGAAGACGGAGATCGGTTCGCCGCCCGGACCGTCAGGATCGACGATCGCCGGCATGCGGTTGTTGGGGGCGATCTTGAGAAAATCCGGTTCGAACTGCTCGCCCTTGCCGATGTTGATATACTTCACCTCGTAGGGAACGCCGAGTTCCTCCAGCATGACGGTGATCTTCCAGCCGTTGGGGGTCGGCCAATAATAGAGTTCGATAGGCGCAGTCATCCGGATCCTCTCCTGTTGGTCGATCAGAGGTAATCATGTCGTTGCCGAGTTCAAGGGCCTTTCTGAACGGAAAATGAACTGTCGTCTCAGCACCGGTTCAGGCCGGCCGTATCAAAGTGGAACAATCAAGGGGATACCACTTACGGGGCTTGGCAATGGCAATTCTGGCACGGCGTCTTACCATCATCACCCTCAGCGCGGCGATTTTCGCCATGGCTTTCTCGGCAGCAGTGCTGCATTCCAGCCGGGCGCCGGCGCGTGTGCACATCGGCACTGCCGCTCCCTGCTATCATCCGGCAAGCCCGTCCTGCGTCGCCGTGCTCTGAGGACCGCAAGACATTCTGCCAGCGGGATTTTTTGGGGAAAATCCGGCGGGATGTCGCTTGCTTGTCAACAGCGTCAATCTATAGTGGCGCATGAGCAAACGAATCTCGTCCCTTCCCCTTCCCTTCATCTCGCCGGACCCCTTTGTCCCGCAGACTTTCGACAATTCCGCGCAGGCCGTTGCTGCCCTGACGGAGCTTTACGAGCGCAACACGGTGTTCCTCACCGATGCCTTCAAATCCCTGGCGCAGGGTGCGCCGATCACCGGCCGCTACCGCGCCTGCTATCCGCAGGTCAGCATCGAGACGAGCAGTTTCGGCCATGTGGATTCCCGCCTGTCCTATGGCCATGTGACGGCCCCAGGGGTCTACAGCACGACAGTCACCCGGCCGAAGCTTTTCAAGCATTACCTCAAGGAACAGCTCAATCTTTTGATGCGCAACCACAATGTGCCGATGACGGTGTCGGAATCGGCCACGCCGATCCCGCTGCACTTCGCCTTTGGCGAAGGCGCGCATGTCGAGGCATCGGCCTCTTCGTCGCTGTCCGACGTGCCGTTGCGCGACCTCTTCGACACACCTGACCTCAACAACACCGACGACCTGATCGCCAACGGCGAATACGAACTGCCGCCGGGCGAGCCGGCGCCGCTGGCACCCTTTACCGCGCAGCGCATCGACTATTCGCTGGCACGGCTCAGCCACTACACGGCGACGAGCGCCAATCATTTCCAGAATTTCGTGCTGTTCACCAACTACCAGTTCTATATCGACGAGTTCTGCGCCTGGGCGCGGGAACTGATGGCGAGCGGCGGTGACGGCTACACCGAATTCGTCGAGCCGGGCAACATTGTCACGCCCGCCGGCGCCGACCGGCCGGCTTCCGACCTTGCCATGGTACGCCTGCCGCAGATGCCGGCCTATCATCTCAAGAAGAAGGGGCATGCCGGCATTACCATGGTCAACATCGGCGTCGGCCCGTCCAACGCCAAGACCATCACCGACCACATCGCCGTGCTGCGCCCGCACGCCTGGCTGATGCTCGGTCATTGCGCCGGCCTGCGCAACAGCCAGCGGCTTGGAGACTATGTGCTGGCACACGCCTATGTCCGTGAGGACCACGTGCTCGACGACGACCTGCCCGTCTGGGTGCCGATCCCGGCGCTGGCGGAAGTGCAGGTGGCTTTGGAAGCCGCGGTGGCGGAAATTACCGGCTACGAGGGTTTCGAGCTGAAGCGCATCATGCGCACCGGCACCGTCGCCACCATCGACAACCGCAACTGGGAGCTGCGCGACCAGCGCGGCCCGGTCAAGCGACTGTCGCAATCGCGCGCAATTGCGCTCGACATGGAATCGGCGACGATCGCCGCCAACGGCTTCCGTTTCCGCGTGCCTTACGGCACGCTGCTTTGCGTTTCGGACAAGCCGCTGCACGGCGAACTGAAACTGCCGGGCATGGCGACGGCCTTTTATCGCACCCAGGTCAGCCAGCATCTGCAGATCGGCATCCGGGCCGTGCAGAAACTGGCGGCGATGCCGACGGAAGCGCTGCATTCCCGCAAGCTGCGCAGCTTCTACGAGACGGCCTTCCAGTAAGCCTTCAGGTTTTTGGCGAGCGCCGGGACAGGAGCAAAGCAAGCCCCGTGCCGGCGAGCGCCGAGACCAGGATCAGCAGGTGGGCGTTGACGCTCGCGCGGCCGAGGACGGCGAAGGCTTCACCCTTGGCCGGCGCTCCGAAAGAAAGCGCACCGGCAACGATGCCGGCCGGATAGGTGCCGACGCCGCCCGGCGCATGCACCGGCAGGACCGACGACAATTCGCCGCCAAGTGCTCCACCAAAACAGGCAGCAAACGGCTCGACCCCCATCAAAGCCAGCGCCCAGGCCAGCACCACCACCTTGATGCCCCAGTTGGCGACCGTAACCATCCAGGCGCGCACGAAGGCAAGCATGTCGACAGGCATGCCGCGATCGACTTCATCGATCAGCCGCCGCAGCTTCTCCGGCAATCGGCTCGAAAGGAAAACGAAGACTGGCCGCTTCATGGCGTAGAAGGCCACCGGCGACAGCAGGAAGGCCAACCAGAGCACAATCGCCAGCGGGCGGTAACCGGTGCCGATAACGATCCCGATGCCGGCGGCGGCAAACAGGGCATGCAGGTCCAGCAGCCGCATGACCAGCAGCGCCGCAGTGGCACGGGCGAGCGGCATGCCGAACTCCGAGCGCATCAACAGCGGGAAACTGGTTTCCCCAGCCCGCAGGGGCAACATGATGTTGAGCAGGTTGTGGACCTGCGTGACGCGGAACAGCAGCAAGAAGCGCCCGGACGTTTCTGCCGGGAAGTAGTCATGGATGCGCCAGCAGCGAATGAAATAGGTGCCTACCAGTGCCGCGAGTGCCAGAAGCAACGGCACAAAACCGATGGCTGTGAACTCCTTCGCCAGCACCGTCCAGCCGAACGCCCATTCTATAAAAGCTGCGTAGCCGGCCATGACCGCCACTGCCAAAATGACCATCCGATTGCGGAGAATCCATCTCTCTCGGCTGGCATCCTTTCTGGAATTCATATAGTCGTGGCTTTCCCGTGCGATTGCTGACAGGGCCGGTTGTTAGCATGGCAGATAGCATGATGGCCATCGGGCCGCTTTGGAGAAGTTGAACTTGCAGAACATGACGGAAGCCGAGCTGATATCTCAGACCAGCGGCCAGCCGATGGAATTGTCCCTCGTCGTCCCGATCTTCAACGAGGAAGAAAGCGTCGGACCTCTGATCGACCGCATCTGCGAGGCGATGAAAGATTACCCGCACCGCTGGGAACTGGTGCTCGTCGATGACGGCAGCGCCGATGCAACACTGCTCAATGCCCGCAAATATATCGAGCAACCTGACCTGGACCTGAAAATCGTCGAACTGCAGCGCAATTTCGGCCAGACGGCTGCCATGCAGGCCGGCATCGATACCGCCCGCGGCCGGCTGATCGCCACGCTCGACGGCGACCTGCAGAATGACCCCAAGGACATTCCGAGCATGGTGGAGGCGCTGGAGGCCCGCGAGCTCGATCTGCTCGTCGGCTGGCGCAAGAACCGCCAGGACGGCCTGTTCCTCCGCAAGATTCCCTCCTGGTGCGCCAATTATCTCATCGGCCGCATCACCGGCGTCAAGCTGCACGACTATGGCTGCAGCCTGAAGATCTACCGCGCCTCGATCATCAAGCAGGTCAAGCTGATGGGCGAGATGCACCGCTTCATTCCCGCCTGGGTGGCCGGCGTCGTGCCGAGTTCACGCATCGGCGAAATGCCCGTGACACATCATGCGCGCCAGCACGGCGTGTCGAAATACGGGATCTCGCGGACCTTCCGCGTCATCCTGGACCTGTTGTCCGTCATGTTCTTCATGCGTTACAAGGCGCGGCCGGGACATTTTTTCGGCTCGCTCGGCCTTGGCACCGGTTTCCTGAGCGTTCTGATCCTGCTTTATCTCTTTGTTGACAAATTCATCTTTGGTAACGACATCGGTGGCAGGCCGATGCTGATTGTCGGTGTCATGTTGTTCCTCTCGTCGGTGCAGCTTGTGACCACAGGCATCCTCGCCGAGATGATCGCCCGAACCTATTTCCAGGCCGATGAAACACCAAACTACATTATCCGCACAACCTTCAGGCGGCAGGACTGACGTGGCGGCTCTGCTCCAGAAGCGACCGAACCTCGTTCTCGTTCTGCTCGCGGGTTATTTTCTCCTCAATCTTATCGTCCGGCTGTCCCTGCCGGACTCGCTGGAGATTGACGAAGCGGAACAGATTTTTGTCTCCCAGTGGCTGGCTCTCGGCTACGATACGCAGCCGCCGTTCTACAACTGGCTGCAATACGGGGTGATCGCTGTTTTCGGCGTGTCGATCCCGGCCATCGCCGTCTTCAAGAACCTTATTCTTTTCTCCTTTTACGCCTTCTACTGGTTTGCCGCCCGGCAGGTGCTGCAGAGCCGCCAGCTGGCCGTCATCGCCGTGCTCGGCCTGCTGACCATCCCGCAGGTGGTCTATGAATCGCAGCGCGACCTGACGCATACCGTCGGCGCCATCTTCTGCGCCAGCATGTTTCTCTATGGCTTCCTCAGAACATTGCGGGCGCCAACGATCTTCAGTTATGCGCTGACGGGTTTGGCGATCGGCTGTGGCCTGATTGCCAAGTATAATTTCGCGCTGTTGACCAGCGCCGCCCTGATTGCCGTGCTGCTTGACCCCGACCTGCGCAAGCGCCTTTTCGACTGGCGGCTGCTGGTGACCGCGGTTATCGCCCTTGCCGTGGTCACGCCGCATTCATTGTGGCTTTTCGACAATCTGGAACTCGCCTCGGCTCGCACGCTGGAGAAGATGCAGGGCACCACCGACACCAGCATCTTCCTGCAGATCCCCAAAGGGTTTCTCTCCTATTTCCTGGCCCTGCTGGGCTTCGGCGCCCTCACCTTCTTCTGCTTCTGGCTGACCTTCAAGGAGGCACTGATCAAGAGCCTGACGGCGCAGAGCCAATGGACGCGGCTGATCGGCCGCATCCTTGCCATGGTGCTCGGCTTCATCGTGCTGCTGATCCTGTTTGCCGATGCCGAAAACATCAAGGATCGCTGGCTGACGCCGTTCCTGATCCTGCTGCCGCTTTATTTTGCACTGAAGCTGGAAGCGGCCGGCAACATTCCCCAGGATGCTTTGAAACGTTTCCTGCCGATCGCCTTCATCATCATGGCGATCGTGCCGCTGGTGCTGTTCTCGCGTTCCAAGGTGGCCTACCTGACAGGCTATTACGAGAAGCTGAACGTGCCTTATGCCGCCTTTACCCAGACACTTGTCGAGGAAGTGGGTAAAACCCCGGCGCTGGTGATCGCCGGCGACCCGCATCTCGGCGGCAACATACGGCTGCATATGCCTGATGTACCGATCGATACGCTGTTCTATCCCGGCTACAAGCCGGCCTATCAATGGACGGCCGATCACCCCATCGTCTTTGCCTGGCGCCGCCGCGGCGAGCCGGATCCGGCATTGCCGGAAGATCTCAGCAACTGGCTGAAGACCATTGCAGGACCGGATGTCAAGATCGAGCCCAAGGATGTGGCGCTGCCTTACATCAGCGGTCGGCCGGGCGATCTCTACCACTTCAGCTATGCGGTAGTTTATCCAAAAGCCCCATAAGCAAGACAGGCCCGACAGTCTCGAAAAGTAAACAGGCCGGCTTCCGACATTCGGGCGCCGGCTTTGTCTTGCCGACCGGGTGTTGCCTTCCGGCCCCGATTGAAAGGCGAATGGATTTCGGATACCTACAGGGCGTCATAATAAGCGCCCGGCACCGGCCCCACCGGCTGATCGGACCGGGAACAATACGAAAAACGTTCAGAGCGAGTACGTCAAAAAATGTCAGACCAAACGAAGGCCGCGGAAGACGCGTCTGCCGCCCTGCCGCCGCGTATCGAAATCCTGCTCGTCGGCATGAACGGCGATCTTCGCGGCAAGCAGATCCCGATCGATGCGGAAAAGAAGGTCTGGGATGGTTCCGTGCGCCTCCCCTCGTCGACACAGTCGCTCGATATCTGGGGTGACGACAACGACGACATCACCGGCCTGTCGCTGACCATCGGCGATCCGGATGGCGTCTGCATCGCCGACAAGCGCTCGCATGCGCCGATGCCCTGGGCGCCGGCCGGCTCCTCGCAGGTTCTTGCAACCATGCACGAACTCGACGGCACGCCAAGCTTCATGGACCCGCGCGCGATCCTCGCCTCCGTCCTGAAAAAATACGATGACCGCGGCCTGACGCCCGTCGTTGCGACCGAACTTGAATTTTACGTCGTCGAGGACGACTGGCGCGAGACCGGCAAGCCGACGCCGCCGAAGAGACTGACTTACAAGGGCGAGCCCAACGGTTACCAGCTCTACGACATGTCGGCGGTCGATGCGCTCGATTCCTACCTGCAGACCGTGCGCGCCTGGGCAAAGGCACAGGACCTGCCTGCCGATGCCACCACGGCGGAATTCGGCCCCGGCCAGTTCGAGATCAACCTGCTGCACCGTCCCGATGCGCTTGCTGCGGCCGACGACTGCATCTACCTGAAACGTATTGCCGAACAGGCGGCGCGCAAGCACGGTCTGAAATCGACCTGCATGGCAAAGCCCTATGCCAACCATGCCGGCTCCGGCCTGCATGTGCATGCCAGCATCATCGACAAGTCGGGCAAGAACATCCTCGACGCCAAGGGCGGCGATCCGGTCAAGCTCAAATCGGTTTGCGCCGGCATGCTGAACTCGATGCGCGATGCGCAACTGATCTTCGCGCCATTCGCCAATTCCTACCGCCGCTTCCAGCCCGGCTCCTTCGCGCCGGTCGATCTCACCTGGGGTTTTGGTCATCGCGGCACGGCGATCCGCATTCCCGACAAGGACGGCCCGGCCGCCCGCATCGAGCATCGCGTCGCCGGCGCTGACGCCAATCCGCACCTGCTGCTGGCCGCTATTCTCGGCGGCATGCTGCTCGGCCTGGACGAAGACCTCGACCCCGGTCCGGTGACGGAACCTGGCACCGTGGTCGAAGCCAAGCGGCTGACGCATGACTTCCTGACCGCCGTCGAAGAGTTCTCCTCGTCGGCCTTCATCGCCGACGTCTTCGGCGAGAGCTACCGCAAGCTTTACGGCGATACCAAGCGCAAGGAAGCCATCACCTACCTGCGCACCGTGTCGGATTTCGACTACCAGACCTATCTGCCGCGCATCTGATCACGGCTTGGCCGCAGACGCGGGAAGAACCGCCGCCACGCGCTCGATCAGGGTTGGTGCGGGCGGCGGGTCACCAACGAGCACCTTGAGTTCGCCGGGGTGCAGGCGCAGCGATACGTCGGGCTCCATCGGCAACAGCTCGCCGTCGATGACGCAATTGGTGCGTCCCTTCGCATCCGGAAAATGCAGGTCGAGCGCCTGCACCGCCATGGCTGTGACGGCGTAATTTTCCTTCAGGCGGCCGCGCATGATGTCGAAAACCAGACGGGCGACACCGGCGGGCTTCAGCGGTTGCGTCGTGTAGAATCCCAGATGCCCGCCGGTGAGGTCGTCGGCGAAAAGCAGTGGATCGCGGCCGAACTCATTGTTCGACACGGAGATCGCCGACACCTGGCGGCGCTCGATGACGCCGTTGGCAGAAAACTCCATCTCGAATTCCGGCGGATTGAAGATCACACCAATGGAGGCCCGGATGTTCGCCGAAATCTTGCCCATGCGGGAAGCGTAAGAAATCGTGTTGCGGTAACGCACCATGCGGGCGTGCAGGCCGGCGGAGAACTGGTGGATGAAGGGACGGCCGTTGGCGCTGCCGATGTCGACATGCTCGATCCGTCCATTTGCCAGCGTTTCCAGCACCGCCCGGATATCGAGGGGCAATTTCAGCGACCGTGCAAACAGGTTCATCGTTCCCGCAGGAATGACCCCGAGCGCGATGCCGTTGCGCCAGGCGATTGCGGCAGCCGCCGAAATCGTGCCGTCGCCGCCGCCGGCGATGAAGCCGTCGAGATCGCCGCGCTCCGCAGCCTTTTCCATCACCTCGACGATATCCTTGCCCGACACGACCACGCATTCGAAATCGTGACCGGCCTGCCGGAAGATGGTTTCCGCCATCTGCTCGTAGGCAGCCATGTCGGTTGTCTTGAAGGTCCCGCCATCCCGATTGAGAATCGCCATCAGCTTCATGTTGGACTTCGGCCTCCGCTGGGAATAATTGCGCGCTGTAAACGATCCGCTGCACAAATAGTTGCTCGCTTTGACGATTCACAGGACAGCAATGGGAAAATTTGATGCCACCGCTTCCAAGCGATGATGCGGTTTGCACACAGTATGCAGATAATCATATTGCAGTGCAAAATTTCGCCCTCGACGGACGGCGCCGATTATAGGATATATGGGTGGAATTGCTTTGTCAGACTTACTTCTCGATCCCGGCACCCATCGCCCGGTCGCTATCGCTGTACGACCTCCCAACGCACACCGGTCGACCTGAACGGATCCCTTGAGGCCACCATGACCGAATTTGCTGCCGTCGAGCGTTCTTCGCCGGAAACCTACATTGATTCGTCCGCATCCGTCGCGCCGGCGCAATTGCCCCGTCTCGCCGTCATCCTGATCGAACTGGCGCTGGCCGTCGGCGGTTTCGGGATCGGCACCGGGGAGTTCGCCATCATGGGCCTTTTGCCCGATGTCGCGACGACTTTTTCGGTGACCACGCCGCAGGCTGGCTATGTCATCAGCGCCTATGCGCTCGGTGTCGTGGTCGGCGCGCCGGTGATTGCCGTGGCGGCGGCGCGCATGTCGCGGCGCAACCTGCTTCTGATGCTGATGTCGATCTTCGCCATCGGCAACATCCTCAGCGCCATCGCGCCGAACTTCGAATCCTTCACGCTGCTGCGCTTCATCACCGGCCTGCCGCATGGCGCCTATTTCGGTGTCGCGGCCCTGGTCGCCGCGTCGATGGTGCCCCTGCACAAGCGGGCGAGTGCCATCGGCCGCGTCATGCTCGGCCTGACCACGGCAACGCTGGTCGGCACGCCGGTTGCCACCTTCTTCGGCCAGGCGCTGAGCTGGCGTGTTGCCTTCCTTGCCGTCGGCGCCATCGGCGTGCTCACGGTCGCGCTGATCTTTATCTACCTGCCGAAGGACAAGGTCGCCGCCGGCGCCAGCTTCACGCGTGAACTCGGCGCATTCCGCCGCACGCAGGTCTGGCTGACGCTCGGCATCGCCGCTGTCGGTTACGGCGGCATGTTCGCGGTGTTCAGCTACATCGCCTCGACGGCAACGCAGGTGGCGATGATGTCCGAGAGCATGGTTTCGGTGATCATGGCGCTGTTCGGCGTCGGCATGATCACCGGCAACCTCGTAGGCGGCAAACTCGGCGAATTCTCGCTGATGGGCACGATCGGCGGCTCGATCCTCTACAACATCGTCGTCCTGACGGTTTTCTCGCTGACCGCCAGCAATCCGTTCATGCTGTGCCTGTGCGTCTATCTGGTCGGCTGTGGCTTTGCTGCCGGCCCGTCCATCCAGACGCGACTGATGGACGTCGCCGCCGATGCGCAGACGCTCGCCGCAGCATCCAACCATTCCGCTTTCAATATCGCCAACGCGCTGGGCGCCTGGCTCGGTGGCCTCGTCATCACCTGGGGTTACGGATTTGCGGCAACCGGCTATGTCGGCGCCTTGCTGTCCGTTGCAGGACTCGGCGTGTTTGCCGTATCCTACCTGCTGGAACGCAGGGCCAGGCGCGCCTGACAAATCCCGGTTTGCGCGATATCGGCCGTGTTCCCGAGGGAACCCGGCCGATGCCGGGCTCTGGTAGAAATGGTGTCAGCACGATCCTCCGGCTTCCTCCCGAGCCGGGCTTTGTGCCTCTCGATTTCGCAACCGGAGAATGAAATGCCGTCCTTTATCGAAACGATCGTTACATCCCGCGCGTTCGGCTATCTCGCCCGAACGGTGCTGACCTTCATCTTCTGGTCGAGCGGGATCGCAAAAATTCTCGACTTCAACGCCGCAACGGCCGAGATGGCCCATTTCGGCCTTAACCCGCCTGCCGCCGTCGCGATCGCCGTCATCTTCGTGCAATTGATCGGCTCGGCGCTCGTGATCGCCAATCGCTGGACGTGGCTTGGCGCCGGCATGCTGGCGGTCTTCACCGCCCTGACCATCCCAATCGCCCATACCTTCTGGACGATGGAAGAGCCGCTGAAGACGCTGGAATTCTACTTCGTCATGGAACACATCACGGTGATCGGCGCCTTGATGGTCGTCACCTGGAAGTCAGCTCGCTGACTGCTGTACAACGCAATACGCCGCCTGGTTTTGCCGGGCGGCGTTTTTGTGTTGTGTGTTCCTGTTGCGGATATCTGACGCGTATCGTTTCCGGTCGATGCGCGCCTATCAGCCGTCAGGCCTGCAGAACGACCACGCGGCCGCCGACCTTGACGCGTTCGTAGAGGTCGATCACATCATGATTGAGCATGCGTACACAGCCGCTCGAGACCGCCATGCCGATCGACCACGGCTGGTTGGTGCCATGGATGCGGAACATGGTGTCGTTGCCGCCCTGATAGAGATAGATGGCGCGCGCGCCGAGGGGATTGTTGAGGCCGGGCTCCATGCCGCCGGCAAAACGGCGGTTGCGCGGATCGCGACGCATCATGTTGCCCGTCGGCGTCCAGGTCGGCCATTCGCCCTTGCGGCCGATCGTGGCGCCGCCACGCAGGGCGTAACCGTTGCGGCCGACACCGATACCGTAACGCATCGCCCTGCCGTTACCGAGCACGTAATAGAGGCGGCGCGCCGGCGTATCGACCACCACCGTTCCGGCGGGATAACCGGCATCATAGGCGACTTCCTGGCGGCGCAGTTCCGGCTTGACCTTGTCGAGCGGCATTGCCTTCAGCGGGAATTGTTCATCCGGCCGGGAACCGTAGTTGCTGGCATGGTTCGTACCGTTCGTGGTGCAACCCGCAAGCAATGCGGAGAAACCGAGCAACAGGCCGCGGCGGGAGATCGACATCTGGCTTTCCTTAAATTCCGGTTGATATCCCGCAACTTAAGGAAAGTATGGTTAACAATGGTTTAAGCGCGAGCCGCCGGATTAACCTGTGGCGCTTTTTCAAGGCATTCAGCCGAACGCGCCGTCCCCTTTTGGAGAACGGCGCGAAAGAAGCGTTACATGTTCGGATAGACTGGCCCTTCGCCACCCTGCGGCGGCACCCAGTTGATGTTCTGGTTGGGGTCCTTGATGTCGCAGGTCTTGCAGTGCACGCAGTTCTGCGCGTTGATGACGAAGACGTCCTTGCCGTCCTTCTCCACCCATTCGTAGACCCCGGCGGGACAGTAGCGCGTCGAGGGACCGGCATAGATATCGTGCTCGGACGTCTTCTGCAGGTCCGGATTCTTGACCTGCAGATGGATCGGCTGGTCTTCTTCGTGGTTGGTGTTCGACAGGAACACCGAAGACAGGCGATCGAAGGTCAGCACGCCGTCCGGTTTCGGATACTCGATCTTCTTGTGCTTCGAAGCCGGCTCCAGCGATGCTGCATCTGTCTTGCCGTGCTTGAGCGTGCCGAAGAAGGAGAAGCCGAACAGCTGGTTCGTCCACATGTCGAGGCCGCCCAGCGCAATGCCGAGACCGGTGCCGAACTTGGACCACAACGGCTTGACGTTGCGCACCCGCTTCAGGTCCGTGCCGATCGCCGTCGCGCGCCATTCGTTCTCGATTTCGACGGGCTCGTCATTGGCGCGGCCGGCGGCAATCGCTTCGGCAAGCTTCTCGGCGGCGAGCATGCCGGACAGCACCGCATTGTGGCTGCCCTTGATGCGCGGCACGTTGACGAAGCCGGCCGAGCAGCCGATCAGCGCGCCGCCGGGGAACGACAGTTTCGGAACCGACTGGTAACCGCCTTCGGTGATGGCGCGGGCGCCGTAGGAGAGCCGCTTGCCGCCCTCGAACGTCTCACGGATCGCCGGATGCGTCTTGAAGCGCTGGAACTCCTCGAAGGGGAAGAGGTAGGGATTCTTGTAGTTGAGATGCAGCACGAAACCGACCGCAACGAGATTGTCTTCCAGGTGATAGAGGAAGGAACCGCCGCCGGTCTTCATGTCGAGCGGCCAGCCGAAGGAGTGCTGCACCAGGCCCGGCTTGTGATGCTCGGGCTTCACCTGCCAGAGTTCCTTGATGCCGATGCCGAATTTTTGCGGCTCGCGATCCTTGGAGAGATCGTATTTGGCGATCAGCTGCTTGGCGATCGAGCCGCGCACGCCTTCGCCAATCAGCACGTATTTGCCGAGAAGCGCCATGCCACGGGTGTAGTTCGGACCGGGTTCGCCATTGCGCTCGATGCCCATGTCACCGGTGGCGACGCCGATCACCGCGCCTTCATCGTTATAAAGCACTTCCGATGCGGCAAAGCCCGGATAGATCTCGACGCCGAGTGCTTCCGCATGGGCGCCGAGCCACCGACAGACGTTGCCGAGCGACACGATATAGTTGCCGTGGTTGTTCATCAGCGGCGGCATGGCAAAGTTCGGCAAGCGGATAGAGCCGGCCGGGCCGAGGAAGAGGAAGTGATCGGCCGTCACCTCGGTCTTGAACGGATGGTCGGCCTCTTCGCGCCAGTCGGGCAAAAGCTTGTCGATGCCGATCGGATCGACGACGGCGCCGGACAGGATATGCGCGCCGACTTCCGATCCCTTTTCCAGAACGACGACGGAAAGATCCGGGTTGATCTGCTTCAGACGGATCGCCGCCGAGAGGCCCGCAGGCCCTGCTCCGACGATGACGACGTCGAACTCCATCGACTCGCGTTCCGGAAGCTCAAACGTCTCGCTCATCAAACTCTCTCCATCTGCCGGACGTCCCCACGTCCGTTTCTTTTATCTCTTGTCAAAACGCAGGGCGTTTGTCGAGCATGGATACGACAGCCACAGCCCAATTGTACACCTGCATAACAATTTTTCTTCGCAATGCACAACGAACCCTTGCGTGAAAGACCGGCTTGCCTTCCCCGCCCCAGGAGAGATACCGGTATCGGCACGACGCTTCGCGTCCGGACGCGACACGAATACGGATCAGAAAGACGACGATGACATCCTATACACCGACGCAACTCTTTGAGGCCCTGCGGTCTTTCGACACGGATATCGGTATTGTCGGCCCGGACGAACTGGCCAATCGCGATCCCGGCGAACATCCGCAGAATTTCGAGGCCGGCGTCATGGCCCTGCCCGCGACGACGGAAGCAATGGCGAAGCTGGTTTCCTGGTGCGTTCGTGAAAACGTGGCGATCGTGCCGCAAGGCGGCCGCACGGGACTCGTCGGCGGCAACATCAGCCGGCCGGGGGAACTGATCGTCTCGACGGCGCGGCTTTCGGCCATCGACATGCTGGACCCGGCCGAACGCACGGCGGTCGTACAGGCCGGCGTGACCTTGCAAACGCTGCAGGAGGCGGCGGGAAAGCATGGGCTGACCACCGGCGTCGATCTCCCCTCGCGCGGCACCGCGACCATCGGCGGCATGGTCTCGACCAATGCCGGCGGTATCCTCGCCTTCCGCAATGGCGTCATGCGCCATCAGGTGCTGGGGATCGAAGCCGTCATGCCGAGCGGCGAGATCTTTCGCGACCTGACGCGGGTGGTGAAGGTCAGCGCCGGGCCGGACCTCAAGCATCTGTTCATCGGTGGCGAAGGCGCCTTCGGCATTGTCACGCGCGTGGCCCTCAAGCTCGAAAGCCGGCGCGCAGCGCGGGCGACCGCTCTGATCGGCGTGCCGAATGCGGCGGCAGCGCTTGCCGTCATCGGCCACTTCCGCGATCTGCCCTTCGCCATGCTGGAGGGGGCGGAACTGATGTGGGAGCGCTTCATCCGCGACAGCGCCGAAACCTTCGGTTTCGACCTAAGCTGGGTTGAGCCTGAGACAGCAGCTGTCCTGCTGATCGAGATTTCCGCCGAGAGCGTCGACGTTGCGACCCAAGCGCTCGAAAGCGGCCTGGAGGAACTTTGGGGACCGACCGGCCTGACGGGCGGCATCGTCGCGCAGTCACTCGATCAAGCGCGGCGCTTCTGGCAGCTGCGGGAGGAGTCGCATTTCATCTACCGTTTCCATCCCGCCGCCCCGTCTTTCGACGTTTCGGTGCCACCGCGCCATCTCGACGATTATGTCGCCGGACTGCGGGCGCGGTTGAAAGCGGTCGATCCGGCCTATGACGCGTATGTCTACGGCCACATCGCCGACGGTAACCTGCATCTGTCGATCGCCAACGTCGATACCTCGGCCGCCGATCATCTGCTGCCGATCGAAGATGCGGTCTACACCGGCGTGACGGAGGCAGGCGGCAGCTTTTCGGCGGAACATGGCGTCGGCATCGAAAAACGCCATGCCTACCAGACCTTCTGCCATCCGGAAAAACAGGCCCTGGCGCGGCAGATCAAGGCGCTGCTCGACCCCAAAAGCCTGTTCAATCCGGGCAAAGTACCGTTCTGACACTTCCAGCGACAGAGGATTTTATCATGAATCTCGGCATCCAGGGCAAGCAGGCCGTCGTGCTCGCCTCCTCCCGCGGCCTCGGACGCGGCATCGCCATGGCACTTGCCAGCGAAGGCGCCAACGTCCTCTTGTGCGGCCGTAACGGCGATCGCCTGGCGGAAAACTGCAAGGAGATCAATCGGCAGGGCCAAGGCAAGGCGGACTGGGTCTGGGCCGATCTCAGCGACACGGAATTCGTGCCGACCATGGAAAAAGCCATTGAAGACAAGCTCGGCGGCATCGATATCCTGGTCAACAACAGTGGCGGGCCGACACCCGGCACCACCGAGGACATGAGCGAAGACAAGCTCATTACCTATTTTCATTCAATGGTGCTGCAGATCATCAACCTGACCAACCGGCTTCTGCCGGGCATGAAGGAGCAAGGCTGGGGCCGCATTCTCACCGTAGCCTCCTCCGGCGTGATCGAGCCGATCGGCGGGCTGGCGCTCTCCAACACGCTGCGGCCGGCACTGGCAGGCTGGTCGAAGACACTCGCCACAGAAGTTGCGGGATACGGCATCACGTCGAACATGCTGTTGCCGGGCAGCATTCATACCGACCGCCTGGACGAGTTGGACAATGCCGCGGCAAAAAGAACCGGCCGCAGCGTCGAGGATATTCGTATATCCTCGGCAAAAGAGATTCCGGCCGGTCGGTATGGCCGTGTCGAGGAATTTGCCGCCGTCGCGGCTTTCCTTTGCAGCGCGCCGGCAAGCTATGTCACCGGCAGCATGATCCGTTGCGACGGCGGCGCAGCGCAGTCCTTGTAAAGAGATGGCCAAGCCTGCGCGGTGACGAAGCCGCGCAGGTTGATGTTTTGGATCAATTACTTGCGGCGATAGACAAGAACCATGTCGTGGCCGCCCAGAAGCCGCAGGCTGTCGTCTTCCATCCAGTTTGCGCTGGTCGGGCCGTTCTTGGCATCCGGTTTGCCGTCCTTGTCGACGCAGTTCTGGATCTTGATGGCGCCCTGATCGTCGGCTTCCCAACCACATTTGGCCAGGAAGACTTCCGGCGAGGCCATGAACTGGATGGTGTCTTCGGTGAAATCGACGGTCGATGCAGCGAGCATCTCGACCATCTGCTTCACTTTTTCATCATCCTTGCCGTTCTCGGCGAGAACAGCCAGCGTGGCATCCTTGTCCATCGCCCAACTCCCAACGGGAGATTCCTGAGCCAGGGCAACGGATGAAAAGAAGCAAGCAACAGCAGCGATAGCAATAAGCTTCATAGTGGCACTCCCCAATGTGGCTGACGATGCCGCACTTATAATGCCGCCGTTGCAAATGGGGAGGCCGTTACCGGATAGGCTTAAAAATAGTCTGGCATCGATGTTCCGGAAGACCGAACGACTAGAATTTCTCGGAGATCTGCGGCAGTGCCTTGAGAAATTCGCCTCGGGCTTCCAGGCCTGCATAGCCATCGGTATCTTTCGCATTGACCTCGAGTCGGGCGAAGATCACGCGGCGCTCATCCCGCATGGCCCAGCCGACGAACCAGCCGATCGGGCGGCTCCTGTCCACCTTGCCACTTTTGGTCTTCATCCAGCCGCTGCCGGTCTTGCCCTGCACATCCCAGTCAGAGGCGGAAAAATGCGGCAGGATCGCTTGCGTCATATCCATCGCGTGTTCGGAGACCGGCAGTTCGCCCCGTAGAAAACGGCGCAGGAATGCCACCTGCTCTTCCGGCGAGATTTTTAGCGACGACATCAGCCAGGCATGCGTCAGGCCGTTTTTCTTGCCGGCGTCGCCGGAGACATCGCGGTTGCCGTAGTTGAAACGCTGCACATAGTCCCCGAACTTGTTTTCGCCGAGGCGCCGCGTCAGTTCCTGGGAATACCAGACGATGGAATCCTTTTCCCAGATCGTTGGATTGGTCGCCTTCTGCTCGCGTTTCGATCCGGCGAACTCCGGCTTGTAGTCCCATTGCGGGTTCTGCGCATCGACGAGAATGCCTGCGTCGTACCCCATGATGGCCAAAGGCAATTTGAAGCTGGACATCGGGCTGAACGCCTTGTCGCAAATGCCGTCACGATGGAGAACGTCACCGCTCACCTCGTCGACGATCAGTGTGCACTCAATCCTGCCCGGCTCCTTCGCTGACAATTCGGTGGCATAAAGGGTTGATCCTGCGAGGAACAAAGCGGTGAAGAGGCGAAATTTCCCGGTCATGGCGATCTCCGTTCAGTTGGATGACCGCTTTCTAGCGTCTCTTGCAGCCGGGCGACAAACGATGATATCTGCGGGGAGGCATGAATTTAATTTGGGCTTTGCCATGGTTCGACCATATTTGCCACTCAACGCGCTGCGTGCTTTCGAGGCATCGGCGCGGCATCTGAGTTTCACCCGTGCAGCCATCGAGCTATGCGTCACGCAGGCAGCTGTCAGCCATCAGGTGAAGCTCCTGGAGCAACGGCTCGGCACCCTGCTTTTCCGCCGATTGCCGCGTGGGCTGATGATCACCGACGAAGGCATGGCGCTGCTGCCGACACTGCAGGATTCCTTCGACCGCATGGCCGACATGCTCGACCGCTTCGAGGGCGGCCATCTGCGCGACGTCCTGACGGTTGGCGCCGTGGGCACGTTGGCGGTCGGCTGGCTGCTGCCGCGGCTTGCCGATTTCCGTGAAAAATATCCGTTCATCGACATCCGGCTTTCGACCAACAACAACCGCGTCGATATCGCCGCCGAAGGGCTCGATTATGCCATTCGGTTCGGCAGCGGCGCATGGCACGATACGGATGCGGAGGCCCTGTTCGAGGCGCCGCTTTCGGTGCTGTGCATCCCGGCGCTCGCCGCCCAAATGCGAACGCCCGAAGATCTGGCCCGCCAGACGCTGCTGCGCTCCTATCGCGCCGATGAGTGGCCGAGCTGGTTCGAAGCCGCCCACGTCGAGCCGCCGGCGATCCGCGGCCTGGTGTTCGATTCCTCCGTGATCATGATGGAGGCGGCGCTGCAGGGCGCAGGCGTTGCACTCGCCCCACCCCTGATGTTTTCACGACACCTGGCCGCCGGATGGATCGAGCAGCCTTTCCCGATCTATGTCTCGAAAGGCCAATACTGGCTCACCCGGCTCAAATCCCGGCATGTGACGACGGCGATGGAAGCCTTCCGCACCTGGATTGCCGCCATGGCCGATGAGACGCGCGGGATCGACAAGACAATATCCACCTGACCGCCGGCAACGCTTGCCATCGCGGCCACTTCATGCCAAAGACGCCGGCTCTTCACCCCGGTCAGGAAAACTCCGGCCGGCGCCTTCGGGCCACCACCAACAAAAATGATAGTTTGAAAGGGCGCAGACATGACTGGCGCACTGGGTCTCGATTTTGGAACGACCAACACCGTACTGGCGCTCGGTGACGGCGGGCCAGGCACCCGTTCCATGACCTTCACCAGCAATGCCGGCGTCAGCGACAGCATGCGGACGGCCCTGTCGTTCCTCAAGGACAAGGCAACCGTCGTGAAGACGGAAGCGGGGCGGGCAGCAATCCAGCAGTTCATCGACAATCCCGGTGACTGTCGTTTCCTGCAGTCGATCAAGACCTTTGCCGCCAGCGCCCTGTTCCAGGGCACACTGGTCTTCGCCAAGCGCTACAGCTTCGAAGACCTGATGGAGGTGTTCCTGCAGCGGCTGAAATCTTATGCCGGACCGGAATGGCGCAGCGATGTCTCCCGCCTCGTCGTCGGCCGCCCGGTGAGCTTTGCCGGCGCCAGCCCGGACGAAGAACTGGCGATGACGCGCTACAACGATGCACTGGTGCGGCTCGGCTTTCCAGAAATCCACTATGTCTACGAACCGGTGGCCGCCGCCTTCTATTTCGCCCAGAACCTCAAGGCCGATGCCACCGTTCTTGTTGCCGATTTCGGCGGCGGCACCACCGACTATTCGCTGATCCGCTTCGAGACGCATGCCGGCCGCCTGACCGCCACGCCGGTCGGCCATTCCGGCGTCGGCGTTGCCGGCGACCAGTTCGATTCGCGCATCGTCGACAACATCGTCGCGCCGCGCATCGGCAAGGGCAGCCACTTCAAGAGCTTCGACAAGGTGCTGGAAGTGCCGAGCGGCTACTACGCCAATTTCAGCCGCTGGAACCAGCTTTCGGTGTTCAAGACCTCGAAGGAATTTGCCGATCTGAAAAAGCTGGTGCGCTCCAGCCTTGAACCGGAAAAACTCGAGACCTTCATCGACCTGATCGAGCATGATGAGGGATATCCGCTCTATCAGGCCGTTTCGGCGACCAAAATGGCGCTGTCGCAAAACGACGAAGCGGAGTTCAACTTTCCGCCGCTCGGCCGGGACGGAAAGTCCACGGTGCACCGTGCTGATTTCGAAAGCTGGATTGCCGCCGACCTGGCGCGCATCGAGGACGCACTGGATGAAGTGCTGGCCAAGACCAACACTCGGGCCGGCGACATCGACAAGGTCTTCCTGACCGGCGGCACCTCCTTCGTGCCGGCCGTCAGGCGACTGTTCACCGAACGCTTCGAGACCAGCCGTATCGAAAGCGGTGGCGAACTGCTGTCGATCGCCCACGGCCTCGCCCTGATCGGCGAGCGCAACGATATCGAGCAGTGGACGGCCTGAGCAGCCGCGCTCATCAACACATCCCGGCCTTTCCCGGCGGGTCGGGATGCGATAGACACGGATCATGATCGCCGCCCAAGACCTGACCGCCGCCGAGCTTGCCGCCCTGCTGCATTTCCATGCCGACGCCGGTGTCGACTGGATGCTGGAGGAGCAGGCCGTCGATCGTTTTCAGGAATTCGCGGCAGCCCGGGAGGCACGCCGGGCAAACACCCCTGTGGCGCAGGGGTCGCCGCAGACGTCGTCTGCAAACCGGACCGAAAACCGTCCCACCGCCGCAAGCCGCGAGAAGACGGCCCAGCCGGCTATCCGGGAGCGCCCGCTATCTGCGCCGCCGGCAATCCCGGACGACCAGGCCATCGCCCAGGCTAGGTTCGCGGCTGAAAGCGCCCAGTCGCTGGATGCGTTGCGCACGGCATTGGAAAACTTCAACAGCTGCAACCTCAAGAGCACCGCCCGCAGCACGATTTTCGCAAAGGGTGACGCCTCGAGCGGCCTTGCCATCGTCGGGCCGATGCCGAATGCTGACGACGACCGTGAAGGCGAACCGTTTGCCGGCCGCACCGGCCAGCTGCTCGATCGCATGCTGGCATCGATCGGCCTGGAAAGGGACAAGGTGTTTCTCACCAATATCCTGCCGTGGCGCCCTCCCGGCAATCGCATGCCTTCGCAGCCGGAGATGGATATCTGCCGCCCGTTCATCGAGCAGCAACTCGCTCTCGCCAAACCTCGGGCCGTGCTCCTGCTCGGCAATTTCAGCGCCCGGTTCTTCTTTGGCGGCAGTGAGACAATACACTCCGTACGCGGTCAATGGCGAGAAATTTCAGCCGGTTCGCTCACCGTCCCGGCCATTGCCAGCCTGCATCCGCAAGAGTTGCTGACGGCGCCGATCAACAAACGGCTGGCGTGGGCGGATCTCCTGGCATTCCGCGCTCGCGCCGGCGAACTGCTTAAATAATTACCAACATTAAAAATATATGAAAAAAGCCATGCAATTCGCGCATAACAGCCGCCCGCTTTGCCGCATTGCAGAATCATGTTGCATTGCAATATATTATGCATGTCTTGGGAGGAAATTCAGACTAGGAACCAAGGCAATGACCCCGCGTTTTCGCCCCATTCATTCCGGCTTCGAGACCCTCCGTCTCGCCGGCACTTTCGGTCGCTCCAGCCGCGACTACCATCATTTCGGCTCCGCGACGAACGAGCAGCTGACTGCAACCGGTTATCGCCATGCCACGCGGCAGACGGCGATCTTCGCAGATTTTCGCGAACGTTGATCGACTGCCCGTCTTCGAGTGCAGGCGCAACGCAGATGCCTCGCCTCTTCCCTTTCCAGTTTCTGCATGCGGTTTCCGAAAGCTGCGGCTATATCGCATCCGCGGTTCGCGCCGCGGAGGAATTCGGGCGTTGCAGCCAAATCGCGGACGAACCTGCCGGCAGGCAACGAAGAGAAACCTCTATCGACCCGTCGTCGGCCGCTATCCCGCTTTGATCTGTCAGGTCAAGCCGCAAGCCTGGAAAAGCCTGGTGGCATTTTCAGGCATGGAATCGGCCTCTTCATCGGTGTATTCCGGCTCGACGCCGGTCAGTGCGGCCTTGAACGCCTGATCGATGGCGGCAAACTTGATCGCCTGCCAGGCGGAATACTCCGTCAGGAATTCGCTGGAAAACCACATATCCCCGCCACGCTTGGCATCATACCAGCCGATGCATCCATCGGAAGCCGCCTTCTTCAGCAGGCGCTGCAAATGCGTGCGCGACATCATGAATTTTTCGGCCAGCGCGCGCGCATCCACGCGCCCGATATTCATCCGGCCATCGATCTGCTTGGACAACTCGATGCGCGAGATGAGCTCGTCCATGACCAACCCGCCGGCTTCTGTCCACAGGAACATTGCGACACGGCGGGGCGGCTCGCACCATGCCTGGCTTTCCAGGCACATGCGCACAGCGCGCCGATGCGTCGGATCGGCAAGGTCGCGGTCCATCATCATCGTCTGCGCCCTGTTTCCGCCATCGAGTTGATCGAGAGCGGCGAGATTGGCCAGCAGCCAGTGAAACATCCCCGCACGAACGACTTCCGTAGGCTCCAGCCGCCGGGAGCGCCGCCCTTCGTCCTCCGGGTAGTATCGCACGAAGCGGTAGCTGAGCATCTCCTCGACGAAAGCGAGCACCGTGTTGCGGCTGGCGCAGCCGGTCTGCAGAATGAGATCCTTGAGGCGCGCCGACGTGAGGCCGGTTCCAGGCTGTGCCGGATCGGCCTCCAGAAACAACATGTAGGCCGCCTGCCCCATCAGCCACCGCTGATGGGAGACAAGCGTACGGCAAAGCCTCGGGTTTTCCCGGTGGAAATCCCCCAGATTGACTGCCAGATATATGAGCGCACGGATAAAGTCCGGATTGCGCTTGAGTTCATCGGATGTAAAAGCCATGCCTTGCCTATAAAAGGGTATTCAGCCGGCTCGAAGCCAACATTCAAGCATTCTTGCGTCGAAAGCCAACCATGTCCTTTATGGGACCGCAGTATACACTTGGAAATCAAAGGGCAACAGGGTTAAGCCATGTAGCGCCGTTCGCAGTGCTCCCTGTCACATTCGGCATGGCAAGCCTCACAGTGGACAAACCGAAAGGAAGACCATGCTCGGCAGCCTGATTTCGATCGCCAGCCTGATGTTATCGACCCTGCTGATGATGATCGGTTTCGGGTTGATGAATTACATGCTTCCCATCCGCGCCATTGCGGAAGGCTGGTCGACGCTCACCATTTCGATCATCGCCACCGGCTATACGCTCGGCTTTACCCTATCGTGCATCATCACGCCGATGCTGGTGCGCCGCGTCGGCCATGTGCGGGTTTTCGGTGCGTTGATCACGCTCTTGACCGTGGCCATCCTGCTGTGCGCCCTGGTGATCGAGTGGCGCGCCTGGGTGGTTTTCCGCGCGCTTGCCGGTTTTGCCATGGCCGGCAGCTATCTGATCATCGAGAGCTGGCTGAACGAACGCGTCACCAATGAAAACCGCGGCACGCTGTTTTCCGTCTACATGATCACCTGCCTCGTCGGATCGATCGGCGGACAATATCTGGTGCCGCTCGGCGATCCCAAGACGACGGAGCTGTTCATCCTGTGCGGCGTGATCTTTTCACTGGCGCTGCTGCCGACGGCACTGTCCACGGCCCAATCACCCGCGCCGATCGCCGAAGCGAGTTTCAACCTGGCGAAACTCTACAGCCTCTCCCCCATCGCTTTCGTCGGCGCGCTGGTGGCCGGTGCGCTCGCCGGCACCTGGGGCAGCCTCGGCGGCGTCTACGGCCAGAATATCGGCCTCAGCACCGGCGAAGGCGCGACCCTGCTCGCGGCAGTCCTTGCGGGCGGCGCCCTGTCGCAGATGCCGATCGGGCGGATCTCCGACCAGGTCGACCGCCGGCTGGTGATGATCGTTTGTGGCGCCATCGGCGTCGTCGCCTGCGTCATCATGACGTTTGTCGACGTCACGCATCTCTATCCGCTCTACATCGCCGCCTTTTTCGTCGGCACCGTCCTTTATCCGATCTATGCGCTGAATTCGGCCCACGCCAATGACCGTGCCGCGCCGCACGAATACGTCATGATCTCGAGCGGGATCATGATCCTTTATGGGCTGGGTACGGTGACCGGACCGGTGATGGGGGGAACGCTGATGGAAACCATCGGGCCGAAAGGCCTGCTGTGGTTCCTGGCCGTGGGCTTTGCCGTCTATAGCGGATACGCGGCCTGGCGCATGAACCGGAGGGGCGCTGACACGGAGGGCAAGACCGACTTCCAGTCGAAAGCACTGCCGATGCAGGGAACCGAGGGCGCCGCCCAGTCCGTGCCGCCCGCTGTGGAAAACAACCTCTAGGCCACCAAAAATAATCGATCGCCCGCCATCGACAGATTTTGCCGTGCCATATATCCCGAAAAGGACAATGTGACAGGCAGGAATGGCGTGCAAGCAGACGATACCCAAACGATGACCATTGCGGAAAGCCGCGATGGGGGCGACGTGATCTTTCCGGTCATTGTCCAGAACATGCGCGACGGCGTCGTCGCGCTCGACGGGACCGGGACGATCATCACCATGAACGGACCGGCGCGCGCCATCCTGTCGCTCGGAGAAGCGGACATCGTCGGTGAAAATTTTGCGGAAGCCCTGCTGCACAGGAGCGATCTCGCAGATGTCATCGATTCCATGCTCGATGCCATCTATGCTCCCAACAACGTTCTGACCCGCGACCTTGTCATTCGTCACCAGAGCGGCAGCGAACGCCATCTGACCATCCGCACCAGCATGATGCAGGAGACCGGAAGCGAAAAGGCGCTGGGCGTCGTCGCCATCATCAGCGACGTGTCGGAGAAGGTGCAGGCTCTGCGCGAACGCGCCGAATTCGGCCACCTCGCAGTGTTGTTCCTGTCGATGCTCGGCCTCGCCAACATCCTGACGCTGATCGTCGACCAGTATCTGGACGTGGACGTCTATTCACCAGCCTTTGCCTGGGCCTATCTGGTCATTGTCGCCGGGCCGGTCTTCGTGACGGCCTACTGGCTACGTCTTCCGGCTGCGTCGATCGGGCTTACCTTCCACAACTGGCGGCAGGCCACGCGGGAAGGCGTCATCGCCTCGCTTCTGGCGCTCGGCGCCCTCGTAGGGTTGTCGTATATGGTCGGCACCCCGCAGCCGGTGACCGGAACGGTCGACTATAGTTCGCCCGTGGGCCTTCTGCTGGTGATCATCCTCTATGCGCCGCACAGCTTCCTGCAGGAACTGCTGGCCCGCGGCGTCCTGCAGAGTTCACTCGCCCGGCTGACCAACGATCGTAGCGGCATTCGCTCGGTTCTGGTCGCCTCTCTGATCTTCGGGCTCTTCCATGCACATTTCGGACTGCCTGCCGTCGCGGTGACGGCGATTTCCGGCATGTTGTTCGGCTGGCTTTTCCTGCGCCACGGCAACCTCATCGGCGCGACCATGGTGCATGTGGTGGGCGGCACCGCCGCTTTCGCCCTTCATTTCGTCTGACTGAACCAGGCGGGCGGATTTACTTCGACGCCGTATCCGACGATTTGTGCGACAGTCCCAGCCGCCGCTCGCGATAGATGATGAAGATGCCGGCCGAGACGACGATAGCCGTGCCGAACAGCATGGTCGTGGTCGGCACATCGTCGAATAGAATGTAGGATATGGCGATGCCCAACAGGATCGACGTATATTCGAACGGCGCAATGATCGAAACCTCGGCGTAGCGATAGCTCGAGGTCAGCAGGATCTGGGCGACTCCGCCGCAGAAGCCGCACAGCACCAGATACATCGTCGCCCGAAAATCCAGCCAATCCCAGCCGAAAGGTAGCGTCGCCAGGGAAAACAAAGAGGCGATCAGCGAGAAATAGAGAACGATGGTGGTCGTCTTCTCTTCCCGTACCAATTGCCGGACCTGGATCATCGCGGCTGCGCCCAACCCTGCCGAAAACAGTACAGCCAGTGCGCCCGTCGTCGCCTCGGAGCTGAAGCCGCCATCGAGAAACAGGGTCAGATTGGGCCAGCTGATGATCATCACGCCTGCCAGGCCGAACAAGACCGCGGTCCAGCGGTAGACCCGCACCGTCTCACCGAGAAAGATCGCTGCGAAGGCCACGGCAAACAGCGGCATCGCATAACCGATGGCGATCGCCTCCGGCATCGGCAGATGCACGAGGCCGTAAAAGCCGCATCCCATCGCCAGGATGCCGATGGATCCCCGTTTCAGGTGGCCGACGGGATTGCGGGTGTACAACGCGTCTCGCAATTGTCCGCGATAGGCAAGGAAGAGAACGATCGGAACGATGGCAAAGGCGGAGCGATGAAACGTGATTTGCCCCGGATTGATGCCCGGGCCTGCCATTTTGATGAATGTCTGCATGCCGACGAACACCATAACGGAAGCAATCTTCAGGAGAATCCCCTTCAAGGGGTCCGTGGCACGGCTGTTCATCGATCACTCTGGGCGGCAAGGATTTCGGCTTTGGCAATGACGGGAAAAGACGACGCATTTCTCAAATCAGCCGGGGAGAAGCCGTCACTCTATCTCAAAATATCGTTACGGCGAGTCGAAATGGCACCGAACCTTGAGAAACAGCTATTTCCCTGCAGAGATCCCGCATAAGTCAGAAGTTGTGAAATATGATAAAAACATGAGATAATTTTAATAATCATTCAGATTTTGATGGGAATATTTCGGTCGAAAATATTATCACGCTCCAAAGCGGTGGCCGTGACGGCGGAGCGCGGCATCGCTTTTATGGGGAAGCTCAATCAGGAAGCACCATGCGAACAGATACAGGCCAGGTGATCAATCTGGCAGATTACCGTCCGACCGACTTCGTGCTCGAACGTGTGGATCTGACATTTGAACTCGATCCGACGGAAACGAAGGTCGAGGCTCGGCTGATATTCCACCGCCGCGAAGGTGCCGATACCGCTGCACCGCTGGTGCTCGATGGTGACGAACTGTCGCTGTATAGCCTGTTGCTCGACCAGAACGAACTTCCTCCGGAGAAGTATACGATCACGCCGGAAACGCTGACGATCCCCGATCTGCCGGCGTCGGTTCCGTTCGAAATCACCGTCACCACCATCATCAATCCGGAAGCCAATACGCAGCTGATGGGCCTTTATCGCACCGGCGGCATCTATTGCACGCAATGCGAGGCAGAAGGCTTCCGGCGCATCACCTATTTCCCTGATCGTCCGGATGTGCTCGCGGTCTATACCGTCAACATCATCGCCGACAAGGAAGCCAACCCGCTCTTGCTGTCGAACGGCAATTTTCTCGGTGGCGCCGGCTACGGGCCTGGGAAACATTTCGCCGCCTGGTTCGACCCGCATCCGAAGCCCAGCTATCTCTTCGCGCTGGTTGCCGGTGACCTCGGCATTGTCGAAGATACCTTCGTCACCATGTCGGGTCGCGAAGTCGCGCTGAAGATCTATGTCGAGCACGGCAAGGAGCCGCGCGCCGCCTATGCCATGGATGCGCTCAAGCGCTCGATGAAATGGGACGAGGATGTCTTCGGCCGTGAATACGACCTCGACATCTTCATGGTCGTCGCCGTCTCCGATTTCAACATGGGGGCGATGGAAAACAAGGGCCTGAACATCTTCAACGACAAGTATGTTCTTGCCGACCCCGAGACCGCCACCGATACGGACTATGCCAATATCGAAGCGATCATCGCGCACGAATATTTCCACAACTGGACGGGCAACCGCATCACCTGCCGCGACTGGTTCCAGCTTTGCCTCAAGGAAGGCCTGACGGTCTTCCGCGACCACGAGTTTTCCGCCGACATGCGTTCGCGCGCCGTTCGGCGCATCGCCGAAGTCCGGCACCTGAAGGCGGAACAGTTCCCGGAGGATGCCGGCCCCCTCGCCCATCCCGTCCGTCCGACAAAATATCGCGAGATCAACAACTTCTACACGACGACTGTCTACGAAAAGGGCAGTGAGGTGACGCGCATGATCGCCACCCTGCTCGGCCGCGAGACGTTCAAGAAGGGCATGGATCTCTATTTCGAACGGCATGACGGCCAAGCCGCCACCGTAGAAGATTTCGTGAAGTGCTTCGAGGATGCCAGCGGCCGGGACCTGTCGCAGTTCTCGCTCTGGTATCACCAGGCAGGCACGCCGCTCGTTACCGCCTCTGGCACCTACGATCCTGCCAACGCCAGCTTCACGCTGTCGCTGGAGCAGATGGTTCCGGCAACGCCCGGCCAGACGGCAAAGGAACCGATGCATATTCCGCTGCGGCTCGGCCTGATCCTCGACAACGGCTCGGAAGTCGAGCCGACCTCCGTCTCCGGCGCCGAATTCACCGGCGATGTGCTGCATCTTACGGACCGCGCCCACACCGTTACGTTTGAGGGCGTGTCGTCCCGGCCGGTGCTGTCGCTCAACCGCGACTTTTCGGCCCCCATCAACCTGCATTTCAGCCAAAGCCCTGCGGACCTCGCCCATGTCGCCCGCCACGAAACGGATCTCTTCGCCCGCTGGCAGGCGCTGACCGATCTGGCATTGCCCAACCTGACGCAGGCAGCCCGCGACGCCCGGGAAGGCAAGCCTGTCACCTGCGATCCGGTCCTCATCGACGCCCTGTTGTGGGCTGCGGCGGATCACAATCTCGAACCGGCCTTCCGGGCGCAGGCGCTGACCTTGCCGAGCGAAGCCGACATCGCCCGTGAACTCGGCAGCAACAACGATCCGGACGCCATCCATGCCGGACGCCAGGCCATTCTGTCGCAAATCGCCCAAGCCGGCGTTGAAACCTTTGCGGCCCTCTACGAGGCGATGGTCCCGCCAGGCGCCTTCAGCCCGGATGCGGCCAGTGCCGGAAAGCGTGCGCTGCGCAACACCGCACTGACCTACCTCTCCTACGCCGAGAACAACCCGGCACGCGCCGCCGCTGCTTTTGCCGGCGCCGACAACATGACCGACCTCAGCTATGCGCTGACCATTCTCGCCCACCGCTTCCCCGACGCTCCGGAAACAGCCAAGGCACTGGCGGCGTTCGAGCAGCGCTTCCGTGAGAATGCCCTGGTCATCGACAAATGGCTCGCCATTCAGGCGACCATTCCCGGCGCGGCAACACTCGACCGGGTGAAGGAACTGCAGGGCAGCCCGCTGTTCAACGCCAAGAATCCGAACCGTGTCAGGGCGCTGGTCGGCACCTTCGCCTTTTCCAACCCAACGGGCTTCAACCGGGCCGATGGTGCCGGCTACGCGTTCCTGGCAAGCGAAATCCTCGATATCGACAAGCGCAACCCGCAACTTGCCGCCCGCATCTTGACGGCGATGCGCTCCTGGCGCCTGCTGGAGCCTGTCCGGGCCGATCTGGCGCGGGAAGCACTCCTGCAGATCGAACGCGCTTCCGGTCTCTCCACCGATGTCCGCGACATCGTCGAACGGACGTTGAAAGCCTGACATCGATATGGTGCCGGATGATCTCCGGCACCCTCTCCCCCGTAAACAGGTTAAAGTCTTTTAACTTTTCCGCTGGACAAGGCGAATCACCTTTGATTCATTAGGGTAGATTCGGGCGAGCGGCGCCTCGAATCGCACGAGGGATCAGCGGATACGATGACGGACGCGCGGCGGGCAACCGCAGCCGATGGACGGTTGCGACTACAATTTCCGAGGCAGGAAAACTGGGACGACGGCCTCGCAAATCGGAGCAGGCTGTTTGCGGAGCCGATCGCTCGCAAGCTTTCCCGCATCGAACCATTTCTGAAGCGCTCCATCCCGATCCTGATCGTCGCCTTTCTGGCGGTGGTGGCCATCGCCCGCATCGCCGGAATGCTTTCGGAACAATCGAGGCTGCAGGAAGCGGCACGGCAATCCGTCTCGCTATCGGCCGCAGCCG
This sequence comes from Rhizobium sp. LjRoot30, assembly GCF_964253915.1. Lineage (NCBI taxonomy): Bacteria > Pseudomonadati > Pseudomonadota > Alphaproteobacteria > Hyphomicrobiales > Rhizobiaceae > Rhizobium > Rhizobium sp. LjRoot30. The sequence goes on along the minus strand of NZ_CAXUSG020000017.1, from coordinate 40,517 downwards.
CAGCCGCCGCGTTCTTCACCGATTTCACCGGCTTTGCCGACAATAACCGCCTGGCGTCCGAAAACCGTCTTGCGAAAGCATTGCCGCAGGATCGCCTTGCGCCGGGCAATTTCGTCCTCCTCGTCCGTGCCGACGGCAAGGTCATCGGCGCTTCGGCGGCTGGTGCCGCCTATGTCGGCAGCGACCTCGCCGGCATCCTGCCCGAGGTTGCCACCCTGCAGCGTTTCGGCAACCGCGCCGGCGTCATCGAAACCGCGCTCAACGACATTCCCCACTATGCCTCGCTGATGCTGGTCGGCAACCAGGGCGATCTCGTGCTGGCCGTCGGATCGCAATACCGCATCAACGCGCTCTGGCGCGAAGAAATCGCCCTCAACGTCACGCTCTTCGCCGGGATCTCGTCGATCCTGCTCGTGGTGCTTTACGCCTACTACAATCAGGTCAAGCGCGCCCGCGATGCCGACGAGATCTTCCTCGAATCGAACGTGCGGGTCGAGACGGCGCTGTCGCGCGGCCGGTGTGGCCTTTGGGATTTCGACTTCACCAATCGCCGCCTCTACTGGTCGCGCTCGATGTACGAAATGCTCGGAATGCCGCCATCCGACAACTACCTCTCCTTCGCCGAGGCGGCACGGATGATGCACCCAGCCGACGGCAATCTCTATTCGCTCGCCCGTTCGGTCGCCAAGGGCCAGTCCCGCCAGGTCGACCAGGTTTTCCGCATGCGCCATGCGGATGGTCATTATGTCTGGATGCGCGCCCGCGCCCAGGTCATTCGCATCTCCTCCGGCCGCGTGCATATGATCGGGATCGCCATGGACGTGACCGAACAGCATCGCCTCGCGCAACGGTATGCGGAAGCGGACCAGCGCCTTGCGGACGCCATCGAATCCACCTCGGAAGCCTTCGTGCTCTGGGATAAAAATGACCGGCTGGTGATGTGCAACGCCCACTACCAGCAGGCTCACGGCCTGCCGGACCGCGTCCTCGTGCCCGGTACCGAACGTGTCTCCGTCAACTCCGCCGCAGCCCGCCCGGTCATCGAGCGTCGCATTGCCGACCCTGATCGCTCCGGCTACTCGCAAACGACCGAGGTCCAGCTTGCCGACGAACGCTGGCTGCAGATCAACGAGCGGCGCACGCGCGACGGCGGCATGGTATCGGTAGGAACCGATATCACCCTTTTGAAGCGCAACCAGGAACGCCTGCGCGAGTCCGAGCGCCGCCTGATGGCGACCATCAACGACCTGTCGGCATCGCGTCAGACACTGGAGCGCCAGAAGACGGAGCTTTCGACGGCCAATGCCAATTACCAGGCCGAAAAGGAACGAGCCGAGGCAGCCAACAAGGCGAAATCCGAATTCCTGGCCAATATGAGCCACGAGTTGCGCACGCCTCTCAACGCCATCCTGGGCTTTTCCGAGATCCTGCTCAACCAGATGTTCGGCCCGGTCGGCTCGCCGAAATACGGCGAATACGCCAAGGATATCCACGAAAGCGGCCAGCATCTGCTCAACGTCATCAATGACATTCTCGACATGTCGAAGATCGAAGCCGGCCATATGAAGCTGCAATGCGAGATGATCGATCTCGTGCCGCTGATCGAGGAAAGCCTGCGCTTCACCGCCATCCCGGCTGCGCAGAAAAACATCACCATCGACCAGCGTTTTTCCGCCGGTCTGACAATGCCGGCCGATCGTCGCGCGATGAAGCAGATCCTGCTCAACATCCTGTCCAATGCGGTCAAATTCACCAACGAAGGCGGGCGCGTCGCTGTGCGCGCCCGGCGATTGCCCGATTGCATCATGCTCACCATCGCCGACACCGGCATCGGCATCCCGAAAGCCGCGCTTAGCAAGATCGGCCAGCCTTTCGAGCAGGTTCAGAGCCAATATGCCAAAAGCAAGGGCGGCTCCGGCCTCGGGCTGGCAATCTCGCGCTCGTTGACCCTGCTGCACGGCGGCAACATGACCATCCGTTCACGCGAGAACATCGGCACCGTCATTTCGCTGCAGATACCCGACCGGCGGGCCTGATGGATTTCAGGCGGAGTTTTTCACCGTCGCCTGGAATACCTTGCGCACATCCTTGGAAAGCCGCTTGATCTCGCCCTCCAGTGTCTTGATGTCGGGGCAATCGCCTGCGCGGCAAACAAGATCGACAAGGCCTGACGGCGCCTCCTTGGGATCGAAGGTGCCGTCGATGCACAGGCGAACGATCTGTGAAATCTCGGTGAAGAGCGTCAGCGCCTCGAGGCAAAGATCGACATCGTTGGCATCCATCCTTCCCGGACTATAAGCCTTCAACCCCTCGAAGGTGCTTTTCCCCAACGCAGCGTCGCCATCACTCGAAGGAGCGGTCAGGGCCAGATACTGCTCGATGAACTCGATATCGACCAGTCCGCCGGCGATCATCTTGAAGTCCCAGATATCCTGCGCCGGCTTTTCCTGTTCGATCAGCGCCCGCATCTCCGCCACGTCCTTGGCGATTTTGCCAACTTCACGTTTCGTCCGGAGCACGTCCGTAACAATCGCTTCCGCCCGCTTTATCAGATCATCGTCGCCGCAGATCAGGCGGGCGCGGGAGAGCGCCATATGCTCCCAGGTCCAGGCCTCCTCCTTCTGGTACTTCTCGAAAGCCGTGATCCGCGTCGCAACCGGACCCTTGTTCCCGGAAGGACGCAACCGCATGTCCACTTCGAAGAGAACGCCTTCGGCCGTCGGCGCCGAAAGCGCCGCGATCAACCGCTGGGTCACCCGAGTAAAATAACGAACCGGATCGAGCGGCTTCGTTCCGTCCGATTCCGCCGCATCTTCGTCGTAGTCGTAAAGCAGGATCAGATCGACATCCGAGCCTGCCGTGAGTTCGAAACTGCCGAGCTTGCCCAGCCCAAGCACGGCAACACGCCCCCCCGGAAAACGACCGTGCACCGCCACGATCTCCGCCATGACCGCGTCGAGCGCCGCGCTGATCACCAGATCGGCCAGATGCGTAAATGCGCGCCCGGCAACAACCCCGGAAATCGCGCCGGTCAGCAGGCGAATACCGATGAGGAAACGCTGTTCCGCCGCAAAGATGCGCAGCCTGTCCAGCACCTCCTCATAGTGCCGTGCCGAACTCAGGAACTGCCGGATCCGCCCTTCGAGATAATCCCGCGTCGGCAGTTCGGCGAGCAGGCCCGGATCGAGCATGCCATCGAAGACATGCGGCCGCGCCGCGATGATATCCGCCAGGCGCGGCGCCGAGGACATGATGTTGACGATCAGCGACAGAAGCGCGGGATTGTTGCCGAGCAGCGAAAAAAGCTGGATGCCCGCCGGCAGCCCGGCAATGAAGGCATCGAACCGCAGGAACGCCTCGTCCGCCCGCTTGTTTTCGCCGAAGACACGCAACAGTTCCGGCATCAGTTCCGTCAACCGCTCCCGAGCCTCCACCGATTGCGTCGCCTTGTAGCGCCCGTAGTGCCAGGTCCGCACGGTACGGGAAATATCCGCCGGCCGCTCGAAACCGAGCTTGGCCAGTGTCTTCAGCGTGTCGGGATCGTCGTTCTGCCCGGTAAACACCAGATTGCCGGTCTCGGTCGACAGCTTGGTTTCCTGCTCGAACAGCTTGGCATAACGGCTCTCCACCGTTTTCAGAGTCGCCGACAGCTTTTCGGTGAAATCGGCAAGATCGGGAGAGCCGTTCATGTAGGCGATGCGTTTCAGCTCGACATCGGTCTCCGGCAGGAGGTGGGTCTGCTCGTCCCGCACCATCTGGATGCGATGTTCGACATTGCGCAGGAACCAGTAGCATTCCGTCAGCTCATCGCAGGTTGCCTGATCGATCCACTTCGCGGCGGTCAGTTCCCGCAGCGTTTCTTCCGTGGATTTGCAGCGCAGCGACGGCATGCGCCCGCCGGCGATCAGCTGTTGCGTCTGCACGAAAAACTCGATTTCGCGGATACCGCCCCGCCCCAGCTTGACGTTATGCCCCTTCACGGCAATCGCGCCATGGCCCTTGTGAGCATGGATCTGCCGCTTGATCGAATGAATGTCGGCGATCGCCGCATAGTCGAGATACTTGCGGAAGACGAAGGGCGTCAACTCGCGCATGAAAGCCTCGCCGGCGACGATATCCCCGCCCACCGGCCGCGCCTTGATGTAGGCGGCCCGTTCCCAGTTCTGCCCGCGTCCTTCGTAATAGATCATCGCCGCCTCGACGGGGATGGCCAGCGGCGTCGAACCCGGGTCCGGCCGCAACCGCAAGTCCGTGCGGAAAACGTACCCGTCTGCCGTGCGCTCCTGCAGAATGCGCACCAACCGGCGCATCATCCGCGCAAACGTATCCGTCGCGTCATCCGCATCGCGAACGATGCCGGCGGCGATATCGAAGAACACGACAAGATCGATATCGGAAGAATAATTCAGCTCACGCGCTCCGAGTTTGCCCATGCCGAGCACGATCAGACCGGAGCCCTTGCTCGGCTCCTCGACGGAATGCAGCGCGACTTTGCCGGAGTGATGCGCCGCCAGCAGCAGGTGATCGACAGCCGCCATCACCGCCGCCTCGGCAAGACGGCTCAGCCATGCCGTCGTCTGCCGGCCATCGAAGATCCGCGCGAGATCTGCCAGCGCCGTCAGAAACGCCGCTTTCCGCTTGGCGACCCTGAGCCGCGTCATCACCTCCGCTTCGCTCGGCACGGTTCCGTCGCCAACCGGGCGCCAGGCGGTGCGCGCATCGGAAATCGCCGCTTCCAGTTGCGGTTCGATTTCACCCTCGATCGCCGCGGCGAGCAGGTCGGGATGGGCGGCGGCTGTGTCACGCAGATATGGGGAAAGGCTCAGTGCTGCAGCCAGAAAGTCCTTGAGGGTATCGTTATCAGCCAGCTTGCCTGCCAGCGCCGGTTCGCCTTTGCCGATATCCTTCAACTCTGCCAGGACGGATTTCAGCTCGGTTTGGTTCAGCGGGCGTATGACGCCGGCTGTTACCCCCGAAAAACCATGCGCTCCCGTTTCGGCCATCTCCCGCTCGTCTCCCCGCTGATTGCCTTGCCGTTCAGATCTATCTCACTGTTCTGGCGCAGGAAAGACCATCGTCGCGGTCAAGCCGCGTGCGGCTGCATTGTCCGGGTCGGTATCGGAAAGCTCCAGCCGGCCGCTGTGCAGTTCCATCACCGCCTCCACCAGCGAAAGGCCGAGTCCTGTTCCCGGTTTCGAACGGCTTTCGTCGAGACGGACAAAACGTTTCGTCACCTCGTCCCGCCGATCGGCCGGCACACCCGGCCCATTGTCCGCGACACAGATCCGGATGTCGCGCTCTCCCTTGACGAGACGCATGCGGATACTGGCGCCAGCCTCAGTGCCGACACCGTATTTGATGGCATTGTCGATGAGGTTGAAGATCGCCTGGCCGATCAGTTCCCTGTTTCCCTGAACACCGACTTCAGGCTGGATATCGGCGACAAGCGACAGCCCCGCCTCCTCCGCCACCGGCTCGTAAAGCTCGACACTGTCCGCGACGATGGCGGAAAGATCGACGAACGACATCTCCGCGGCCACCGACCCGGCCTCCACCCGCGAAATCATCAACAGCGCGTCGAAGGTGCGGATCAATTGGTCTGATTCGGCAATGATGCCTTCGAGTGCCGCCTTCCGCCCATCCTCGTCCTTGCGGCCGATCGCATCCGCCGCCTTGTTGCGCAGGCGGGTCAGCGGTGTCTTGAGGTCGTGGGCGATATTGTCGGAAACCTGACGCAGCCCTTCGTTCAGCTTTTCGATGCGCCCGAGCATGGCGTTCAGCGATTCCGACATGCGGTCGAACTCATCGCCGGAACCGCCGACCGGCAAACGTTGCGACAGATCGCCAGCCATGATCTTCGTGCTTGCCGCCGACATCCGGTCGATGCGTTTCAAGGCATTGCGCCCGATGCCGAACCAGATCACCAATGCCCCCAATCCCATGACGCCAAGCGCCACCATCAGGGCACGCCGCACCAGGAAGCGCAATTTCTGCGGCTCGCCCAAATCCCGGCCAACGAGAATCCGCAGACCGTTGTCGAGCACGAAGACGTGGCCATTTGCCTGATGCTTGTCCTTCGTCGCACCGCTTTCGGAATAGCGCTCGTAGCGGAACGGGATCAGCGTCCAACCTTCCGTTTCGAACACGCCGGGTTCGACGGAAGCAACATTGCCCGTCAGGATTTCCCCCGTCGGGCTGGCGATGATGTAAAGATTGGCGCCTGGCTGCCGGGCGCGGCGTTCCATCATCCGCAGCATGGCATTCATGCCACCGCGACCGTAGGCACGCTGAATGTCGCTCACTTCCTGCTGCAGCGTATCCCGCGTCTGCTGACCGAGAATGCGTTCGGAGAGCGCCGTGACGTAGAACACCAGGAAGGCAGCGCAGATGGCAAAGAGAATAATATAGAGCGCCGACAGCCGCACGGCCGTCGACTTGTAGAGAACGCGAAACGTCGTCATGCCAGGGGAGCTAGACAGCTTAGCCCTCATCTTTGATCATGTAGCCGGCGCCGCGAACGGTCTTCAGCAGCGGCTGGTCGAAATCCTTCTCGATCTTCGAACGCAGCCGCGAGACATGCACGTCGATCACATTCGTCTGCGGATCGAAGTGATAATCCCAGACGTTTTCCAAAAGCATCGTACGGGTCACCACCTGGCCGGCATTGCGCATCAGATATTCGAGTAGGCGGAATTCCCGCGGCTGCAGCAGGATTTCCTTACCACCGCGGCGTACCTCATGCGACAGGCGGTCGAGTTCCAGGTCAGCGACTCGGTAGACCATATCCTGCTCCGGCGTGCCCTTGCGCCGGCCCAGCACCTCGACACGAGCCAGGAGCTCGCTGAAGGCATAAGGCTTCGGCAGGTAATCGTCACCGCCGGCGCGCAGACCCGTCACCCGGTCGTCGACCTGGCCCAGCGCCGAGAGGATCAGGACGGGCGTATGAACGCCCTTGCGCCGTAATTCGCTGATCACCGACAAACCGTCACGGCGCGGCAGCATGCGATCGATGATCATCACGTCGTAGCTGTTTTCGGTGCCCATGAAGAGGCCGCTCTCACCGTCGCTGGCGTGATCGACGACGATCCCGGCCTCACGGAAGGCCTTGGTCAGGTAGGCAGCAGCCTCCAGGTCGTCTTCGATCAGCAGAATCTTCATGGAGGCGACCATACCGTCCCGAGCGCTCGGCGAACAACCGGAATCCGCGCCGCCAACAGTTTGATCAACATGGTTCATGATGACGCTCCCACAATGCGGAACAAACAAAAGCTGCGCGACCTCGCGACCGCGCAGCCCACTGTCTCATAGGCAGGATCTGCCGCGCAGATCAGCCCTTGTCGATCGACAGCGCCGTAAAGCGATTGCCGTTCTGGGTCTCGATCTGGAAGAGCGCCTTCTTGCGTCCGTCCTTGGCGGCCTGGTTGATGATCTTCGTCACGTCATCGGCGGAGGTAACCTCCTTGTTGTTGACGGAGGTGATCTTCTCACCCTGCTTCAGGCCCTTGTCGGCTGCGTCGGAGTCGGGGTCGACGGAGACGATCGTCACGCCCTTGCCGTCTTCCGCAGGAGCAACCGTCAGGCCGAGTGCCGCCAGCGATTTTTCGGCCGAGGTGGCGTCATCTTCCGCCGGCTTCTGTGCGTCTTCGGCGGAAGCCTGCTTCTGGTCGTTCGGCAGGCTGCCGAGTTCGACGGTGACCGACTGCGCCTTGCCTTCACGCCACAGCGAGATTTCCACCTTGGCGCCCGGCGCAATGGCACCGATGCGGCGTGCGAGATCACGCGGATCCTTGACCGTCTCGCCGTTAACAGCGGTGATCACGTCACCCTTCTGGATGCCGGCCTTCAGGCCCGGAGAGTCTTCCTGCGGTCGGGTGACAAGAGCACCACTTGCCTCGGAGAGACCGAGCGATTCGGCGATATCCTTGTTGACCTGCTGGATTTCGACGCCCAGCCAGCCGCGGCTCACCTGGCCGTCCTTCATTAGGTCGGCGACGACATCCTTGGCAACCGATGCCGGGATCGCGAAGGCAATGCCGACGTTGCCGCCCGAGGGCGAGAAGATCGCCGTGTTGATGCCCACGACTTCGCCGCTGAGGTTGAAGGTCGGGCCGCCGGAGTTGCCGCGGTTCACCGCCGCATCCACCTGCAGGTAGTCGTCATAAGGGCCGGAGCCGATATCGCGACCACGGGCCGAAATGATGCCCGCCGTCACCGTGCCGCCGAGACCGAAGGGATTGCCGACAGCGACCACCCAATCACCGACGCGCACCTTGCTGTCATCGGCAAACTGCACGTAGGTGAACTTGCGATTGCCGGCATCGACCTTGAGAACGGCGAGGTCCGTACGGCTGTCCTTGCCGACCAGCTTGGCATCAAGTTCGGTGCCGTCATTCATGACGATGGTGAAAGCTTCGCCATCGGAAACGACGTGGTTGTTAGTGACGAGGTAACCGTCTTCCGAAATGAAGAAACCGGAACCCTGCGCCGTGGGCCGCAGATGATGCTTGCCACCCGGACCGCTGCGGAAACGCTCGCCGTGACGCTCGCCATCAGGACCGCCGAATTCGCGGAAGAAACGCTTCAGCGGATGATCGTCGGGAAGCTCGTCGAAGCCGCGGCCACCAAAGTTGAAGCTGAAGGCATTCTCGTCTTGCGAGGCGTCCTGGACGTTGGACTGCACGCTGACCGAAACCACAGCCGGAGAAACGGCATCCACGACGTTGGCAAAGCTCGCCACCTGCGGCGCATCGATCTTCACGGCCTCGGCGAAGGAGCTTTGGACGTAGGAGGGAACACCCGTCGACAGCATGACGGCTGCCAGACCGGCAATCGTCGATGCCTTCAGGAGGGTTTTGTAGGAGGGAATCTTGCCTTTGAGCATGCGCTGAGACCTTCTGTTCATCTGGCTGACCACCCGTCGTGGCCATGAGTTGATGACGAAGATATAGGGGTGCGCACCTTACTAGGAACTGTCCGGCGAATGAAATTTTCGTAATATTCGCCGCCAGTCGCGACAGTTATTTTCCAAGCAACCGGTCGAGCGCCGCCTGTTCTTCCTCGGACAATTTTCGCCCTGTCGGCTTTGCTGTCCGGCCCCGCGCATAAACGATCATCGCCGTCGCCCCGATTGCCAGCAGGATCAATGGCGTTGCCCAGAGAATATAGGTCTTGGCGCTGAAGCGTGGTTTCAGCAGCACGAACTCCCCGTAACGCGAAACGACATATTCGATGACCTGCTCGTCGCTGTCGCCGTCACGAATGCGCTCGCGCACCAGAAGCCGCAGGTCGCGCGCCAGTTCGGCATTGGAATCGTCGATCGACTGGTTCTGGCAGACCATGCAGCGCAGCTGCGCCGAAAGGTTTCGCGCCCGCGCTTCGAGCGCCGGATCGGCAATAATCTCGTCCGGATTGACCGCAAAGGCCGGAGCAGCAGCAAGAAACAGCAGGACAACCACAAACGCCCGCCGCAGGCTGAGAAGAACAGCCCTCACTCGCCCGCCTCCAGCGCCGCCTTGACCGGCTTCGCCCGCCGGCTCGGCGCGCCGACACGCAGCCGCCTGTCGCTCAGCGATACGAAACCGCCGAACATCATCACCAGCGCACCACCCCAGATGCAGAGAATATAGGGCTTCCACCAGATGCGGACGACAATGCCGCCATCCGTCATCGGATCACCCAGGGATACATAAAGCTGGCTCAGCCCGAAAGTCAGGATGCCCGCCTCCGTCGTCGGCATGCGCCGCGCGGTGTAAAGCCGCTTCGACGACCAGACATCGGCAACCGTCGCGCCACCACGGCTGACGGTGAAATGCCCGCGATCCTCGGTATAGTTCGGCCCGACCGCCGAACGCATCCCGTCGAAAGCAAGCGTGTAACCGCCCGCCTCTGCCGTCATGCCCGGCTTCATCTCCACCACATGTTCGGTCTCGAACGTCGTCACGGCCACGATGCCAAGCACGGTGATACCGAGCCCCATATGGGCAAGCGCCGTACCAAAGGCCGATCGCGGCAGGCCCATCAGCCGGCGCCAGGCCACACCCGTCGCCAGCTTGCCGACACCGGCGCGCATCCAGAGATCCGTCACCGCGCCGAACACCAGGAAAAGCCCGGCCGCGAGACCCAGCACCGCCATCACCGGGCCGCCGTTCTCGACGTAATAAAAAACCAGCGCCACGGAAAAGGCCAGACCCGCCGCCACATACAGCCGCTGCAGCACGCCGAGAAGATCACCGCGCTTCCATGCCAATAGCGGTCCGAACGGCACGGCCAGCAGCAGCGGGATCATCAGCAGCCCGAAGGTCATGTTGAAGAAGGGCGGACCGACCGAGATCTTCTCCCCCGTCAGCGATTCCAGCAGCAGTGGATAAAGCGTACCGATCAGCACCGTCGCCGTCGACACCGTCAGGATCAGGTTGTTCAGCACCAGCGCGCCCTCGCGCGAGATCGGCGCGAACAGGCCACCGGAATTGAGCTGCGGCGCACGGAAGGCAAACAGCGCCAACGCCCCGCCGATGAACAGCACGAGAATACAGAGGATAAAGATACCGCGACTCGGATCGGTAGCAAAAGCATGCACCGAGGTCAGCACCCCGGAGCGAACCAGGAACGTCCCCAGCAGCGACAGCGAAAACGTCAGGATCGCCAGCAGGATCGTCCAGATCTTCAAGGCTTCGCGCTTCTCCATGACGATGGCGGAATGCAGCAGCGCAGTGCCGGCAAGCCACGGCATGAAAGACGCATTCTCGACCGGATCCCAGAACCACCAGCCACCCCAGCCGAGTTCGTAATAGGCCCAGTAGGACCCCATGGCGATGCCCGCCGTCAGGAAGGTCCATGCCGCCAGCGTCCATGGTCGCACCCAGCGCGCCCAGGCGGCGTCGATACGACCTTCCATCAACGCCGCGATGGCAAAGGAGAAGCAGACGGAAAAGCCGACATAGCCGAGATAGAGCAGCGGCGGATGAATGGCGAGACCGACATCCTGCAACACCGGATTGAGGTCCTGTCCCTCCGGCGGCGCTGGGCTTAGCCGGGCAAAAGGATTGGAGGTCAAAAGGATGAACAGCGTGAAGGCCGTGGTGACCCAGGCTTGCACCCCCAACACGTTGGCCCGCAGCGTATCCGGCAGGTTTCGGCCGAACAGCGCCACCAGCGCGCTGAAAAACACCAGAATCAACAGCCATAGCAGCATCGAGCCTTCGTGGTTGCCCCAGACGCCGGAAAACTTGAAGATGAACGGTACCAGCGAATGGGAATTCTCCCAGACATTCTTCACCGAAAAGTCCGATGTCAGATGCGCCTGCGTCAGCACGGCGAAGGAGAATGCAACGAGGCCGAACAATGCCAGCGAACCCGACGTTGCCAGTTCCATCATCGGCCGGTCGCCGCGCCACGCCCCCCAGATCGGCAGTATGGACAGGACGATCGCCGTGGCAAGCGCCAGCACCAGTGCGTAATGACCAAGCTCGACACTCATTGGGTCTGCTCCTGCCCCTCCCAGACGCCCTGTTCCTTCAGGCGATCGGCAACCTCTTTCGGCATGTAATTCTCGTCATGCTTCGCAAGCACGCTGTCGGCGACGAACACCTCGCTGCCGGCGACGAACTTGCCCTCGGTGACAACGCCCTGCCCCTCGCGGAAAAGATCCGGAAGAATGCCCGTATAAGTCACCTTGACGGTATTTTCGTTGTCGGTCACGGTAAAACTCACCGTCGATCCGTCGCCGCGCGCTACAGAACCCTTCTCGACGAGGCCACCCAGCCGGATGCGCGTTTCCGGCGGCACCTGCGTCTTCACAAGATCCGCCGGCATGTAGAAATAGGCGATGGACTGGCCGAAGGCGAACATCACCAGCAGCGCCGCCGCCAGGATGAAGCTCATGCCGCCGCCGATGATCGCCAGCCGTTTCTGTTTCCGGGTCATTGCTCGTTACCCTCCGTCGCGAGGCCCATGCTTTGCGCCAGGGCCAGCAACTGCTTGCCCTCCGCGCTATCGGCCGGAAACACCGCGAGGCCACGCTTCAGCGCGTCCGCCGCCTTTTCCGGCTGCTTGAGCACGCCATAGGAACGGATCAGCCGCATCCATCCTTCGAAATTTTTAGGATCTTCCTGCAATTTGGCATCGAGGCTCGCCACCATGCCCTCGATCATCTGCTGGCGGTCGCCCGCCTCAAGGTTTTCGGCCGCAGCCACATCCTCTGCGGTCGGGTTGCCGAGAGGTTTTTCGGCACCGGCAGTCGCCAGCGGCGCGCCGCCGTTCTTGGCGATATGTTCGTTGACGAGCGGGATCCAAGGCGCATCCGCAGGCGATTCTTTCGCCAGCGTCTCGAAAGCCACCTTGGCTTCCGTCTGCTTGCCGGTCTGTTCCAGCGCCAGCGCCAGATAAAATTTCGTGCGGAAATTACCGCTGTCGAGCTTCAGCGCCTCTTCGAAGGCAGCCCGCGCAGCGTCGGTGACGATGCCGTCAGACGCAGCGATCAGCGTTTCGCCGAGGCCGTTCCAGCGTTCGGCATTGCCGCCGAGCAGTCGGATGGCATTGCGATAGGCGAGTTCGGCATCGCCGAGACGGAGGCTGCGATAATAGATCGGCGCCAAGAGATCCCAGCCTGCGCCATCATCCGGATTCTGCGCCAGATGACGTTCCGCCTTGGTGACGAGGATGCCCATATCGTCGCCGGGATTGGCAAGCCGCGCCTCGAGCGGCTGCGACGGCAGCTCCGGGCTGCCGGTTATGGAGTAAAGACAGAGCCCGACGGCGGGCAGCGTCACGATGACGACGAGTTCCGCCAGCCGCACGCGCCTGAGTCCGGAGCCCTGCCCGACCTGCTTCTCCGCATCGGAACTGACGGCGATCAGGCGCCGTCCGACCTCGGCCCTGGCATATTCGGCTTCATCCGCGGAAATCAGGCCTTGCGCCTGGTCGCGCTCCAGCTCTTTCAATTGGTCGCGATAGACTGCAGCCTCGCCGGCGCGATCGGATATTCTGTCCCTTGCCCCGCGCAGCAGCGGCAGGAGCAGGACAATGGCGACGGCCGCCGTCAGTATAGCCACGATGATCCAGAACAACATAGCGACCAATTACGTCAAGCAGCCCGATATTCCAACAGTCAAACGGCTCACAACTGTGTTTTGAGGCTTTTAGCCGCAAGACCGCCAGACTTGACGCAAATCAATGCCGATTCCGTCAGGTCAGCGGCGACCAGCTGCCGTTGGTGTTGCGGCACGCCGCACCACGCGCCACCGACTGCGTGCCGCCTACGGTCACCGTGTGCGTGTACTGGCGGCAGTTCTGCGATCCCACTTGATAGGGTGCCGCCGCAACCACCTGACCGCTGATACCGCGCCCGCTCCAGGCAACCGGCTGCCCGCCAGGAGCCGCTTCCAGCGCCCGGTATTCGGCTTCGAGCGCGCGCTGGCGGTCGGCGCTGCCGATCTCGACACCGCTGCGGCTGACGATACCGCCCTGCAGGGCCGAAATGTAGGGCGCGGACGTCGACGACCTGTTCGAAGACAACAACCCTCCCGACGAGGTGCTGCCGGTGGTGCTGCAGCCTGCCATCAGGGCGCTCAGCGACAGGACGGCCGGAATGGTCAGGCGGCGGGCATAAAAATACATGGAATCAAACCAGTTTTTGCCAGAGGCATTCGTCAATTATTACGTCCTCGCACCAGTGAGAGTTCCGTGGGGCATCATTATGGCCGTTAGCTATTTTTGACATCCTCGGCCCCCTCATGCAACCTCCTTTACCACACCGGGCAGGATCAATCGCGCTTTAAGCCCGCCCTGTTCGCCGCGGGAGAGATCGAAAAGGCCCTGATACTCGGATGTAATCTCGCGAACGATCGAAAGGCCGAGGCCGGTGCCCGGCTTGCTTTCATCGAGTCGCCTGCCGCGTTTCATCGCTTCCCGGATCTGGTCGGCATCGAGCCCTGGGCCGTCGTCCTCCACCACCAGTTCCAGCCAGGAGCGGCGCAAGGGATCGCCGCCGCGGATATCGGCCGGCGCTGGCGCGACCGACACTTTGACGCGTTGTTCGGCAAATCGCGCCGCATTCTCAAGCAGATTGCCGACGGTTTCCTCGACATCCTGCTGTTCCATCGCAAAAACCAGATTGGCGGGCAGGATGGAAAGCTCGAATTCCTTCTCGCCGTTCAGTCGGCGCATGACGCGCAGCAACCGCTCCAAAGCCGGCTCAGCCTCGGTGCGCGACAGCACCGAATCACGCTGCGCGGCAATGCGGGCGCGGTTGAGGTAGGACTGCACCTGCCCCTGCATCACCTCGGCCTGGTTGCGTACCAGTTCGCCCTGCTGCTTTTCCAGCAACCGTGATTCGTTGAGCAGCACCGCAATCGGCGTCTTCAACGAATGCGCGAGGTTGCCGACCTGCATGCGCGCCCGCTCGACGATACGCTGGTTGCTATCGATCAGCGCATTGATTTCGCTCGCCAGCGGCTGGATTTCCCGCGGAAAGTCGCCCCGCAGCCTCTCCGCCTCGCCGGCCCGGATCTTTTCCAACGCGCCGCGCGCATGATCGAGCGGCTTCAAACCGTAAAGAATGGCCAGAGCATTGACGATCAGACTGCCGACGCCGAACACCGCCAGCGCCAGATAAAGGCTGTTGGAAAAAGCCCGCACGTCGGTCTCGACCACCGCCAGGTTACCGCTGACACGAAACCGTGCCGCGCGCCCCTCCTGGTCGAGCACCACTTCCGTCTCTGCCACCTGGATCTTGTTGCCGCTGCCGTCGTCGAGCACGTAGAAGCGCTCATAGTTGGTATCGAACGGCACATCGGCCACCGAAGGCACCGCCAGATTGGACAGGCCGAGCGACGACGACACCAGCGGCCCGGCCGAAAACGTCCCCAGCGGCTCGACGATCCAGTACCATCCGCTTTTCGGCTGGGAGAAACGCAGGTCACCCAACGCCGGATTGCCGGCGATCGTACTGTTTTCACCGATGGAGATCGAGTTGATGACGTTGTAGAGCTGTGCCCGCAACAAATCCTGGAAACCGCGGTCGGCACTCTCCCGATAGAGTGTCGAAATGACCACCGCAATGGCGACAAGCGCCGCCGCCGACCATAGCGTCGCCAGAAGCAACACGCGGGCAGTCAGCGATTTCGGGCCGAAAGACATCAAGGCAAAGGCCCCTTCTCGCGAGAGGTTTACTTGGCGCTTTCCGGCGCATGCATGCGATAGCCGAGTCCGCGCACCGTCTCGATCATGTCGACGCCCATCTTCTTGCGCAGCCGCCCGACGAAAACCTCGATGGTGTTGGAATCACGGTCGAAATCCTGATCGTACATATGCTCGACCAGTTCCGTGCGCGACACGACCTCACCCATGTGATGCATGAGATAGGACAAGAGCCGGAATTCGTGCGAGGTCAGTTTCAGCTGCACGCCATTGACACTCGCCTTCGAACTCTTGGTATCCAGCCGCACCGGCCCGCAGACGATTTCCGACGAAGCATGCCCCGCAGCCCGGCGAATCAAAGCCCGGATGCGCGCCAGGACTTCCTCGACATGAAACGGCTTGGCGACATAATCGTCCGCCCCGGCATCGATGCCGGCCACCTTGTCGCTCCAGCGGTCGCGGGCCGTCAGGATCAACACCGGCATCGTCTTGCGGTTCGCCCGCCACTTTTCGAGCACGGTGATGCCGTCCATCTCCGGCAAGCCGATATCGAGGATAACCGCATCATAAGGTTCGGCATCGCCGAGATAGTGGCCTTCCTCGCCGTCGAACGCCTGGTCGACGACGTAACCGGCTTCCTTCAGCGCATCCGAAAGCTGCCGATTGAGATTGATGTCGTCCTCGACCACCAGAATGCGCATCGTGCCGTCTATCCCCTGTTGCTTGCGATTGAATGTCCGGTCGCGATGCCGGCGGCGCCTACATCGGCACCTTGACGCGGACCTTGCGCGGCCGCTCGCTACCATTGCCCTGAACAAGCACGGTAATCACGCAGGAATCGCCGGAAGGCTGTGCGGAAAGCAATTGACCGCCGGTTTCGGCAACCACCTGGGCGGCGGCGGCGGAGCAATCCCCGTCGGACAGCACGAGTTGGTTGCGCCCGTCCACGCCCGGAGCGGAAACCGTCAGGCCGGCCACCAAGGTCGCCAAGATCGCCGGAGATGCCATCCTCATACTTCCATCAATAAACGCACTCTAGGCTATATACTTAACGCAACCCGCCTGAATGGCAAATGAATGGGCGCCTCGCCTTAACCGGAGTTTTACCAAGACGCCCGCCAGGCCTCAACGCTTGCCGATCACATTGCGCGCCGAAAGCCGCCCGTACAGCGCCAGCAGACCACCCACGGCGCCCGCCAGCGTCACCAGCGTATCGGCCAGCGCCTGCTGGTCCTCGGCCCCAAGCTCGATACCAAGAAACTGTGTCAAGGACGCGAAAATGGCGACCAGCGCACCCCACACCGCCTTCGAACGATACCATTCCTTCAGATCCGTCATGCCGTTTTCTCCTTCAATTTAAAGTGAAACATAGGCCGTTGCCGCCAGTCCCTGCGCCACCTTGCGCCCCATCTGCCGGACACGGATGGAAAAGCCGGACTGCGCAGTACCGAAATCCCCCATCTCCGTCGCAGCGCCGTAGAGATAGGCCGCAGCCGTCGTCTCCACCTGGCGCACCACCGTGCCGCCGGAGAGGATTTCCAGCCGGTAGCGCTCCTCCGGTTCGTCGAGAGGGATATCAACCGCCTGCCAGTCGTCGGCGTCGATCCGCCCGCACCGCACCCAGCCGAACCGCACATCGCCGTCCGCCATCCGCAAAGCCCGCAGATGCACCGGCGCCAGAGGCGTTTCCGCCCGCATTCCGCCGGAGAAAGAAACCGGTGCAACCGCCCCGGCCGCCGCGCCGAGCGGCTCGACGATCCAGTTGAGCGCCAACCCCGCCTCATCAGCCGTCAACCCGACCGGCTTCACCGCCGCATCGAGTACGATCGCACGCGCACCGATCACAGCACCCGCCGCCATCGCATCCTCGCTCCCCGCCAGGCCGCGCAGCAAATTCGTCAGCCGCCACCGGCCGGCCGATACTTCTTCCGCATGGCAAAATCCGACGATTTCCCAGACGCCGTTTGAGCAGGATACCGCCAGCCGATTCTCCCCATTGAGCACCGCCGCCACCGGCCGAGATTCCAGCCCGCCATAAGCCAGATCGACCACGACGGCATTCACCCGGTCGAAACGCCCGCAAACGCCCGGCATCATGGGGTGAGCAAGCGTACCGATCCGCGCCGGCCGCTCGAAGACCGTCCGCAACCGATACCCCTCCAGCGTCGAGGAGGAGGACAGCGCCGTGCGCCGAAAGGGCCGCGTCAGCACCGCGCCACGGGCAAAACCTGCCTCGACACCACTCTCGTAACGCGGCAAATCCATCAGCATTACCACCGGCGCAAAGGCGGCTGCAGCACCGTCGTCCGGCACCGGCACCTCGCTCATGGCCGGCGGACGGATACCGGCGGCGGGCGAAACAGCCCGCGCCTCGATCCGCCGCGCTGCGCCATCGGTAATCCTCGATACAAGAAAACTCCCCTCCGGCCCGTCCGGCAGCGAAATCACATCACCCGGCTGCACGTCCAGATCGAACGGCGGCAGCGACAGCATCACCGACCGCCGCGACACCAGATGATCCCGCAACAGGCCTTCCGCCCCGATCAGCGCCGTCTCCTCCGGCAGCACCGCCGCAAGATCGTAACGCAGCACCCGGTCGTTGCTGGCCGCGACCCGCCGCGAACGCGCGCTCGCCTGCTCATAGTCGAGGAACGGATTGTAGAACCCGACGATCGCCTCGCCGGCATAATCGCTATCATGGCCGCGCTCTTCCACCCACAATGGCTCGCCGTCGAAATCAGCCAGCACGCTCCGCGGCGAAGCCGGCCGGCTCGCCCGGGCGCGGGAACGAAAACGCAGAACCGCCCCATCCTCGACCGCATCCACCTGAAAGACGGAAAGCAGCGGCTCCAGCAGCCCCCGCGCCGAAATGATCTCGCCCTGCACGTATCCCGGCAGGTCACCACTCACCTCCGAAACATCGAAGTCCACAAAACCGTGATCCCGAAGGATCGCCGCAATCACGTCAGCCAGCGTCCCGGCCCCGAGCCGGCCGGTCAGCCAGTGCCCGGTCTGCCAGTTCGGCCCGTCGCTCCAGACCCTGAGATCCTTCGGAAAGGCCGGAAACGGCCGCGCATCCCAGGTCCACAGAAACATATGCGCCGGATCGACCATGTCATCCGGCGCCGCCGGCCCGCACCACCAATCGTGATGCGCTTCGAGAAACCGCCGCTGCATGCTGTCGGCCCGCGTGCGATTGGAAAAGTAGGGCGCCGCCGATTCCGACGATTTCGGATCGACGAAGACGTTCGGCTGGTTCGCCCCCTTGTCGATCGCCGGGCAGCCGAGTTCGGTAAACCAGATCGGCTTCATCTTCGCCGTCCACGCTGTCGGCGCGGCAAGCTCCGCCCCGCCGATACGCTCGTGATGCCGCCGCGACCACCAGTTCTCGATATCCTTGTAACGGAAAACCCAGGGCTTGCCGGCCAGCCCGTCGGTGATCGGCGAACGCAGCCGCGCCCGGCGGTCCGCATCGCTGGCATAATACCAGTCGAACCCCTCGCCACCGGCAACCGCCGCCATCATCCCGGCATGATCGTCCGGCGTCAGGAACCCATCCGGATTGTCCGCCGAAAGATCCTCGTCACGCCAGTCGGAGAGCGGCATGTAATTGTCGATGCCCACCGCATCGATATCGGGCGACGCCCACAGCGGATCGAGATGGAAATAGACGTCGCCCGATCCATCCTGCGGATGATAGCCGAAATATTCGCTCCAGTCGGCGCCATAGGTAATCCTGGTCTCTGCCCCCAGCATCCCGCGAACCGCAGCGGCAATATCCACCAGTTTTCCGACAAAAGGAAAGGCGCCCGTCTCGTCGCGCAGTTGCGTCAACCCCCGCAACTCGGAGCCGATGATGAAACCGTCGACACCACCGGCAGCAGCAGCCAGATGGGCATAATGCAGCACCAGCCGCCGATATCCCTCGTCCTCTTCGCCTGCATAGGTCACCGTCGTACCGTCGACGACAAAGTCCCCGGCTGCAGCCGCGCCGCAAAACCCGTCGATCGCCGTCCGCGCCGCCGCCGTCCTATCGGGACTGCCGGTTTGCCCCGGTCCCGGATGGCAGGTGATCCGCCCGCGCCAGGGATAGACCGCCTGCTCCGCCCCCCCGTGCGGGTCCGGCAGTCCGTTGCCAACAGGCACATCCATCATCAGGAAAGGATAAAGAAACACCTTCAGCCCCCTCGCCTTGAGGTCGGCGATAGCCGCCACCACGCCGGCATCGTTCGGCGTACCGCCATAGGCCGGACCGCCATTGCTGGTGCTGATCAAATGCGCATCCGCCCGCGCAATGCCCGAGACCACCCACGGCACGCTCTCCTCCTCGCGCCCCAGCGTCTCGACACCGGGCACGATCCGGCACTCGCCGGCCCGCAGATCCGTGCCGAACCACGAAACCACTAGCGCCACGCTCTCGAGGTTCGGGCAAACCGCCGTCAGCTCGTCGATAGATGCCGCCCAGTCGGTGCCCTGCGACAGCACATGCCGGTTCATGATCCGCGCACTGCCTTCTCCGGTCTTTTCCGTCACTGGCACGGTGCTGTAGCCATGTTCCGTCGAACCGGGAATGACGGTCACCGCCCGCACCTGCGCCTCCAGCCGCCCGACAGTGCGCAACACCTCGAATTGCAAGAGCGGAATGCGATTGCCGAAATCGTCGAGCGGCAACCGCTCGAAAACCACATAAGCGAGCCCACGATAGGCCGGCGCCTTGCCCGCACCCTGTTTCGCCTCGATCAGCGGATCGGGCATCTGCGTCGCCGTTCCCGGATAGACACGCATCTCGACCTGCGTCAGGTCGATCTCCCGCCCATCGGCCCAGACCCGCCGCACCCCCGCAATCGGCCCCTCACACAACCCCACGGCCAGATTGCCAAAGTAGCTGAACGTCTCGACCTTCGGCCCGCTCGCCTTGCCGCCTGCCCGCTCGACGGTCACGTCCTCTTCGAAGCGCGTCGCCCAGATCAGCGTGCCGCCGATCCGCGCCGTGCCATAGAGCCGATTGATCGCCGTGCCGTCATCGGCGCCGGGAATCCGCGCCGTCGACAATCGCGCCCCCGAAATCGTCCGCGTCCCGTTGATCAGCGCCCGGTCGACAACATTGCCCGCCAGCGCCCCCGCCGCCCGGCCGATGATCGCACCCACCGGCCCGAACACCCCGCCCAAAGCCGCACCCGCCGCCTGAAACAAGATCGTCGCCATCACCCACCCCGCATTTTTTTCGAAATCACCCGGCGAAAGCCGCCGCTTTCCCCTTCTCCCCTCGGGGAGAAGGTGGCCCGAAGGGCCGGATGAGGGGGCCACGCGGAAAAACCTTACCGCTCATCCTTCCCACCTCATCCACCCACCGCTGGAAACCGGAACACCGCCACCACCTTCCGCCGCCACGCCGGCACCAGCGGCGAACGGATCACCGCCGCCTGCTCATAGGCATGGGTGAACCGCCCGCCCCTGCACAGGATGCCGACATGTTTCGCCGCACAGCCTGTCCGCCAGCGGAACACCAGCACATCCCCCGGCAAGGCCGCATCCATCGAAACCACCGACAGAAAATGCCGCCCTGCCGCGGATAGCAGCCGCTCCTCGCCGCCACGCTCGGCCCAATCCGGCGCATAGGCCGGCGGCGCCTCCGGCTCGCAGCCGTAAATTTCCCGCCAGATACCGCGGATCAACCCAAGGCAATCGCAGCCGACACCCTTCAGAGACGCCTGGTGCCGATAGGGCGTGCCGACCCATTCTTCGGCCAAGGCGACCACCCGCTTCCCTATCCCGGCCGTCATTCGAACAACGCCCGCCCGTCATGCACCGTCTCGCCATCCGCATAAGAATAGGCAAAGTCGGACCCCGGAATATGCGGAAACCCCTGGAAATTGAGGCTGTTCGAAAACTTCATCCTGCAGGTCGAAAACGCCTTGTCGCAGCCGGCAACGATGGCAAACGTATCCCCCACCTCCGGCAACCGCGCCATCGGCAACCAGAGCACCAGCTCCACCGCGCTTCCCTCGATCGCATGCCCATCGATATCGACGGAGATCCCGGCATGCCTGCCGCTCGCAAATGTCAGCACCCCATAGCGAAAAAAGCCCGCGGCAAACTCGGAAAGCCCGCTGACACGCAGATGCGTGGCATCCACCACCGCCAGGATTTCCCCGGTGCCGCGGTACTGACTCAAGGCAAGGTTCACGCCGCAGCGTCCGTCCCCCAACGTTGCGTCGCAGCGCCGCCCGAAGAGCCGCCCCTGGTCACGCCCGAGCCGGTGGGTGAAACTGCGCAACTCGGCGCGAAAATCCCCCGCCGTACGCGTCACCTCCCCGATCTCCTGCACCCTCAAAAGCATGTGCTCCGCCGGCGTCGCCCAGTTGACGAGGAAAACCTCCACCCGCGCCCCGTCGTAGCGCCCGTCGATCAGGTCTTCCTCGCGAATGGCCGCGCTGGAAAAACCGCCCGAAACATCGCTTGCCTCGGCCGAAAGCCCGGCAGCCTGCTGCGTCTCGCTGGCGGCAAACCCCGTTGCCGCAGCAAACAGCGTATCTGCAAAAACGAGATCGTGATCATGCTCGGTAAAACCAAGCACCGTCCCGTCGCGCCGCGTCACCCGCCAGGCGTGGCAAACGGTTGTCGTCTCACTGTCGAGATGCGCCTTCAATCCCGCCGGAATCGCCCTCATGGCATCACCTCGATCAGCGGAATGGTCGGGATCCGGCCGGCATCAAAAGCCTGCAGATTGATATCGATCCGGTCGGTGGCAAACCGCACCGGCACATCGAAGGAAAACCCCGCCGTCACCACCGCTCCGCTCGCCGGCACGCTGCCCGGCGCAAAACTCACGGCCCCGGTCGTATAATCGCAACTCACACCACCCGCCGCCACACCATCGACCGCAACCAGCACACTGCCAGCCACCGGCTTGGTGATCACCCGGCGAAAGGCCCCGCCGGCATCGCCATAAGTCTTGGCAAGCTGGAAGACCACTGTGGCCCCGTCCCCCGTGCCGATCACCTGGTCCAACGCATCCAGCGTCATTCCCGGCGGCGCCGAACCATGGTCGAACGGATCGCGAAAACGGAACCCGTTCAACTCCCCGCCCCGCGCCTCGAAAAAAGCCAGCACCTCATAGAGATCGGCAATCGAGCGCACCCCCGAACCGGCATCATAACTACGCCGTGCCTCCCGCCATCGACGATTGCGGCTCTCGCGCCCGTTGGAAAGATTGACGATATCGGTCCGCCGCACCGGCCCGCCGCCGGTCGTCAGCGACAGCCGCAACGGAAATCGCACCTCATGAAACCCCATGGCCGTCTCCTTGTTCAAAACCAGCCGCCCGCGCCCGAAAACATGTCGCCCGCCCTGAGGGCGATCGGACAAGAAACGGCAAGCGTGCCGTTTCCCCTTCTCCCCGGCGGGGAGAAGGTGGCCCGAAGGGTCGGATGAGGGGGTGAAACACGGCAGAACTTTCCCTCGTGGCACCCCCTCATCCTGCTGCCACGACCTCCTCCCCATAGGGAAAAGGAGGCAGGCGGCCCCCTTCATCCCGCCCTGCTCACCCACCCCTCAAAGCCCCCGCTGCCCGCGCCCCACCGTCCGCGCCAGCATCGCCGAAAGCTGCCCCTCACTCTTGCGAAAGCTCGCCGCATCCGGCGTCGTCACGTTGAACACCACCTGCGGCGCCCCAGCCCCGCCCTGCATCGCCACGCCCAAAGCGCCATCGCTGCCGCGCTTCAGCGGCAGGATCGCCTCGGCGCCTGCCTCGCCCATCAGCCCGCGTCCGCCGCCCATGGCAAAGTAGGTCGGCTCCGCCACCACCCCGCCATCGGCAAACGCCGTCACCCGCCCCGGCACGCCGCCATCGGCAAAAGCGAAAACCGAACCCAGCTGTCCCGCCAGCCCGCCCACCGCCTGCCCGATCAACCCTTCCAGTGGCTTCATGCCGACGGAAAGCGCGATATCGGCAAGCCGCGTGCCCACCGTGCGCAGCACATCTTCCAAGCTACGGCTACCGCTTGCCGCCGAACGCAAGGCGCCCGTCAACACCGAGCCGAAGGCCCGCGACCGCCCTTCGAGATCGGTCAGCACCTCTTTGAGCGCCGCCGCCTGCTCCGTCATGCCGGCCAGGGTGTCTTCATCCTCTTCCATGATCCCGCCTCTCGCTTCCTGCCCCGTCACCATCCGGAAACGCCTCCATCAACGCCTCAAGCGTTTCCCGCCGCAGCCCCTGCCCACGCCCCCGCAAGCCGCCGAGGGCGGCATGGAATTCGCGCGGCGTCATCGTCCAGAAAACCCGCGGCTCCAGCCGCAACAGGCAAAACCCTGCATGCAGCGCCTCGTCCCAGGGAAAGGGACGCGCCGCCGCACCCGCGCTCACGCCTGCTGCGGCACCGGAGGGCGCGTACCACCCTCGCTTCCCAAAAACGTCGCCGCCAACAGATCACGAACAATGGTCGCCGAACCGGTGATGCCCCCCTCGATGCCGGCCCCTGCCACGTCCTCGTCCGAAAACACGTTGCCGCCACCACGTAGACCCGCCCCGATAATGCGGATCATGTCCGCCGCCCTGAGCCGCCCATTGGCAAACCGCGCCCCAAGCGCCCCGAGATCGTCGGCGGCAAATGCGGTCTCCAGCTCCGCCAGCGCCCCCAGCGTCAGGCAGAGAATCCGCCGCTCCCCATCGATGACCGCCTCGACTTCGCCGCGATGGCGGTTCGCTCGCCCGTCCGTGCCGCGCCCCATCATCAAGCCACCCCGAAAGCGAGCGCGCCGGCCGATTCCAGCGCCAATTCGAACTGCACCTCGCCATTGTGCTGCCCGGCATATTCCAATGCGGCGATCTGGAACGGCCCGGTCACGGTGCCGAAATCGGGAATGACCACCTGCCAGGTCAGGATCGTCCCATCGAAAAATGCCGTCCGCACCACCGCATCGGACGCCTGGTCCTTGAAAATCCCGCCACCGGAAAGCGCGGCGCGCTGCACACCCGCCCCGGCCAGCAGTTCCCGCCAGCGCCCGGCGCTTTCCGCATCGGTGATATCGACCGTCTCCGCATTAAAACCCAGCCGCTTCGACCGCAGTCCGGCAACCGTCACATAACCGCTGCCGTTGTGGACCTTCAAAAGCAGGTCCTTGCCCTTCTGTGCCACCATCATCCGCTCCTTGCGCAAATTCCCACCGCAGCACAGGCAAATCGCCCGGCCGCGCATTCCCCCAAACCGCCAATCCATGCTAGGAGCGCCGGTCAGCCCTCCGCGAACCGCTCCCCGATGTCGAAACCCGAAACCCGCCGCGCGGCCCAAACCGTCGCCGTCCTCGCCGTCACCCAGCTTGTCGGCTGGGGCACGACCTTCGACATGCTCGGCGTACTCGGCCGCGTCATCGCCCCCGAACTTGGCCTGGCCAACGAAGTCGTCTTTCTCGGCCTGTCGATCATGATGCTGATCAGCGCGCTCGCCGGCCCGAAGACCGGCCGCCTGCTCGATCGCTACGGCGCCTCAAAAGTGCTGGCCGCCGGCTCCGTGGTGTTTGCCGCCGGCCTGCTGCTGCTCGCAGCGTCGCACGGCCTGGTTCTCTACATCGCCGCCTGGTGCGTCATCGGCCTCGGCGGCGCACTCGGGCTTTCGGCGCCGGCCTACACCGCCGTCGTCGAACGCGAAGGCCTGCGTTCCGGCCGCGTCATCGCCATCCTCATGCTGTTCACCGGCCTGTCGAGCGCGACGTTCTGGCCACTGCTCGACTGGTTGCAATCGCTGATCGGCTGGCGGTCCACCTTCGTGCTGACGGCATCGGTGCATCTGCTGGTGTGCCTGCCGCTGCATCTTTTCGCCCTGCCGCGTCCGGTCGTTTCCACTGAGCGCACGGAAACCACCGAGCGTGCCCCGCTGGTGCTGACACCCCGCGGCCGGATCTACGCCTTCTCGCTGATCGCCGCCTCGACCATGCTCGCCACCCTGGTCACCTACGGCCTGTCGCCGTCGCTCTTGCATATCTTTGCCCTTTCGGGCGCGGCACCCGCGCTCGCCCTGCAACTCGGCTCGTTGCGGGGCGTCATGGGCATATCCGCCCGCTTCGTCGACATGCTGCTCGGCCCCCGCGGCAGCCCGCTGATCAGCGCCACCCTCGGCATCGGCCTCATCCTGACAAGTTTCATGCTGCTACTGGTCGCCAATGGCTCCGGCTCCATGTTACTTGCCTTCGTGGTGCTCTACGGTTTCGGCTCCGGCGTCGTCACCGTCGCCCGCGCGCTGCTGCCGCTCGCCGTATTCAGCCCGCGCGATTTCGGCCTGCAATCCGCCCGCCTGTCGCTGCCGCAGAATCTGGCCAGCGCCGCCGCCCCGGTGATCTTCACCAGCATCCTCGACCGCGCCGGCCTGTCCACTTTGCTCGTCACCGCCTCGCTGCTCGCGGCGCTCTCGCTGTTCTTCGTGATCCTGCTCGCCATTTTCATCCGCGGCCGCAAGGCGTGACCCTCATTCGGTGACCGCCCGAAACACCATCTCGACCCCATGCGCCCGGGTTTTCTGCACCCGCCGCGCCCGCGTCGAACGGTGCAGCAGGCTCACCAGCACCGCCCCGACAAGCGAAAGCGCCGCATCATGCAACAGCCGGTGCACGTGGCCGGCAATCACCTGCGCCTCCCGCTGCCCCTGTCCCGACGACCAGATCTCCAAGGTCAGCAGATGCTCTTCGCCGGCCTCCGTCGAGGTGGAAAAATCATCGCTCTGCAAGCCGGCGATCACCACATAGGGCATCGGAATACGCGTCAGCAGCCGGTCATGAATGCCATCCGCACCGATCAGCTCCACCAGATCCGCATCCCCCAGAAGCCGCGCCGTCACCGCCTGCAGCAAGGCATTGGCCGCCGTCATAATCCTTCCTCCTCGCAATGACAGACGAGATAACGCCGCGTCTCGTCGGGATCGATCACCGCCCTGACGGCAAAAAACCGCGCTCCCTTGCGAAGCCGCATACCCGCCGCCACACCTGTGCGAAAACGCATCCAGACGCGATGCGTCAACGTCGCCGTTTCTGCACCCGCCGCCTCGCGCACCACATGGCCTGCTGGTTCGATCAACGCCCAGAAGGCAGCCACGCCCTGATAACTCACCTCCGCACCGCCTTGACCATCGGCCACCGTCACCGGCGCCTCCAGTTCCAGCCGTGCCGAAAATTGACCCGGATCGAGAAAACTCACCGGCATGGTCAAAGCCTCCGCAGCAGATAAGGCGCCACCAGCAAATCATACCCCGCCGGCACCGAAGCCGGCTGGTTATCCGGCGGCACCACGCCGCGATAGGCAAACATATGCGCCACATGCAGCAGCATCGCCCGCCGCAACGTATCCGGCACCGCCACCGCCGCATCGCCGAAACCGGCAACGAAATCGATCTCGATGCCGTTCACCGCCCGCGCCGTCTTCACAAACTGATTCAACAAAAGCCGCGCCGGCCGCCCCCCGCCATCCAGCACATGCCCGTCGAGCGGCACATCCACCGTAGCGCCACCCTCGTCATAAACCACAACGGTTTCAATCGATTGCACCGGCCCCCTGGCAATCTGAATCACCCCGCAGGCCGGCCACGCGTCAAGATAAAGCCGCCATGTCTGGCTCAGCATCAAAAGCCCGGTGCAACGCTCCAGATGCTCGCGCGCCACTTTAACCAGCGCTGCCAGCAACCCGTCCTCGTCATCGCCATCAAGACGCAGATGCGCCTTGACCTCAGCAAGCGTCACCGGCTCCGCCAGCGGCGGAGCAATCAGGGCATAGGTCATAGATATCTCCAATCGACGAGATGATTTTCCGAGGCATGCGCAACATCGCCTCTCCCCTTCTCCCCCGCGGGGAGAAGGTGGCCCGAAGGGTCGGATGAGGGGGCGAGGCACGGCAGGGCCTTCCCTCGTGCCCCCCCTCATCCCGCTGCCGCGACCTTCTCCCCGCCGGGGAGAAGGAAGCAAATGGCAACCTCTTATTTCATATCTGCCGCTGCGCGCCTGGCAGGGCTGAGGCGAGGTCAGGCCCCGCCTCAGCTCACCGCAAACTTCACCAGCTTGATCGCCTCGAAATTCTGCACCCCGCCGCCGACGCGCTTGGTGGTGTAGAACAGTACATAGGGTTTTGCTGAATAAGGATCGCGCAACACCCGCACCCCGGTCCGATCGACGACCAGATACCCCGCGCGGAAATCGCCGAAAGCGATCGAGAACGAATTCGCCCCGATATCCGGCATGTCCTCGGCCTCAGCGATGGGAAAGCCCATCAGCGACGCAGGCTGACCGGCCGATGCCGGCGGGCGCCACAGATAGTTGCCGTCGGCATCCTTGAACTTGCGGATCTCGCCCTGCGTCTTGCGGTTCATCAAGAAGTGGGCGTTCTGCCGATGCCCCGCCTTCACCGCATAGATCGTATCGATCAGCGCATCGGACGGCCCGGTGGATTTGAAAGCACCCGCCGCACCGGAGGCGATGTAACCAATATTGCCCCAGCTCCAGCTCGCCTCGGCAACCGTCGTATAGGACAGGATACCCTTCGGCTTGTTGGTGCCGTCGCCGGTGGTAAAGGCCGTGCCCTCCTGCTCGGCGAAGACAATGTCCACTTCGCCCGAAATCCACGCCTCGATATCGACCGCCGCATCGTCGAGCAGCGCCTGCGTCGCCGCCGGCATGGCGTAAAGCTCCATGGTCGGGAAGGAGAGTTCGGAAAGCTGCGGCGTCGCCGTCTGCGGCCGCGAGGCCGTCTCCGCCACCCAGCCCGACGTCAGCCCGGTCAGCGAGAACGGCTTCTTCAGCACCGCGCCAGAGACCTGCCGCACCGTCGCCAGCGACCGGATCGGCGAGGCAACGGAAAGCCTGCGGCCGATCTCCGTATCGGTTTCCGGCGGCACCAGATATCCGCCATCCGCACCCGTGCCGGCGGAAAAGGCCTTGGCCTCCAGTTCGCGCAAGCCTGCTTCGTCGCCGCGGCGGATATAGGCATCGAAGGCCGCCTTGTGTTCGGCCGCCTCCGGCCCATGACCGTCCGGACGCCCCAGCGCCGGCCGCGCCTTTTTCAGCACCAGTTGGTCGAGCGCTTTCTTCTGCTCGTCCATGGCGCGGTTGATGCGGTCCATCTTGTCGCGCGTCACCACGTCGGCGGTCAGCTTGCGCTCGATCTCGTCGAGACGCCGGTCGTTGACATCCTTGAAGGCCTCGAACGCCTCCATGAAATCGTCGAAGGCGGCGTCGAGGTTTTCGGGCACCGCCTTGATTTCCGGCGCCGCGGTCTTTGCCATGTCGGTCATGAACCCATCCTTGTCTTGCGTTAAATGTTGAACATCATCCGGGCCGCCCGCCGCATGCTGCGGACGAGTTCCGTTTCCTTGTCGCGGAACCACCGCGCATTCTTCACGTTCGACACCCGCGCCGATGGCAGCATCGGAAAGGTGACGACCGAGATTTCCCAGAGATCGGCTTCGAGAATGCGGCGCACGCCAGTCTTGGCATCGGTGCGCGCCTTCACCGTCTGGAAGCCGATCGACAGCCCGTCGAGCGCGCCGTTCTTCATCAGCTGGTGCACCTCGCGGGCACGCGCCACACCGCCTGACAGCATCCCCTCGACATAAAGCCCGCGCGTATCCTCGCGGATGACAGTCCACGTGCCGATCGGCTCGGCAGGATCATGCTGGAACAGCATGCGCACCCCCTTGGCGCCGCGCTCGACGAGCGAACGGGCAAAAGCTCCGCGCTCGATCGCATCCTTACCGAGATCGATCTCGCCGAAGATGCTGGCATAACCGGAAAAGACCCCGTCGCCGCTGACGCCTTTCAGCGCCAGATTGGCAAAACGGGTCGTCACGGGTCGCGGCCCGCGAAAAACGTTCCTCATGGAAGTCTCCTGAATGATCGGAAATTTTTCGCCGGCCAGCTTCGCGCCGGCGGGCCTCACGTCAGGCGGGGTTGCCTTACGGCTCCCGCGGCGCGCCGTAGCGTTCCGCCAAGCGTGCCAGAATGCCGAGTGCCCACCAGGCCATCAGGCTGGCCGCCGCCGAACCTGCCAGCATCGTCTCGAAAGCCGAGAGGCTTGTCGCCACCTCCAGCCGGTCGGCAAGCCAGACACCCGCCGGCCCGCCGAAGATCATCCCGCAGGCCAGCCCGGTAAAGAACCGCCCCGCAGCCTCCCGCCGGCTTTTCGGCAGCAGATAGACAAGCGACACCGCCGCCCCGGCGGACGCCCCGACGGCCCGCGCCGCCCAGAGCCCCGGATCGTTCCCGAACTCAGCCATTTGTTAAGCACTTTCGGATAGAGTGATGGAAATCCCGCCTCCAGGAGAGGCCCGGCGTCTTCTCAAACCACTTGAAGAATACCGTTTTTCGGAATCTTCCGAATCCCTTGCGGCAAAATCTTCAAAGGTTGAGTCATCGACTTCACAGGTTGAGTGAGCGGCTTCACATTCCGATTCCGGCTATAGCCCACCTTGGGGGCTGTCCAGACAACAGCTTAGTCAAAGCTGTCGTCGTCATCCTTCTCCAACTCCGCAGGTCCCTGCCGCGCATGCAGCACGGAGACGATAAAAACCGTATCGCCTTCAACGACATAGTCAAAATGATAGGGCGCCGAAACCAGTCGTCGCACACCCTTTACTGGAGCGACGGTGGAGCCGGCAAACGGATGTTCGGCCAGCAGCCGGAGCGCCTTGCGTACCTGAATTGTAAAAGCCAGGGAAGCACGAGGATTGAGCAGCACAAGATAATCCTTCTCCTTTCGGATATAGCGTACCGCCTCATCCGAAATGCGAACCTTTTTCAAGCAGCGTCCTCACGGTCGCGATCGACAAGCTCGGCTATTAGGTCCTCCGCATCCATGCTGCGGCCAGCTTCGATGTCCTCCTGACCACGCCGGATACTCAGAACTTCGGCCCCCTCCGCCATCAGATAATACTTCAACGCCCGCACGATCACCCAGCTGCGCGTCCGCTCGCTCGCCTCGGCAATCGTCTCGATATCGGCGAGAATATCCACCGGCAGCCGCAGGGTGATCGGATCGGAAAGAACAGGCTTGGACATTTTTGGGCACTCCATCTTTGTAATACACCGTATTACAAATTGCGCGCTACCTCAATATCCCACCGCCTGCCGCTTCTCCTCCTCGGTCAAGAACGCCGCCGCCCCGATGCGGCTCCACAGCGCATCGCGCTCCACCGCAAGCCCGGCGATCCGGTCGAGATCCGGCTCGAAACGCAGACCATCCCCAAAGACCGGCGCCAGCCATCCGGAAAAACTCGCCGCCGTGCGCTGGATCAGCGGCAACACCGTCAACCGATAAAAAGCCCGGTTGGCCTCCTGGTAGTTGGCATAAGTATTGTCGCCCGGAATGCCGAGCAACATCGGCGGCACCCCGAAGGCGAGCGCGATATCGCGGGCCGCGCCGTTGCGCGCCTCGATGAAATCCATGTCCTTCGGCGAAAGCCCCATCGATTTCCAGTCGAGCCCACCTTCCAGCAGCATCGGCCGCCCGGCGCGTACCGCGCCGGTATATCCCTCCTCCAGCTCCAGCTTCAGCCGCTCATATTGGTCGGCGGAAAGATTGCCGCCCTCCTTCGGCTGGTAGACCAGCGCCCCGGAAGGCCGGGCGGAGTTGTCGAGCAGCGCCTTGTTCCAGGTTGCTGCCGCATTGTGCAGGTCGAGCGCCACCTGCGCCGCCGCCAGCGGCGGAAAACCGAGATGATCGTCGAGCGGATGAAACAATTTCAGGTGCAGCAGCGACACCCCATCGCCATCGACGGCAAACCGCCGCCCCCGCCCGCCTGCCCGGTAATCATAAGCGACCGGCCAGCCATCCACCCCTTCGACAAGGCTCACCCGGTCCGGCCGCAGCAGATGCAGTTCCCGCACCGCCTCCCCCACCACCGAAGGCGCCACATAGGCATTGCCGGACAAAAGCAGGTGCCCATACAGCGCCTCGAAAAAATCCGGCCCGCCCATCCGCCCGTTCGGCCTGGCGACGAGATCGCGCATCGGATGCCCCAAGACCTCCGCCTCGCCCTCATACAACAACCACGGCACGGCCGCCGCCGCCTCGGCGATCATCCGCACCGCCCGATGCGCCACAGGGTTCTTCATGAACCCCTCACGCGCCAAGGCGCCATAAGACCGCCCCGTCCACTGCGCCCGCCCCTCGGCCGCAAACGCCGCCAATGCCGTCGCCTTGCTTTCACCCACGCGCTCACGGCCCGCCGGGCGCCGCCACGGCAGGAAAGATCGGATGTTCATGTTCGGATATCCCGTTCGGTTAAACGTCTATTGGCACAAACCGCCCGAAAGCGAGCCTGTATTGCCGCTCAGCGACGAAAGACCATCAACCAATCACCCGCCGCACCGCCTTGTCGGCGTCGTAATCCGCCGCCATGCGCAGTTCGCGGATCGGCCGCACCCGGTCGATGGAAATCTGGTAGTTGGGATGCGCCTTGTAGGCCGCCAGCGCCGCCTCGTCGGCGAACTCGCCGTAGACGACGAAGTCCACCTCGTTGCCGAGCTGGTCCTTCTTCACATTGGTGCCGACCTCCAGCGTCAGCGCATGCGGAATGACCGTCAGCAGGGAAAGCCCCGCCTCTATCGCCGCGCGGTCTTCGTCGCTGCGAGCGGTGAAGAAGACGATGTGACGGATCATGGCAGGCTCCTTGCGATGTGATGCGCCGCGGTTACCATGCCCGCGCCCGTCGTTCAACGCGTCGCACTGCCTCATGCCCGGTCGCGTATCATCGATCACCACGCAACGCCGTGTAGAACAGGGTGCCGTAGCCGCCGATCTGCTCCGCCCGGTCCATGCCGTTGACGATTCTGCGCGCCCCGGCCCAGTCTTCCGTCGCCGTGTTGAAATAATCCGCAAGCTTGTGCCCGGTGAAGGAGCCACGCCGCATGCCTTCGAACAGGATGGTCAGCGCCGCCTCCATCTCCATCGCCCGCTCCGGCGCGGCCACCAGGTCGATACCGGTGATTTCTGCCATCGCCGCATAGTTCCGCCGATGGGTCAGCTGCACGAAACCGCGCCCCAGCCAGCTCTTGCCGTCCTCGTCCGGCCGCCAGTAAGGCGTCTTCACCCAGGAAAGCCGCCCCTTGGCAAAAGCATCCTCCAGGATCGCCACCGCCTTTCCATCGCTGTCGGCCAGCGTCTCGCGCACCGGCTGCATCGTCCGCGCCGTCTCGTGATAAACCGTCGCCAGCACATAGGCGAGCCAGCGCTCGTCGTCCGCCGCCATGGTCCGTTCCCACCGGTCGAGAATCGCCGTCATGCCGTCCACCTGCGGCTGTTTCAGCGCTCCGCCAAACGGTGCTGCACGAACTTTATCGAAGAAAAAACGCCGGTCGATCGCCATCCTGATACCCCTCCTTGCCAGGGCCGCCAAAGCTTCTGTGAAATTCAATCGATTTTAGAAAACTAAATCGTTTTAACCAGTTAGAGGGGTAATTTACTTTTCGTGAACCCTGTGGAACCAAGAGCCGCAGCCGGCGTTGTTACCGCGCCAATGCAATTCCAGCAAAACTGCGCAGCGGTTTTGTATCCGGAATTGCGTGAAAACAATGGAGCATTTTCGCGATTTGGAGAAAGCGGAAATGCTCTTTTGCCCACGAGGAGATCAGAAATCATGCAGACCCCCGCCCCGATCAGCAAGGCCCCGCAGCCAATCCCGCAGCATGTGCTCGACCGTCTCGAATCCGAATGGCGGCAGATGCGCGACAATGCGCCCCAGCCGACCGGCAATCGCTGATTTCCTTCTGTCCTCAAACAGGGCGAACCCGTGGCTCGCCCTGTCCTTCCAGCATCAAGGCCGTCAACGCCCAGACCAAAGCATCCAGCCGGTCAGGCGAACGTCCCGAAGATAGCCCTTCCGGACCGAAATCGCACATCTGGTCCTCGAGCGCCGAAAACCGCCCGGCATGGGCAACCCGCCCCTGCTCATAGAGTGCCGCAACCGGCTCCGCCCGCAAAAATTTGCCGCGCGTCGCCCGCACGGATGTCACCGGCAGGCCGGCATCGATGCTTTTCAGCATCGCCGCCACCATGTCGCCGCCTTGGTTAATTTCCGCGACCACCCGGTCGGCATCAAAACGGCGATAGGCCTTCACCACCGCCTGCGCCCAGCCCGCCGGGCTCGCCCCCTCCACCGAACAATCCGCCAGCACCACCGCCCGCCCGGAAGCGTCGAGGCCGGCCACAACGATACCGCAGCAGGACTGCGGCCCTGCCGAAGCCGGCGGGTCCACCGCCACGACGATGCGCCGCAACATCCCGGCAAACCGGATGGTCACCGCCTCGATCGCCTCGCGTTTCCACAAGCCGTCCTCGCGGTCCTCGATCAGTTCCCCGTCGAGTTCCTGCCGCCCGAGCCGTGTGCCGCCATAACGGCTTTCCAGCGCCTGCATGAAACCCGGCGCCAGGTTGTCGCGGTTGGCAAGCGTGCTCATCCGCGTCAGCACCGTCTCGGCATCGCCCATCAGCGCCTTCAACAGCGGCACCGGCCGCGGCGTGGTGGTGATCAGCTGCCGCGGCCGGTCGCCGAGCCTGAGGCCGAACTGCAGCATGTCCCAGGTTTCCTGCCCGTATTTCCACTTGGCCAGTTCATCGCACCAGGCGAAATGAAATTGCGGCCCACGCAAGCTCTCCGGGTCCTCGGAAGAAAAAATCTGCGCCATCGCCCCGTTCGGCCAGACGAGCCGCCGCCGCGACGCCTCAAAGGCCGGCCGCAGCCGCCGCGCAATCCGGCAGATGCCGGAAACCCCGTCGATCATCACCTCGCGGGCATCGCCCAGCGTTTCCGCCACCAGCGCAATCCGCAATTCACCCGCCAGGGGATGGCCCGTCGCCAACCCATGCACCCATTCGGCCCCTGCCCGCGTCTTGCCGGAACCGCGTCCGCCAAGGATCAGCCAATTGCGCCAGTCGCCTCCCGGCGCCTGCTGCTCGCGGCGCCCCTGAAAACACCATTCATGCGACAGCTGGAGAGCAAGGTCGGGCCGGAAGCCGGAAAGCACGGCGGGAAACCCGGGACCGGCCCGACCGCCATGCCCCTCCAGCCCGTCACCCGGCATTTCCAACAAAGCACCGACTGCCGAACGATCGTCCTGCACCAGGTTCTCGCGCTCCGTCTCTGCCATCACCTGCCGTCCAGCCAAAACCGCCGTTGCGGCAGCCGTGGCCAGCGGCTTCAAAACCTTGCGTCTGTCGCCGATCACCGCCATCTCGCCCGCATGCCGTTGCAACGCCTCGCCAGCCCGACGCTCAACCGCCTCCAGCATCCGCCGGCTCTTGCGGTTGCCCGCCGCGGTCAATGGTTCCGGGCGGAGCACGCGCTGCAAGCCAGTCGCGCTTGAACTGTTCAAAACGCCGTCCGGCTTCCTCGGCGGCGCGGCTGTCGATGAGAGACAGGAAATAAGTCCTGGCATCCGCCAGCCCGGCCGCATCGACATGGCGCTCCGCCTCCATCGCCCGATCCTGCGCAAGCTGCCGCTGCAGCGCATCGATCTTTTCCAGCGTGCGCACGATCAGCGACATCGCATCCGTCGCTGCCTTGACATCCGCCCGCGCCGCCTTCGCCGCCGCCTCGTCGGCCGCACCGTCCGTCAGCCGTTCGGCAGCACCGCGAAGCTCGCGAAAATAATCGAACTGCGCCCGCATCTCGCGGGTCATGTCGTTGAGCAGCAGCCGCAGGTCTTCGCCGACATCCTCGCGCGATTTCACCTCCAGAACCACCCGCTGCGCCGCCGCCTGCAGGCTGTCGCCCGCCTCGCGCTCCGCCGCCGACCGGCCGTCATAAACCGCCACCGCCGCCCAGGCCCCGAACAGACCGGCATCGAATTCCGCAACCGTCGCCATGCCACCCACCCGCAACAAAAAAGCGGCCCGCGCTTTCGCGCCGCCGCTTCGTTCCCGGTCCGCTGCGCCCCATCCGGCCGCAACTTTCCGACTATGCCTGAACCCTATCAAACCACCGTCACGGCGTCAAGGATTATTTTCCTATTTTCTCATTTTGCCGTCGTCCAGGCAAACCACAGCGCCACCAGCGCCAGACAGATGGAAAGCACCCGTCGCACCATCGTCTCACGCCCACCCTTGTCGACAAGGCTGGTGAAGGTGCCGCACAGGGTGACGATGGCGGCATGCACCAGCGTCGCGACCACGACATAGGCCGCCGTCAGCGTCGCGATCTGCCCACCCGGCGGCGGCCCGGGGGCGACGAAGGTCGGCAGCACGGCGATGTAGAAGATCGCCGCCTTGGGATTGAGCAGATTGGTCGTCAGCCCGCGCAGAAAGGCGCGGCGCAGATTGACCGTAAGATCCTGCGGCCCGACTGCCGGCTCCCCGCGCCACCCGTCATAAGCAAGGTAGAGCAGAAAGGCGACGCCCGCCCAGCGCAGCGTCTGGTATAGCACGGCGGACGCCTGCACCAGTTCGGCAAGGCCGATGGCGGCAGCCGCCCCCAGTAATCCCAGCCCCAAGCCGATGCCGGCAACGGCGGCATACCCCCGCAGTCGCCCTTCCACGACGGCCAGCATCGCCAGCCAGGTCATGTTCGGCCCCGGCGTCAGTTCGATGAGAAAGGATGCCAGCACGAAGGCCCAGAGCTCGGGCGGCAGCCCCTCGATCATCCCCGACCCTCACCCACCGTCAGCGGCCATTCGACGACATAATCCTCGAAATCCTCGACATCCACCTCGTCTTCGCTCACCGTCCGCCCCTGGGCGGAAATGCCCGCCTGGTGCACCGTCTCCGGATCGCCCGACACCAGCGGGTGCCACCAGTAGAGGTCCTCGCCGTCGCGCACCAGCCGGTAGCCGCAGGTCGGCGGCAGCCAGGTGATCTCGCGCACGCTTTTCGGCGTCAGCTGGATGCAATCAGGCACAGTCGCCTGGCGGTTCGGGTAGTCCGAGCACCGACAGCTCTCGCCGTCGAGCAGCCGGCAGGCAACCGAGGTGAACACCACTTCGCCGGTGTCCCAGTCCTCCAGCTTGTTGAGACAACAGAGCCCGCAGCCGTCGCAGAGGCTTTCCCATTCCGCCTGGTTCATCTGGTCCAGGCTCTTGTTTTTCCAGAAGGGCTCGCCGTCCGTCATCGTATCTTTCCATACCGGTCGACCGCGGTTTGAAATTCCGCCGGCACCGCCTTGTTCTTTTCCAGCAAATCGACCAAAAATTGCCCCATATCGGTTCTTTAACCAAACGAGCGTATCGGTACGGCTTCATGCTCTGGCGGCTCGATGTGGCCACGTCAAGGCTGAAGCGCCATTCAGCGGGAATTTGAATTCAGGTGCAGGACCCTTTCTCCCCCGAAAACCGCCCCCGCAGGAAGCGCCATCTCCTGTTGCGCATCGATTCCTGGATCGATTCGACCGTCTGGAACGCCGGTTTCCGCTTTGCCGAGATCTGGGAAGACGTCACCATCTTCTTCCGCCGTTTTCGCGTCCGCGGCTGGAAACGAGCGGTGTTCGAAATCGTCGGCGAGGCCGCCACCCTCGGCACCGCCGGCGCCGTGGTGATGCTGACGCTTGCCCAGCCCGCCTTCGAGGAAACCAAGGACGACTGGCGCAACCACGGCGATTTCGCCGTCACCTTCCTCGATCGTTACGGCAACGTCATCGGCCACCGCGGCATCATCCACGAGGATTCCGTCGCCGTCGCCGACCTGCCGGACTATTTCGTCAAGGCGGTGCTGGCCACCGAGGACCGCCGTTTCTTCGATCATTTCGGCATCGATTTCTTCGGTCTCGCCCGCGCCATGAGCGAGAATGCCCGCGCCGGCGGCGTCGTGCAGGGCGGCTCGACCCTGACGCAGCAGCTTGCCAAGAACCTGTTCCTCACCAACGAACGTTCGCTCGAGCGCAAGATCAAGGAGGCCTTCCTCGCCCTGTGGCTGGAAGCCAACCTCTCCAAGACGGAAATCCTGCGCACCTATCTCGACCGCGCCTATATGGGCGGCGGCACTTTTGGCGCGGCAGCGGCGGCGCAGTTCTATTTCGGCAAATCGATTACCGAGGTCGATCTCGCCGAAGCGGCCATCCTCGCCGGCCTGTTCAAGGCACCGGCGAAATACGCCCCGCACGTCAACCTGCCGGCCGCCCGCGCCCGCGCCAACGAGGTCCTGAGCAACCTGGTGCAGAGCGGCATGATGACCGAAGGCCAGGTGATCGCCGCCCGCCGCAACCCGGCCACCGTCATCGACCGCAACGAGATCGAGGCACCGGATTTCTTCCTCGACTGGGCCTTCGACGAGGTGCAGCGTCTGTCCACCCGCTTCCCCGAACATTCCCTCGTGGTGCGCACCACCATCGACATGGGCTTACAGAAGGCGGCGGAAGATTCGGTCGAGACCAGCCTGCGCGAGTTCGGCGAACCCTACCGCGTCAAGCAGGGCGCCCTCGTCATGATCGAGAACGGCGGCGCCGTGCGCGCCATGGTCGGCGGCCGCGACTATGGCGAAAGCCAGTTCAACCGCGCCACCAAGGCGCTACGCCAGCCGGGCTCCTCCTTCAAGGTCTATACCTACGCGGCGGCGATGGAAAAAGGCATGACGCCGCAGACGGTCGTCTCGGACGGACCGATCTCCTGGCGCGGCTGGTCGCCGCAGAATTACGGCCGCTCCTATGCCGGCCGGGTCACCCTGGCGGTAGCGCTGGCGAAATCGATCAACACCGTCCCCGTCCGGCTTGCCAAGGACGTGCTCGGCATCGACACCATCGTCAAGACCACCAAGGATTTCGGCGTCGAAACACCGATCCGATCCGACAAGACCATTCCGCTCGGTACATCCGAACTCACCGTGCTCGACCAGGCGACCGGCTACTCCGTCTTCCCCGCCGGCGGCCTGCAATCGCGCCGCCACGGCCTCAGCCAGATCATCAGCTATGACGGCCGCATCCTCTACGATTTCGACCGCGACGAGCCGGCGCCGCGCCGCGTCCTGTCGGAGCAGGCCACCGCATCGATGAACTACATGCTGGCGCAGATCCCGGTTTCCGGCACCGCCCGCAAGGCGGCGCTCGACGGCGGCATCGTCACCGCCGGCAAGACCGGCACGACACAGGCCTATCGCGACGCCTGGTTCGTCGGCTTTACCGGCAACTACACCTGCGCCGTCTGGTTCGGCAACGACGATTATACCTCGACGAACAACATGACCGGCGGCTCGCTGCCGGCGATGACCTTCAAGCGACTGATGGACTACGCCCACCAGGGCATCGAACTGAAAGCCATTCCCGGCATCGAAAACCCCTTCCCGAGCGGCGACCATGTCGGCCCGGCCCTGGTGGCGAAAACCACCGAAAAAGGCTCCGAAACCGGCCTGCCACCGCTCATCCGCCCCCGCTCGCTCTCCATCGACGTCACCCGCCTGCTGCGCGACGTCGGCGACAAGCTGAAAAAGGCCCCGCCGCTCGGCATCCAGAAGGTGGCAAGCGCCGAGTGAGGCGACGGCCGGCGCAAGCGCCGCCGATACCGTCCTGTAACGAGAGGGCGCCGCCTGCCCCCTTCTCCCCCCGGGGAGAAGGTCGCGGCAGCGGGATGAGGGGGTGCCACAAGTGAAGGTTTCGCCGTGTCTCGCCCCCTCATCCGCCTGCCGGCACCTTCTCCCCAAGGGGAGAAGGGGGAAGAGGCGACGTCGCGCCATATGCGAAAGCCCCATTCTGGCACACCCTGCCCATTTCCCCCCGGCAGAATCAATGCTAACCCTCGAACCCATGTGATCAAAGGCTTGCCATAGACGTGTTCCGGGTTCCCCTCCTCATTGCGCTCGCACTCAGCATTGCTTTCGGCGGCGGCATCGTTTCAACGCTTTACGCGCTGAACGTGACGACCGGCTTCGGGGCGATCCGGCTTGGCGCGTGGGAAGCCTTTCCGGATGCACAAACGGATGCGGCCGATCCCTACGCCAAATCCCACCGCGCCCGCGCCGGCAACCTTCTCTACGGCAATGCCGAGGGCCTCGCCTTCACCGCGTCTGTGGACGATGTCGGCGGCAGGCTTGTCAGCGGCTGCAGCTATGCCGTGTCCGGCCAGACGCCGCATGCGCGCCTGTGGACGCTTTATGCCGGCAATACCGCCGGCCAGCCTTTTGGCGTCAACCCCGAACTGCCCGCCGGCCTGAATTCCTGGACGGTGGTGCGCGAAACCGACAGCAGTTTTACGATCACCGTCTCCGCCAGGGCGCAGGCCGGAAACTGGCTGCCGCTGCCCTCCGGCAACGTGCCTTTCCGCCTGACGCTGACGCTGCTCGACACACCGACCGCCGGCAGCTCCGGCCTCATCGACCTGTCCATGCCCCGGGTCAGCCTGCTCGGATGCGGCGATGCTTAAGATCCTGCTCGCCATCGTCGTCGGATTGGTGGGCGCAGTGCTGCTGCACCTGATCATCATCCTGTCTCTGCCGCATTTCACCGGCCTCGATGCCTATACGCGCATTTTGGCGCGCGGGGACCTCAATCGTTTCCACCTGCTCGCGGCGCAGCCGGACAAGGCCGGCCTGTCGGTCGCCGATCCGTTCATGCATGTCGCGGTCTGCAGCTTCGATGTCGACACCGTACCGCTCAGGCTCCAGGCGCGCGGCAGCGTACCCTTCTGGTCGCTCGCCATCTTCGACAGTGCCTCGAACGAGATTTTCAGCATGAACGACCGGACGTCGGTCGGCGGCGGGCTGGATGTCGTCATCGCCTCGCCGATCCAGCTCACGGCGCTGCGCAAGGCGCTGCCGGAGCAATTGGCACAATCGATCCTGGTCGAAATGTCGAGACCGGACGGTTACGCCGTGGTGCGCACGCTCGCACCGCGCAAGAGCTTCGATCAGGCCGCCCAGGCCTTCCTGCAAGAGGCAAGCTGCCAGGATTTCACCGGCCGCTAGAGCAATTCCAGCAAAAGTGCGGAGCGGTTTTGCGTCCGGAATTTCAGAACAGTCAGAGCCTTGCCGTATTCAGCAGAAAACGGAAATGCCCCGTCGCCACCGGCATGCGCCGGCACGACCTCAGTGCTGGTTCACCGGTTGTGCGCTCTTTGCGTCCGGCGTGGTGACGGCGAAATCGCGACGCTCATACCGGACACCGGTAAACAGCAGGATCTGCGCGTCGAATTTTTTCGTCTGCGGTTGTCGCGGCAGGCGTTCGAGCCTGTCCCATATGCGTACTACATCTGCCATTCTCATCTCCAAAGGTTCGAAGTCTGAGACGGATGAAGAGGGTATAGATTTCACCCTGCCCTTAAGCGGGCCAGTGCATCTCCGGCAAATCCCGAAGCCATCAGCACCTTTCTCACACATCCGGTCTGCTCATGTTTTCTCATGAACGCGGCGGATCTGCTGTTTCGCACGGGACAGGTTCGCGGACCGATGCCTGTCGCTTGCAATACCATTGATCTATGCGGCCGGTTAACGAAGCCTT
>NZ_CAXUSG020000016.1:0-94513 GCF_964253915.1 Rhizobium sp. LjRoot30 | reverse complement strand
GATGCTGGCGCCAAACAGCTCGTTTCACCACCGCACAATCTTCCCCGCTCATCCCCGCCCCCAAAACCCATGCCATACTCCTCCCGTCCCGCCCTCGGATACACCGGTTGGCGTTGCCGGCGAGGCGGGGCCGGCGCTTTTGTGAGGCCTGGAACGCAGGGCGGAGCAAGAGGCGTCGTGGACTGGTCATGCCGGCGTAAAATCGGCGGCGTGCGGGTGCAACGGTCGGTTTTGCCGATACCCTGCACCTTGAGCACATAAGGGACGGCGACTGGCCGACCGGCGGAAAACCCGCCGGAACGGCGCGGCGATGCCGCGGGCGACAGGTCCGCGGAGGTCATCGCCGCGTCGAGCAAAGACGGTCATTCGGGGCGCCCGGGCAGCGAAA
Organism: Rhizobium sp. LjRoot30; assembly: GCF_964253915.1. Taxonomy (NCBI): domain Bacteria; kingdom Pseudomonadati; phylum Pseudomonadota; class Alphaproteobacteria; order Hyphomicrobiales; family Rhizobiaceae; genus Rhizobium; species Rhizobium sp. LjRoot30. The sequence goes on along the minus strand of NZ_CAXUSG020000016.1, from coordinate 94,125 downwards.
GCGCAACCAATAACGACAAGCCCGCGAGCGCATCTCTGAGAAAGATGCCGAAACCCCGTACAAAAGGACCAGGAAACGGCGACAGACCGCCGAACGGGGCGCCGCAAGGTGCCATCTAAAATTTTTCAACGCGGCAGCTGCGGCGCCCCGTCCGAAACAGGTTACCGATCCGGAGGGTTTTTGCCCGGCCGGCTTCTCGGCATGGCTCTTTGACCCCGTCGATCCTCTCCCGCCCGCGGCTCTCCCGGCACATGCCGAAAGCCTTGTGCCGATACGGCACGCATGCGGCCGGACAAGGCCTTCGCCGGCCTTAAACACAGGCTGCGCGTTCAGACTTCCCTAAACGCCGGCCTGTATAAGACGAGCAGCGACCGTTTTGGAGATCCCGACCGATGAGCATTTCCGGCATGATGAACACTGCTGTCTCCGGCCTGCTGGCGCAGTCGACCCGGGTCGGCGCCATTGCCAACAACGTCGCCAATGCCGGCACACCCGGTTACCAGCGCCAGGAAACCACGCTCTCCTCCTCGCCATCCGGCGGCGTTTCGGCAACGGTCGTTCCCACCGGCGAAGGCGTCGATCTTGCCGGGGAATTCACCGATCTGATCAGTGCCGAACTGAGCTACAAGACGAATGCCGCCGTCTTCGAAACCGGCGCGGAGATCTGGGACGTGCTGATGTCGATCAAGCGCGATTGAGCCTTCCCCGGCCGCAAGCGCCCCTCAGGAAAAGCCCGGCTTCACAAAACCCTTCCTATGGTCGCAGAGCTTGCGGCAGAGGCGATGTCTCGCCCCTGCAAACCGTCCCGATGCGTCGTCGAGATGGGTGGCTATACGCCGCCCGGTTCAGCTCGACCGGCCTTCCAGCCAGGCATGCCATTCCTCGACGCTGCCATGGAAGACATTGAGGTCGATCTTGCCCTCGACGCCATGCGACAGGCCGGAGCCGGAATATTGCCAGAACACCCACTTGCGGCCCGGATAGACCTTTGACGGATGCTGGGCGACAGCGCGCAGCCAGAACGGATAGTTGGTGAAGGCGCCGCGCAGATTGTCCTTGTAGAAATCCGGCGCCGTGTAGATCACCGGCCGCTTGCCGTAATGGCGCTCGAGCTTGTCCATGAAGATCTGCATTTTTTCACGCACGGTCTCCGGAGACGGGCGGCGCTTGCAGCGCGACTCGCCGTTCCACTCGACGTCGATCACCGGCGGCAGCGCATCCGGATCGCGCGGCACGTTGCGGATGAACCAGTCGGCCTGCTCGGCGCCGGTGCGGCACCAGTAGAAGAAGTGGTAGGCGCCGCGCTTCAACCCGGCTTCCTTCGCCTTGCGCCAGTTGGTGCGGAACATCGGATCGAGGTGATCGCCGCCATCGGTGGATTTGATGTAGGCGAAGTTGGCGCCCTGCGTGCGCAGCTTCGCCCAGTCGATATCGCCCTGCCAGCGCGAGACGTCGACGCCGTGCACCGCCATCTTGCGTGGCGAGCGCGAGCCGAAATTGATCGGCTTGGCATCGCGGAACCGGTGGCCATAAACCCGCGAACGTTTGCCGGGCAGCGGATCGATCGCCGGCGTGATCATCGCCACCTGCTCGACCGGCTTTTCGTCCGGCACCGGCATGTTGAGCGAGCGCTCCGGCACGATCACCTCGCCGCTCGGCACCCGGCCGGCCCAGGCGAGCGCATCCTGGTGCTGTTCCGGCCTGGCTTCGGCGGTCGTCGTCTCGACGCCACCCGTACCGACATCGGCGACGGGAACCGGGGCGACGATACCGGTCACGGAACTGGTCGTCTCCGGCGAGGTCAGGCCGGCGGAAAGCGCATCCGGCCCGGAACTCGAGGCACAGGCCGAGAGCGACAGGCAGGCAAGGAAGATGGCTGGCACAGTGGATATACGCATAGGAACCCGCACGCAAAACAAACAGCCGGACAAAACACGCCGACATGGGAAACCTTGAAAGGTAATGACTAATGGAAATTTACCAAAAAAGACTGAATCCAATCTTTACCGTCCCGGAACCGGACGCCGCCATTTACCGAAAACCGGCAAAACAGCCGGTTTTCCCAGCGTAAATCCCGCCAGAGCGCCAACGGCACCGTCGTCGGAAATTGCGTAAAATCAAGAAATTGAGGAGGCTTTCATGCTTCAGGGAGAAACCGGGCATCCTGGAATTTTTATTGCCCTGGAAACGGTAAATGCCGGAGCGGCAGAACCGCTCCGGCATTTGGCTATCCTTTAACATGCCCCGAAACGGGGAAAACCGGCTCAGGCCGTCGCGGTTTCCGCGCGGCGCTGCTCGGCGAGTGCCGCAAGATCGGCAGGCTTCAGCTCCACCGATTCACCGCAGCCGCAGGCGGATGTCTGGTTCGGATTGGTGAAGGTGAAGCCGGAGCGCAACGTCGTCGTCTCGAAGCCCATCTGGGTGCCGAGAAGATACAGAACGGCGGACGGCTCGACCCAGACCCTGGCGCCATCGCGCTCGATCAGGTCGTCCTTGGCATTGGGTTCGGTGACCAGGTCGATGGTGTATTCCATCCCGGCGCAACCGCCTTTCTTGATGCCGACGCGAACGCCCTTCGCTTCCGGCCCGGAATTTTCGACGATCGTCTTTACCCGGTCCGCCGCCGCATCCGTCATGCTCATCACTGCAAAGCCCATCGGCCCAATCTCCTTCCGCAACCGGGGTCAAGATCCGGCGCTTCATGATTCAGAATGTAATTCCGCTTGGTAAAGGGTTCAATACCAGCCGATGGCAACCTGGGCTTCTTCCGACATGCGGTCCGGCGTCCACGGCGGATCGAAGGTCATCGACACTTCGACGCCCGAAACGCCCTCGACGGCGCCGACGGCATTTTCGACCCAGCCGGGCATCTCGCCGGCAACCGGGCAGCCCGGCGCGGTCAGCGTCATGACGATCTTCACCATGCGGTCGTCTTCGATATCGATCTTGTAGACGAGGCCGAGCTCAAAAATGTCGGCAGGAATTTCCGGGTCGTAAACCGTCTTCAGCGCCGAGATGACGTCATCGCTGAGGCGCGCCAGCTCATCGGCGGGAATGGTGGAATGGACGATGCCTTCACGGACATCGACCTTCTGTTCGCTTTCGTCCAGGCTCATCGCGGACACTCCTCAGGCAAAAAATTTGCGCGCATGTTCCAGCGCATCGGCCAATGCATCCACTTCGGCACGGGTATTGTAAAGGCCGAAGGATGCACGGCATGTGGAGGTAACGCCGAAGCGTTTCAAGAGCGGCTGGGCGCAATGCGTGCCGGCGCGCACCGCGACACCGCGGCGGTCGATGACCATCGAGACGTCGTGGGCATGGATGCCGGCGAGCTCGAAGGAAAAGATGCCGCCCTTGTCCGGCGCCGTGCCGAAGATGCGCAGCGAGTTGATGGCGCTCAGGCGTTCCTGTGCGTAGGTCGCCAGGTCCGCCTCGTGGGCAGCGATTGCGGCGCGGCCGATGCCCTCCATGTAGTCAAGCGCGTAACCTAGCCCGATCGCCTGCACGATCGGCGGCGTGCCGGCTTCGAAACGGTGTGGCGGATCGTTGTAGGTGACGGCATCTTCGGAAACGTCGAAAATCATCTCGCCGCCGCCCTGGAACGGCCGCATCTGCTTCAGCCGGTCCATCTTCCCGTAGAGCACGCCGATGCCCGACGGGCCGTAGAGCTTGTGGCCGGTCATGACGTACCAGTCGCAATCGATGTCCTGGACATCGACCGGCATATGCACGGCGCCCTGGCTGCCATCGACGAGCACCGGAATGCCACGCTCACGAGCGATGCGGCAGACTTCCTTGACAGGCACGATGGTGCCGAGCGCATTCGACATATGGGTGATGGCGATGAGCTTGGTCTTCTCCGTCAGGCTCTTCTCGAAATCCTCGATATGGAAAGCGCCCGCCTCGTCCACCGGCACCCAGACGAGTTTGGCGCCCTGCCGCTCGCGGATGAAATGCCACGGCACGATGTTGGAGTGGTGCTCCATGATCGTCACGACGATCTCGTCGTCCTCGCCGATGTTCGGCATGCCCCAACCATAGGCGACCGTGTTGATCGCCTCGGTGGAGGATTTGGTGAAGACGATTTCGTCCAGCGAGCCGGCATTCAGGAAGCGGCGCACCTTTTCGCGCGCCGCCTCGTAGGCTTCAGTCGCCGCGTTGGAGAGGAAATGCAGGCCACGATGCACGTTGGCATATTCGTTGGAATAGGCATGCGTGATCGCATCGATGACCACTTGCGGCTTCTGAGCCGAAGCGCCGTTATCGAGATAGACGAGCGGCTTGCCGTAGACTTCGCGCGACAGGATCGGGAAATCCCGCCGGATCGCTTCGATGTCGTAGGCGGTCGGCGCCACAAGCTTGTCCATGGTCTTCGTCCTATCCGGCCCGCCTCAGGCGTGCCTGTCCAGCCATGCCGAGATGACGCCTTCCAGCGCCTCGACCAGGCTTTCCTCTTCCAGTTCCTCGACGATCTGCGCCACGAAGGCGTAGACGAGCATGGCGCGCGCCGTCTTTTCCGTCACGCCGCGCGTCATCATGTAATACATGTGATTGCGGTCGATATCGGCGACGGTCGCACCATGGCCACACAGAACGTCATCTGCGAAGATTTCCAGCTCGGGCTTCACCGAGAAGTCGGCATCGTCGGAGAGGAGAAGCGTGTTGCAAGCCATTTTCGCATCGGTCTTCTGCGCCGCCTGGGCGACGCGGATCATGCCCTGGAAAACACCGCGGGCACGGTCGAAGATCACGTTGCGAACGATCTCGGTCGAGTTCGTGTGCGGCACGTTGTGATCGAGGACCAGCGTCACGTCGGTATGCGTATCGCCGCCCAGGAGGTTGACGCCGCGCAACGTCAGTTCGGCACCCTCACCGCTGACGGTGATGCGCAGTTCCTGACGCACCAGCTTGCCGCCGGCATTAACGACGAACAGGCGCAGCTTGGCTTCCGCGCCGAGTTCGACGCGGATCTGACCGAGATGGGTATCGGCCGCGCCCTGCTCCTGAAGGATGATCCAAGTGATCTCGGCGCCCTTCTCGAGCGTCAAAGCACTGATGGACGAAACCAGGGCCGCATCGTCACCCTCGCCGCGGTGGCGCTCAATGACGGTCGCCTTGCTGCCGGCGCCGAAACGAACCGGGAAACGGGTGTGCACCTGACCGGCGCCATGCAAAGACTGGATTTCCAGAGGCGCGGACAACTCCGCACCGTCGGCAATCTCCAGCACCAGACCGTCGCGTACAAAACTGCCGTTGATACGGCCGATGGCATCGTCGGCGCTGGCTTCACGCAGGCCTTCGGCGGCGGTTCCATCGACCAGGCTTTCAGCGTAACGGCGGACTGTCACGCCTTCCGGAGCAACACTCGCGTCGGCGGCACCCTGCCGCAGCGTCAGCACCGCGGAGCCGGAAACCAACGGCTTCACAGCCGAAAGCGACGGCGCGGGCTGGGCAGCCGGTACGGCGCGCAGCAGCGCACGCAGGTCGGTATAGTGCCAGGCTTCGATACGGCGGGTCGGCAGGCCGCCCGTCTTCAACTCGTCCAGCAGCCGGTCGCGCACCGAAAGCACGGCGCCATCGCCCGGCAGGTCACCGATCTGAGCGTTATAGGCGTCGAGCAATGCGCTCTCCGCCGTCGTCAGCCGGTTCGTCGTCTGAATGTTCATCGACATCATCCTTCCCGCCGCTTAGGCTGCTTCCCCGATGATGTCGGCGTAGCCGTTGGCTTCCAGCTCAAGCGCCAGGCTCTTGTCGCCCGAGCGGATGATCTGGCCCTTGTAGAGAACGTGGACGGTGTCCGGCACGATGTAGTCGAGCAGGCGCTGATAGTGGGTGATCACGACCACGGCACGATCCGGCGACTTCAGCGCGTTGACGCCATCGGCAACGATCTTCAGCGCGTCGATGTCGAGACCGGAATCGGTTTCATCGAGGATGCACAGCTTCGGCTCCAGCAGCGCCATCTGCAGGATTTCGGCACGCTTCTTCTCACCGCCGGAGAAGCCGACATTGAGCGGACGCTTCAGCATGTCCGGATTGATCTGCAGCTTGGCGGAGGCTTCCTTGACCAGGCGCATGAAATCCGGCGTCTTCAGCTCTTCTTCGCCGCGCGCCTTGCGCTGCTCGTTCATGGCAACCTTGAGGAACTGCATGGTGGCGACACCAGGAATTTCGACCGGATACTGGAACGCCAGGAAGATGCCCTTCGAGGCACGTTCCGCGGGATCGAGTTCGAGAATGCTCTCGCCATTATAGAGGATGTCACCCTCGGTGACCTCGTAGTCTTCGCGGCCGGAGAGGATGTAGGAGAGCGTCGACTTGCCGGAGCCGTTCGGCCCCATGATCGCGGCAATCTCGCCCGGCTTCACGGTGAGGTTGAGGCCACGGATGATCTCGGTGTCGGTATCGGCGATCTTGGCGTGCAGGTTCTTGATTTCAAGCATTTCGTTTTTCCTATCCATAGAGCGGTTCAAATTCCGCCCGGCTGACCGCTTTTGACCTCGGTCTCAATTCGTCATCCTCGGGCTTGTCCCGAGGATCTAAGCACTCAATTGTAGTCGCCCCACTGTCTCGAATTGGCATTGGGACGATAGGCATTCTCGATTTCGTCTATGCGCTCATAAAGGTCCATCCATGTCGGATTGAGGCTCTCTATGAGCTTGATTTTCCATTCACGCAGGTAGCGCTTCAAAGACTTCTCCCGCTGTATCGCCAGAACGATATTCGGGTGGGTTTCAAACCAAACGAGGTTCTTAGCCCTGTATCGCTCGGTAAATCCTTCGCGGATTTCGTTGCGATGTTCCCATGCTCGCCCCTTCAGATCGCTGGTGACGCCGGTGTAGATCACGCCACGTGGCTTGTCGGACATCATGTAGACAAACCCGCTCATGTCCCTTCTCCAGCGACCGTCGCAGATCCTCGGGACAAGCCCGAGGATGACGGCAAGAAAAGTCTTAGCCAACCGATCCTTCCAGCGAGATATTGATCAACTTCTGCGCCTCGACGGCAAACTCCATCGGCAGTTCCTGAATGACTTCGCGGACGAAGCCGTTGACGATCAGGGCGATCGCCTCTTCTTCCGGAATGCCGCGCTGCATGGCGTAGAACTTCTGGTCTTCGGAGATCTTCGAGGTGGTCGCCTCGTGCTCGACCTTGGCCGTGGAATTCTTCACCTCGATATAGGGCACGGTATGTGCACCGCAGGTATCGCCGATCAGCAGCGAATCGCAGTTGGTGAAGTTGCGGGCGTTTTCCGCCTTGCGGTGCATCGATACCTGGCCGCGATAGGTGTTGTTGGACACCCCGGCGGAAATGCCCTTGGAGATTATGCGGCTCGACGTGTTCTTGCCGAGATGGATCATCTTCGTTCCCGAATCGATCTGCTGGTGGCCGTTCGACACGGCGATCGAATAAAACTCGCCGCGCGAATTGTCGCCACGCAGGATGCAGGACGGATATTTCCAGGTGATCGCCGAACCGGTTTCCACCTGCGTCCACGAGATCTTCGAGTTCGCACCGCGGCAATCGCCACGCTTGGTGACGAAGTTGTAGATGCCGCCCTTGCCCTGCTTGTCGCCCGGATACCAGTTCTGCACCGTCGAATACTTGATTTCGGCATCGTCGAGAGCGACGAGTTCGACGACGGCGGCATGAAGCTGGTTTTCGTCACGCTGCGGCGCGGTGCAGCCTTCGAGATAGGACACGAAGGCGCCTTCGGCGGCGATAATCAGCGTGCGCTCGAACTGGCCGGTGTTCTTCTCATTGATACGGAAGTAGGTGGACAGTTCCATCGGGCAACGAACGCCCTTCGGCACGTAGACGAAGGAACCATCGGTGAAGACAGCCGAATTCAGCGTCGCATAATAGTTGTCAGTGGTCGGCACGACCGAGCCGAGATACTGCTTGACGAGATCGGGATGCTCGCGGATTGCCTCGGAGATCGACATGAAGATCACGCCGGCCTTCTTCAGCTCTTCCTTGAAGGTGGTGACGACCGAAACGCTGTCGAAGACGGCATCGACGGCGATCTTCGACTTTTCGACGCCAGCAAGGATTTCCTGCTCGCGCAACGGAATACCGAGCTTTTCATAGACCTTCAAAAGTTCCGGATCGACCTCGTCCAGCGACTTCGGGCCGGACGTGCTTTTCGGCGCGGCGTAATAGTGGATGTCGTTGAAATCGATCTTCGGATAGGACACACGCGCCCAATTGGGCTCTTCGAGCGTCAGCCAGCGGCGATAAGCCTCCAGGCGCCATTCGAGCATCCATTCCGGCTCCTGCTTCTTTTCGGAAATGAAGCGGATGATATCTTCGGAAAGGCCTTTCGGGGCCTTGTCGACTTCGATCTCGGTTTCGAAGCCGTATTTATACTGGTCCACATCGATCTGGCGGACCTGCTCAACCGTTTCCTGGACAGCAGGCATGTCTTTCTCCAATCCCGCCGGATTCAAGGTTCCAGCGGCTTTTGCTCTTTGCGCGGAAAATTCCGCCTTCATGTAGGCGCCAGAGGCGCGTTTTCACACCTCTTGGCAAGCGGAAATTTGCCTTTCCGCAAAATTTGGCCGCCTCAGGCAGCCTCACCAGCCGGTCTGCGCCGGCCGGCAATCTTTCGAAAGGCGGCAAGCGCCTGATCTATGTCATCGTCGGTGGTCGTGGGTCCGAGCGAGATGCGCAGGGCGCCGAGCTTGGGATCCTTGCCCATGGCGGTCAGCACATGGCTCTCGCCGACCTTGCCCGACGAACAGGCGGCACCTGCCGACAGCGCAATCCCCTCCAGATCGAAGGCGATCTGGCCGGTTTCCGCCTTCAGCCCGGGCAGCGTGAAGAATGTGGTGTTGGCCACCCGCGTTTCGTCGACACCATGGATCAGCACGTCACCCGCCGCAGCCCGCATACCGTCTTCGAGACGATCACGCAGACCGGCGATCTTGGCGTTACGGCCGGAAAAATCCTCCAGTGCCGCGGCAGCAGCAGCACCGAAGCCGACAACAGCCGCCAGGTTTTCCGTGCCCGAGCGATGTCCCTTCTCCTGACCGCCGCCCTGGATCAACGGTTTCGGCATCAGTACCTCGCCGCGCGAAACCAGAGCGCCGACACCCTTGGGGCCGCCGATCTTGTGGGAAGAAACGATCAGGAAATCGGCATCGAGCGTAGCAATGTCGATCGGCAGGCGCGAAGCAGCCTGAACCGCATCGACGATCATCAGGCCACCCTTGGCATGCACCAGTCCTGCCGCCTCAGCGACCGGCTGAACAATGCCGGTCTCATTGTTGACCAGCATGACCGCAACCATCGGCAGCCCATCGGCATCGTCGTGCTCGGCAAGCAGTGTTTGCAAGGCATCGAGATCGACCAGGCCGGCGCCAGTCACAGGGATTTCCGTGACGCGATCTTTCGGAAAGCGGCCGCCCTCCCGCAACGCCGGATGCTCGATCGCCGAGACGTAAAGCCGGCCAATCGACAACGGCGTGCGTCCCATGCGAAAGACCGGCGACAGGACGAGATTGGCGGCTTCCGTTGCGCCGCTGGTAAAGACAACATGGCTGGCTTCGCCGCCAACAAGGGCTGCCACCTGCCGGCGGGCATTTTCCAGCACCGTCTTGGCCGCCCGGCCCTCGCCATGCACCGAAGACGGATTGCCGGGCAGGTCGAGCGCACGCAGGAAAGCCTCACGCGCAGCCGTCGAAAGCGGCGCAGTGGCATTCCAGTCCATGTATGTGCGCGTGATTGCCATGTCTCTTCCGGTCATCCTTGCTCACTCGGTGCATTTTTCTTGAAATTTCCGAGCGGCTTGCCTTATGACACCTTTCACAACGTGTGGATCCACGCTAAGTTTCGAATGGTTCTAAACTGCGTTCTAGAAAACTTGACGGCATCCGTCAAGTCAACTTGGCAAGCACGTGAATGTTTTGAACCGGAAGCACCGACCGGAGTACCGATGCCCGAAGTTATTTTCAACGGCCCTGCCGGCCGTCTTGAAGGCCGCTACCAGCCCTCCAAGGAAAAAAGCGCCCCGATTGCCATCGTCCTGCATCCGCATCCGCAATTCGGCGGAACGATGAACAACCAGATCGTATACCAGCTTTTCTACATGTTCCAGAAGCGCGGCTTTACGACCTTGCGGTTCAACTTCCGTTCGATCGGCCGCAGCCAGGGCGAATTCGACCATGGCGCCGGCGAGCTTTCCGATGCGGCTTCGGCGCTGGACTGGGTCCAAAGCCTGCATCCCGATTCCAAGAGCTGTTGGGTGGCCGGTTACTCCTTCGGCGCCTGGATCGGCATGCAGCTTCTGATGCGCCGGCCGGAGATCGAGGGTTTTATGTCGATCGCGCCGCAGCCGAACACCTACGACTTCTCGTTCCTCGCCCCCTGCCCGTCGTCTGGCCTGATCATCAACGGCGATGCCGACAAGGTGGCGCCCGAGAAGGACGTCATCAACCTGGTGGAAAAACTGAAGGCCCAGAAGGGCATTCTCATCACCCACAAGACCGTTCCAGGCGCCAACCACTTCTTCAACGGCCAGGTGGAGCCGTTGATGGCCGAATGCGAGGACTACCTCGACCGCCGCCTCAACGGCGAACTGACGCCGGAGCCGGCAGCGAAGCGGATCCGGTAAGTTTCCTCATCAGACATGCAAAAATCCGCCGGAGCGATTCGGCGGATTTTTGTTTGGCGCTTGTTTGAAAATTCCGCCGATTATCTTATCTTGCTCGTTGAAAGCTGTGGGACGCGCTCATGACCCGCTACACGATTACCCTACCAAAACCGATTGCCGAATACATCGACCGTCGCCTTGCGGAAGGCGCCTTCGCATCGCTGAACGACTATGTGGCCGATCTTGTCGATCGAGACATCAACCAGCGCAGACAAGCCGAAACGGAACTGCGTGGGCTGCTGGACGAAGCGGAAGAAAGCGGCATCAGTGAAAGAGGCGTGCGCGATGTCTTCGAATACGCCAGATCTCCGGCTCGCAAGCCGAGCGGCGTTTTGTGACTATCGTCCGTTTTACGCATAGAGCAGAAGCGGACATTCTGTCGATCCACGACTATACCATTTCATTTTACGGAACCGCACAATGGGTGAAATACGAGACCGCCCTGAAGCAGGCTTTTGAAGATATTGGCTGCAATCCGCAGATCGGAAGCGACTTCTCGGCCGTCAGACCCGGTGTCAGGCGGATGGTCTTGCGAAATCACGTGATTTATTATCGTATTGCCAAAGAGTTCATTCTTGTCCTCAGAATTCTCGGCGTGCGGCAAGATCCAGGTCGTCACCTGCAAAGCGCCATCACCCCACCCGTCACCGCTTCCTTCACGCCCGTGGTGCCGGGAAACGTCAGTGGCAAGCCCTTCACCGACCGCACGGCAAGATAGGCCCAGGCCTCCGCCTCCATGGCATCGCCGTCGAAGCCGGCGTCTTCGGCGGACAGCACTTGTGCGCCCTGGCGTGCGGCGAGGTCGCGCAGATCCGACATGATGATGTGGTTCAGGCGACCGCCGCCGCAGATGATGTAGAGCGCCGGTGCCGCAGGCAGGTAGCCGGCGGATTTGAGGATCGCTGCGGCGGCGACATAGGCGAGCGTGCGGGCGCCGTCGGAAAGTTCGGCGTCGCTGCCGGCTGGCGGCAGGAAGTCGTTGCGGTCGAGCGAGCGGCGATGGGTTGCGTGGAAAAACGGACTGTCGAGATAACGGTCGGCAAGCACCGGAATCACCCGGCCCTCGGAGGCGATCATGCCGCCCTGATCGAAAGGAATGCCGGCATGGGTTTCGACCCACTGGTCGATCAGCGTGTTGCCGGGTCCACTGTCGTAGGCGACGATCGCACCGTCCCGGCCGATGAAGGTGAGGTTCGAAATCCCGCCGATGTTGACGAAACATACCGGCGAACGGTCACCCGGAATAGTCTGCGCCAGCGCTGCATGATAGGCGGGCACCAGCGGCGCACCCTGGCCGCCGTGGCGCATGTCGTTGGCGCGCATGTCGTAGACGACGTCGATGCCGGTTTCCCGCGCCAGGAGGGCACCGTCGCCGATCTGCACCGTCAAGGCCTGGTCGGGGCGGTGGAGAACCGTCTGGCCGTGGAAGCCGAGCAGGTCGATATCCTTTGCCGAAAGGTCGTGCGCCTGCAGAAATGCCTTTACGGCATGCGCATGCCGTAACGTCAGATCTCGCTCGATGTCCGCCAGATTTTCCGGCCGTTCGCTGCGATCGCGGATCGGTTTGGCGATGTCCAGCGCAAGCTTCAGCCGGTCGCGAAAAGCCTTTTCGTATGCAAAACCCTGGAACGGGCCGCGCTCGACGACCGCCTCACCGTCGGTGCGCAGCAGCGCGACGTCGATGCCGTCCATCGAGGTGCCGCTCATCAATCCGATGGCCGTCTTTAGATGTTCGGTCATTTGCAAACTCAGAGTAACTTTTAAAGTGATTATCAGGGAAAACAGTGCTAAACGCCGCGCCAAAGTCCCGCATCCCGTTCCCCATAGCAGAACGCCACCAAGAGAGACAGGTCATGTCCAGGTTCAAATCCGATTTCCTTCGCACGCTCGACGAACGCGGCTTCATCCACCAGATTTCCGACGAAACCGGGCTGGATGCACTTTTCGCCAAGGAAACCGTGACGGCCTATATCGGCTTCGATCCGACGGCGCCAAGCCTGCATGCCGGCGGCCTGATCCAGATCATGATGCTGCACTGGATGCAGCAGACCGGCCACCGGCCGCTTTCGCTGATGGGCGGCGGCACCGGCATGGTCGGCGACCCGTCCTTCAAGGATGACGCCCGCCAGCTGATGACGGTCGATACGATCGAAAGCAACATCGCCTCGATCAAGCAGGTCTTCTCCAATTACCTCACCTACGGCGAAGGCCCGAAGGACGCGTTGATGATCAACAACGCCGACTGGCTGCGCTCGCTCAACTACCTCGAGTTCCTGCGCGATGTCGGCCGGCACTTCTCGGTCAACCGCATGCTGTCCTTCGACAGCGTCAAGACGCGCCTCGACCGCGAGCAGTCGCTGTCCTTCCTCGAATTCAACTACATGATCCTGCAGGCCTACGATTTCGTCGAACTGTCGAAGCGTTACGACTGCCGGCTGCAGATGGGCGGCTCCGACCAGTGGGGCAACATCGTCAACGGCATCGACCTCGGCCACCGCATGGGCACGAAGCAACTTTTTGCACTGACCTCGCCGCTGCTGACGACCGCCTCGGGCGCCAAGATGGGCAAGTCGCTGACCGGCGCCGTATGGCTGAACGCCGACATGCTGTCGGCCTATGATTTCTGGCAATACTGGCGCAACACCGAGGATGCCGACGTCTCGCGCTTCCTCAAGCTGTACACGACGCTGCCGATGGACGAGATCGCAAGGCTTTCGGCACTGGCAGGTTCCGAAATCAACGAGGTGAAGAAGATCCTTGCAACCGAGGTTACCGCCATCCTGCACGGCCGCGTGGCCGCAGAGCAGGCCGCGGAAACCGCCCGCAAGACCTTTGAAGAAGGTGCGCTCGCGGACAATCTGCCGTCGATCGAAATCCCCGCTGCCGAACTGGACGCCGGGCTCGGCCTGCTGACGCTGGTGGTCCGCGCTGGACTGGCCGCCTCGAACGGCGAAGCACGCCGCCATGTGCAAGGCGGCGCCGTCCGGATCAACGACAAGGCGATTTCGGATGAACGCCAGGTCATCGGCAGCGGCGACATTACCGCCGATGGCGTTATCAAGCTTTCGCTTGGCAAGAAGAAGCATCTGCTCATCCGGCCAGCCTGAGACCCGGCCGACACGCTTTTCGCGTGATCCCGATTGGTCGGCGTGCCCTTGGGCACGCCGAGAACACCTATCTCAGCCTCAGAACTCGAAGATCTGGCGGAAGACGCCCGGCGCGATCAGCGACAGCGGATTGACGGTCAGGCGCGGTTCGGCAAAACTTCCCTGCAGCCGGAAGGTGATGCCCAGCAGGCCGCGGTCGCGGCCGTTGCCGAGGATAACGCCGACCAGCGGCAGCTCCGCAAACAGGCGGTTTAGGCCATAGGCCGGCATGAAGGTCCCAGTCATATCCATGTTGCCCTTCTTATCGCGCAACGTTCCCTGGAACGTCGCGCCCACCTGCTCGCCGCGCACGACACCGTTCTCGATCTTGACGACATCGTTCTGGACGATGACGCGGGCAAAACCGCGCTGGAACCGTTCGGAGCTGACGTCGATGTCGCGCCGGACGGCATTGTTGAGGCTACGCCCGTCATTGCCGACCGGCGTCGATACCATCGACTGCAGCTTCTGTTCGTTGGCGAGCCGGAAGGTGCGGATATCGACATTGCCGGCCCAGCTGCCGTTCTTGCCGGCGCGGAGCTTCAGGTTGAGCAGGCCACCCTGCATGCGCTTGTAGACGTCGGTGAAACGCGCAACGGCACCGGCATCGCTGCTGGTGACCTGGATCTGGCTGCCGTCGCCGCCGTTTTCCGTCTGCACGACAATTGCCTGACCACTTTCGGTTACGCCGGAAAACTCCGCCCTGTCGATCCTGGAGCCGCGAGCGACGTAGGCCAGGCTGACATTGGAGATGGTTTCATCATTGAAGCCGAGGATGCTGTCGAGATCGGCGCGCAGCGAAATGGCCGCATCGTCCTTTTCGGCGGATCCCGATTGCTGCGAACGCATCCGGGCGATGACCGGCCGGATATCGGCCTTCTTGCCCGAGACGGCGATGTCATAGCCTGATTTGCCGCGCTTGACCTTGACGCCGTAATTATCGGCGCCGGTCAGCCGCACGCGGGAGAAATCAGCGGAAACCAGCCCCGCCTTGCCGAAATCCAGAGTGCCTGCGGCACCGAACCCCTGCCCGGTCAATTCGAAATCGCGGATACGCACCTGCGGGCCATCGGAAGAAAGCTCGAATTCCGCCTTGGCAGGAACGCCACTGCCTTTCGTCCAGCCAAGCCAGGGGATGGAAAGCACCGAGCGGGTCAGGTCGACCGATACAGCCTGCCGGTCATCGTCGAGCCGCGACAACTCGAATTTCGTCGAACCCGACAGGATTTCGCCCAGCCCCGGCGCCAGAAGATCGCGCTGCTCGTTGTTGACGGTAGCGGTGATCACGCGTTCCTTCTGCACCTTCGATCCGGAATCCACCGGCTCTACGAGATGGATGTCCATCGGCACCTTGTCGACTGTCCCCTTCGCATCGAGCACGGCCCGCTGGTTGTCGACGTCGAGCGTACCGTCGAGATCGCCGATCTTGCGACCGGTGATTTCCTTGCCGAGATCGACGCCGGCAAGCTGCATGTGCGTGCGCCACACCGGCGATGGCGGGTTCTGGGCGTTGACCAGTCCGAATGTCGCCTGCACATCGGCAGTGATCGCGCCGGAAAAATCGGTCGGCTCGAAACCGGTCCGCTGCAGTACCTTGATCGGCTTGTAGGTGATGAGTTCCGCCACGGCATCGGCTGCGCCGGCGACCGACATATCGATTTGCGCCATCAAAGGCTTGTCGTAGGTGGCAGGAATGATGAATTCGCCGCCGCTGATGGCCACCGAGCGACCCGAAGGGAAGAATGAGGCGCCGCTCTTCAAGCCGACGGTCAGGCGTGGCCCGCGAAGATCGAAATGCGCCACGACGTCCCGCACCGGCGGAATGTCGCCGGCGACGTTGAGGCGGGCATCGTCCATGTCGAAATTGATGCTCAGCTCGGTCTCGCCGAGATGCAGCGGGCCACCGCCGGGCGGAATTCTACCCTGCGGAATGAAGACGGCGATCGATGCGTTGGTGATGGTACCGCCGTAGATATTGGCGAGCGCCCAGGTGCGCGCCTTGGGCGCCATCCAGAACGGCCAGAGCTGCTTCACCGCCCCGGTCTGCACTCTCGGCGATTGTGCGCCAAAGCTGATTTCCGGCGAGCCCTCGCCCTTGAAACGCACCACCATGGAGCCGGCCATCGTGCCGAGCGGGCTCGACACCGCCATGCGCTCCAGCTGCAGTTCCTTGATGCCGGTAACGTAACGACCCGTCACCTTGGCGCCGTAGGCCAGAGGAGCGACGCCGGTGCCGGCAGGTGCCGCCACGCCGTCGCTCACCAGCAGATCGATGCCGAAGCCGCTCTGCGATTTGGGGTCCAGCCGGTCGAGATCAATGACGGCCGCCGTGAAAGGCACGGTCGTTTCCCCGAAACGCAAGGTCGATTGCAGGAATTCCAGCGAGTTCTTGTCGAAATCGTAGATGACGCTGACATTCGACTTGCCAACGTCCTGCGCGATGCTTTCGGAATAGAACGTCGCCTTGTCGATGCCGAGATTAAGAGCCAGGGACGGCTTTTCGTCGCCTTCCGCCCGCTTGGCATTCAGTTGCAGGTTCAACGTTCCATTCAGGCCCTGCCGGGGCAGACCTTGCGCATCCCATTTCATCAGGAAGGGGGTCAAAACCAGGCCGCCGATATCGGCTGAGAGGGAAACGGTACGTTCGCCCTGGCTTTGCGCATGCACGGAAAGCGTCGCAGGCGCGCCATCGATGGTGACGCCACCCTCGAGGCTGAGCGAGCCATCGGCATCGCGGCGCATCTCCACTTCGTCGAGAACAACGGAAAGCGGCTTGCCTTTGCTGACCGGCAGCCTGAGATCGAGGCCGGCGATCCGGACGGCGTCGGTTTTTCCGCGATCGACGAAACCATGCAGCATATCGAGCTGGCGGAAAAGCGTTTCCAGCCCGTTGGGGATCTGGTCGACCCGGAGACCCGACACGTCGATCGGCTTGCCGGCGGGCAGAAGTGCCGTATCCAGCTGGATGCCGTCGGCCTCTATCTCGCTAATGGCGATCTTGCCGGAAAACAGCGCCAGCGGATCGAGCACCAGCCGGATGGATTCCGTGCGCGACAGGTGCCGGCCGCTGTCGCGCTCGATGGTGTTGACGTCGCGTGCTTCCAGGGCCAGTCGCGGACCGGAGGCGAACCGGATGACGGTGGAACCGACCTGGGCGGTGTAACGAGGGCCGATTGCGCCATCGAGCGCCATCTTCGCGCGCGTCGACAGCGTCTTGTCGAAAAGGCCGGCCTCGACGGCGCCGATCAGGCCTGCGAAAACGAGGGCGACAAGCAGCACCAGGCCGACGACGATGCCGAGTACCCGCTTCACCGAAGAGGTCGGCAACGGGCAATGCACGATCATCGGGTCATGGGCCTGCGCAGATGGCAATTCGTGCAGCGCCACGATGTCCTGCCGGCCAAATACCACTCTTTCGCCGCGGATTTCACCCATGCGTGCGCGTCTGTCTCCGTGAAGCCTTGGATAACGTCCGAACAAGCTTGGACGATAGCCGCCGCGACTATATATGCTTCGCGACAATATTCCTGCAAAAAATCGGCAGAAGGAAGGTTTCCCCATGGCAGAATTGCGCGCCGGCGACACGGCCCCGGACTTCGATCTTCCGGGCAATGGCGGCGCCAGGCTGACACTTCAGCAATTCCGGGGGAAGCCGCTCGTCTTGTATTTCTACCCGAAAGACGATACCCAAAGCTGCACCATCGAGGCCGTATCCTTCTCGGAACACAAGGAGGCCTTCGCCGCGGCAGGCGCGTCCATCGTCGGCATCTCGCCGGACTCACCGAAACGGCATGACAATTTCGTGAAGAAATATACCCTTGGCATTCCGCTCGCCGCCGACGAGGAGAAGAGCGTGATCTCGGCTTACGGTCTCTGGAAAGAAAAGAGCATGTATGGCCGCAGCTACATGGGGGTCGAACGCACCACCTTCCTCATCGATACGGAGGGCGTCATTGCCCGCGTCTGGAACAAGGTCAAGGTGAAGGGCCATGTCGAAGAGGTGCTCGAAGCCGTACGGGCGGCGCAATGACGGAGATTGCCGAGGGCACAGACCGGAGCTTCAAGCTGACCTCGTTGCGCGGTGGCGCCACCGAAGCCATCCTTGCCAGCGATCTCGACCTCAAGACCCGGCTGGCGCAGGAAACCGCCAACCGCTGGTTCGCCCGCACGCTTTCACTACGCTCGCCGCTCGATCCGCCGTTGCCGGAGCGGCCCGGGCGCCCCGAAAAGCCCGAACTCGTGCCGCCGAAACACATGGAAAAGCGCTCGCTTCACACGCTGAAGGGACGGATCGCCCTGTTGCACGCCATCGCCCATATCGAACTCAATGCCGTCGACCTGGCGCTCGATATCGTCGCCCGCTTCACCAGCGAGCCGATCCCGCATTCTTTCTTCGACGGCTGGATGCAGGTTGCCTTCGAGGAAGCCAAGCATTTTCGCATGGTGCGGGCACGGCTGAACGATCTCGGTGCCGATTATGGCGACCTGCCGGCGCATGACGGACTATGGCAGGCAGCGCATTCGACCCGCAACGACCTCACGGCAAGACTGGCCGTCGTGCCGCTCATCCTCGAAGCGCGCGGCCTCGACGTCACACCGTCGCTGCAAGCGAAGATGGTCGAAACCGGTGATATGGAAAGCGCCGCCGTGCTCGACGTCATCTACAACGACGAGAAGGGCCATGTCGCCGTCGGCGCCAAATGGTTTCGCTTCCTCTGCGCCCGCCAGAAGAAGGATCCGGCCGCAACCTTCCGGCAATTGGTGCGCGCGAACTTCCGCGGCTCGCTGAAGGCGCCCTTCAACGACATCGCCCGCGCCGAAGCCGGGCTGACGCCGACGTTCTATCGCGCCCTTACATCCACCAGCAGTTGAGGCAAGCCGAGATTCACGGTCGGGGCGGCAGCTTCGTCAAGAGGTTGTTAACCTTAACAGTGTGTAATCACTCCCAGTTGGCGCACCATAAAGCGCATCTTCTGGGAGATGATCCGTGACCCACCGGCCGGAAAACCGCGTATTCGGAAAGCGTGCCCAGCCTCACATCCTGATTCTCGCCAGCGGCGACAATGTCCGCCATATGACGGTGAGGCCATGGATGGCGGCGCTGGGTGTCTGCGTTGCCGGCGCGGTGACCATCGGTTATCTCCTTGCCACCTCCTATCTCGTGCTGCGCGACGACCTGATCGGCGCAACGATGGCGAGGCAGGCACGCATGCAGCATGAATACGAAGACCGGATCGCGGCGCTGCGCGCCCAGGTCGACCGCGTCACCTCTCGCCAGCTGCTGGATCAGCAGGTGGTCGAGGAAAAAGTCGAGCAGTTGATGGAACAGCAGCTCGCCCTCACCTCCCGCCACGGCAAGCTCGGCTCGCTTCTCGACCGGGCGGAAAATTCCGGCGTGCCAACCGGCGACATACCGATCCCCGCCTTCAATCCCGACCGCAGGGCGGACGCTTCCGGCGGCATCCAGGCGATCGAAAGCCTAATGGCCGGCAGCCCGCAGAGCGATGCCGAAACAGCGACATCGGAGCTTGCCTACGCGCCGGCCAGCGAGACCGCCGCCGAAAAGGCCGACAGGGTTTTTTCCCGCGTCACGCGGTCGCTGAAGGCGATCGAGCGTGATCAACTGACCCAGATCCGGACACTGACCGTCGGGGCTGAAGAAACCGCCGGCGCCATCGAAAATATCCTGGCTCGCAATGGCATCGATGTCGCCTCCAGCGAGCGGACCGAGAATGATGCTGTCGGCGGACCGTTCGTGGAACCGCAATCCATCGATCCCTTCGAGGATTCGATGGACGACCTCGATGCGGCGCTGAACCGGTTGGACACCGCCCGCGACACGGCAAAACGCCTGCCTTTCGCCAATCCCGCACCGGGCAAGGACATCACCAGCCGCTTCGGCAATCGCAGCGATCCTTTCCTCGGCCGGCTGGCCATGCATGCGGGTATCGATTTCAGATTTGGCGCCGGCGAAGATATCCACTGCACCGGCGCCGGCGTGGTAACCGCCGCCGCCGCCGCCGGTGGCTACGGCAACATGGTCGAGATCGACCATGGCAACGGCCTAACGACCCGTTACGGCCATATGTCGCGCATCCTTGTCTCGGTCGGCGACAAGGTGAAGGCCGGCGATGTCGTCGGGCTTGCCGGCAGCACCGGCCGCTCCACCGGCACCCACCTTCACTACGAAGTCCGCCGCAACGGCCAGGCCGTCGATCCGATGTCCTACCTCAATGCCGGCCGCAAACTTCTGGCCTATCTCGACTAAAATTTCGCTCGAACAGGCTGCACGGTGTGGATTCGGCGCGATGATGCGCTATTTACGGTTTCTTTTAACCCTCAAGCAGCGCAAAGCGCCGGGTTTCCTTGACTTGGTAGGCATTTGAGACTATGCCGCGCTGCAGTTGCGCAGTCCTGCGCCTGAATCATCAGTGTTCGCTAGAACCGGAACGGAAACAGATTCCCCTTTGACAACGTTTGCTGATCTTGGCCTGAGCCAAAAAGTTCTTTCTGCTGTTACTGACGCGGGTTACTCCACGCCGACGCCGATTCAGGCCGGTGCCATCCCACCTGCCCTGCAGCGCCGGGACATTTGCGGCATAGCACAGACAGGAACGGGCAAGACGGCCTCCTTCGTGCTGCCGATGCTGACGTTGCTGGAAAAGGGCCGCGCCCGGGCACGCATGCCCCGCACGCTGATTCTCGAGCCGACCCGCGAGCTCGCCGCCCAGGTGGCTGAAAACTTCGAAAAATACGGCAAGAATCACAAGCTCAACATTGCGCTTTTGATCGGCGGCGTGTCCTTCGAAGACCAGGACCGCAAGCTGGAGCGCGGTGCTGACGTGCTGATCTGCACCCCCGGCCGCCTGCTCGACCATTGCGAACGCGGCAAGCTGCTGATGACCGGTGTCGAGATCTTCGTCATCGACGAAGCCGACCGCATGCTCGACATGGGTTTCATTCCCGATATCGAGCGCATCGCCAAGATGATTCCCTTTACCCGCCAGACCCTGTTCTTCTCGGCCACCATGCCGCCGGAAATCCAGAAGCTGGCCGATCGCTTCCTGCAGAACCCGGAGCGCATCGAAGTCGCCAAGCCATCCTCGACGGCAACGACCGTGACGCAGCGCCTGGTCGCCGCGCATCACAAGGACTATGAGAAGCGCGCCGTGCTGCGCGACCTCGTCCGCGCCCAGGAAGACCTGAAGAACGCCATCATCTTCTGCAACCGCAAGAAGGACGTTGCCGACCTGTTCCGTTCGCTGGAACGCCACGGCTTCTCCGTCGGCGCCCTGCATGGCGACATGGACCAGCGCTCGCGCACGACGATGCTGCAGAATTTCCGCGACGGCAACATTCAACTGCTCGTCGCTTCCGACGTTGCCGCCCGCGGGCTTGACCTGCCCGACGTCGGCCACGTCTTCAACTTCGACGTTCCCATTCACGCGGAGGACTATGTCCACCGCATCGGCCGTACCGGCCGCGCCGGCCGCTCGGGCCGCGCTTTCACCCTGGTCACCAAAAGCGACACCAAATATGTCGACGCCATCGAGAAGCTGATCGTTCAGAAGATCGAATGGTTGAACGGTGACCTTTCCGCCCTGCCCGCGCCCATGGAAAGCTTCGAAAGCGACCGGCCGCGCAAGGGGAAGGATAAAGACAGAAGCCGTGGTCGTCGTGGACGCGACAATCACAAATCGGACATCAAGACAACCGATACTCCTGTCGATTCGGATGAAAGAGCAGCAACCCCAGCAAAGGTCGAAAGTGTGAAGACAGAGCGCAGAGCAGAACAGAAGTCGCATAATGCCCCCCGCAACACGCGGCCGTACCCTGCCAATGACGACAATCGCGAGCGCCGCAGCCGTCACTACCGCGATCACGACGATGGCCCGACCCCGGTCGGCTTCGGCGACGACATCCCGGCATTCATGCTGATCGTCGCAAACGCGAAAGCCTGATGGCTCTTCCGGGGATTGATTTTCCTGGTGTCGGCGCCGGCCTTGCGATCATGCGCGACGGCCGGCTTCTTCTTTGCCGTCGCCTGAAGGCGCCGGAAGCGGGCCACTGGAACATCGTTGGCGGCAAGGTCGATCATATGGAACCGGCCGCCGAAGCGGCTCGCCGCGAAGCTGAAGAGGAAACCGGCCTGACGATCGGCAAGCTGGATTTTCTTTGTTCGACCGAACTCGTCAGCGAGGCGGACCGACAGCACTGGATTTCCCTTATCTACGTCACGTCAGACATAAAAGGTGAGCCGCAGCTTACCGAACCGGACAAGCTGGCGGAGATCGGCTGGTACGATCTCGATGCCTTGCCCTCACCGCTATCGGATTTTGCCCGCGTTACAGTCGAGCATCTGAAGCTGAAGGCCGATCACTTGGCCCGCAGCGCGGCCTCGTAGGCCAGGCCCACCCATTTCGCCATTTCGTCCGGATCGTCGTAGGCTGCGTCCGGTATCGTCCAGTAGGGCATGGCGACAGGCTTGCCTTTCTTGCCCTCGTATTCCCAGCGACGCGCGCCGGCAGCCTCCAGTTCCACCGCCGTTTCGCTATCGCCTTTCAGCATGATCTCGTCGCGCAGTTCGATGGCGACGATGCGACCGAGATGATAGATGCCCTTGCCGCCGAACATCCGCCGGATGCTGACCGGCCCGAGCGACTGGAACATCTCCTCGATCGCCGCATTGTCCATCACGCCTATCCTTTCAGCACGCCGCCGGCGGCAATCACCGCTTCCGGCGTATCGACGTCGAGATGCGCCGCCTCGCCGATATCGACATCGATAACCGCCAGCCCGCAGGTCTCGACGATATGGCGGGCACCGACATCGCCTTCGAGCTTCATCAATGCGTCGTAGGTGGCCCTCGGCAGGATGACAGGATTGCCGCGCTTGCCGTTCGACACCGCCCGGACGATGGCCCTGCCACCAGCACCACGAAAAGCTTGCGCCAGCGAACGCAGGTCCGCCGAGGTGACGCCAGGCATATCCGCCAGCATCACCAGCACGCCATCGGCATCAGCAACACCGGGCGTCGAAAGGCCCGTGGTCAGCGAGCTTGCCATACCGCCGGCGAAATCCGGGTTGTGTGCCAGGGTCAGGTCGAGTCCATCGAGGCAAGCTGCGATTTCATCGGCGCGATGACCGGTTACCACGATGGTGCGCCCGATGCCGGCCGCAATTGCCGTTTCCGCCGAAAGGCGAACCAGTGGCTTGCCGCCGAATTCGGCGAGCAGCTTGTGCCTGCCGTCGTCACCCATTCGGCTTGCCTTGCCGGCTGCCAGAACCACGATGGCAATGGCAAACCTCTGGGCCTCGTCGCCGGTCAGGTCGCGTGGTTGCGGACGGGTGGGTATTTCCATCAGCAAGCCTCCGACACCGAGACCGGTGATATCCTGCGCGGTCGGACATTCGCCGGCGAGGATGCGGTTAAGGATCCAGTCGAAGCCGTTTTCCTTGGGGCTGCGGGCACATCCGGGTGCGCCAAGCACCGGCACTTCGCCGATCCAGCCGAGCACAAGCAGGTTGCCCGGATCCACCGGCATGCCGGCATGTTCGACGCGGCCGCCGGCCTGGCGGATCGCCTCGGGAATGACGTCGGAAAAATCGGTCATTGCCGATGCACCGAAAACGACGATCATCGCCGGCGCATCGGCAGCGGGTTTTGCCAAGGCCTGACCGATGGCAGCGGCGACCGCTTCCATGCGGTGCGGCACCCGGATCTCGCCGACGATGCGGCTTCCGGAAAGCGACAGGCGCTGCGCCAGCAGTCGCTCCGTCTTATCCATGACCGAAACCTTGAGCGATGGCAGTTCGGTTGCCACCAGGGTCACCGCCCGCGGCTGGAACGGCTTGACTTCGAAAGCAGTGGCCTCTTCGAGAATACGCCGCGCCGCCTCGACTTTTTGACGCGAGACCGCCAGCGGGATGATCTTGATCGTTGCCACCATGTCGCCAGCGCGGACGGGCACGTGGTCGGCCAGGCAAGCGAGCGTGATGGCGGGATCGATGCGGTTGAAGCGGTCGACGACCACCTTGTCAGAGACGAACAGCCCGTTTGCCGCGGCATACAGATTGACGCGGCCGGTAGCCGCTTCCGAAAACCGCAGGTGATCGCGCGGAATGGCGTCGGCCAGCTGGGCTGCCGCATCGTCTTCCATCAGATCGTCCGGTTCGACACGGACGGCGATGACATTGGAAAAACCCGCACTCTTTAGCCGGATAATATCCTCTCTGCCGAGCACATGACCTTTCGGCAGCCGGCCATCGGCCAGCTTTGCGGCATGGGCGAGGACGGCGCCTTCCGCCTGATCGAGATCGATGGCGCCGAAAATCATGGCTCCGCACCGTCCGCGCCTTGCAGATCGCGTCGTCTGAAGGCCTGGATCACCTGCGCCAGGATGGCCACGGCAATTTCAGCCGGGCTTGCCGCGCCGATATCGAGACCGATGGGTGCGGCGATGCGGCTGAGCGCAATATCGCCTATCCGTGCTTCCTTCAGGCGTTCGAGCCGCTTGGCATGCGTCTTGCGACTGCCGAGCGCGCCGACATAAAAGCAGCCGGTGCGCAGCGCCTGCATCAGCGGAAAGTCGTCGATCTTCGGATCGTGGGTGACGGCAACCAGTGCCGTGTAGGCATCGAGCGGCCGTTGCTTCAGCACATCCTCGGGCCAGTCGGCCACAAGGTCGATGCCGGCAAACCGTTCAGGTGTTGCGAATGCGGTTCGCGGATCGATGATGGTCAGGTCGAAACCGGCGAGCCTCGCCATGATCGCCAGAGGCTGGCTGATATGCACGGCGCCGATGACGACGATGCGCGGCGGTGGCAGGTGGACGTTGAGAAACAGGCTGCGGCCATCTGCCTCGACCGTGCCGGACTTGCCGGAGCGGAAGGCGGCGACGGTGGCAGCCTCCAATTCACCGCCAAGCGGCGTGCCTTCGGTGATGACGCGGTCGCTGCCGTCGGCGAGATCGGTGACCAGGATGACGGCCTTGCGGTCGCGCCTTGCGGCGTTGACCGCCTGCAGATGCTCGAGCTTCATTGGCCGAGCCTTTCGACATAGACGCGGATGCGGCCGCCGCAGGAAAGGCCGACCCGCCAGGCGGTTTCATCGGCAACACCGAACTCCAGCATTTTTCCCGCACCCGTGCCGATGATATCGACGGCCTCGGTGATGACGGCGCCTTCGACGCAGCCGCCGGAAACCGAACCGTGGAAATTGCCCTCGCCGTCGATCACCAGATGGCTGCCGACCGGGCGCGGCGCCGATCCCCAGGTTTCGACGACGGTTGCAATCGCCACGTCGCGGCCCTCGGCCTTCCAGGCTTCGGCGATCGACAGCGGATCGAGCGTTTCGGTGTCAGTCATGGCTTCACCTTGTCATCTGCTTGAGAAAACGTCGGGGATCGGCATCCCGGCTGCTGCCGCCACTGAGCGACACCACCAGATCCGAAAGCGAAGAAAGATTGTGGACCGTGCGAAACTCGTCGACATGCGGCAGCATGGCGCGCACGCCGCGGGCACGCGCCTCGAAACCGTCGAAACGCAGCAGCGGGTTGAGCCAGATCAGCCGCCGGCAGGAGCGGTGCAGCCGGTCCATCTCTGCAGCAAGCTGCTCGACGCCTTCGCGCTCCAGCCCATCGGTGATGATCAGCACGACGGCGCCCTGCCCGAGCACCCGGCGCGACCATAGCCGGTTGAATTCGTGCAGCGTCTCGCCGATACGCGTGCCGCCCGACCAATCCCGGACCAGCCGGGCGCATTCGTCGAATGCCTCGTCGGGGTCCTTGTGGCGCAGCTGGCGGGTGACGTTGGTCAGCCGGGTACCGAACAGGAAAGTGTGTACCCGGCGGCGGCGCTCGGTCAGCACATGTAGGAAATGCAGGAAGATGCGGGTGTACTGGCTCATCGAGCCAGAAATATCGGCGAGCACCACCAGTGGCGGATGGATCTGCCTGGCTTCGCGATAACGCGGCAGAACCAGCGCTCCGCCGGTACGCAGGCTGGCGCGCATCGTCGCCCGCGGATCGACATGGCGATGGACATGCGAGGTGGCGAAACGCCGCGTCTTCACCTTGTCGAGCGGCAGTTCGAGGCGCGACAGTTCCCGTTTGGCGGCAGCCAGCTCCGCCGCCGACATCTGGGCGAAATCCATGCTGCGCAAAAGCTCGTTGCCGGACATGGTGAAACGGGCGTCGATCTCGACATCCGGATCGTCCTTGCGCTGCGGCTCGCGGCGTTTTTCGGCAAACAGCGCATCGCTGACGCGCGAGGAGCCGGGTTTGGCCTTCTGCCGCTCGCTGTGGTCGAGCGCAACCGGCGACATCATCGCAATCATCTTCTCGACGAGATCGCGCGACCGCCAGAACAGGCGAAAGGCTTCGTCGAAGACGGCGAGATCTTCATGCCGCTTGACGAAGACGGAACAGAGGGCGGCATGGAATTCGTCGCGGGAGCCGATGCCGATCGCCTCCACCGCAGCAATGGCGTCGGTGATAGCGCCCGGGCCGATCTTCAGCCCCGCCTTGCGCAGTGCCCGGCCGAAGAAAACGATGTTGTCGGCCAGCCGACCGCTGCCCGCCGGGATGGGCGGGACGATCACACCGTCTGCTGCCGCTCCCGTTATCACCCGCCTACCCCGTCGCCAACATCTCGGCCTTGACCTCGGCCAGCACCTTGGCGCCTTCGCCGCCCTGGATGCGGGCGATATCGTCCTGATACTTCAGCAAGGCGCCGAGCGTGTCGGAGATGGTTTCCGGATCGAGCGCCAGCCGATCGAGTTCGGTCAGCGCCGTCGCCCAGTCGATGGTCTCGGCGACACCAGGGTTCTTGAACAGGTCAAGCGTTCTGAGCTTCTGCACGTAAGCGACGATCTGGCGCGACAGGAGGTCGTTGCAGCCCGGCGCCTTGCGGCGGATGATGTCCAGTTCCTGCGCCGCCTGCGGATAGTCGACCCAGTGATACAGACAGCGCCGCTTCAGCGCGTCGTGGATTTCGCGGGTGCGATTGGTGGTGATGATGACGATCGGCGGTTCGGCGGCGCGGATGGTGCCGAGTTCGGGGATGGTCACCTGGAAATCGGAAAGGATTTCCAGGAGGAACGCCTCAAAGGCCTCGTCGGTGCGGTCGAGTTCGTCGATAAGGAAGACCGGCGCCCGGCCATCGACTGCAGACAGCGCCTGCAGCACCGGACGGCGGATGAGGTAGCGCTCGGAGAAGATATCCGCTTCCATGCGGTCACGGTCGGTCAGCCCGGCGGCCTCCGACAGGCGGATTTCCAGCATCTGCGCCGGGTAATTCCACTCGTAGACGGCAGAGGCGACGTCGAGGCCCTCGTAACATTGCAGCCGGATCAGCGGACGGCCAAGCGCCTTCGACAGCACCTTGGCGATCTCGGTCTTGCCGACGCCCGCCTCGCCTTCGAGAAACAGCGGCCGCTGCATCTTCAGCGCCAGAAACAGCACGGTCGCCAAAGAGCGGCCCGCCAGATAATCGTGCGCCGCCAGCATGTCGAGCGTTTCGTCGATCGAACCCGGCAGGGCGCGGGCAGTATGATCCGTCATGTCGTCTCCAATCCCTAGGGCGAGCTTATAACGCCCTATAGCCCCGGTCCAGATAGATGAGCGAAGGTTTGCGCGGGCCAAAATGAATGGCTTCGACCTGGCCGAAAAGCACGGCATGGGTCGACATCCGCTTGATATCGGTCACGCGGCAATCGAAGGCGACGGCGGCACCGGCAAGCACCGGCGCACCCGTCGCCATCACCTGCCACTCGGCAAGCGCAAACCGTGACTCGCTGTCCAGTGCCCCGCGGCCGGCAAAGGCATCCGCCAGCGATTGCTGGTCCGCATGCAGGCTGTTCAGGGCGAAGATGCCGCTTGAAAAGAAGATCTCGTTGTTCGGATTGCTGCCGTTAACGCAGACGAGAACGCTGGCGGGATTGTCGGACACCGAGCAGGCGGCGGTGATGGTCACGCCCCGGCGGGCTTCCCCAAGCGCTGTCGTCACGATCTGCACATGTCCCGCATATTGACTCATGGCGTCGCGATAGAGCGCCGGATCGAAAATGTCTTCACGCAACGATGTTGATCTCCCTGCCCGGCGCATGCCGTCTTTCCGACATATGGATTCGGTATCCCTGTTTTTCCATGCGCCAGCGTGAACTCAAGACCCATGAGGGCGAAATCCCGCCTTTTTCTTTGACGGCAGAGTTTCGACCGATCATAAGAAGACGGCGTGCCACGACGGCACGGGGCGGGATTTCGGGTTTCATGCGTTTTTCAGGCTATCTGCCGTTCACCATCGCTTTTTCGCTGCTTGCCGGCACCGCACAGGCGGCCGGCCTGTCGATCGGTGTCGTGGCGCCGACGGAGGGCAATTTTGCACTGCTCGGCAAGCAGATCTTCGACGGTGCCGCTGCCAAGATCGCCGCCGATGGCAATACGGCGGTGCCGATCGCCGAGAATTGCGAGCCGGACAGCGGTGCAGCGGTCGCCAAGCAGATCGTCGATGCCAAGGTCGCCGCGGCCGTCGGTTTCCTCTGCAGCGAAACGCTGGAAGGCGCGTTGCCGGCGTTGAAGGAAGCGCAGATCCCCGTCGTCACAGTCTCGGTGCGCGCCACCATCCTCATGGAGGATGCGTTGAAAGCCGGATGGCCACTCTACCGCTTGGCGCCGGCCGACGGATCGGAAGCGCGGCGGATCATTGATTTCATTCTCAGTGACTGGGCAAGTCAGCCGATGGCATTGATCGAGGATGGCACAATCCACGGCCGCGAGTTGACCGAGGCGATCCGCAATGCGCTCGAGGAAAAAGGCCTAAAACCGGTCTTCACCGATACCTACCGGCCCGGCCAGGAGCAGCAGGTGGCGTTGGTGCGCCGGCTGGAGAAAGCCGGTGCCACCCAGGTCTTCATCGGCGGCGATCGCGCCGATGCCGCCGTGATCGCCCGCGATGCCGCGCAGGAAAATATCAAGCTATCGCTGCTTGGCGGCGACGCCCTGGACGCTGCAAACCAGCCCGTGCCGCTGAAGGACGGCGTTCGCGCGGTGGTGCTGCCGGATCACGCTGCCGATCCCGGCAATGCCGAACTTGTGAAGAGTTTTCGCGCCAGCGGTGTCGAGCCGGAAGGATATGTTTTGCCGGCATACGCCGCGGCGGGTATCGTCGGGGAAGCGGCCAGCATCGCCGCCAATGAGAACAAGCCGATCATCGAAGCGCTGCAGATGCGGGCATTCGAAACGGTGCTCGGCCCCATACGCTTCACCGATGCGCATGAACTGACGGAAAACCCGTATCAGGTGCTCGAATGGCGCGGCAACGCCTTTGCGACACCGGCAACGCCGACGGAGTAAGCGGCACGCCTTCTGCATCCCGGACAAACGGGCACGCTCTTGTTGTTCGCCCGCGCCGGTGGTGCTAACAACCGGCCTCATCGCCACCGACGGAGTATCTCCATGACCCTGCCCATCCGTATCGCCCCCTCCATTCTCGCCGCCGATTTCGCCCGCCTAGGGCAAGAAGTGCGCGACGTCACGGAAGCCGGTGCCGACTGGATCCATCTCGATGTCATGGACGGGCATTTCGTGCCCAACATCTCCTTCGGCCCCGACGTCATCAAGTCGCTGCGCTCATATTCCAAGGCCATGTTCGACTGCCATTTGATGATCGCGCCGGCCGATCCTTATCTTGAAGCCTTCGCCAAGGCCGGCTGCGATTCGATCACCGTGCATGCGGAAGCCGGCGTGCACCTGCACCGTTCGCTGCAGACCATCCGCGGCCTCGGCAAGCGCACCGGCGTGACGCTCAACCCCTCGACGCCGCTTTCGGTGCTGGAAAACGTGCTCGACGACGTCGACCTGATCCTGATCATGAGCGTCAATCCGGGCTTCGGCGGCCAGAAATTCATTCCGGCCATGGCCGACAAGATCCGTGCCGCCAAGGCGATGATCGGCGACCGCCCGATCGAACTCGAGGTGGATGGCGGCGTCACGGCCGAAACGGCGCCCGCGATCGTTGCAGCCGGCGCCAACGTGCTGGTCGCCGGATCCGCCATCTTCAAGGGCACGGGCGTTGACGATTACCGCAAAACAATCGAGGATCTGCGGCAGAAAGCCGAAGGAGGCCGTGGGTGAGAGGAAGACGCAGGATCGCCGCATGGTTGATAGCCGCACTTGCCTTCGGCACCGGTGCGGCATCGGCCGGCGATTTTGCCAATATCCAGCCTCTCGGTTTTTCCGCCGACGGCGGCGTCTTTGCCTTCGAGGAATACGGCGTGCAGGATGGCTCGGGCTTTCCCTACGCGACGATCTATTTCATCGATACCAAGGAAGACCGCTATCTGCCGGGCACGCCCTACCGGGTGCGGCTGGAAGACGAGCAGGCAAGCCTCGGCAAGGCGCGCGGCGATGCCCGCCGCGCCGCAGCGAAACTGATCGAGACGTATGATCTCGCCAGCAATCCCGGCCTTCTCGCCGCCTTCAACCCGTTTACCGAACTCGACACGGTGTCCGACAAGCTGCGCTACGACGCCGTCGCAGTCCAACCGCCGGTCGGCAACACCAATACGATGGTGCTTGAAACCTTCGACCTGCAGGCGTCGCCCAAATGCCAGTCCTTCGACGCGAAGACCCGTGGCTTCCGCCTGCGCCTCAAGGAAATCGAAGGTCAGCCCGCCAACCGGCTGTTTTACGAGGACAAGCAGATACCCGAAAGCCGTAACTGCCCGACAGAATACAGGCTCGGCGGCGTCATGACATTCAGCCCGCAGCCGGCCGGCGGCTGGGTGCATATCGCCCTCGTGCTGGTGTTGAGCCAGGGTTTCGAGGGCAGCGACGGTCGCTGGATCGCCGTGCCGGTGCGGCCATGACAACGCTGTCGGCCATCATGCCCGATGTTCTCCCCGCCCAGCCGCGCGGAGGCCGCCTGCGCCAACGGATCGCTTCGGCGCGACTGCCCCTGCCCGGCCTGCTGGCAGGCGCCGTCATCTGGGGCCTGCTGATGTCCACTGCAGCCCTTCTCGGCCTCTACCTGCGCTTTCGCCTGCAGACGGCGCATCTGCAGGGATTGATGCTGCTCTATTTCGCCGGCGGCCTATTCGCCTGGCTCGTTGCCGTTCCGCTCGGCCGCTTCTTCGCCTTCCGGCGTTCTCCCGAAACGCGTTTCGCGGCATTTTTCCTGACGCTGACCTGCGCCACCATTCTTGCAACGGCCTTCCTGTTTGCCATGGAATACCGGCTGTTCTATTCGCAGTGGCACCAACCTTTCGGCACCCGGATCTGGCTGATACAGTTCCTGTTCACCTCCGCATCCGCAACCTATCAGTTCCTGGTGCTCGGCATGCGGCTCTATCTGCCGCTCGGACTGATCTTTCTCATCTGTGCAAGCGTCTTTCTCGCACGCCGCATGCGTTGAGATTGTCTGCCAGGTTTGCTAAAGCGACCGCAACTGCCGCTAGAGACGAAAGCGATACCCCATGATCCCCCGTTATTCCCGGCCAGAAATGGTCGCCATCTGGTCGCCCGAAACCAAGTTCCGCATCTGGTTCGAAATCGAAGCGCATGCCTGCGACGCCTTGGCCGACATTGGCGTCATCCCGAAATCGGCGGCCGCGACCATCTGGGAAAAGGGCGGCGCAGCCACCTTCGACGTCGAGCGCATCGACGAGATCGAAGCCGTCACCAAGCATGACGTCATCGCCTTCCTGACGCACCTGGCCGAATTCGTCGGTCCGGACAGCCGTTTCATCCACCAGGGCATGACCTCTTCCGACGTGCTCGACACCACCTTCAACATCCAGTTGGTGCGTGCCGCCGACATCCTGCTCGCCGATATGGACCGCGTTCTGGCAGCGCTGAAGACCCGCGCCTTCGAGCACAAGGACACCATCCGCATCGGCCGTAGTCACGGCATCCATGCCGAACCGACGACGATGGGCCTGACGCTCGCCCGTTTCTACGCCGAGATGAACCGCAACCGCGAACGCCTCGTCGCAGCCCGCGCCGAGGTGGCGACAGGCGCCGTTTCCGGCGCCGTCGGCACTTTCGCCAACATCGATCCGCGCGTCGAGGAACATGTCTGCGAAAAGCTCGGCCTCATTCCGGAGCCGGTCTCGACGCAGGTCATCCCGCGTGACCGCCATGCGATGTTCTTCGCCACGCTCGGCGTCATCGCCTCGTCGATCGAGAACGTCGCCATCGAAATCCGCCACATGCAGCGCACCGAAGTGCTGGAAGCCGAGGAATTCTTCTCGCCCGGCCAGAAGGGCTCGTCGGCCATGCCGCACAAGCGCAACCCGGTTCTGACCGAAAACCTCACCGGTCTCGCACGCCTGGTGCGCATGTCGGTCGTGCCGGCCATGGAGAACGTTGCCCTTTGGCACGAACGCGATATCAGCCATTCCAGCGTCGAGCGCGCTATCGGCCCGGACACGACGATCACCCTCGATTTCGCCCTCAACCGGCTCGCCGGTGTCATTGAAAAGCTGGTGATCTATCCGGACAACATGCTGAAGAACCTCAACAAGTTCCGCGGCCTTGTCCATTCGCAGCGCGTGCTGCTGGCGCTGACGCAGGCCGGCGTCTCGCGTGAAGACGCCTACCGCCTGGTGCAGCGCAACGCCATGAAGGTATGGGAACAGGGCAAGGACTTCCTCGAAGAGCTTCTGGCAGACCAGGAAGTGCGCGCTGCCCTTTCCGAAGCCGATATCCGCGAAAAATTCGACCTCGGTTACCACACCAAGCATGTCGATACGATCTTCCGCCGGGTGTTCGGCTCCGTCTGACCGACCACGGGCGACAATCGAAAAACATGCCGGCGACAGTGCTCAAGCACACTTCGCCGGCATGGCACTCTGTATTAGACTGCCTGTCGTGCCTTGTCGCACGTCATCACAGGGAGGCTAAGCATGAGGTTTCCAAAAATCCTGTTCCTTGCCGCAGTGTTTTCTTCGTCCCTTGCCGGGTTGGCAGCGGCGGAAACACCGCAATCCATCCTGGAGCTGGTCAAATCCGGTTACGACATCATCAACGTGGCGCCGATTTCGGAAAGTTACGCCGTCTTCCTGGAAAAGGATGATGCCGTGGTGATCTGCCAGATGGGTTTCAATTCCGGTGCCTTCTCCACCGACAAATGTTATCCGCTTACCAAGTGACACCGTTTTGAAATCGCGATGGTGCCAGCGGCGCCATCGTTTCCCCTTGACTTCGAAACCGCGCGATCGCACATCACGGCCATGAAAGTATCGGAAGCAGACATTCTCATCATCCCGGGCCATGGCAATTCCGGCCCGCAGCATTGGCAAACCCGCTGGCAGGAAAAGCTCAGCACGGCGCGACGCGTCGAGCAGGCGGAGTGGATGACGCCGGTCCTCGGTGACTGGACAAGCCGGATCATCGAAGCCGTCGAGGCGGCGACCAAGCCGGTCGTGCTTGTCGCGCATTCGCTCGGCGTCGCCGCCGTGGTGCATGCAGCACCGCAGTTTGGCCAGCGTATCGCCGGCGCTTTCCTGGCAGCACCTCCGGACCTGACGCCTTCCGACCTGCTGCCCCAGGAACTGGCGGCGTTCGGGCCTTATCCCCGCGATCCCTTGCCCTTTCCGTCCATCACCATCGCCAGCCGCTCCGATCCGTTCGGCACGTACGAGCATGCCGAGGACATCACCAATGCCTGGGGTTCGCTGCTGATCGACGCCGGCGACTCCGGCCACCTGAATACCGCCTCGGGCCACGGCCCATGGCCGGAAGGTTCAATGGTGTTCGCCCAGTTCCTGAGCCGCCTGCAAGCATAAAAAATGCCGGTTCTGTCCTGAAACCGCATTAATGTCACTTTAAATCTATCTTGGCACTATGGCAGCTTGTCCAAGCGAGTTTTTGCGTTGACGTCACATTGTGAGCCCAAGGATTCAGAGAGCGGTCAGATCCTGGCCGACGAAAAGTGCTTGCGCGAGATCGTTGCAGGCATGTCGACCGGCTTGGCATTTCTTGACGCAGACGGCTTTGTTCTCTTCCATAATCCTGCCTTCTCGAAACTTCACCCGGCAGAACGGAGTGTCTCGGGCCTGGCGCTTGCCGATCTCGTCCATCCCGAAGACCGAGACAATCTGATCAATCTCATCGTTGCGACACGACGTGGCGATATCGAAAATGCTCGTGTCGAACTCCGATGCGGCACCGCGGAAAACGGATATCACTGGTATCGGATCGCTCTCAATGCTTCCACCGCTTCGCCACCGGCAGCGATCCTGGTAACGACATTCGACATCCACGCCCGCAAGACACAGGTCGACGAGCTGATCCTGCGGGAAAACCGCTGGCGGGATGCCCTGGTGAATTCCGGCACCGGCGTGTGGGACCAGAATTACGCGACCGGCGTCATGTATTACTCCGACACCTGGAAGGCCATACGCGGGCTGGCGCCGGACGAACAATTGGCCGAGGGTTTCGAGAACTGGCTGCAACTGCTTCATCCCGACGACCGCGACTATGTCGTCGAGGCGATCGAGCGGCAGAACAGCGGCGACCCGGACTATGCGATGTTCCAGTATCGCGAGCGCCACAAGGACGGCCACTGGGTCTGGGTTGAGTGCCGCGGTGCGGCGGTGGAGTGGGACAAGGACGGCAAACCGACACGCGTTATCGGCACCGACACCGACATAACCCAGCGCAAGGCAGCAGAAGAAATGCTGGCCCAGCTTTCGAGGCGCCTGGAACTGGCGCTATCGATATCAGACATCGGCGTGTTCGAAGCCGATCTCGAAACCTCGACCGTCAAATGGGATGATCGGCTGCTGGAAATGTTCGGCATGGAAGGGACGCCGAACCTCAAACCCGGCGACTTGTGGGAATCGATGCTTCATCCGGAAGACGCGGCAACGGCACTCGCCTGCGTCGAAACCCATCTCGACGGCGAAAACGAATTCCGCAACGATTACAGGGTCGTGCTGGCAAACGGCAAGGTGCGGCATATCGAATCCCGCAACAAGGCCTTCACCGATAGCAACGGCAAACGCAAGCTGGTGGGCGCGAACTGGGACGTCACCGGCGACATCATCCTGCGGCGGGAACTCGAAAGGGCAAAGACACTGGCGGAGGCCCGCAACCGCGAGCTGGAAATGGCCAAGGCGCGCATCGAGCACAATGCGCTTCACGATTATCTGACAGGGCTGCCCAACCGGCGCTACCTCGACGAGGTTCTCGATGCCCGTGCCGAGGAATGCCGACGCAGCGGCGCGACGATGGTGATCTTTCACATCGATCTCGACCGCTTCAAGCAAATCAACGATACGCTTGGTCACCGTGCCGGCGACACCATGCTCCAGCACGCGGCGAACGTGCTCAAAGCCAACCTGCGCAGCCAGGACTTCGTGGCACGCATCGGCGGCGACGAATTCGTCCTGCTCACGGACATGGACGGTACGCAACGCAAGCTCGCCTCTCTTGCCGACCGCATCATAAAGGAATTGTGCAAGCCGGTCCTCTATGACGGGCATACCATCCGTTTCGGAGCCAGCATCGGCATCGCCAGCGACGATGGCGCGGAGTTGAACGCCAAACAATTGCTGCTGAATGCCGACATCGCTCTCTACCGCGCCAAGAACCGCGGCCGCAATCGTCACGAATTCTTCTCTCGCGATGTCCAGGACCAGATCATTCACAACAAGCGGCTGGCCGACGATATCCTGTATGCGCTGGAACAGGATCAGTTCGTACCCTTCTACCAGCCGCAATTCTGTGCCCGCACGCTCGATGTCACCGGCGTGGAAACGCTGGTGCGCTGGGTCCATCCGGAAAAGGGCATCCTTACCCCCGACAAGTTTCTTCCCGTCGCCGAAGATCTCGACGTGGTGTCTATGATCGATGCATTGGTGCTGGAAAAGGCACTCGCCCATCACCGGCTATGGATGGCCAAGAAGCTTCCTGTGCCGAAGATTTCGGTCAATGTGTCCGCACGGCGGCTGAATGATCCGGCCCTGACGAAAAAATTGCGCGGCATGAAGATCAAGCCCGGAACGGTGTCCTTCGAATTGCTGGAATCGATTTTCCTCGATACCTGCGACACCGGCGTGGTGCAGAACCTCGCCCGGCTGCGCAAGCTCGGCATCGACATCGAGATCGACGATTTCGGCACCGGCCACGCCTCGATCGTCAGCCTGCTCCGGATCAGCCCGACGACCCTCAAGATCGACAGGGAGCTGGTCAAGCTCATTCCGTCGTCTGCCGAACAGCGCAAGATGGTCGGCTCGATCATCGAGATCGGCAGATCGCTGAACATCAATGTGGTTGCAGAGGGCGTCGAAACCCGCGATCACGTCCGCATCCTCTCCGAACTGGGATGCGACATCCTCCAGGGCTGGGCGCTTGCCCGGGCGATGCCCTTCGAGGCGATCGAACCCTTCCTGATCGCCGAGGAATGGCGCGCCAGCGAACATCCCGTCCACGAAATGCACGGCAAGATCCGCCGCGCCGGTAAAGGCTGATTCACGAAAAAGCCGCGGAACAGGGTGTCCGCGGCCAGAGGTTTGAAACGTTTTCGCTTGAAATCAGCTGTTCTGGATCTGCTCGACAGCCTGGGCCAGAAGCTCGAGCATCTTGCTGCGCAGGTCGGTGTCGCTGACGGCAACGCCGGCGGCATCGAAATCGGCGCGAATCTTGCGGAAGACGTCTTCATCGCCGGCCTCGACGAAATCGGAAGCGACCACATCGCGCGCATAGGCATCTGCATCGTCGCGGCCGAGAAGCCCGGCTGCCCACAGGCCAAGCAGCTTGTTGCGCCGCGCCTCAGCCTTGAACTTCAATTCCTGGTCCAGTGCGAATTTGCTTTCAAAGGCCTTTTCGCGATCACTCATGGCGCTCATATAAGAATCTCCCCGGCGTATCGTGTTCGTATGGGTTCCGTTCCCATAAATCAAATGCATGACGAAAGTGCAATGCGAAGTTTGCCAAATTGCGGCACGCGCGAAGAAAGCGTCACACAGGCTGCAAACGGCAGGATGGGCCGGTTAAACCGGACGGCCATGACAGCAGCAGAAACCTGGCCGGCCTTACAAAGGTGAAAATCATGCTGACATGTAGACGCCGCCCAACCGCGTTTCCCGATGGAAAGATGAGAAGGCTCCGATGAATTCCCCTGGAAGCCGCCACAGGCGCATTGTGGATTCCGGACTTTTCCGATAAGGGACCGCACTAACGAACGTTCCACGCGCTGCCCAAGAGCGCCAACAACAGAGAAAAATACCATGAACCGTCGCCGCCGTATTTACGAGGGCAAGGCCAAGATCCTTTACGAAGGTCCCGAGCCCGGCACCCTGATCCAGTTCTTCAAGGACGATGCGACCGCCTTCAACAAGAAAAAACACGATGTCATCGATGGCAAGGGCGTCCTGAACAACCGGATTTCCGAATACATCTTCAGCCATCTCAACAAGATCGGCATTCCGACGCATTTCATCCGCCGGCTGAACATGCGCGAGCAGCTGATCAAGGAAGTCGAGATGATCCCGCTGGAGATCGTCGTGCGCAACGTCGCCGCCGGCTCCATGGCCAAGCGCCTCGGCATCGACGAAGGCGTGGTCCTGCCGCGCTCGATCATCGAATTCTACTACAAGTCGGATGCACTCGACGACCCGATGGTCTCCGAAGAGCACATCACCGCCTTTGGCTGGGCAAATCCGGCTGAGCTTGATGACATCATGGCCCTCGCCATCCGCGTCAACGACTTCCTGACCGGCCTGTTCCTCGGCGTCGGCATCCAGCTCATCGACTTCAAGATCGAATGCGGCCGCCTGTTCGAGGGCGACATGATGCGCATCATCCTGGCCGACGAGATTTCGCCGGACAGCTGCCGCCTCTGGGACATCGAAACCCGCCAGAAGCTCGACAAGGACCGTTTTCGCGAGGACCTCGGCGGCCTGCTCGAAGCCTATCAGGAAGTGGCACGCCGTCTCGGCATCATCAATGAAAACGAACCCGTCCGCGGCACCGGTCCGGTTCTGGTAAAGTAAGATCTTTAGGGGAAGACGATAGTGATCAAGGCACGCGTGACCATCACGTTGAAGAACGGCGTTCTCGATCCGCAGGGCAAGGCCATCGAAGGCGCCCTCGGCGCCCTCGGCTTCGAAGGCGTCGGCCATGTCCGCCAGGGCAAGGTCTTCGATCTCGAGCTTGATGGCGCCGACCGCGCCAAGGCCGAGGCCGACCTCAAGGCGATGTGCGAAAAACTGCTCGCAAACACGGTGATTGAGAACTATACTATCGCCATCGACTAAAGGTTGTGGAGCGAGCGATGGCGGAAGTTACCAACGAGTTGATGTACGAGTTGCTCAAGCGGATACAAGCAGATGTTTCGGATGTGAAACTCACTCAAAGAGAGTTGAAATCCGAGATGAATGCCATGCGTGGCACGATGATCTCGATGCAGCAGGACATTCATAACATCTACGGTGTTCTCGCCCGGCATGAAAGCCGTCTCGACCGTATAGAAAACCGCCTCGAACTCCGTGAACTGGCAGAAGCTCAAGCAAGGTTTGAACCGCACCCATGAAATCCGCCGTCGTCCAACTTCCTGGCCTCAATCGTGACCGCGACATGATCGCGGCGCTGACGAAGATCTCCGGTCAGGCGCCGATCACCGTCTGGCAGACGGAAACCAGCATTCCCGATGATGTCGACCTGATCGTCATTCCGGGCGGCTTCTCCTACGGTGACTATCTGCGTTGCGGCGCGATTGCCGCGCGCATGCCGGTGATGCAGGCGATCAAGGAAAAGGCCGAAAAAGGCGTCAAGGTTCTCGGCGTTTGCAACGGATTCCAGATCCTTGTCGAAGCCGGAATGCTGCCGGGCGCGCTGATGCGCAACGCTTCTCTCAAGTTCGTCTGCAAGGAAATCAAGCTGCAGGTCGTCAACGCCGAGACGGATTTCACCCGCGCCTATGCCGCGGGCCAGATCATCCGTTGCCCGGTTGCCCATCATGACGGCAATTATTTCGTCGAGGCCGAGACCTTGAAGTCGCTCGAAGGCAATGGCCAGGTGGTGTTCAAATATGCCGAAGGCACGAATCCGAACGGCTCGATGAATGACATCGCCGGCGTGATGAACGAAAAGGGCAACGTGCTTGGCATGATGCCGCACCCGGAAAACCTGATCGAGGCAGCCCATGGCGGCTCCGATGGACGCGGCATCTTCGCCTCGGCTCTCGACGTGATCGCTGCCTGAAGGCTGGCAAACACGCTGCTTTTCTGACGCCGGCAATTTTGCCGGCGTTTTTTATTGGATTGCTCACGACTGCGGTCATTCGAAACGCGCCGCCAAGCATCATCTACCGCAATCCACGGGACGACGTGAATAATCCACCCTTCCCCTGCGTCAAGAACCATGGAAATGTTGACGCACCGGAGCGCTTTGCCGCCAACCGGCCGAGGGAGGAAATGGCATGCGCATGGCTTCGATTCCGACAATGCTCCTGCCCCTTTCATGGGTCCTGTTGACGACAGCGCCCCTCGTCCATGCGGAAACACCGGGAGAGGTGTGTGACCGCCTCGCGACGCATCCTTTCGATCCGGCAAGGTCGGCCATCGCTGAAGGTGTCGCGACCGGCAGCATCGACATCGCACCGGCCATAGCCGCTTGCACTGCGGCTGCGGAAGGCGATCCCGGCACCCCTCGCTACCGCTATCAGCTTGGACGCGCACAATTCGAGAAGGAGGACTACCAGGCTGCATTCGCGAGCTTTGCCGCAGCATCCGACAAGGGTTATGCAGCCGCGAAAGGCGCCTTGGGCTACCTGTATGACGAGGGCTATGGAACCGTCGTCGACAAGGCGAAGAGCCATACGCTGTGGAGCGAAGCAGCCGAAGCGAATGTCGCCTTTGCTGCGCAGAACCTCGGCATCTCCTACCGCGAAGGCGATGGCGTGGCGATCGACCATGCGGCCGCTCTAAAACTCTTCCAGAAGGCCTATGACCTCGGCTACACGCAATCGGCCGTCGATATCGGTTTTGCCTATGACGGCGGCAACGGCGTAAAGCAGGACTATGTCGAAGCGATGCGCTGGTACCAGATCGCCGCCAAGCACGACATTGTCGAGGCGCAGAACAATATCGGCAGCCTCTACGAAAGCGGCCATGGCGTGCCCCAGAATTATGCGCTCG
Source organism: Rhizobium sp. LjRoot30 (assembly GCF_964253915.1). Taxonomy (NCBI): domain Bacteria; kingdom Pseudomonadati; phylum Pseudomonadota; class Alphaproteobacteria; order Hyphomicrobiales; family Rhizobiaceae; genus Rhizobium; species Rhizobium sp. LjRoot30. The sequence goes on along the minus strand of NZ_CAXUSG020000016.1, from coordinate 54,179 downwards.
CGCATGAATGGTATGAAAAGGCCAGCGCCCAGGACTACGCGCTGGCGGATATGAACCTCGCCGAGATGACCGACAAGGGGCTTGGCGTACCCGCCGATGCCGCCAAGGCAGCGGGTCTCGTTTTGAGCGCCTTCGAGAAAGGCAATGCCGGCGACGACGAGGAAAACACCAAGGATCTTTTCGACCGCCAGTGGAGCCCCGCCTTCTGGACCAGCCTGCAGGAACGGCTTCGCCAAAGCGGCCATTTCTCCGCCGAGACTTCGGGAAAACCGGATGAAGCGACGAAAACGGCCATCGCGGCGCTTTTGAAGCCGTGACAGCGGCGATTGGCCTGCAAGGCCGCGCGTAATCGGAACGCGCGCGGGTAATGGCTGCTTAACCATGGAACTGCTAGAACGGTAATGTAGCAATCGATCAGAGACCGACATGGCCACTTTCCGTCCTTTCCGCCCGCTCCCGATTTTCGGCATTCTTGTCGCCGCTTCAGCACTCGCTGCCTGTCAGACGAAGCCGGAAACACCGCCGGCCGCGAATCGGGCCGCACTGCCGGTGATGGAACGCGTGGCGCTGGGCGCCAATGCCTGCTGGTTCAAGTCGGGCGACGCTGCCTTCAAGCCTTACCGCCTGGCGCCGGAATTGAATTCCTTCTCTGGTCGTCCGCGCATCCTTGTCGTCCACAAGACCAGGCCGGAGGCGCGGCCGCTGCTGGTGGTTCATGCGGAAGGCAATCCCGCCAAGCTGGAGGCCTTTGGTCCGCTGATGGGCGAAGCGGTCGGCGCACGCGTCACCAAGGACGTCAACCGCTGGGCCGCCGGCGGACAGGGCTGCTGAAGAGCGGCCTTTGCTTCCAAGCCATAATTGCCCTTGAAAGGCCCGGCGCCGCCGGCTGGGACTGGCTGCGCCGGGCCACTCTTTCCAGTCGCCTGGCCGGAAATGCGTCAATCCCAGAAGTAGGATTTCGCGACTTCGATTCCCGCTTCCTTTCGGCTCACGCCGATATCGCGCAACTGATCGTCCGTCAGTTCGCGCAAGGCCAGGCGGCCGGCGCGTTCTTGCTGCCACAGGCAGACAAACGACCATAGCCGGCTCAGCAGGCTCGCATCACCGTGCACCGGCCCGGGGTTCAGCATCTCGCCCGTATCGCGAAACAGCCTTTCCCGCGCATAGCCGTCTGGATAAATTGTATCTATTGCACCCACATAATGATCTGTGCTGGCCATATTGCACCGCTTTTCCTGAAACCGATATTGTATTCGACACGGAATGAGATACAATTGACTCAATAACAGTGACAATAGTGAGAATTGTCATCATGACAAATTGGCTTCCCGACCTTTCCACCGGCACCGGCCCACTTTACGTGCGCCTCGCCGACAGCATTGAATCGGCAATTTCGGAAGGGACATTGTCGCCCGGGACGAAATTGCCGCCGCAACGCAACCTCGCCTACGATATCGGCGTCACCATCGGCACCATCGGACGCGCCTATTCGCTGGTGCATGAACGCGGCCTCGTCAGTGGCGAAGTCGGGCGCGGCACCTACGTGTTGCCCCTGCCGCAGAACCAGAATTCCGCCCAGCCCGATCCGGTCACGGCAGCGATGACCGGCACGCGGCCGATCGACGCCCCGCCGGGCATCGTCCGTTTCGACACGACGGCGGCGCCGGATGTCGGTCAGGGCGAGGCCGTCGCCAGCAACCTGGCGGATATTGCCCGCGATCATCCGCTCGACATCACCAGCTATACCCGGACTTTCCCGTCGCACTGGTTTCAGGCCGGCGCCAGCTGGCTGGCAAAAGGCAACTGGCGCCCTGCCCCGGACAGCATCGTGCCGGCGCTCGGCGCCCATGCCGCCATCATGGCGGTGATCTCCGCCGTGACGGTGCCGGGTGACAAGATCGTCTTCGAGCACCTCACCTACTCGCGGATCAGTCGCAGTGCCGGGCTGATCGGCCGGCGGACCGTGCTGGTGGAATCGGACGAACACGGCGTGGTGCCAGCCGATTTCGAGCGGCTCTGCGCCCAGCAGCACCCGAAACTCGCCTTCCTGATGCCGACAGCACACAATCCGACCGGCATCTGCATGCCGGAAGATCGTCGCCGGGCGATCGGCGAAATTGCCCGCAAGCACAATGTCTGGCTGGTCGAGGACGATCTCTACGGCGCCATGAGCGACAATACGACACCGCTTCTGACGGAATTCGCGCCGGAGCGAACGTTCCTCGTCGGCGGCTTCTCCAAATCCGTTTCCGCCGGCGTGCGCGGCGGCTGGGTCGCCTGCCCGGCGCATTTCAGCCACCGCGTCAGCATCGCCCACAAGATGGTGACGGGCGGCATGCCCTTCCTGCTGGCCGAGCTTTGCGCCCGCATGGTGCTGTCGGGCGAGGCCGCGGAAATCCGCACGAAAGCGATCGCCGAACTCTCGACGCGGGTGGATTATGCCCGCAGGACCTTCTCCGGTTTCGAATTTTCAGCTGCGGCAGGCATTCCGTTCCTGTGGCTGAAGCTTCCCGATCCATGGCTTTCCGGCATATTCAAGAACGCCGCCTTCCGCGAAGGCGTGCTGGTCGACGACGAGGACGAGTTCAAGGCCGGGCGTTCGGACAAGGCCTTCCATCGCGTTCGAATCGGTTTCTCGACGCAAAGCACGGCCGAAGAAGCGGACAAGGGATTCCAGATCGTCCGCCGCCTCCTGGAAACGGGATCGGCCGGCTACGATAGTTATTCATGAGTGTGGCATATCCGCCCTTTACCATTGATAAAGGCAAGTGTTAACGTCCGGCAAATCAGGGCGAGTCAAACTGGGATTTGGGGGCTTTTCTGGAATGGCATTTCAATTCGGCAAATTTTTGGCAGTGCGCATGGCAACTGTCTCGGCCGTATCGGTGGTAGCAGGCCTTCTTCTTTCTTCTGTCTCCATAGCAGCCGACTTTGAAGGCGCGCCGGCGACGGACGAGCCGTTCTTCGACGAACTGCGATTCGGCGCCCAGATCGCCGTGGACAAGACCCGCACCAACGACGAGCGCGGCAGCTTCTACCAGCTGACCATGTTCTTCGATCCCTTCGACAACGACACGGCTGTCGGTTGGAAGGAACACCTCCTGCGTCCGCGCGTCTATGTCGGCGGCACCGTTGCCAGCGACAGCCGCGAAGCGAGCATGCTGTTCACCGGTCTGGCCTGGAATGCCAACATCACGGAAAAGGCCTTCCTCGAAGTCGGCTTCGGCGGCATGATCCACAATGGCGATCTCGACTATGACGGCACGCGCGGTCCGAAACTCGGCTGCCGCACGCTGTTCCGCGAATATGCGGCCGTTGGTTACGACGTGACGCAGAACTGGCGCGTGCTGGCTCAGATCGAACACTCCTCGCACGCCAACCTGTGCGGCGACACCAACAACGGCCTGACCCGTGCCGGTCTTGCCATCGGTTACAAGTTCTAATCCCTTGCCTGCATACCGCATGGCGGTTTTGCAGGCCTTTCGGAATGACAATCGCCGGCCTTGCGATCCTTGACGGGATAGTGGGGCCGGCGTTTGATTTTCCTGTCGCGCAGTCCATCTAACTGCGCTAAAGAGACGCCAAAAGCCGCCCTATCGCACGGATGTCCCAAGACCCATGAGCATTTCCAACACCCGCCCGATCACGCCGGACCTGATTGCCTCCCACGGCCTCAAGCCGGATGAGTACGAACGCATCCTCTCGCTGATCGGCCGCGAGCCGACCTTCACCGAGCTAGGTATCTTTTCGGCCATGTGGAACGAGCACTGCTCGTACAAATCCTCCAAGAAGTGGCTGCGCACCTTGCCGACCAAGGGACCACGCGTCATCCAGGGACCGGGCGAAAACGCCGGCGTCGTCGATATCGATGACGGCGACGTCGTCGTCTTCAAGATGGAAAGCCACAACCACCCCTCCTACATCGAGCCCTACCAGGGTGCGGCAACCGGCGTCGGCGGCATCCTGCGCGACGTCTTCACCATGGGCGCCCGGCCGATCGCGGCGATGAACGCCCTTCGCTTCGGCGCGCCCGATCATCCGAAGACCCGCCATCTGGTGGCCGGTGTCGTGGCCGGCGTCGGTGGTTACGGCAATTCCTTCGGCGTTCCGACCGTCGGCGGCGAGGTCGAGTTCGATGCCCGCTACAACGGCAACATCCTCGTCAACGCCTTTGCGGCCGGCCTTGCGAAATCGGATGCCATCTTCCTTTCGGAAGCCAAGGGCGTCGGCCTGCCGGTCGTCTATCTCGGCGCCAAGACCGGCCGCGACGGCGTCGGCGGCGCCACCATGGCATCGGCCGAATTCGACGAATCGATCGAGGAAAAGCGCCCGACTGTGCAGGTCGGCGACCCCTTCACCGAAAAGTGCCTGCTGGAAGCCTGCCTTGAGCTGATGAAGACCGGCGCGGTCATCGCCATCCAGGACATGGGTGCCGCTGGCCTGACCTGCTCGGCCGTCGAAATGGGCGCCAAGGGCGACCTCGGCATCGAGCTTTATCTCGACCAGGTACCGGTGCGCGAAGAGCGCATGACCGCCTATGAGATGATGCTCTCCGAAAGCCAGGAACGCATGCTGATGGTGCTGCGCCCGGAAAAGGAAGAGGAAGCCAAGGCGATCTTCGTCAAGTGGGGCCTCGACTTCGCCATCGTCGGCAAGACGACGGACGACCTGCGCTTCCGCGTCATCCATCAGGGCGAAGAAGTCGCCAACCTGCCGATCAAGGAACTGGGTGACCAGGCGCCGGAATACGACCGTCCCTGGACTCCGGCCAAGGTCGCCGCACCGCTGGCCACCAACGACGTTCCGCAGGCCGATGTGGCCGAAACGCTGCTGAAGCTCGTCGGCTCCGCCAACAACTCGTCGCGCCGCTGGGTCTACGAACAGTACGACACGCTGATCCAGGGCAACTCCGTGCAGCTTCCCGGCGGCGACGCCGGCGTCGTGCGCGTCGAGGGCCATACGAAGAAGGCGCTGGCCTTCTCCTCCGACGTGACACCGCGTTATGTCGAGGCCGACGCCTACGAAGGCGGCAAGCAGGCCGTTGCCGAATGCTGGCGCAACATCACCGCCACCGGCGCCCTGCCCTTGGCTGCGACCGACAACCTCAACTTCGGCAATCCGGAACGCCCTGAAATCATGAGCCAGTTCGTGCATGCCATCAAGGGCATCGGCGAGGCCTGCACCGCTCTCGACTTCCCGATCGTGTCCGGCAACGTCTCGCTCTACAACGAGACCAACGGCCAGGGCATCCTGCCGACCCCCACCATTGGCGGCGTCGGCCTGCTCAAGGACTGGACGAAGATGGCGCGCATCCGCTTTGCCGAACAGGGCCAGGCGATCCTGCTCGCCGGCGCGCCGGCAAGCTGGGGCACGCATCTCGGCCAATCGGTCTACCTGCGCGACATCCATGGCCGCACCGATGGCCCCGCCCCGCATGTCGACCTCGCCCATGAAAAGAAGGCCGGCGATTTCGTTCGTGGCCTGATTGCCGACGGTCTGGCGACGGCGGTACACGATTGCTCCTCCGGCGGCATCGCGCTCGCCGTTGCCGAAATGGCGATGGCATCCGGCATCGGCGCCCATCTCAACCAGCTCAACGATCACGACCCGATCCCGGTCTTCTACGGCGAGGACCAGGGCCGCTACGTGATCACGGTCAAGGAAAGCAATCTCACCAAGGTGCACGAACGCGCCGAAGCCGCCGGCGTCTTCTGCCCGTGGATCGGCCGCACCGGCGGATCGTGGGTGACATTGGGTTCTGCACGGCCTGTTTCAATTGAGCAATTGCGTTCGGCCCATGAATCGTGGTTCCCTGACTTCATGGAGGGCGGCTCGGGAACGGTCGCCGCCGCTGAATAGTCTGAGGAGTGACCCAACATGCCCATGAAACCCGGCGATATCGAAGACATGATCCGCGCAGGCATCCCCGGCGCCAAGGTGACCATTCGTGATCTGGCCGGAGATGGTGACCATTACGCAGCCGAAGTGGTCGCCGAGGCATTCCGCGGCAAGACCCGCGTCCAGCAGCACCAGATGGTCTACAACGCCCTGCAGGGCAACATGGGCGGCGTGCTGCACGCGCTCGCCCTGCAGACCAGCGCACCCGATTGAACACAACACCGGCCCCTGACGGCGGGAGGAACGCATGGCTGATCTGGTGAAGGAGCTGGTCACGGGTGTCGTGAACAGCGTGCTCAAGGAAATCCTGAAGAAGGGTACCCGTAAGAGCACGACGACGAAACGCAAGAAGCGGCAGACCCGGTCGGCGACGACCGGGCGCTTCGTCAAGAAGACCTCGACCGCCGCCCGCAAGCCAGCGAGAAAGCAGGTCAGCCGCCGTCGCACCGCCGCTGGCCGCAGCCGGCAACGCAACCGATAAGAGCCTCCCTTTTCACGGGACATCAAACGCCATGCCGAGACCGATTACATTCGCCTCTCTCGCTGCAGCTTGCCTTCTGGCGCCCTTGCCCGTTTTCGCCGGCGAGGTGGAATGCCACGCCAACAAAGAGTATGCCGTGGCAGTGCAGAGCTACGACGAGGATGCCGGCGCGCAATTTGCGGTGACGGCACTCAAGGGCAAGAAGAAGCCGGCTTCCTGCCGCTTCGATGCCGACAAGGCCGACCTTGTCATCGGTGAGCCGGGCGATCCCCTGTGGTACGGCGATCAGACCGGAAAATACCTGATCCTCACCCGCTCGACCGGGCCGCAAGGCGATCTCGTCGTCTACGACCTCTCTACCGGCAAAAGCGTTCTGGATGTTCCAGCCGACGAGTACGAGGTTTCCGGCGGCAAACTCGCCTTCTGGGAGCGCACCGGCGAAGCGACCGCGGAAAACTGCCCGAGTTTTGCGGAAAACCAGGCAAACGGCATGGGCTCGGCGGTTGCCGAACGCAAGCAGCTTGACCTGAAATCGCTCAAGATCAGCAAAACCGGCGAAGAACGCTGCGACGCGACACAATAACGCTGCTTCCAGCTGCTGAAACTCGCCGGTTCTGCGCCGTTTTTTCGTCACAGCGCTGGAATTCATTTTGCGGCATTGCTATTTAAGCCGAACTGTCAAACTGCGGATCTTGAACCCGCATGTGAAAGGAAAGAGCCTCATGAGCGGCATCAACGAATTCATCGACAACGAAGTCAAGAGCAACGACGTGGTGCTCTTCATGAAAGGCACGCCGCAGTTCCCGCAGTGTGGTTTCTCCGGCCAGGTGGTCCAGATCCTCGACTACCTCGGCATCGACTACAAGGGTATCAACGTGCTCGCCGACGCGGAAATCCGTCAGGGCATCAAGGATTATTCCAACTGGCCGACCATTCCACAGCTCTACATCAAGGGCGAATTCCTCGGCGGCTGCGATATCGTCCGCGAGATGTTCCAGGCCGGCGAACTCCAGACGCATCTGGAGCAGCAGGGCATCGCGGTGCGCGGCGCCGCCTGATATCATCGGACTCATTCCGAATTTTCATTGGAATTTTGCAAAGGCGCCGGATAATAACGGCGCCTTACCTTTTATTCGGGAATATCCATCGTGACATCTCCATCGGAAACCATGCCCGCCCAGCTCAAGGGCATGGGTAAAGTCGAATTCATCGTCATGATGGCGTTCCTGATGGCGTTGAATGCGCTTGCCATCGACATCATGCTGCCTGGGCTTCAGGAGATCGGCGCCAGCCTCGGCGTCGAGAACGAGAACCATCGGCAATATGTCGTTTCGGCCTACCTCATCGGATTCGGTATCGCACAGCTGTTTTACGGGCCGCTGTCCGACCGGTTCGGTCGCCGCCTGCCGATGCTGATCGGCCTGATCATCTACATCGTTTCCGCCCTTGCCATCGTCGCCGTGCCGTCCTTTGGGCTGATGCTCGCCCTGCGCTTCATCCAGGGTGTCGGCTCTGCCGCGACCCGCGTCATTACCGTGTCGATCGTCCGCGACGTCTTCGGCGGCCGGCGCATGGCGGAAGCCATGTCGTTGATCATGATGGTGTTCATGGTCGTTCCGGTCATCGCCCCCGGCATCGGCCAGACGGTGATGCTGGTCGGCAACTGGCACCTCATCTTCCTGTTCATCGCTGTCGCAGGAATGATCGTCACCACCTGGATGTACCTGCGCCTGCCGGAGACGCTGAACCCCGCCGATGTCCGCCCCTTCACCTTCTCATCGGTGCTCGGTGGCTTCCGCATCGTGCTGACGACCCGTGTTGCCCTCTGTTACACCATCGCCAGCACCTTCATTTTTGGCGCACTCTTCGGGTTTATCAACTCGGCGCAGCAGATCTATGTCGGCATCTACGGTCTGGGCGTGCTGTTCCCGGTCGCCTTCGCCGCCGTGGCGCTGTTCATGTCCTTCGCGTCCTTCCTTAATTCCCGGCTGGTCGGGCGTTTCGGCATGCGCCGGCTGTCGCATGCCTCGCTGCTGGGATTCATCGCCATCACCTTCCTGTGGCTGCTGGTGCAGTTGTTCGGACCGCAGCCCATGCCGTTCCTGCTGTTCCTCAGCTTCTTCGGCCTGGCGATGTTCCAGTTCGGCTGGATCGGCTCGAACTTCAATTCGCTTGCCATGGAACCGCTCGGCCATGTAGCCGGTACCGCATCCTCCGTGCTCGGCTTCATGAGCACGGTGGGCGGCGCCGCCATCGGTGCGGCTATCGGTCAGGCCTTCGACGGCACCGCGTTGCCGATGGTGGCCGGCTTCTTCAGCGTCTCGATCGTTGGTCTGATCTTCGTGCTGATCGGCGAGAAGGGGCAGCTCTTCCACCCACACAATCCGCGTGTCTGATCAGGCAGTTATTGGACAAACAAAAAGGCGCGGAACCGGCAAGTTCCGCGCCTTTTTCATTGTGGTGTGCCGATCCGTCAGATAGCGGCGAAAACCTCGGTCTTGAGGCGCTGCCACGATTCCTTGTCGGTTGCCAGAAGCAGGCCGCCATCGACATGCTTGGGAAGATAGGGCGAGCCGTCGAGACGTGCAGCATACGCGCCGGCCTCCTGCGAGATCAGCGTGCCGGCCAGATGGTCCCAGGGCATCAGCTTGTTGTACATGACGAAATGCACGTGGCCACCGGCAAAAGCGCGGTATTCGTGAGCAGCGCAGCGATAGCTGGCGGCATAACGTACCTTGGCAAGGCTGTGCATCACTTCGGCGCGCACGTTCTTCTCCAGGTAGCCGGTCGATGCCATGCCGACCATATGCTCGAGCCCGACAGGATCAGCGACCTTCAACCGCAGCGCATTGCTGTCCTCGGGTCGGCGCAGCCAGGCGCCAGCGCCCTTTTCCGCCATGACCCAGTCGTCGCCCATCGGATCGTAGATGATGCCGGCAACCGTCTCGCCCTTCCAGACGACGGACGCCATGACGCCGAAGGCCGGCACGCCGGCGGCAAAATTGAAGGTGCCGTCAACAGGATCGACAACGATCGCCAGTTCCGCATCCGGCAGCTTGTAGAGCAGGTCCGGATCGCTGGCGACGGACTCCTCGCCGATGAAGACGGCGTTCGGCAGCGTCTTCGCCAGTTCGGCACGCATCATCCGCTCTGCCGATTCATCCGCCTCGGTGACGAGGTCGGTGGCGTCGGTCTTGGTGCGGACATCGCCGTCACCCAACCGCCGGAAGCGCGGCATGATTTCGGCTTTCGCCGCACGACGCAGCAGATCGGCAAGCGCAGTCACATCAACGGTCATCGGATACATTCCTCTCAACGGACATCAGACTGGAAAAATCGAAGAGTTTCGGATCGAGCAGGTGCGAAGGGTTCACATGCGCGAGTGCACGCAGCATCGTATCCTTGCGGCCCGGCATGCGCGTTTCGATATCGGCAAGCATCGCCTTCATGGCATTGCGCTGCAGGCCGTCCTGCGAGCCGCAGAGGTCGCAGGGAATGATCGGGAACTGCATGGCCGCCGCAAACTTGGCAAGGTCGTCCTCCGCCGCATAAGCGAGCGGACGCAGCACCATCAGGTCGCCCTCGTCGTTCAAGAGCTTGGCGGGCATGCCGGCGAGCCTTCCGCCATGGAAGAAGTTCATGAAGAAGGTTTCGAGGATGTCCTCGCGGTGATGGCCGAGGACCAGCGCATCGCATCCCTCTTCGCGGGCGATGCGATAGAGGTTGCCGCGACGCAGCCTGGAACAGAGCGAACAGTAGGTGGCGCCTGCCGGCACCTTTTCCTTCACGATCGAATAAGTGTCGCGATATTCGATGCGGTGCGGCACGCCGATGCTGGTCAGGTATTCCGGCAGGATATGTTTGGGGAAATTCGGCTGACCCTGGTCGAGGTTGCAGGCGATGAGGTCGACCGGCAGAAGCCCGCGCCATTTCAGGTCGAGCAGCAGCGCCAGCAAGCCATAACTGTCCTTGCCGCCGGAAACACCGACGAGCCAGCGCTTCTGGCCCTTCAGCATGCCGAAATCTTCGATGGACTGGCGGGCCTGTCGCAGCAGGCGCTTGCGCAGCTTGTTGAAGGACACCGAGCGGGGGGCCTCGGCAAACAGCGGATGGGCGCCGCCTTCGGCTGCCTCGTCCGCAATATCCGGCTCGTCGATGACCGGTATGGCGATGTTCATGGCGTCTCGTTCCGGACAAAACCGTTGCGGGCTGATGCGCAAAGGCAATGCCCGCTATGGACCGCAAGATCAAGGTGTTTTTGCCTTGCAGCGCGCTTTGCCGCGCTACCGGCGGTTCACATGTCGAAAACCGACCAGCCGGTGCGCGCCGCCAGCATTTCCAGCGCCTCCGAGCCGAGCAGCGAATTGCCGACCTTGTTCAGGCCCGGCGACCAGACGGCGACCGAGGCAACACCGGGAGCAACGCAGAGGATACCACCACCGACACCACTCTTGCCCGGCAGGCCAACGCGATAGGCAAATTCGCCGGAGCCGTCATAGTGGCCGCACATCAGCATCAGCGCGTTGATGCGCCGCGCCCGCTTGGCGGACACCACCGTGTGCCCCGTCAGCGGATTGGCGCCGCGGGCGGCAAGAAACAAGCCAGCGCGGGCGAGCTGTGCGCAGGTCATCGACAGGGCGCATTGATGGAAATAGACGCCGAGCACATGCTCGACCGGGTGATCGATATTGCCGAAGGAGCGCATGAAGTTGGCAAGCGCAAAATTGCGGAACCCCGTCTGCGTCTCTGAGCGGGCGACAGCATCGTCGATGGATACCGTGTCGTCGTCTGCCAAGTATCGGACGAACCGCAGCAGTTCGCCGATCGCCTCGCGCGGCTGGTGACCGGCCAGAACGGTATCGGTGACGGCAATCGCGCCGGCATTGATGAAGGGATTGCGCGGGATGCCGTTTTCGCGCTCAAGCTGGACGATGGAGTTGAACGGCGATCCGGACGGTTCGCGGCCGACCCGTTTCCAGATGCCCTCGCCCACCTTGCCGAGCGCCAGCGTCAGCATGAACACCTTGGAAATGCTCTGGATCGAGAACGGCGTGGCGGCATCGCCGGCCAGGTGCAGTTCTCCGCCGGTGGTGGCCACGGCGATGCCCAGTTGCTTCGGGTTTATCTTCGCAAGCTGCGGAATGTAATCGGCGACGGCGCCTTCGCCGAGCCGCGGCAGAAGTGCCTGGTGAATGTCTTCAACGATGGTCTGCAAATCCGGCATCCGCGCTCCCTCTCGTCAATAAAAAAGCCGCCCCGAAGAGCGGCTTTCCAAATCTTGAATACCGATTCGCGAAAATTAACGCGAATAGAATTCGACGACCAGGTGCGGTTCCATGACGACCGGGTACGGAACGTCGGACAGGGTCGGAACGCGGGCGAAGGTCGCAACCATCTTGTTGTGGTCGACTTCGACGTAATCCGGAACGTCACGCTCGGTCAGGGCAACGGCTTCGAGAACCGAAACGAGCTGCTTGGACTTCTGGCGAACTTCGATGACATCGCCGACCTTGCAACGGTAGGAACCGATGTTGACGCGAACGCCGTTGACGGTGACGTGGCCATGGTTGACGAACTGACGGGCAGCAAAGACCGTCGGAACGAACTTGGCGCGGTACACGATCGCGTCGAGACGCGACTCGAGCAGGCCGATCAGGTTTTCCGAGGTGTCACCCTTGCGACGGTTGGCTTCGTCGTAGGTGGCGCGGAACTGCTTTTCGCGGATGTCGCCGTAATAGCCCTTCAGCTTCTGCTTGGCGCGCAGCTGCACGCCGAAGTCCGAAAGCTTGCCCTTGCGGCGCTGGCCGTGCTGGCCCGGGCCGTATTCGCGGCGGTTAACCGGGGACTTCGGACGACCCCAGATGTTTTCGCCCATACGGCGGTCAATTTTGTACTTGGACGATTCGCGCTTGCTCATCGCATTTCCTTTCAGAACGTTACACCGCACCGTTGCCGGCACGGATCAAGGAAACACGCCCTCCTTTGAACCTCGTTTTGGAAGTTCTGACAGGCCTCTCACATTCGCGAACGGAAAGGCCACGGGACATGTCAAATGAAACACCGGACATTGCTGCCCGGTGCTGGCGGGGTCTTTAGGCCGGTGTCATGGGAATGTCAAGCAGCGTCCACATTGAGAAGTCGCGAAAATGTGCCTATATTCAGAACAACGCTGGAGAAAAGCGATGCAGACAACTCTGAAGATCGATGACGATGTGCTGGAAGCAGCCGAGGCGATTGCCAAAAAGCAGAATCGTACCCTCGACGAAGTCATGACCGAAATCGCGCGAAACGGCCTGAAAAACGCGCCGCTGATCGTCGTCCGGAACGGTGTGCCTGTTATCCTCAGTAAACCCGGCAACACGCCGGTGACGCCGGAAATCGTCAACGCCCTACGCGACGAATATCCGTGACCTATCTGCTCGACGTCAACATTCTGATTCCTCTCCTCGACTCGAGCCACATCCACCACCCTCCGGCATTCAACTGGTTCTCAACCGTCGGAGGAAAGGATTGGGCGAGTTGCCCACTTACCGAAAACGGCCTGCTGCGGATCATGTCCAATCCGCGCTATCCCAATTGGGCGGGAAAGCCGGTCGAAATCGCCGCTCTTTTCAACTACATGCGCCAGATGACGGAGCATCGCTTTTGGGGCGATGACATCAGCCTACTGGATCCAGCGATTTTCGATATCGAAGAGATCCGCAAGCCGGGCGCGATAACGGACATTTATCTACTTGGCCTCGCACGCTTCAAGAACGGCAAGCTCGCCACCTTCGACCGCCGCATCAATGCAAATGCCGTCATCGGCGGTCACGAGGCACTGCACGTCATCGAAACCTAGCCGCTACTCCGCCGCCAATTGCCCCGGCTCGTCCGGCGCATTGGCATCCCCGGGCGACGTCTCCGCTCCGATATCCGGGAAGGCAACGATGCGCTTGCCGGAAAAATCCGTGTGGACGACGACGACGCCCTGCTCCTCGAAATAACCGAGAAGCCGCCGGGCGCGGCGGGCGGAATGCGTGCCGTAGGCGCGGGCAAGGCGGGCATCCGATGGGCAGGCCTCGTTCCTGATCGCCGCACAGGCCAGAAGCAGGAAGACGCCCTGCAGGTCTTCGGAAACGCGTGCGCAGAGATCCAGGGCACCGGCCCAGGATTCGCCGGCAGCAGTCTCCTCGTCGACGCCGGAGCGCGTGATGGCCACGCGCCGGCGAAACTCCGGGAGCGGCATCGGCGCACCCGTGATCCGGCGCATGCGGGCGCGAACCAGAAACTCCTGATACAGAACGGCATCGGAGCGGAAGGCAGCCTCGGGATCGCCGAGAATTTCCGAGAGCACGGCGACAAGCCGCGTTTCCTTCTCCTCTTCGGAGATGTCAGGCACACTGGCCTTCGGCTCCGTCATGGCGACGGCGGCCGGTGCCGAGCGGGAAAGCTCGGCAAGAATATCGGTCGTCGGTCGCGGCGCCGGCGGCGCGCGGCGGACCATCGGCCGATTGAATTCTTCGGGGTCGGGCGTAAAGATCAGGTCCTCGACATCCGCCGGCGCTTCCGGCATCGGCATCAGTTTCGGGCTCGACGACCGCGCCGAGGTTTCCACCTGGCCAATGACGATCGGCAACGGCCGCCGCGACAGCGCCGGGCCAAGGGCAACAAAATTGCCGCGCTTAAGGTCGCGGAACATTTCCGCCTGGCGCCTATCCATGCCGAGCAGGTCCGCGGCACGTGCCATGTCGATATCGAGGAAGGTGCGGCCCATCAGGAAATTCGAAGCCTCGGCCGCGACGTTCTTGGCGAGTTTTGCCAGTCGCTGCGTGGCGATGACGCCCGCCAGCCCGCGTTTGCGGCCACGACACATCAGGTTCGTCATGGCGCCCAGCGACATTTTTCGCGCGTCTTCGGAGACTTCGCCGGCAACCGAGGGGGCAAACATCTGCGCCTCGTCGACAACGACGAGCACCGGATACCAGAACTCGCGATCGGCATCGAACAGGCCGTTGAGGAAAGCGGCGGCGGCGCGCATCTGCTGGTCGATCTCCAATCCTTCCAACGTCAGCACGCAGGAGACGCGATGCTGGCGGATACGGGTGGCGATGCCGGTCAGTTCCGCTTCGCTGCGCTCGCCATCGACGACGACGTGCCCGAACCGGTCCGAAAGCGTCACGAAATCGCCTTCCGGGTCGATGACGACCTGCTGCACCCACGGCGCGGACTGCTCGAGAAGACGGCGCAGCAGGTGCGACTTGCCGGAACCGGAATTGCCCTGGACCAGAAGGCGGGTGGCAAGAAGCTCCTCGATATCAAGCTTCGCGCTGGCGCCGCCCGAAACCACACCCATATCGATGCCGACCTGCAATGAATTTTCCTCGTTTGCTGTTTTCAGTGACTCGCCGCAGAGCCAACGGCAGATCCTTTAGCAAAGAATGCAGCGGGTTTCTGCGGCGAAGTCGAAAAATGCACAGGCCTTTGCAGTTGTTTCGCCCCGGCTCAGGCGGCCGCCTTCTTCCAGCCGACCGCAAGCAGGCCGGCGCCGATCATCAGGGAGCCGCCGGTGCGATTGACGACACGCTGGACCGCCGGCTTGCGAATCGTCTGCCGCGCCATCGAGGCCATCAGGCCATAAGCGGCGGCGTTCAGCGTGGCGAGCACGAGGAAGGTCGTTTCGAAGATGACCATCTGCATGGCGATCGGACGCGTCAGGTCGAGGAACTGCGGCAGGAAGGCGACAAAAAAGACGATGCTCTTCGGGTTCAGCGCCGTGACGACGTAGGTGTGCAGGAAGATGCGCAAAGGCCGCTCCTTCGCCGGCTCCGCATCTTTGGTTTCACCGGGATCGCTTACCGGCGCGCGCCAGAGCTTTATGCCAAGATAGATCAGATAGGCCGCGCCGACCCATTTCAACACCGTGAACAAAGCAGCGGACGCGGCAAGCAAGGCACCGAGGCCAAGCATCGAGGCGGTCATGGCGGTAAAATCACCGAGCGCCACACCGGCGACGGTCGCCGTCGCCGATTTGCGGCCATGGCTCAACGCATAAGAAATCACCAGCAGGATCGTCGGGCCGGGAATGGCCAGCAGAATGGCGGATGCGGCCACGAAGGCAATCCAATGTTCGAATGACATGCGCGTTCTCTCCCAGATATCGACCGAGCAAGCCACCGATTTGCGGGCTTGGCAAGAGAGAATGGGATACTTCCGTATGGCGTCCGCAGGGCTTGCGACGCTGGCGCTTCGGATCGATAGCAGCCCTCACTGCCCGTGATGTTCGGGACAAGCCCAGAATGACAGAAGAAAACTTTGGGGCCATATCCACAAACGAAGGCGCCGGCCCCTTGGACGAAGCCGGCGCCTCCTTCGATTGACCTAACGCGAGAGAACTTACGCTACGTTCAGCACGCTTTCCGGCGCATAGGCTTCGTAACCCAATGCTTCCGCAACCGGCTGGTTGGTGACGCGGCCTTTGTGGACGTTGAGACCGTTGCGCAGGTGCCTGTCCTCGGCAATTGCCCGCAAGCCGCGATCGGCAAGGGCGAGACCATGCTGCAGCGTCGCATTGTTCAGCGCATGCGCCGAGGTGATCGGAACGGCGCCCGGCATGTTGGCGACACAATAGTGAATGATGCCGTCGACCTCATAGGTCGGCTCGGAATGGGTCGTCGCATGCGAGGTCTCGAAGCAACCGCCCTGGTCGATGGCGACATCGACGATGACGGCACCCTTCTTCATGCCGGACAACATTTCGCGCGTCACCAGTTTCGGCGCAGCGGCACCGGGGATCAGCACCGCGCCGATAACCAGATCGGCGGCGAAAACCTCGTCTTCCAACGCATCGATCGTCGAGTAGCGGGTGCGTACGCGGCCGGCGAAAATATCATCGAGTTGGCGCAGTCGCGGCAGCGAACGGTCGATGATGGTGACTTCGGCACCGAGGCCGGCAGCCATCTTCGCGGCGTGCAGACCGACGACACCGCCGCCGATGACGGCAACCTTGGCCGGCAGAACGCCGGGAACGCCGCCGAGCAGGATGCCGCGACCGCCATAGGCCTTCTGCAGCGCCACCGCACCGGCCTGGATCGACAGGCGACCGGCGACTTCCGACATCGGCGCCAGCAGCGGCAAGCCGCCGCGCTCGTCGGTAACGGTCTCGTAGGCGATGGCGGTAACACCCGAGGCCAGCAGGCCCTTGGTCTGTTCCGGATCGGGAGCAAGGTGCAGATAGGTGTAGAGCAACTGGCCATCGCGAAGCTGCGCCCATTCGGCGGGCTGCGGCTCCTTGACCTTGACGACCATGTCGGACTTTTCGAAAATTTCCTTGGCCGAACCGACGATCTTCGCACCGGCGGCGATGTAAGCCGCATCATCGGCGCCGATGCCGGCACCGGCTTTGGTTTCGATCAGGACGTCGTGGCCGTGCGCCACATATTCCCGCACCGCTCCGGGCGTCAGGCCGACGCGATATTCGTGGTTCTTGATTTCCTTGGGGCAACCGACGCGCATGTAATATTCCTCCTCGTCTCCCGAATGTTCCGCCGTTTCGGGCGGAGCGTCAGGAGAGCAGAAAGAGATCGCAATGTCCTTGCAAAGAGCTTTTGCCCATCGTCAAGAATTCGAATATTATTGCTGAAAATTGCTAAAAATTCGAAGGAAAGACGAATGTCGGACATAGACGCCATGGATGCTTCCATTTTGAGGATCCTGCAGCAGAATGGTCGCATGTCAAATGCCGACCTTGCGGCACGCGTCGGCCTGTCGGCATCGGCGTGTTCGCGGCGCCTCGATATCCTGGAGAAATCCGGGGTGATCAGCGGCTATCATGCCCGCCTCTCCAACAAGGTGCTGGACTACAAGATGGTGGTCATCGTCCACATCTCGCTGTCCGGTCAGTTCGCCAAGACGCTGCAGGAATTCGAGGTCGCGGTCAAACGCTGTCCCAACGTGCTCGTCTGCTACCTGATGTCGGGCGAGTATGACTATATCCTGCGCGTCGCGGCCAAGGATCTGGAAGATTACGAACGCATCCACCGCGACTGGCTTTCGGCGCTGCCGCACGTCGTCAAGATCAATTCGTCCTTCGCGCTGCGGGAAATCATCGACCGTCCCAATGTCGGGCTGTGACGTGTGCGATCGCGGGAAAGCAGACAATCCGAGCGATTCTTGCAAGCAGGCTGCAACCTTTTCGCCCTAGTCTTGCCGCTAACGATCACACTATTTCCGGGTGGGGCATGAACAACGGCTTGAAAATGGAAACCCGCAAGACGCAACGCAAGGCGACCCGCGTCATGGCGAAGGTGAAATACGGCCTTCAGGAAATCCAGGGCCGCGTGCTGAATCTATCGACCAACGGCGTCGCGCTGGAACTCGCCAGCCCGCTTCATGCCGGCATCGGCAGCCAGATCAAGCTTTATGGTGACGATATCGGTCATCTGGAAGGCCTGGTGCGCTGGTGCCATCGCGGTCGCCTCGGCATCCAGTTCAATCCAAATTCGAACGCGCGCGCGCAGGTCGGCTCCTACTTCCGCTTCTTCCACAAGGATGTGCGCCCCACATCCCTGCGCTGAAGCAAAGGAAACGCCTCCGCCTTCGTCACAAGCCGTTTCCAGCAACCAGAAAAAGTCTACCCGATTTCCTGGGCTTGTGGCATTTTCGGCAGCATTCGGGAATCTGCGGGCACAGCGGCAACCTATGCCCGCCCGCTGCGAAAGCGGGAGCTAACATGGCAGTTTTCTACACACCGCATACGGGCAAGCGCGCGACCGTCAAGTGTGGCGATATCCTTATCAACAGCAACACATTCTCGCCGGCGCACTGCGGCATCGTGGTATCGAACCAGGACGTCATTCACGCCACCGGCAAGGGCATCAAGGTCGACGACATCGACATGTGGGGCAACAATGCCGACATGTTCCGCTCCGCCACGGACCTGACCCCAGCCGAGGCGGCCAAGCTGGAGCGCATCGCCCAGGAAATCAAGGATTCCGCCACCTACGGCGTCGGCCGAGCCGCCTTCAAGAGCACCTTCAGCACGCATACGGCCGCCGAAGGCACGCACTCGCGCCTCAACAAGTATAGAGAACGCCTGAAGAACCATCAGGGCGTTGTCAAGCACGTCTACTGCTCGGAGCTGGTCATTCTTTGCTACCAGCTTGCCTGGATCGAAAACGATGCGATCAACGCCAACCATCGGCTGTTCATCCAGCTCGACGGCAAGCACACCTGGCCGAGCACACTGCGCCGCTATCTGCGCAGCAACGCCAACTTCAAGGAACTCGGCGAATACAAGAAGGCTTAGGACCGCCGGAAACTACCAGAAAAAGTAAGGCTGCGAACCACGGCCTGAATTCCCTTTTCGAGCCAAACGGTTATAGTTGTAAAATAAAAGAAATTTTTACAAAACCGAGGTTCCCACAATGGTTGTCTTCTATCAGCCAAATATTGGCATGAAACGCGACAAGGTTAAGGCCGGGGATATATTAATCAACACCAATACCTTCAAACCTGCCCATTGCGGAATCGTGGTGGACGGCCAGATGGTGATCCACGCGACAAAACGCGGCATCCTCAACGAACACATCGACATGTGGAACGAGGAGGCCGACATGTTTCGGCCCAACCCGGAAATGAGTGCCGCCGATACGAAAAAGGTGGTCGGCGTCGCCAGCAATATCCTGGGTTCGGCCGACTACGGTAAAACGCGCGCGGTCATCAAGAGCACCTTCGGCAGCAGCACGGCAGGCGAAGACCTGTATGCCCGGCTAACGAAATACAACGAACGCCTTGAAGACCACCAGGGCATGGTCAAGAACGTCTATTGCTCCGAACTGGTCATTCTTTGCTATCAGATGGCCTGGTTTCAGGGGAAGGTCGAGGAACGGAACAACAAGCTTTTCATCAATCTCGATGGCAAGCACGCCTGGCCGAGCACGCTGCGGCGGTATCTTCGGAGCAACCCGTTCTTCAAGGAACTCGGCCTGTTCAAGAAGCAGCCGAACGCCTGATACCCGCCTCGGACGCCGAACGGCAAAAATCTTCCGAATGAACAGTGCCTCCGTCGGAGGCACTGTTCAGGTTAAAATGTCGCCGCTGAAACGGCGTCAGCCCTTTGCATGCCGCTTCATTCGGCGGCTTGCTGCAACGGCAACGCCTCATCCGCCATCATCGCCACGAAATCCTGGCGGCTGGGGCAGCGCGACAGCCGGCTTGAAAAGGCCTCCAGCATCCAGGCAACAGCCGGCCCCGGCGGGTTCGAGTGTTTGCGGATGGCGTAGAGCGGATATTCGCCCTGCTCGTAGGCATCGAGCTTGAGGTGCACCAGCCTGCCCTCCAAAAGATCCTGCCGCACCAGCGAAGCGGGAATACCGCCCCAACCCAAACCACCGCGCACCAGATCGAGTTTGGTCGCCATGTCGCTGACCCGCCATGTCTTGTAGGACAGCACATTGAAATCGCGGCCCCGGGTGCGGCCGGACGCGTCGGTCACGACGAGCTGAACCTCCTCGCGCACGTCCGCCACCGTCAACGGGCGGGCAATGCGCGCCAGCGGATGTTCGGCACTCGCCACCGGCATCATGAAGGAATGGCCGATCTTTTCCGCCAGCAACGCATCGTCGTGCTGCAAAAGCGCACCGCCGATGCCGATGGACGCCTGATCGCTCAGCACCATGTCCATCACGGTGCCGAGTTCGCCGACATTCAACCTCAACCCGACGGACGGAAACATTTCACGGAATTCACGCAACACATCGACCACCGCATGCGTCGGCACCATGACGCTGATGGCGACGCTGACCTCGGCTTCCAGCCCCTGTTTCAGGCTTTTCGCCCGCGCCCGCATCACTTGCAGGTCGGCGACGATGCGCCTTGCGTCGGAAAGCATTGCCTTGCCGGCCTCCGTCAGCTTCGGCTGCCGTGCGCCGCTGCGCTCGAACAATGCCACGTCCAGCTGCGTTTCAAGATTGCCGATCGTATAGCTGATCACCGATTGTGCCCGGTTCAGCTGCCGCGAAGCAGCGGAAAAACTGCCGGTATCGGCGACGGCGAGAAACACCTGCAGCTGGTCGAGCGTCGGGTTCGCTTCCATGACTTATCCAAAACCTCGATAATAAACTTCGATATTATCCCGGTTTTTTGGATGGAAATCCACTCCTATCTTTCATCTCGAAGACGCGGTTCCCCTGCCCGCGCCGCCTCCAGACCCAAAGATTTCAAGGAAAAGACTATGTCGAACATCCTCCTCGTCACATCCAGCCCGCGCGGTGCCGATTCGCTGTCGAACAAGCTGGCCACCGATCTCGCCGGCAAGCTGAGCACCCAGGCCGGCTCCAAGTCCATCGTCCATCGCGACCTCGTCAGCCAGCCGCTACCGCATATCGACGGCGTCTTCGCTGCCGCCATCCGCAAGCCGGCCGACCAGCGCAACGCTGAAGAAGCCAAGGCTGCCGCCGTTTCCGATGAACTGGTTGCCGAACTGCTGGCCGCCGACACGCTTGTCATCGGCACCGGCCTGATCAACTTCAACATCTATTCGTCGCTGAAGGCCTGGATCGACCATATCGCCCGCGCCGGCCTGACCTTCACCTACACCGAAAATGGCCCGATCGGCCTCGCCACCGGCAAGAAGGCCTATCTCGTTCTCGCATCCGGCGGCGTCTATTCCGATGGTCCGACTGCCGCGATGAACCATGCCGTGCCTTACCTGAAGACCGTCCTCGGCTTCATCGGCATCACCGATGTTGAGGTGGTTTATGTCGAAGGCCTCGCCTACGGCCCGGAAGCTGCGGAAAAGGCCATTGCCGCCGCGCAGACCCGCGCCAAGGAACTGGCGCTCGCCGCCTGATCCGGCACAATGTCCGAAAACAGAACGGTCGGGTTTTCCCGGCCGTTTTTGTGTCTATGCTCCATCCTTACCCATCCCGGTCACAAAACTCTTGACCGCATCGAGGATGTCCTTCGACAAAGCAGCATCGTCGCTGACCCGCGCCAACCCCACGGCACCGGCCATGGCGCAGACCGCAACAATCGCCTGACGCCGTCGTTCCGCTTCATCCTCCCCGGCGACCCTGCCTTCAAACGCTCTGAAATTGCGCTGCAACCGCGCCGTGGCGATGGCACGCGTCTTGTCGTCGCTGCGTCCGAGGTCGGAGGTCAGCATGGCGAAAGCACAGCCCTCGCTCGGCCCGGCGCAATGACTTTCGCTGAGATAGATCTCGGCAAATTCGCCGGCGGTCAATTCAGCAAACGATTTTCCGCCCTTCGCCATTGCCTGTGTCGATCCTTCGAAAGCCGCCTGCATCGCTTCGGCGACCAGATCGTCGCGGGAGCCGAAATGTTTGTAGAAGCCGCCGACCGTCAAGCCGGCCTCCTTCATCAGATCGGCAACGCCGACGCCCTGCAGCCCCTCCTCGCGCAACCGGCGTGCGGCGATCTGGACGATCCGCTCATGGGTCTCCTGCTTTTCCTTTTGTGAACGGGCCATCGCGAATCTCCTTCACCGATCCCTTGACAGAAATAGATTATAATCATAATCCTTATTTATGGATTACAATCATAATCCAAATCATCAACGGATCCAAGCGGAGTTTGAACATGCGTCTTCAGGGCAAGGTAGCCGTCATCACCGGCGGCAATAGCGGCATCGGTTTCGCCACGGCGAAGGTTTTTGCTGCGGAAGGTGCGAAAGTGGCAATCGTCGGCCGCAATGCCGAAACACTTGCCAGGGCAGCGGAGGAACTCGGCAACGGCGTGCTGGCGCTTCGCGCCGACGTTACCGATGCGGCATCGCTGGAAACGGCATTCGCAACGGCAGCGGAAAAACTCGGCCGAATCGATATCCTGTTCGCCAATGCCGGCATCGGCGGCGCCACGCCGCTTGGCCAGACAGCTCTCGAACAGTTCGAGCAGATTGTCCGCACCAATCTCACCGGGGTCTTCTTCAGCGTCCAGGCCGCCCTGCCGCATCTGAACGACCAAGGATCGGTGATCCTCAACGGTTCGGTCCATGCTGTCCTTGGAATGCCCGGCTGGTCCGCTTATGCCGCCGCGAAAGGCGGCGTGCGCGCCATGGCGCGCAATCTCGCCTCCGAACTTGCGCCCCGCGGCATCCGCGTCAACCAGGTAACGCCGGGAGGCACGAGAACGCCGATCTGGTCGGCGCTTGCACCGACGGACGACGCCATGAATGCGCTGGAAGCCCGCATCGGCGGCATGAGTGCGCTCGGCCGCATGAGCGAGGCAGACGAAATCGCCAAGGCGGCGCTTTACCTGGCCTCGGACGATTCGCTCAATGTCACGGGGATTGAAATCACCGTCGATGGCGGCGCCACCAGCGCTCCCTCGGGCGCAAAGATCTTCCGGGCCGCCTGAGCGGCGCTACCGGGATCAGACCTGCCGGCTTTTCTCGCCATCGGCGAACAGGCCGGCACCGTTCTGGTCGATGATCTGCCGTGCCTTGCGCACGGTAAACTCCACCGCATCATCCGCGGTGGAAAACACGTCGGCGCGGACGAAAGTCCGCACGAGCGTCTCGCCGTTCACCTGCTTTTCGATCCGGCCCGCCAGACGGAACTGCGAGCCTTCGCGCTGCGGCGTCGGGTGGATCGTGCAATCGCCATGCGTCTGCGCTTCGGCGCTGACGGCGGAAGATTGCTCGGCCTTGGGGCCACCGGAAAACAGGGAAAAAATATTCGACAGAATAGACATGCTTTTGTCCTAACACATTCTTTCCGCCCCCAAAAGGGCGTTGCTGCCGGCTTTCCGCCCCGCCAAAAGGGCGTCACCGCGGGCCTGTTCAGATGATCAGATTGGAGATGATCTCGTTTTCGGTAATGTCCTCGTATCCCATGCCGGCATTTTCGAAACGCTCGATCAGTTCGGCAAAATTGCCGGAATTCTTTGTTTCGATGCCGATGAGAATGGAGCCGAAGTTGCGGGCCGACTTCTTCAGATATTCGAACCGGGAGATATCGTCCTCGGGACCGAGAAGGTTGAGGAAATCACGTAGCGCACCGGGCCGCTGCGCCAGCCTGAGGATGAAGTATTTCTTCAGCCCGGCATAGCGCATGGCGCGCTCCTTGACATCAGGCAGCCGCTCGAAATCGAAATTGCCGCCGGACACCACAGCGACGACACGCTTGCCGGCGAGGCGCTTCTTGCCGATCGCCTCCAGCGCCGTGATCGAGAGGGCGCCTGCCGGTTCCAGCACCACGCCTTCGACATTCAGCATTTCGGTGATCGTCACGCAGATGGCGTTTTCCGAGAGCAGCAGAACTTGCTCCGGTGAGAAACCCTTGAGGGCCGCAAAATTGAGATCGCCGATCCGCGCCACCGCGGCGCCATCGACGAAATTGTCGACCTTGCTCAGCGGCACCACCTCTCCGGCCTCCAGGCTACGCCGCAGGCTCGGCGCGCCGGAGGGTTCGGCAAAGACGAACGCGCCGGGCGCAACGTCATCCTTGAGGTAACCCGTCACGCCCGCCGACAGGCCACCGCCGCCGACCGGCATGATCACCATGTCCGGGATCACCCCCTCCGGCAGCTGCTCGACGATTTCAGCGGCCACCGTTGCCTGCCCCTCGATGATATCTGGATGATCGAAGGGCGGCACCATGACGCCGTCGATCTTCTCCACATGCCGTCTTGCCGCCGCATAGCATTGGTCGAAAAAGTCGCCGAACAGCCGGATGGTGATGTATTCGCCACCGAAGGCCCGCGTCTTGTCGATCTTCTGCTGCGGCGTCGTCACTGGCATGAACACCACGCCATGCACCTGGAAATGCCGGCAAACATAAGCAAAACCCTGGGCGTGGTTGCCGGCCGAAGCGCAGACGAAAACCTTTTCTGTGCCGCCGTCAGCAATCACCTTGCGGAAGAAATTAAAGGCGCCGCGAATCTTGTACGAGCGCACCGGCGAAAGATCTTCGCGTTTCAGCCAGATCTCCGCACCATAGCGGGCACTGAGGTAATCGTTGAGCTGTAGGGGTGTCGCGGGGAAGAGGCCGCGCATCGCCTCGGCGGCGTTGTTGATCTCGGCTTTGGTCATGGAAAAAGCGTCCGTTGCGTTCCAATTTCACCCCCGCTATGGCATAAGCGGACTGCGGATACAAAGAAACTTTTTCGCCTCGCAGCAATCATGGTGGGCCTTCCTTGAACGTCAATCTTTTTCGTTCTGCCGTCCATATCGCGGCGATCTGCGGCCTCTATTTGTCGATTGCCATGGCCATCCCGGCATTGATCGACCTGCATTTCGGCCACCGCGACTGGACCGTCTTTGTTTTCTCCGGCCTGATGACCGGCGGCCTATCGCTGGGCGCCGCCTTGGCAACCTCGGGAACGCAGCCGCCGTTCAACAAGCGTTTCGGCTTCATCCTGGTCAACATCCTGTGGCTGTGCTTCTCGCTGATCGGCGCCTTGCCGATCTATCTTTCCAGCGTGGATCTCAGCTTCGCCCAGGCACTGTTCGAATCCGTCTCGGCGATTACCACGACCGGCGGCACGGTCATCAGCGGACTGGACAGGGCCCCACCCGGCCTGCTTCTCTGGCGCTCCATGCTCTGCTGGTTCGGAGGCATCGGTATCGTCGCGCTCGGGCTTTTTGTCCTGCCTTTCCTGCATGTCGGCGGCATAGCCTTCTTCAAGATGGAATCATCGGACACCAACGACCGGCCGTTCGCGCGGCTCGGTAGTTTCATCCATGCTTTCCTCGCCATCTATGTCCTGCTGACCGTCATCTGCACCGTTGCCTACGATCTCGCCGGCATGTCGCATTTCGATGCCTTGAACCATGCGATGTCGACGGTGGCGACGGCAGGCTTTTCAACGCATGACGCTTCGTTCGCCTTTTTCGACAACACGGCAATTCTCTGGATATCGAGTATCTTTCTGACGCTCGGCAGCTTGCCCTTCTCTGTGATGATCCTTTTTGCCGTTCGCGGCCGGCTGGATACGCTGCGCGATCCACAGATCATCGTTTTCCTCGGTTATCTCTCCGCCCTCTCGCTTGCGGTGGCCGCCTATCACCATGTCCGCAACGAAGTTGCATTCGGTGATGCCCTGACGCATTCCGTCTTCAACATGGCCTCGATTCTCTCGACCGGCGGCTTCGCCAGCGAAGACTATACGCTTTGGGGACCCTTCGTCGTCGTCGTCGCCTTTTTCGCCACCTTCGTCGGCGGCTGTTCCGGTTCCACGGCCGGCGGAATCAAGGCCTATCGGCTGATCATCCTGTTCAGCATGTTCCGATCCGGCCTGCGCCGGTTGATCTATCCAAACGGTGTCTTTTCCATCCGCTACGGCAACATCATCGTCGATGACGACATGCAGCGTGCCGTCGTCCTGTATCTCATCGCATTTCTCTCTCTCTGGGTCGCCGGCAGCCTCGCGATGGCTTGCCTCGGTTATGATTTCCTGACAGCGACGTCGGCGGTCGCCACATCGCTCGCCAATGTCGGCCCGGGCATCGGCCCCACCATCGGACCTGCCGGCAATTTTTCGACGCTGAGCGCGCCGGCGCTGCATCTTTTGTCCTTCTTCATGTTGCTTGGACGTCTCGAAATCCTCACCGTCCTGGTGTTGGCGATGCCGACCTTCTGGCGCAGTTGAGACGGTCGCCATGCTTTTGCCCAAAGCGGCGGAAATATCGGTGATAGCAATCACTTGACAGCGCATGCCAATCTTTCAGACTAGCCTGGTTGCCAATGCTCGAGCGGAAAGGGTACCGATGATTCGTCCTGCGCGGAAAGGCCTGCGAACGGCCTTTGTCCTTCTGAGTGCCATGGGCTGTCTGACTGCGATGCCGGCGCTGGCCGGGCCGCTTCTCGACGCGGCGACGAAAGCGGAGGAAAAGGCCAAAAGCGGCGACCAGATCGGCGCCTACGAGATCATGCGCAGCGCGCTCGGCGATTTCGCCGCGACATTGCCGCTGACGATCGGCAAGGGCATCTTCGTCGCCGACGTACCGACGGCTTACGGCATCTATACGCCGCGCACCGACTCGGTCTTCAAACCCGGTGAAAAGCTGATCACCTATGTTGAGCCGATCGGCCTCACCTGGAAACCCGCCGACGGCGGCAAGATGCAGACCAATTTCACCGTCGATTTCGAGCTGATGGATACCAAGGGCGAGGTCCTTGCCGGCCAGAAGACGTTCGGCAACTTTTCCTTCATCGGTTATGTGCGCAACCAGGAAATCTTCACCCACCTGACGCTCGACATCTCGGGCGCACCGCCGGGCGACTATCTCTTGCGGTATACGCTGAACGACACCGGCAGCAGCCGCACCGTCAAGATCGACCAGCCGTTCAAGATCGCGCAAAAATAGGTGGCATCGGCCGGCGGCATTTCGCTGTTCGGCCGTTCAGCGCGATGGATTAGAAGCAAAGGTCGAAGACAGAAGCGCCGTCATCCGATGCCGGCGGCAGTTGGCCCGACGACCGATTGATATCGATGGGATAAAATTCGCAAATAGCGGAGTGCGGCAACCGCTCACGCAAGCCGTTTCGCATGACGATCAACACGTCGTTCTCGCAGCCAAGCGTTTCGACGACGAATGTCCGCCTGTTGCCGGCCGCGTCGACGATCCCAACCGCATATCTTCCTGCCATGCCCCTACCTTCGAAACATGAAACATCGCTTGCGCGGCCGCGGGCGGAAACGATGCCAATATCCGGGGCGCACGCAAGGACACATCTCACGCCCAGTATCCTTAATATTACGTCAACGAAGGGCTGGCTGCATCCCGGCGGGCTTCAACGGTAATCCCGCCTCGGCGCCGCCGGCCGGCAATTTCAGCAAAAGTGTGTAGCGGTTTTTCGTCCGGAATTGCGTAGAAACAAAACGATAGAGTGTTTTCGCGATACGGAGAAAAGCGGAAACGCTCTATGCAAAAGAAAAGCCGGACGAGGCGATCCCCATCCGGCTTATTCCATTCAGCAATTGCAGGCAGGACGTGGGCTTGAGCGCCCACTCTTCCGTCTTCGGCTATTGGAGCCACATCCGCCTTTTCATCCTGCCAGAACCGATCAAGCGTTCAACGCGGCGGCCACGGCCTCGATGGCTTCCGCCGCCTTGGATCCGTCCGGACCGCCGGCCTGCGCCATGTCCGGACGACCGCCGCCGCCCTTGCCGCCGAGAGCGGCAGAGGCGATGCGCACCAGATCGACGGCGCTGAAACGACCGACGAGATCCTCGGTCACGGCAACGACGGCGCTGGCCTTGCCATCGTCGGAAACGCCGATCAAGGCAACGATGCCGGAGCCGAGGCTCGCCTTGCCATCATCCGCCAGGCCCTTGAGATCCTTGGGGTCGACGCCCGAAATCGCCTTGCCGAGGAATTTCACGCCATCAAGCTCGCGAACGGCGTCGGCCGAACCGGCCTGCCCGCCGCCCATGGCGAGCTTGCGCTTGGCATCCGCCAGTTCCCGCTCCAGCTTGCGGCGTTCGTCGATCATCGCCTCGACGCGCGACAGCACCTCTGCCGGCTGCACCTTCAGCGAGGCGGCCAGCGCCTTGACGCGGTCATCCTGCTCGGAGAGGTAGGCACGGGCTGCATCGCCGGTGACCGCCTCGATACGGCGCACTCCGGCGCCGACGGCGCTTTCCGACAGCACGCGCACCAGGCCGATTTCGCCGGTGGAGCCGACATGGGTGCCGCCGCAGAGCTCGACCGAATAGGCCTTGCCGGACTTCGGGCCGTGGGTCGCCCGGCCCATGGAGACCACACGCACCTCGTCGCCGTATTTTTCACCGAACAGCGCCATCGCGCCTTCGGCGATCGCATCGTCGACGCTCATCAGCCGCGTCGTCACCGGTGCATTCTGCAGCACGATCTCGTTGGCCATGTCTTCGACGACCTTCAACTCCTCCGCCGACATCGGCTTCGGGTGCGAAACGTCGAAACGCAGGCGCTCCGGCGCCACCAGCGACCCCTTCTGGGCCACGTGCGTACCGAGCACCTCGCGCAGCGCTTCGTGCAGCAGGTGGGTGGCCGAGTGATTGGAGCGCAGCCGCGAGCGGCGGGCGTGGTCGACGGTCAGCGCCACGGCGTCGCCGACGGAGATCGTTCCGTCCGAGACAGTCGCAACATGCACGAACAGGCCTTCGCCCTTCTTCTGCGTGTCGGCGACAGCCACCTTGGCGGTATCGCTGGCGATCACGCCGGCATCGCCCATCTGGCCGCCGGACTCACCGTAGAACGGCGTCTGGTTGACGACGACCTGCACCGTTTCACCGGCTGCAGCGCTCGTGACGCTCTTGCCGTCGCGAACGATCGCCTGCACCACGCCTTCGGCGGTTTCCGTGTCGTAGCCCAGGAATTCGGTGGCGCCGAGCTTTTCCTTCAGCTCGAACCAGATCGTTTCGGTCGCCTTGTCGCCGGAGCCAGCCCAATGCGAGCGCGCCTCGGCCTTCTGCCGTTCCATCGCATCGGTGAAACCGGACAGGTCGACGCCGATGCCGCGGGCGCGCAGCGCATCCTGCGTCAGGTCGAGCGGGAAGCCGAACGTATCGTAAAGCTTGAAGGCCGTTTCGCCGTCGAGCATGTCGCCCTGGCCGAGCGTCGTCGTCGCGTCGGAGAGCAGGCCGAGGCCACGTTCAAGCGTCTTGCGGAAACGGGTTTCCTCAAGCTTCAGCGTCTCGGAAATCAACGCTTCGGCGCGCACCAGCTCGGGATAGGCGCGGCCCATCTGCTGCACCAGTGCCGGCAAAAGCTTCCACATCAGCGGATCGCGGGCGCCGAGAAGCTGCGCATGGCGCATGGCGCGGCGCATGATGCGGCGCAGCACGTAACCGCGGCCTTCGTTCGACGGCAACACGCCATCGGCAATCAGGAAGGCCGAAGAGCGCAGGTGGTCGGCAATGACACGGTGGCTGGCGCGACGTTCGCCTTCAGCCTTGACGCCGGTGGCCTCTTCCGAAGCGGCGATCAGCGCGCGGAACAGGTCGATGTCGTAGTTGTCGTGCTGGCCCTGGAGAACGGCGGCGACACGCTCAAGGCCCATGCCGGTATCGATCGACGGACGCGGCAGGTTGACGCGCTCTTCTTTCGTCACCTGCTCGTATTGCATGAAGACGAGGTTCCAGATCTCGATGAAACGGTCGCCATCCTCTTCCGGCGACCCCGGAGGGCCACCCCAGATATGATCGCCGTGATCGTAGAAGATTTCGGAACAGGGACCGCAAGGGCCGGTATCGCCCATCGCCCAGAAATTGTCGCTGGTCGGGATGCGGATGATCTTTTCATCGGAAAGGCCGGCGATCTTCTTCCAGAGATCGAAGGCTTCGTCGTCGGTATGATAGACCGTCACCAGCAACCGGTCGCGCGCCAGGCCGAATTCCTTGGTGATCAGGTTCCAGGCAAGCTCGATCGCCCGCTCCTTGAAATAATCGCCGAAGGAGAAGTTGCCGAGCATTTCGAAGAAGGTGTGGTGGCGGGCGGTATAACCGACATTGTCGAGGTCGTTGTGCTTGCCGCCGGCGCGCACGCATTTCTGCGCCGTCACTGCCGTCGAATAGGGACGCTGCTCCAGACCGGTAAAGACGTTCTTGAACTGCACCATGCCGGCATTGGTGAACATCAGGGTCGGGTCGTTGCGCGGAACAAGCGGGCTCGATGCGACGACTTCGTGGCCGTTCTTCTTGTAATAGTCGAGAAAGGTCGACCGGATTTCATTCACACCGCTCATAGCACGCCCTTCATTGCTGCCGGAAAGCCGGCAAAATACCAAAATCAACGGCTTTTATCGTCCGCACCTGCCACTGTCCAGCACAAGCAAGAAAAACCGGCCGCACATCTTGCGAAATGTGCGGCCGGCGACAGAAAAGCGATATTTGCGGTCAATACCGAACCGATCAGGCCTCGGCGGCGTCGTCACCATCCGATTCCGGACCGCCATTTTGCAGGAAGCGGTCGGCGATCAGGCCGGCATTCTGCCGCAGCGCGGTCTCGATCTCGCGAGCAAGATCCGGATTGTCGCGCAGGAACGTCTTGGCGTTTTCACGGCCCTGGCCGAGGCGCTGGCTGTTGTAGGAGAACCAGGCGCCGGATTTTTCGACGATGCCGGCCTTGACGCCGAGATCGATGAGTTCGCCGGTCTTCGACACGCCTTCGCCATACATGATGTCGAATTCGACCTGCTTGAAGGGCGGCGCCATCTTGTTCTTGACGACCTTGACGCGCGTCTGGTTACCGACGACTTCGTCACGCTCCTTGACCGAGCCGATGCGACGGATATCGAGACGGACCGAGGCGTAGAATTTCAGCGCGTTGCCGCCCGTCGTCGTTTCCGGCGAACCGAACATCACACCGATCTTCATGCGGATCTGGTTGATGAAGATCACCATGGTGTTCGACTTCGAGATCGAGGCGGTGAGCTTGCGCAGCGCCTGGCTCATCAGGCGGGCTTGCAGGCCGGGCAGACTGTCGCCCATCTCGCCTTCGATTTCGGCCCGCGGCGTCAGTGCCGCCACAGAGTCGACGACCAGCACGTCGATGGCGCCGGAACGCACCAGCGTATCGGTGATTTCGAGTGCCTGCTCGCCGGTATCAGGCTGGGAAATCAGAAGGTTCTGCAGGTCGACGCCGAGCTTGCGGGCATAGACCGGGTCGAGCGCGTGTTCGGCGTCGACGAAGGCGCAGATACCGCCCTTTTTCTGGGCTTCCGCGATGGTCTGCAGCGCCAGCGTCGTCTTGCCCGAGCTTTCCGGTCCGTAAATCTCGATGATGCGGCCCTTCGGAAGACCACCGACGCCGAGCGCGATATCGAGGCTGAGAGAACCCGTGGACACGGTTTCGATCTCGATCACGTTCTCGTTGGAGCCGAGCTTCATGATCGAGCCCTTGCCGAAGGAGCGCTCGATCTGCGAGAGAGCTGCTTCCAATGCCTTGCTTTTATCCACCGATTTTTCCTCTACAAGCCGCAACATATTCTGTGACATCCGGTCCACCTTTAGGTTATTGAAGCCGTTGAGGCAACGAAGCTGCTGATGCGGATTTTGTACCTCATTTGTTCTCATATTGCAACGCCCATTCAACCCACTGATTCAAAAACCGAAATGAACGCGTGTTCTTTTTTTGTTTTCACCTTGGATAACAGAGGCTTGAAGACGGAAGCGGATGCGGACGTTTCTTCTGGAACGCAGCGAATCGGGTGTGGTCGGGTGAACTTTCCGGGGAAGCGACATGCATAAGATTCTCGTCCTCGGCGGCGCGCATATCGATCGGCGGGGCCGCATCGGCGGCGAGACCGCGCACGGCGCCAGCATTCCCGGCCACTGGTTCGAGGAGGCCGGCGGCGGCGGCTTCAATGCCGCCCGCAACCTGGCGCGGCTCGGCCTTGCGGTCAGGATGATTTCGCCGCGGGGCGGCGATGCCGATGGCCAGAGCGTTGCGGAGGCGGCGCTGGCGGCCGGCGTCGACGATCGCCCCTTCACCTTCCTCGACCGGAAAACACCGAGCTACACCGCCATCCTGGAGCGGGACGGCAATCTGTTGATCGCGCTTGCCGACATGGAGCTTTACCGGCTGTTTTCGCCGCGCCGGCTTTCCGTCCGCGCGGTGCGCGATGCCATGGCGGAGGCCGACCTGGTGCTCTGCGACGCCAACCTGCCGCAGGAAACGATCGCCACGCTTTCGGTCAAGGCACGCCATCTCGGCAAGCGGGTTGCGGCAATCGCCATCTCGCCGGCCAAGGTGCCGCGCTACCGTGAGAGCCTGGCCGAAATCGACTTCCTGTTCATGAACGAGGCGGAGGCTCAGGCGCTTGTCGGCAAACGTCCCGAAACAGCCGAGGAATGGCCCTCGTTGCTGCGTGACGCCGGGCTTTCCGGCGGCGTCGTCACCCGCGGTCGCGAGGCGGCGATCGGCTTTAGCGGCGAGCGCTCCGTTTCCCTGTTGCCACCGGCCATCGACACGGTTGCGGATGTGACCGGAGCCGGCGACTCTCTGGCGGCCGGCGTGCTTTACGGCGTCATGAACGGGTTGCCGTTCGAGGAGGCGATGCGGTTCGGCGCGGCCGCCGCGGCGATTACCGTGCAGTCGCCGCTGGCCACGGCCGAAAATCTCTCCGAAGACTTGCTCCGCGACATGCTGGCTCTTGTGCCGGCGGCGAAAATCCTGTCATGAGAAGCGCAAATACCAGACAAATGGAGGTCTCTCGATGACCAAAGCCCTCTCCCCCTCGCTGCCGATCGCCTATTCGAAGGAAGTCGCCGCCGCCAAGCAGCGCGGTGCGCCGATCGTTGCGCTCGAATCCACAATCATCACCCACGGCATGCCCTACCCCGGCAACATCGACATGGCCAACAGCGTCGAGGCGATCATTCGCGCCCAGGGCGCGGTGCCGGCGACCATCGCCGTGCTGCGCGGCACGCTGCATGTCGGCCTGGAAGCGGAGGAGCTGGAGCAGCTGGCGCAGACGACGGATGCGCTCAAGGTGTCCCGCGCCGACATCGCCTTCGCCATTGCCGAACGGCGCACCGGCGCCACCACCGTTGCGGCGACGATGATCGCTGCAGCGCTGGCCGGCATCCGCGTTTTCGCCACCGGCGGTATCGGCGGCGTGCATCGCGGTGCCGAGGAAAGTTTTGATATCTCCGCCGACCTGGAAGAACTGGCCCGCACCCCGGTCATCGTCGTCTGCGCCGGCGCCAAGGCGATCCTCGATATCCCCAAAACCCTGGAAGTGCTGGAAACGCGCGGCGTGCCGGTCGTCACCTACGGTTCGAAAGATTTCCCGGCCTTCTGGTCGCGTGTCTCTGGCCTGGACAGCCCGCTGATGCTCAACAGCCCGGCGGCAATCGCCAACTTCCAGGCCGTGCGCGAGCAGATGGGCATCGATGGCGGCATGCTGATCGCCAATCCGGTGCCGGAAGAGGCAGAGATCCCCAGGGACGAGATGGAAGTCTTCATCGCCCGGGCGCTGGAAAATGCCGAAAAGGACGATATTTCCGGCAAGGCCGTCACGCCCTACCTGCTCGCCGATATCTTCAAGCTCACCCAGGGCCGCAGCCTGAAGACCAACATTGCGCTGGTCGAAAACAACACGCGGCTTGCGGCAGAGATCGCCGTATCGCTGGTGGATTAGAGTATTTCCAGCTGAAGCGGAATCGCTTCGGCGTCGGACAATGCGGCAAAACAAAGAGATAGAGCGTTTTCGCATTTCGGAGAAAAGCGGAAATGCTCTAAATGCAAAGCGGCCGGTCCTGCCGGCCGCGACCCACCCGGAGCACGACATGCCGCTGACGCGAATCCTGCTCTATGTGCGCGATGTCGAGAAGACCGCACGGTTTTATACGGCGCTGTTCGGCCTCGAAGCCCAACGGGCGGAAGGTGACCGGATCGTCGAGCTGGTCGATCCGCAGGGCGGCGCCAATCTCATGCTGCATCCCGCTGCCAAGGGCCAGAAGACCGGACAAGCGACGGTAAAGCTCGTTTTTTCCGTAGCGGATGTCGATGCATTCTGCCGCGAGAGCAATGCCCGCGGCTTTCCGTTCGGCCCGATCCATCGTACCGCGGATTACGCCTTCGCCAATGCCAAGGATCCGGACGGAAACTCTATTTCCGTTTCAAGCCGCGGCATGCCTGACTGTTGAAAGCAGGTCCGTCTCCGCTGGGCAACCGAGCTTCGGCTGCCTCAGGAATCCAGCATTTCCCAAACGGCCTCGGCGAGCTGCTTCAGCGAGAAGGGTTTCGGCAGGAAGCCGAACTTGGCATCGGCGGGCAGATTGCGGGCAAAAGCGTCTTCGGCATAACCGGATACGAAGATGAACTTCAGATCCGGATAGGTCTTGCGCAATTCGCCGAGCAGCGTCGGTCCGTCCATTTCCGGCATGACGACGTCGGAGACGACGATATCCACCTTGCCGTCCAGTTCCTCCATGATCTCCAGCGCCTCGACGCCGGACCCGGCCTCATGCACGGTGTAGCCGCGCGTTTCGAGCATGCGCTTGCCGCCACGCCGCACCGCCTCCTCGTCTTCGACGAGTAGGACGACGGCGGACTTTCCGGTCAGGTCGACCGGCTCCGGCGGCGTCACCTTGTCGGCTGCCACGACGGGCTTTTCGCCAGACGCCGTAAGGGCTGCCGGCTGGTGGGCGACGTTTTCGTTGGCGGCCACCACTTCGGGGATATGGCGCGGAAGGAAGACGCGGAAGACCGTGCCGCGGCCCACTTCCGATTCCGGATAGATATAGCCGCCGGACTGCTTGACGATGCCGTAGACCATCGCCAGCCCGAGACCCGTACCCTTGCCCACTTCCTTGGTCGTGAAGAACGGCTCGAAGATCTTGTCCATGATTTCGGGCGGGATTCCGGTGCCGGTATCGGCGACCTCGATCAGCACGAGATCTTCCTCCGGCAGATCGGAGTAATTGTAGCCGGAGACCTCGGATGCCAGAAGATTGCGGGTGCGCACCGTCAGCGTGCCACCGCCCGGCATCGCATCGCGGGCATTGACGCAGAGATTGATAAGCACCTGCTCGAATTGCGAAAGATCGGTCTTTACCGGCCAGAGATCACGGCCGTAGTCGACGTTCAGCTTGACGTTGGTGCCGGAAATCAGGCGGTCGACCAGCATGCGCAGGTCGCCGACGACATCGGTGAGATTGAGCACCGTCGGCCGCATCGTCTGCTTGCGCGAGAAGGCCAGCAACTGCCGCACCAGCACGGCGGCGCGATTGGCGTTGCGCTTGATCTCCATCAGGTCGGCAAAACTCGCATCCGATGGCCGCACCTGCAACAGCAGATGGTCGGACGACAGGAGGATCGCCGTCAGCACGTTGTTGAAATCGTGGGCGATGCCGCCGGCCAGCGTGCCGACCGCATTCATCTTCTGGGTCTGCGCCATCTGGGTTTCGAGCGCCTTCTGCTCGGTCACCTCGACGGCATAGACGATAGCAGCCTCTTCCGGCGCCTCGTCCGTCTGGTCGATGACGGCATTGACGTAATAGCGGAAATGCCGGGTTTCGTCCTTCGGATGGCGGGAATCGATCGGCGGAATGTCGCCCTGCCGATCCTTGGCCGCAGCAAGCGCCTGGGCCAGCCGGCCGCGCTCGTTGTCGTGGACGATCGATTCCAGCAGCGCGCCGCGATCGACATCGTCACGCGACACGACACCGGAAAACAGTTTTAGGAACGGCGCGTTGGTACGCAGGATGCGACCGTCGCCACCGACGGAAGCAATCGCCATCGGCGTGTTGTTGAAGAAGCGGGTGAAACGCATCGCCGCCACGGAGGCGGATTGATCGCTCTCGTCGTCCTTCTGCCGGGCGATGACGATGGTACGGCTTTCGCCCGGCGCGCCGTCGCGCATCGAGGACACGCGGTGGACGATGCGCACCGGCAGGCTCTGGCCGTTGGAGCGGCGCAAATCGAGGTCCAGCGTTTCCGTTCTCTTTGCGCCGGGTTCGGCCTGCACCGACTGGATCAACGCCAACCCTTCGCCGGCCACCAGCTCGCCGATGCTCAGGGAACCGGGCACGAATTTCGTCAGGTCGATGCCGAGCCATTCGGCCAGCGTCGCGTTGATGTAGAAAATCTCGCCCTTGCGGCCGGCGGAAAAGAAACCGGCCGGTGCATGGTCGAGATAGTCGATGGCGTTCTGCAATTCCTTGAAGAAGCGCTCCTGGTCGTCACGCTCGGAGGTGATGTCGGTGACCTGCCACACATGCAGACTGCCCTTGCCCTGCGGCTGCGGCAGGATACGGGAGCGCAACCGATACCAGTGGGCGCCGGAACCGTGACCGGAAGACGGCCCGAGCGGCTTCAGCAACCGGAACTCCTCGTGGCCGTCGCGCCCTTCGCGCAGGCCGTTGGTCAGGCGATAGAGCGCTTCATTGGATTCGCGGTTGCGCGACAAAAGCTCTTCCAGCGTCTGCACGTCCGTCGCCTTGCTGGCACCGGTCATGCGGCCGTAGGCGGCATTGGCGTAAAGCAGCCTGCCCTTGTCGTCGGTGATCAGCGTGCCGTCCGGCTGGCTGTCGATGAAGCCGCGGCCGAAGCTGTCCGAGCGGCTCTGCGGCATCACCTCGACAAAACCGATGATCGACGACACGAAAAAGAAGATGCCGACCATGGCGAGAACGCCGAGCAGGCCCAAAACGACTTCGTTGTTCAACTGGTCCTTGAAGAAGACGAAAGCGACGGCTGCACCAATCAGCACGAAGGCAAGCAGGATGATGCGCGCGACCGTGCCCGAACGCACGCCGCGATCCACCAAGGGCACCGTGTAATCGTCCGCCTGGGGCAATATCGTCATCTCCTCGCGCTCAATGTCCGCTCGGGCCGCCGGGATTGACGGAAGGTGGAATCGGAACAGTCCGTTTACCTTTATCAATTTGCGCCGGGGCCACAAAGCACCGCGGGCCGAACGCCGCGACAATTCACAAGGAATACCGCGGCTTTGGGTGCAAAAGGGCGGCTTTCCACCGGGTGGCGGCGCCCTATATCCGCAAATGCGCCGGCGATCGGGCTGTGGCCCGAAGGAAGCTGGGGGCAGCCGCTTTTCCGGCTTGACCGCGAACCGGGCTGCCGCAACAGTCGGCCATGGAGAATCTTGGTACATGGAAGATCTGATCGCAACCTATGGCGGGCGCCTGCTCGTCGCTGTCGCCGGCGTTGGCATTGCCCTTGTGTGCCTTGTCTTCGTCCTGCGGTTCATCCGCAACCGCGCGCCGGCACCGTTCCTGCGCGGCGGACGCAATCGCCAGCCGCGCCTGCAGGTGCTGGACGCCGCCGCCGTCGATGCCCGTCGCAGGCTGGTGCTGATCCGGCGCGACGACGTCGAACATCTCGTCATGATCGGCGGCCCGACCGATATCGTCATCGAGACGCGCATCCGCGCCAATGGCAGCATCGCCGCCGTCGTCGAGGATGAGGACGACCGCCGCCACGAAGACTATTATTCCGCAGCCGACGACGATTTCATCGCCGACGAGGAGGAAGACGAAGAGGATTATCGCCGCGACGACGAGCGGCCGGTGGTACCGGTTGTCCGGACCGCCGCCGTTTCCGTGCCGCCGGCCCGCCTTTCCACCACAGCCAATCCCGCTGCCGAATGGCGCAACCGCGCGGAAGTCGTCACCGAACCGGTCGTCGTCACGCCACCTCCGGTGGAGACGCGGCAGCGCTCGCTCGATCTCGATCGCCCGGTCGCCCGCGCCGAAGAGCCGGCGCCGGTGGTCAGCCGCCAGTCGCTCAGCCCGCTGGAAGCTGCACGGAGGAAATTGTTTCCCGCCGAACGGGAGAAAGCCGCAGCGCAGCCGGTGGCAACGCCGGTGCATAAAAACGTGCCGGCCGAGCGTTCGGTCGCAACGCCGGAACGGCAACAGACGCCAGCGGCCAACCGCGCCTCCGCGGCCAATATCAGCAATGAGATCGACGATTTCGAGCGTATGCTCGAAGCCGAAATGGCCGCCCGTCTCGAAGCCAATCGTGGCCCGGGCCAAACGCGCGATGCCGGCCAGACGCCGCGCCGGGTAACCGTGGTGCAGCCCGCCAACCGCCCGCAACAGCAGGCTGCGGCAAGTGACCGCGAACAGCGCTCCATGCAACAGGAAATGGCCCGCATCTTCGGTGACGACACCGCGCGACGCGACAAATAAGGACAGCGGAAAAGGAAGGCCGGGCGAGCAACGCCCCGCCCCTGCACAAGCTCCGGCATCCGGTGCCTATCCCGATAAAAAAAGCCGCAAGGAGGGTCATCCTTGCGGCTTAGTTTTTTTCCAAAAACCGGAAACGATTTGTTATTCGTCCCGGTAGACTTTTTCCCTGCGCTCGTGACGCTCCTGGGCTTCGATCGACAAGGTGGCAATCGGCCTGGCGTCAAGACGCTTGAGGCCGATGGGTTCGCCCGTTTCCTCGCAATAGCCGTAGGTCCCGTCGTCGATGCGCTGCAAGGCGGCATCGATCTTGGAAATGAGCTTGCGCTGGCGATCGCGGGCGCGAAGTTCGATGGCTCTGTCGGTTTCGGAAGAAGCCCTGTCGGCAAGATCAGGGTGGTTTGCACTCTCTTCGGCCAGATGGCCGAGGGTTTCACGTGCTTCCCGGAGGATGTCGTTTTTCCAGGCAACGAGCTTCGCACGGAAGTAAGCTTTTTGCTTGGAATTCATAAACTCATCGTCATCCGAGAGGACGTAGCTGCTAAGATCGATCTTCTCACTCAACGCGATTCTCCTGAAGAACATCTCAATGCCGGGTGTATATCCCATGACCGGACAAGGATTCAAGCCTCATGGTCAAGTGTTAAGCATTTTTAAATCTGTCACAAAATTCAGCTAAGAGGCTAATTTTTCAGCAGATTTATAGAATCGTGATTCTAGCCCGCCGGGCTTGCGCCAAGCCTGCGGCCCGTTTGCCGCCCGGTACGACCATGGCTCTGTTGACGGCAGCCGTTCCGAAAAGCTAGGTCATAGCCATGTCGATCCGAGCAGGAGCTTCGCGCATGTCACGCCTTTCGCCGCCGCCCTCCCGCATCTACCTGCTGCGCCACGCGAAATCCGCCTGGGCCTTGCCCGGACAGCGGGATTTCGATCGCCCCCTCGATGACACCGGTTTTGCGGAAGCCGAATACATCGCCGACACCGCCTCCGACCGCGGCTATCGCCCCGACCTGGTGATCTCCTCGACGGCGACCCGCTGCCGGCAGACCGCCGAGGCCATGCGCCGCGTCTTCGGCCCCGAACTGGAACTGCAATATGTCGATGCGCTCTATAATGGCACGCTCGACGCCTATATCGAGATCATGGATGCCCAGACGGCCTATCGCTCGGTGATGCTGGTCGGCCACAATCCGACGATGGAAGAAACCTTCGAGGCCCTGGTCGGCCGCGAGGTCGCCCGCCACCGGCTGCCCGAGGGATATCCGACCGCAGGCCTGGCAGTCCTCGACGATGCAGGGTCCGAGCCGCATTGGGCATTGCACGACATGCTCGCCCCGCGGTGAGACAAGTTCGAGGCGGCTCTTTTCCCGCAGCCGCCGACCGCCTATATCGCAGTCACGCATTTTGATCATGCTGCAGTCTCCTCAGTGCGTCATTGCCGATGCATGCCGCTGCAGAAGGGCACGCGCCACAGGGAAAGCCGAAACTTGCCGCCATCGCTCACATCTTTTACCGACGACGCGCTGATCGCCTTCGACAATCTCACCGATCGCGCCGCCAATCTGGTCAATCCGTCCATTCGCCTCGGCGTTACCGGCTTGTCGCGGTCCGGCAAGACGGTGTTCATTTCGTCGCTGGTGCACAATCTGCTGCATGGCGGCCGCCTGCCGTTGTTCGAACCGGTGCAGTCCGGCCGCGTTTCCGCCGTGCGCCTGGAACAGCAGCCGGATGACGCCATCCCGCGCTTCCAATACGAGGACCATGTCAAGGCTCTGGTGAAGGAGCGCCTCTGGCCGGATTCCACCCGCGCCATCTCCGAACTGCGCATCACGCTCGACTATCGCAGCGCCAGCGGCTGGAACCGGATGTTCTCTCCAGGTCGGCTGTCGATCGATATCGTCGATTATCCCGGCGAATGGCTGCTCGACCTGCCGCTGCTCGCCCAGGATTTCCGCAGTTTCAGCGACAACACAGCGACACTCGCCCGCAGCGGCATCCGCGCCGAGCTGTCCCGCCCCTGGCTGGAACTGGCATCAGGCATCGACATGGACGCCCCCGCCGACGAGATGGTGGCGCGCCAGCTTTCCACCGCCTTCGCCGACTACCTGCGCGCCTGCAAGGCCGACGAACGCTCGCTGTCGACGCTGCCGCCCGGCCGTTTCCTGATGCCGGGCGACCTTGACGGCTCGCCGGCCCTCACCTTCGCGCCGCTGCCGGACATGCCTGACGGCAAGGCGCCGCGCGGCTCGCTCCGGGCGATGATGGAGCGCCGCTACGAATCCTACAAAACGGTGGTGGTCAAACCCTTCTTCCGCGAACATTTCGCCCGCCTCGACCGGCAGATCGTGCTCGTCGATGCGCTGCAGGCGATCAATCGCGGCTCCGAAGCGGTGCTCGACCTCGAACGGGCGCTGGCCGACGTGCTGGCCTGCTTCCGCCCCGGGCACAACAGCTTCTTTTCTTCGCTCTACACGCGCCGCATCGACCGGGTCCTTGTGGCAGCGACCAAGGCCGATCACCTGCACCACGAAAGCCACGACCGGCTGGAAGCGATCACCCGCCGCCTCGTCGACCGGGCGATCCGCAGCATCGGCATGAGCGGCGCCGGCATCGACACGCTGGCGCTCGCTTCGGTGCGCGCCACCCGCGAGGCCACCGTCAACCGCGACGGCCACACGCTGCCGGTCATCGTCGGAACGCCGATGGCGGGAGAGACGATCAACGGCGAACAGTTCGACGGAAAACGGAAAACCGCCATATTTCCCGGCGACTTGCCGGAGGATCCGGATTCATTTTTTCAAGCGCTTGAATCGGATTCCGAGCAGCATCTGCCGGATCTCAACGTCGTCCGGTTTCGCCCGCCCGCGGTGGAGGAAAGCGGTGCCGGCATAAAACTGTCGGTACCGCACATCCGCCTCGACCGGGCGCTGCAATTCCTCTTCGGAGACCGTTTGGCATGAGACCGCCCGAGCCGAAAAAAACGGACAGGACGTCCGCCCGCAAGCCCGCCGCCTTCCGTATCGACGAAGACGAAGCGGAAACGCCGGCGGCCGCACCGCTGCCGCTGCGCCGCAGCCCGCAGAGTTTCGACGAGGCCGTCGTCATGACGCCGGACGAGTTCGACCCCTTCCTGTCGGAAAAGGCGCCGGACGAAGCCACCAGCCTCATCGTACCTGAACCGCACAAAAAACGGTTTTCGTTCGGCAAGCTTGCCGCCGGCGCCTTCGGTATCCTCCTGTCGCTGGCGCTCGGCCTGTGGACCGACCAGTTGATCCACGATCTCTTCAGCCGCGCCGACTGGCTCGGCTACACGGCGATCGGCGCCATCGCAATCGGCATCCTTGCCGTTCTTGCCCTGGCCGGACGGGAACTGGCCGGCCTCTTCCGCCTCGCCGCCGTGCAGTCGCTGAAAACGGACGCGGAGGCGGCAAGGCTCGCCGGCGGCCCCAAACCCGCACGCGCCGTTGTCGACCGGCTGCTGACACTCCTGTCGTCGCGGGCCGAAACGGCCAAGGGCCGCGCCACCCTGAAGGCAACGGAGGGCGAGATCATCGACGGCCCGCACCTGATCGATCTTGCCGAACGCGAACTGCTGGCGCCGCTGGACCGGCAGGCGCGCGCGCTCATCCTCGGCGCCTCGAAACGGGTCTCCGTCGTTACCGCCGTCAGTCCGCGCGCCATCGTCGACCTGCTTTACGTGCTGTTCGAGGCAGCGCGGCTGGTGCGCAACATGGCTGAACTCTACGGCGGTCGACCCGGCGCCCTCGGCATGGTCCGGCTTTTCCGTGACGTGCTCGCACACCTCGCCGTCACCGGTTCGATTGCCGTCGGCGACAGCTTGGTGCAACAGGTCCTCGGCCATGGCCTGGCGTCAAAACTCTCCGCCCGGCTTGGCGAAGGCGTCGTCAACGGGTTGATGACGGCGCGTATCGGCATCGCCGCGATGGATCTCTGCCGGCCGCTGGCCTTCCGGGCGCTGAAGCGTCCGGGCATCGGCGATTTCATCGGCGACCTCACTCCGAGCTTCACCGGCAACGGCAAGTAGACGCTCATATGGAAACGAATTCAGGCAGCTAGAACGATCTGCCCCGGCACATCCCTTGGCGGATATGCTTACCGGAAAGTGTTTTTTGGTGCGTTGCGAAACCAAGCATTAACCATTCTCGGGCAAAACTCCGGGTCAGAATCGGCTATTGCCTACCCAAGGAATGTCTCATGTATCCGCGCTGCATTTCTATTTTCTGCGCCGCCGCAGCGGTGCTTTCCCCCCTGGCCATTGGCTCCACGGCTGAAGCTGCCAAAAAGGACAAGGCTTTCTTCCAGTCCGTTGCCGGCAACTGGAAGGGTCCGGGCGAAATCGTCGCCGGAAAATACAAGGGCACGAAGTTCACCTGCGACCTGACGGGCGTCGCGCAGGAAGGCAACAAGGCCGGCGTCAAGCTCGACGGCACCTGCCGCGTCGGCGTCTTCAAGCAGCCGATGTCGGCAGTGATCACCGAAGCCGGCCGCTCCTACAAGGGCAAGTTCCTCGATGGCGGCGCCGGCAAGGGCCTCGACATCGTCTCCGGCGCCGTCAGCGGCGACAAGGTGGTGCTGGGCATCAACCGCTCGAAGCTGAACGGCGCGATGATCGCCCGCCTCGAAGACGATAACGCGATGAAGGTGACGATCTCGGTGAAGGTCGAGGACAAGATGATCCCGGTCATCGGCGTGACGCTGAACCGCCAGGTCGACGACATCAAGGTCGGCTCTATCGAATAAATTCCGTTTCACGGCAGATCGAAGGCGGGCGGAGACATCCGGCCCGCCTTTTGCGTTCAGCGGTGGCGCCACCAGTCGCGGTCTGCCTCGGCGACGGCGATGCCTGCGGTATCGGCCTCGGCAAGCCACGCGCCGACGCTGCGGCCGGAAACGATCATCTCGGCCGCGAAATCCGCCAGCGGCATCAGCACGAATCCACGGACCGTCATGCGCGGATGCGGCACTTCGAGTTTTTGCGAGCGCATTTCCAGCGTGCCGTAGGTCAGGACGTCGATGTCGATCGTCCGTGGCCCCCAGCGCTCGTCGCGCACGCGCTTCATCTCTCGCTCGATATCGAGGCAGAGATCGAGCAGATCCCCCGGCAGCAACGTCGTCTCGATGCCGGCGCAGGCGTTGAAGAAATCCGCCTGGTCAGTCTTGCCCCAGGGAGGCGTGCGATAGAGCCGCGACACCGCAACGATGCGGCAATGCTCCTCCGCATCGAGCCGGCGCAAGGCGCTCGCGATGGCATGCGGCGGGTCGCCGAGATTGCCGCCGAGGCCGAGCGTCGCGTAATGGCGCGGATGATCAGCAGGAAT
The DNA here is from genome assembly GCF_964253915.1 of Rhizobium sp. LjRoot30. Classification (NCBI taxonomy): domain Bacteria; kingdom Pseudomonadati; phylum Pseudomonadota; class Alphaproteobacteria; order Hyphomicrobiales; family Rhizobiaceae; genus Rhizobium; species Rhizobium sp. LjRoot30. The sequence continues at coordinate 10,880 of NZ_CAXUSG020000016.1, read as the reverse complement.
GCTCAACGGTCACCTGAACGTAGTCGAGGATGCCGGGCACCGGTGCCGCCGGCTTGCGCACGGTGATCTTGGTGCGGCGGACCTGGGCGAATTGCCGACAGATCGTCTTGGCGATCTCAAAGGCCAGTGCCTCGATGAGGTAGCGGCGCGTGCCGGTGACGATCTTCTCGACGACCTGGAACACCTCGCCGTAATGCACGGTGGATTCGATGTTGTCCGTCTCCAGCGCATCACCGGGCTCGACCTCCATCTCCACGTCGACGAAAAAGCGCTGGCCGAGGAATTCCTCCTGGTCGAAGACGCCATGGCGCGCGAAAAAGGCGCAGTTCTTCATCTCGATGACGTAGGTCTTGCTCATGCGCCGTGCTCCACTCCTGGCTTCTGCCTTGCGGCAAGCATAGCATCCGCCACCGCCAGCGCATCCCTGTTGATTGCGACATTATGGACGCGGAAAAGGGACGCCCCCATCAAACGCAGAATGGCCGTAGTCGCCGCCGTCGCCACGTCGCGGTCACGGGCATCGCGCCCCGTTGCCGTGCCGAGGAAACGCTTGCGGGACGTGCCGGCCAGCAATGGCAGGCCAAGGGAGGCAAGCTCCTCGAAACGCGCCATCAGCGCGAAATTTTCCTCCGCCGTCTCCTTGGCGAAACCGAAGCCGGGATCGAGCACGATATGTTCACGCGCAACGCCGGCGGCAGCGCAGATCGCCAGTGAGCGTTCGAGGAAAAACCTCTGGTCTTCGATGACGTCGTCGAGCTTCTGCCGCTCCCGACCGCTGTGCATCAGGCAAAGGCCGGCGCCGGTCTGCGCCGCGACGTCGGCAATCGCAGGTTCGCGTTGTGCCGCCCAGACGTCGTTGATGATGTGCGCGCCGGCTTCGATGGCCGCCCGTGCCGTCGCCGCCCGGTAGGTGTCGACGGAAATCAGGGCATCGCTCCGTTTTGCGATGGCATCGATCACCGGCAGAATGCGCGCCTTCTCGATGTCTTCGGTCACCGGCGCAGCGCCGGGCCGGGTCGATTCACCGCCGATATCGATAATCACGGCGCCGTCCTCGACACAGGCCAGCGCATGCTCGATAGCCCGCGCCGCCGTTTCGTGATCACCGCCGTCGGAGAAGGAATCGGGGGTGACGTTGACGATCGCCATCAGCCAGCCCTTGTCACCCAGTTCCAGGCTGCGGCCATGCGCCAGGCGCCAGATGCATTTGCCGATCGCTGTCACCGATAAACCATCCTTCCGCAAAAAAGACCGGGAAACACAAGAGCCCGTTGCCTTCGCCGCCGCTATGCCGCAAGCTAACGCCAGTTTCAACCCGGCAGACCAGATGAATGACCATAGCGCACAGATCCCTCGGTTTTATCGCAGCTTTGGCATTTTTTTCCGGTCTGGCAGGTCAGGCATGCGCTGAAACGATCATCAGCAAATCGGTGTCCTATTTCACCATCCGCGGCACCACAGCCGAGGAACTCGACCACGAACTCAATCGCCGCGGCCCGCTGACCAAAACCTCCGGCCTGCGCCACCCGGGCGCCACGCGCATCAAGTTCGGCGGCGCCGTTACCTATTTCGAAAAGGGCGGCCGCTGCCGGATCCAGGAAGCCAAGATCACGCTGTCGACGCAGCTCATCCTACCGCAGTGGAAGAACCGCAAGAAAGCCAAGCCCGGCCTGGCGATGATCTGGGAAACGCTCTCCGCCGACATCAAGCGGCATGAGGAGCGTCATGCCGAGATCGCCCGCAACCATGCCCGAGACATGGAGCGCAAGCTGATGCGGCTGGGACCGGAAAGAAGCTGCGAGGCGCTGCAGGCCCGCGTCGCCACTACTTCGAAAGCCGCTATCGATAGCCACGACCGCGACCAGGCCCGCTTCGACCGCATCGAAGCCGCCAATTTCGAAGATCGCATGATGCGGCTTTTGCGTCACCGCATGAAGGCGAAAACGCTGAATTAATTCCTCAACTTTTCTTGGAAGAGCCAGATATCCGGGTTTTGGGGCCGAAGCTTGCCCGAAACCTGTGATTACCCCTGTGAATAACCGATTATTTCTGGGCGTAGATATTGATCGGATTCTGGATTAATATTTTCATCAACTTAAAGAGTTCAAGCTTAAATGCCACGGGTTCTCCTGGCGCGTCCGATAGCCGCAGGTGTTTCCTCCCTCTCCTGCCGGTGATGCGCCCTCCTCGCCTCGCTTCTCGTACCACGAGAGCGAGGCTTTTTTTTGCGTAAACGCAAAATGGCCGGAAGCGCAGGCTGCCGGCAAAGAGCGGTTGGCTTACGCCTGCCGCTCCGGCACGTGCACGACGACCCCGTCGAGGGCGTCGGTCACCTTGATCTGACAAGAGAGCCGCGAGGTCGGGCGGACGTCATAGGCGAAATCGAGCATGTCCTCCTCCATCGGCTGTGGCGGGCCGACGACCGCGGTCCATGCGTCGTCGACGTAGACATGACAGGTGGCACAGGCACAGGCACCACCGCACTCGGCTTCGATCCCGGGGACCGAATTGCGCACGGCATTCTCCATCACGGTCGAGCCGTTTTCGGCGTCGAGGTCGAAACGAGTGCCGTCGAAGGCGACGATGGTAAGCTTGGTCATGATGATCGGAATCCGGTGAAAGACGATGTGGAAAGACGGTTTCTTCCACGAAATTCCCGGGTCAGTCAATCAGAAGGGAAGAATACCCCTGGCCGCACGCCCGAGAACGGACGACAGGGGCGCAGCGGCATCGCCGATACGCCCGAAGATCGTCTTAGCGGCAGAGCTTGAGAATGAAATTCTCGGCCTCGAGCACGGCTGCACCGACCGACGCCAGCACGGCGGCGTCATGGGGCGTTTCTTCCAGCCGTTCGGCGGCGGTCGATACCTGGAAGGCGCCAACGGCGCTGGCTGCGCCCTTGAGGCGATGAACGACCGCAAGCAGGCCGTCGCCTTCGACGCGGGAAATCTCCTGCAAGCAGTTGCGCGCCTGGCGCGCGAACATCTGCAAAACTTCCATTTCCAGCGTCTTGTCGCCCATCGTCTGATTCGCAAGATGGACCAGATCGATCGGCCGCGCCCGCGACGGGCAGGTTCCTCTGGAGTTGTCCGGGGCCTCGAATGCGATACTCACCGCTGCCATGTGCCAAATTTCCTTTAGTTTTGTTATTTTGGTAGGCCCATCGTGAGGCCGCGGCACTGCCATCGTGTTAAATTCGGGCACAATCAGGGCAGAATTCTTTCGACATGGTTAACGCCCATTAAACTCTCCTAAAATAAACGCTTTTCCCCTTCGTTTTGGTTTAAAAATTGTTAACAACGGCTTAGCCCCCTTTGTCGGAGCCGGATGCTTAATTGTATCAAAGTCATGAATGTGTCACTACGGTACTACTAGGTTTTGTAAGTTAGGCGTGAAGACACCTCAAGGCGTGGATAGCGGTTTCTTAAGATACCGCATGCTTGAAAAAGCAGATATCTGTCCTTGGCAAGGAAATGAATTCCGGGACGGCCGTCGGCATCGGCGGCTCGTTCTCAATACAGGCAAACCGACGACATTCCGGCGCCTTGGCGGCGCGCTGGAAGCAAAGTCCGAGGAAGCCGATGTGTAACGAGGCGTAATGGCATGGCGAACAACCGAAACAACGAGTCGATCGACGAAAAGGCCTACCAGGCGTTGGAAGACGCCCTGCAGATCAATTTTCGCGACGACAAGCCTGCGCCGCGTGGCAGATCCACCTCTGAGTCCCGGGAGGGTAAAGTGTCCGACAATCCCAAATCGCGTCCCCGGCCCGGCGCCGAACCCGGTCGCCGACCCGCTGAGGGCACGCGCCCCGAAGCTGCCCCGCGCGGCCAGACACCTGCCCCTGCCAACGACGCCAGCCGTCGCAGCCCGGCCGCCATCCTGAAATCCATCGACGGCGCCTCGACGCAATCGGCCATGCGCAGCGCGATCCTCGTGTCGCTGCTCTGGCTGCTCGGCGGCTTCGGCCTGGCGCAGATCCTCTATGCCCCGCAGATCTGGCAGATCCGCTCCTTCAGCGATTTCCTCGCCTTGCCCGGCGCTGCAGCGCTGCTGGTCGGCATCATCCTGCCGCTGATGCTGTTCTTCGCCTTCGCCGTGATGATCGCCCGCGCCCAGGACATGCGCAACGCCGCCCGTTCCATGGCCGAAGTGGCCTTGCGCCTCGCCGAGCCGGAAACCGCTGCCAGCGACCGCATCATGAGCGTCGGCCAGGCCGTGCGCCGCGAAGTCTCGGCCATGAACGAAGGCATCGAGCGCACCATCGCCCGCGCCGCCGAACTCGAAACCCTGGTGCATTCCGAGGTCAACGCGCTGGAGCGCAGCTATACTGATAATGAAATGCGCGTGCGCGGCCTCGTCCAGGAACTGGGCACGGAACGCGAGGCGATTGTCAACCACGTCGAGCGCATCCGCTCGACCATCGTCGGCGCCAACGAGCAACTAAAAGAAGAGATGTCGCTGGCGACGGAAGAGATCACCGTGCGCCTCGCCACCTCGGGCGAGGCTTTCGCGTCTCTGATCGACACCCGCGCTGCGCTGCTGATGGAAAAGTCCGACTCGGCCTCCGAGGCGATCGGCAGCATGCTGAGCAACCGCACCGAAACCCTGCTGCAGACGCTGAATTCCTCCGGATTCGCGCTGGCCAACGAGTTCGACACCCGCCTGGAAGAACTGTCGCACACGCTGAACGATCGCGGCAAGGAACTGCTGTCGCAGTTCGAAACCCGCGCCTCGACGCTCGACGCCAACACCGAGCGGCTCAACGCGGCACTGAATGAACGCGCCCACCAGCTGAACGAAACGCTGATTTCGCGTACCCGTGAAATCAACGAAAGCCTGACCGGCGGCCACAGCACCATCGCCGGAACGCTGGACGACGTGCTCAGCAAGCTCAATTCGACGCTGGACGAAAAGGGCGCAAGCTTCCGCCAGAGCCTGCAGTCGAGCGCCGACGACACCATCATGGACCTCGACCTGCGCTCGGGCTTCTTCGAGGAGCGCATGCAGTCGACCGTCAACCAGCTGTCGACCATCTTCGACGAGCGGGTCTCGGAATTCGCCGAAGCCTTCGAACAGCGCGTCGGCACGCTCGACAGCAAGCTGATGGAAAGCCTGACGCGGATCAACGAGACGCTTTCGGGCGGTTCGGAATCGATCGACGGCATCCTCAATTCCAGCATCGAACGCATCGGCGCGACGCTGAACGACCAGTCCTTCGCGCTTGCCACGGCACTCAGCGCCGGCCAGGACGTCCTGGAAAGCAGCATCGACGCCAAGGTGCAGGACATCGCCGACCGCATGCATTCCCGCTCCGGCGAGATCACCCAGGTCCTGTCGCAGACCACCGGCGAAATCACCGCGGCCCTCGGCGAGAAGACCGCCGAAATGGCTGCCGTGCTCGGCGCCCGGACCGACGAGTTCACCTCGACACTCGACAGCCGCAGCAGCGAGATCACCGGCGCGATCAGCCGGAAGACGACGGAACTCTCGACGCTGCTGAGCGAAACCGCCTCCAACCTGTCGAGCGAACTCGACATGCGGTCGATGGAGCTCACCGCGACGCTCGGCGCCCGCGCCGAAGAAATCACGGCAGCGCTTGGCAGCGGCACCGAAGAAATGAGCACGGCCCTCAACAGCCGCATGCAGGAAATGACGTCGGCGCTGTCGGCTCGCACCGGCGAGATCACCTCGTCGCTCGACACCCGCACCACGGAAATCACCCAGGCGCTCGGCAACGCCCAGCAGCGCATCGACAGCGTCATGAGCGAGCATGGCAGCAGCCTGATCGGCAACCTGGAAAGCAGCCAGGCGCGTCTCGCCGATGCGCTGGCCAGCCGCTCGGAAGCCATCATCGCCTCCGTTTCGGAAAACCACGACCGCCTTGCCGCAACGCTGGACGAACGCGCCTCGGCCATCGCCGGCGTGTTCGAAAGCCGCACCGACGCCATGGCGTCGCGTGTTGCCGAAAGCGAGCAGCGCCTTGCCGCAGCCCTCGACGAACGGGCAGCGACCATTGCCGGCTCGCTGGAGCATGGTCATTCGCGCATTGCCGGTTCGCTGGCAGAAGGCCAGATCCGTCTCGACCACGTGCTCGACGAGAAGGCATCCGCGGTTGCCGCATCGATCGGCCAGGGCGAACAGCGCATCACCGACGCGCTGGCAGCCGGCCAGATCCGCATCGACGCGGCACTCGACGATCGCACCAGCACCTTCCTCAACTCGGTATCCAACAGCCAGCAGCGCCTGACCAATGCGCTCGACGAGCGCACCGACCTGATCTCCGGCATGCTGCAGCGTGGCGAGGAGCGGATCAGCAACTCGCTCTCCGATGGCCAGTTCAACCTGGACATGATGCTGGAAACGCGGGTTTCCGCGGCGGTCGAAGCGCTTGGCGATGCGGAAAACCGCGTGACCAGCTCCTTCGGCACCCAGACCGAAGCGATCCGTGCCGCCTACGAGACCAACCAGCAGAAGCTCGAGGAAACGCTCCTCAGCCAGACCGGCACCCTCTCCTCGCTGCTCGACAACAGCCGCCAGGGCGTCGAAGCCGTCGTCGGCGCATCGGTGGCGCGTGTCGAAAGCGTGCTGTCGGCAAGCGCCCAGCAATTCGATGCGACCCTGTCCGGCGGCCTCACCCAGATCGAAACCGCACTCGGCGGTACGCATGAGCAGATCCGCGCGACGCTCGACGAGCGCGGCACGGCCATCGCCGCCAGCCTCAAGGATGCACGCGACACACTGGAAAATACGCTGACGGAGCAGGCAACCTCGATCGGCACCACGATCGCCACCAGCGCCAGCATGCTGGAAATGACGCTGGAAGACCACGAAGCGGCCATGCGCCAGTCGATCGACGGCAGCGCCCGCAACCTCGAGGAACGCCTGCGCGAAAGCACCAGCCACCTTTCCAGCGGCCTGCAGGAAACCGCCGACGGCATTTCCCGCGTCACGGAAGACATGGCGAGCCGCATCGAGCGTTCGGCCGATAGCCTCGTCGGCCGCGTCGCCGAAAGCGGCAGCCGCATCGAAACCAGCTTCTCGCTGCTCGACGGCCAGATCCGCGACGGCACGACCGCCATCAGCGAACGCGTCGGCACTGCCGGCCGTGCGATGAGCGAATCGCTGTCCAACCAGATGTACGCGCTGCAGCAGGCCAGCAGCGAGGCGGCAGAGCGCATCAACACCACGCTCAGCAGCGGCACGGCACAGCTTGCGGAAACCTTCGAGGCCCGAACCTCCGCCCTCGCCGAAACCGTCGATACCCGCACCGCAACGATTGCCGAAACGATCGACAGCCGCAACGCCGCGCTCATCGACACCTTCGACACCCGCACGGCCCGCATCGACGAACGCCTGACCACCATGGACCGGGCGCTCAACGTCGGCCTCGAAAACGTCAACCGCACGATCGAGGAGAAGGCTGCCGGCCTCGCCTCCACCCTGCGCCATGCCGTTTCCGACGCCACCCAGGGCCTCGATGCCGAAGCGATGCGCACCGCCGATATCCTGTCGCGCGCCGGCTCGCAGTTCGTCGAGCAGATCGACACGCGCAACGCCGAGTTCACCCAGTCGGTCGAGGAGCGTTCCGAACGCATCGTCAACCGCGTCACCGAAACCCAGAACCGGCTGGCCGCCCAGGCCGCTGCCGTGGCGCAGACCTTCTCCGCTGCCGGCAATGCCATCGTCAACAAGGTCGCCGAAGCCGAAGGCCTCGTCGGCAACCAGGTCAATGCCATCTCGCAGGCGTTGGCGAATGCCGAATCGGCACTCGATGCCCGTGGCGCCTCCATCCGCGGCGCGCTGCAGGAAAGCTCGGAAAGCATCGCCCACGCAATGACCGAAGCCGAACGCCTGCTCTCGGCCCGCGGCGCCTCGATCCGCTCGACGCTCGGCAGCAGCGCGACGGAATTGAGCGACACGCTTGCCGAAGCGGAAAAGGCATTCGAAGCCCGCGGCACCGCGGTACGCGAAACCTTCGAAAACACGACGACCCAGCTGGCCCAGACGCTGAGCGACGCCGAGCAGGCGCTCGCCGCCCGCGGCACCTCGATCCGCTCGACGCTGCACGGCAGCACCGAGGAGATCGCTTCGACGCTTTCCGCCGTCGACCGGGCGCTGGAAGCCCGCAGCGATGCGATCCGCGTCAGCCTCGACCAGCGCGCCCGCGAAATCGAAGCCTCGCTCTCCGACGTCGACAAGGCGCTGGAAGCCCGCGGCGCCTCGATCCACAGCGCAATCGACGACCGCACCCGCGAGCTGAACTCGATGCTCTCCGGCCGCTCTGCCGAACTGGCACGCCTGATCGACGAGAAGGCCCGGCCGATGCTCGACGATTATGCCGCCATCGGCCGTACCGCCGCCGAGCAGATCACCGCTGCGACCCAGACCAGCGCCGACCGCCTGCGCGCCGAAAACGCCGCCCTCATCAACGCCATCACGGCGCGGGCGGACAATGCCGCAAACCAGCTCTCGACCCTGGAAAACAGCCTGACGCAAAACGTCAACAGCCTGATCGACCAGCTGGCGCAGAGCAATTCCGGCATCGCCTCCGTGGTCAGCCGCGCCAGCGAAGACCTGCGCAGCGTCAACGACAGCCTGGAATCCGTTACCACCCGCTTCGCCGAATCGGCAGAAAAGGCCGCCGATCGCGTCTCGACCTCCACCCGCTTCCTCGAAGGCAAGGTGGAAAAGCTGTCGAGCATCTCCGGCGATACGCTTTCGCAGGTCTCGTCCATCGTTGCCCGCTTCAGCGACCACTCCAAGGTGCTCGGCCAGGCCTCCGACCTGCTGTCGGCCGCCCAGTCGAACCTCGTCAGCACGCTGGAAGAGCGCGAAGAAGCCCTGCGCACGCTGGCCATTGGCCTCGTCAAGCGGTCGGATGAGATCGAGACATCGATGCGTTCGCTGTCCGACATGGTGGAAACCGCCTTCGACCGGGCCGAGCAGCGCTCGAACCTGGTTGCCGGCAATCTGCGCCAGGGTATCCAGACCTCCTTCGCCGAAGTCGGCCGGGTTCTCTCCGACGCCGAACAGCGTGCCGAAGCGGCCGCAGACAGCCTGCGCGACACCTTCGTCAAGGCGACGCAGGATGTTCGCGCCACGCTCGACGGTTCCTTCGGCGAGGCGGAAAAGCGTTCCGGCGAATTTGCCGGCCGCGTCCGCAGCGGCATGACCTCTTCGCTTTCGGATATCGACAAGATGCTGTCCGAAACCGGCAAGAAGTCCGACGAAGCCGCCGAACAGATGCGCGAAACCCTGCGCCAGAGTGTCGAGGAAGCCGTCAACCGCTTTGCCGGCGCCACCGACGAGATCCGCCGCTCGGCACACGAGATCCGCAAGGAACTCGACGTTACCCGCGGCGAGCTCAAGAAGGGTGCCTTCGACCTGCCGGAAGAAGCCCGCGAAAGCGCTGCCGCCATGCGCCGCGCCGTCTCGGAGCAGATCAAGGCGCTGCAGGACATCTCGCAGATCGTCGGCCGTTCGTCGCGCAATCTCGAAGTGTCTGAGCCTGCCATGCGCGCCATGGCGGAAACGCAGCCGGTCCAGCGTCCGCAACCTTCCATTGCCCAGACCCCGGCACAGCCGGCCGCACGGCCAATGGAGCCGCTCGGCCTGCGTGGTAGCCTGGCGACCGATCGCCCGGTCACGGCAACTGCCCGCCCCGTGGAAACGGCCCGCCGCGAAGAAAGCGGCGGCTGGATCAGCGACCTGCTGCGGGGCGCCTCGCGCGAAGAGGCTGATGTCCAGCCGCAGCGCGCGCAACAGCCCGTACGCCAGCAGCCGGAAGGGGCAGCACCGCGCAATGGCGACAGCCGCAACCCGCGCCATGTGGTGGAATCGCTGAATTCGCTTTCGGTGGATATCGCCCGCGCCATCGACCATGACGCTTCGGTCGACCTGTGGCGGCGCTACCAGCGCGGCGAGCGCGACGTCTTCACCCGTCGCCTCTACACGCTGAAGGGCCAGCAGACGTTTGACGAGATCAAGCGCAAATACGAGCGGGAGCCGGAATTCCGCACCGCCGTCGACCGCTACATCGCCGATTTCGAAAAGCTGCTCTCGGACGTCGCCCGCACCGACCGCGACAAGACGGTGACGCAATCGTACCTGACCTCCGATACCGGCAAGGTCTACACGATGCTCGCCCACGCCGCCGGCCGCTTCAACTAAGCCGCCAAAAGGCCCGAATGCCGATCCCGGCCCGCTTCACCGCGGCGCCGGGATTTTTTTATGCATGACCGTGCGAACCACAAGCGTCCCGCCAGGACCCGAGGGGTCCGCGCCGTCGCACTCCATTGAACTTTCTTCGAATTTTCCAGATCTTGCAGAAACGGCGCCAAAAGGACGCGAAAAATCCCGCCGATCGCACGCACAACTCCCTTTGTACAACGAGTTTCGGTGGTTAAAAGGAGGGCAGTCACCTGCCGTAGGCAGGTGTGGATTGAAACCAACAAGATGCCGTAGAGCTTCCGCTACATCAGCGTCACCTGCCGTAGGCAGGTGTGGATTGAAACAGCAGCGCGTCGAAATCGACGTCCTTGCCCTTGGGTCACCTGCCGTAGGCAGGTGTGGATTGAAACCGGCTCCAGGTTGCCGATGATATCCAGCATGGCGCGTCACCTGCCGTAGGCAGGTGTGGATTGAAACACCTCCGATTGCGGAGGAATCATCCTCGTGACCGTCACCTGCCGTAGGCAGGTGTGGATTGAAACGAGTTCGGCGGTCGAGATGGAGGAGAGGTTGGTCGTCACCTGCCGTAGGCAGGTGTGGATTGAAACCAAGACAAGCCACTGTCGTCGCGAAAGACCAAGCGTCACCTGCCGTAGGCAGGTGTGGATTGAAACCTGCGGCTGGAGCGGCCGGCTCTTCCGCTTCGG
>NZ_CAXUSG020000015.1:0-99907 GCF_964253915.1 Rhizobium sp. LjRoot30 | reverse complement strand
GACCGACACGATCATCTTTTTTCCCGGATGCCAAGTCCTGATAAATCATAGCTGGGCTCACTCCGGCTTCAATCAATGCATCTCTTTGAAGGTCCAGCGTCTGGCTGCCGTCCGCTTTCGAAACCCTCATATATCCCAATAGTTCGCCCATGCTGAAGTCCTTGTCACTTAAACGGTCGTTTATATGACAAAGTGTGGGCGAGGAGTTTGTGGGCGGCAAGCAGTCACTTATGCCGTAACTAATTCAATGATCCATAAACGTATCGCAGTCGCTTATTTCTCTATACCTGGTATGCAAGCCCCGGGTCCGACGGCTAGCAACAGTTCCGGTTAGGTATATTGACATCCGATGTCGCACAGTCATCTCGCGCAAAGGCTCGAAGGGGCTGCAACCTCAAGACGCTTTGGAGAGCTGCCATTTCGCGAAATCGACGAAAACATATGAGAACCAGTATAGAAGAACTGGCACCAGCAGGGCGAACAACGGCTCAGACCCGCCAATCCGAGGTAGGTTTATATTCGCTTGTAGGCCCTGGTTATGAAAGGTTCTGTTTCTAACGGTTGCCACAAAATGCCCAACATCTTTGAAGGGAATAGTGATCTTTCCATTAGCCTCATCAATAACCATCGTGGAGACTTCAGGAAGTATTATCGTCCTGAATTCAGACACTAGGTCCGTAGCAAATTCGTTTTCCAGTCCACTAAGTTCGAAATCCAGAGTGGCTTGAGAGAAATTGTCGTTCTGACTGGCATAGTGCTGTAAGAATTTCTTCAGCATAACCAACTCACTGGGGGACTTTTTGTCATCGTAGATGCTCGATAAAAAGCTATAGGCACTCCGAAAATCTCGTTCCCCGGACACATAAATTAGAGGGCAGGCCGCAGATATTCTCTCAAGTATCCGATATGTGTAGAGAAATGTTTCCGTATAGTTTTCCTTGTTCAGGGACTTCATGAGGTACAATAATTCTGAAAGTATATCTCTATAGAATCCTCTGTTTAATATGCTCGCCTTTCTAAATATGGAGCTAATCTCTGCCTCTTCAGGCTTCACTTCAAATATATATTCTAAAACTCTGTCCATATCGGCAGAAGATATGTCATCTCCTGGGTTGATGAAATTTCGATCACCGCCGTAAATTATTTCATCTGTCGCATCATTCCTGAGGTGAGCGGTACCGGACAATATTCTTATGATCTTTATGATTTCCGGGGGGTCATTTTCAATTAGAATTGAAGGACTACAGGAGATATCCTGAGGGTCAAACTTTTCAGTAATTTTGATCTTTGAGAGAATCATCAGTTTGCCGTCAGTTCGAAGAAAACTTCGGTGAGGTGGTCTTCAGGTGCATCCTTCAGTTCGCCCAGGTTTGCGATGAAGTGCAGGGAAAGTTCACGACGATACTTACCTACATTGACCTTTGAGGGGTTAATCGCCTGGAATGCAGCCTCGAATGCTAAAATACAGTTCTTAAAGTGCTGTGGTGTTAGCTCTGATAGTTCAGCAATTGATTTCTTTGCGCCTAATGTGAAGCCGATCAGGTTATTTTCATTTCTTAGCCAATCTTTTGCATCAGGTTCGACAGATACTCTGTCGACTTGGACAAGGACGTCCGTGAAACTCGTCTGCTCCGATGTGAGGCCAGACTCCATCACCTTGCCAACAAGAATTTCATCCAGTTTCTCTTCAATGAATCTAGAGTTCTGGTTGTTTGGGCCTCCCGTGAGGAATGCTAGGTAAGCCGAGGCGACATCCCCCATCCGAAAGCTTCCCTTCGGTGAGTTCTGTTCGGTTTCTTTTTCTTTGAGGATGACGATGTTGCTAAGTGCCCCGTCACCGATCATTTTCGTGATTAGATTCCCGGTCAACATTTCTACCTGATGCCTGACCGTCATCGGCTTTTGCCCGTTGTTGAGGGTAATCATACGGTAGAGAAGAAGGTCGTACTTCTCCGCAATAATGACGTTCAGGAAGATTGGTCGGGTTGGATCAAAGCCCTCCTCTTTGCTTGCTGCGTCCAATGTATTAAGGCGCTGCATACCATCCAGAACATAACCTTGGCCAATCTCGTTCTGAATGAAGTCGGATATTGTATGTATATTGGTCTCCGCAGACATTTCAACGTTGACAAACGCAAGTGTAATTGGCGGCATAATGCAGCCGCCTACTATGTCCTTCTTAAGTCTGTCGTAAAATTTTGGGCGCTGTATTTTTCGCTGTTCTTCGAAACGATCAATCAAAGGGAAAAAGCGCTGAAGGGCGTCCGCGTAAGTTGTGCGTCCACTTACAACAGCGCTTTTGATTACATCGTCACGCTTAACATCAAAAAGTTCCATGGGGTTCTCACAATTTAGGGTAGTGCTTTGTTTGCCCTATTAGGTGTTAATTGCCTCTAAATGGGCCCAGCGAGATCGATACAATTTTTCCGCGCCATCCACTTCTCGCCCTGGGACAGCCGTTCCCGGCAATATGGTCGTTTATCAGTACGGTTGCAATTGGGTAGTGCTGCCACCGACTGCGTATGGATGGGCCCAAGTCCGTCGCTAAAAATTTTTCTCGTTGGTGCTTGCCGCCGACATCTTTCCGGTCAAACCTTATCGTAGGCACAAAACTTCGAGGGGCCTTCGGCTGCCAGCCATGCGTCTGTGGACGCACCAGGCCAGGGGGCTTTGCCCCCGTGGACCCCCAGAGAGGTCGATATGACCAAGAGCGCAACCGTGAAAATTCGGATGTCCGATGCCGACAAGGTGCGGCTGGAGCTGTTTGCGGACGCAGCCGGGAAATCCGTCTCCGAGATTGTCCGTGCCGCGATAGATGAAACGACACGAGGCCGCGTCGCTGGGCATCAGCGCCGCGAGGCAATCGCCAAACTTCGTCGGTCCACAAATCGGATGCTGCAAGCCTTCGCGGCCAAACCAATCGACGTCGCGGCGCTGAAAGATATCGCGACGCAAGTGCGTAAGGACGCAAACAGGGTTTTGGCATGATCTGCGCTATGATCATCAAAGCTATCCGCTTTCGGACAAAATCGAGCGTTAACAGGCTGCTCAGTCATCTCCAGAACGGGGATGACAACCATGTTGTTGAATATGTGCGCGGCACGGCGACGGACGTAGCCGACATGCATCACGACGCTCTGACGAAGCGCAGCACCTACTCCATCCGTCATTGGATAATCGCCCCGCATGAGGCGACCTCACGGGCGCAGATGCACGAGGTCCTGAGGATGATTGCCGGAGAATTTGACTTCGACCCTGAGCGAGCGGTGATCATCGAACACCAGAAACCGCGTGCCACCCCAGACGCCCATTTCACTCACTGGCATGTACTTGTAGGCGAGATTGACCCCTGTTCCGGTAAGGTGCTGCGGTGTTCATTTGATCGCATCATCCACGAGCTTGTTGCGCGTTGGTCGGAGTTCAAATTTGGGCAACGTTTCGTGCAGGGGGCGCATACTAAATCCGTGATCGCTGGATTGCGTAAGCGTGGCGCTTCCGAAGTCGCCAAGGTTATCGAACGTGAACTTGGAAGAGCAGAGCCCCCATCAAGAGAAGCTTTCACCCATGCCCAACATCAGGCCAAGAAGCGAGCGGGAGCCGATGTCCCCGCTGTCAGACAGGCCGTGAAACAGGCCATGGCGACCGCGACCACAAGAGCGGAGCTGGAAGCCTCCTTGGCCGCTTCGTCCCTGCTGGTAGCGGCTGGGGACAAGTGCGACACTTGGATTGTGACTGACGAGCATGGGGAGTGCATCGGTTCCTTGGTGCGCCTGTCGGGGACCAGAAAAATAGAAATCGACAAAATAATGAGGGGAGCTAGCGATGAGCCAGCCAACGACAAAAGAGACAATCGAACAAGCGATTCTAGCCGAAGCGCGAGCTATTCGCCGCCTGCTGCAGCCGCAAAGCGACCAACTCGTAACCGGCCCCGAGACCCTCATTCGGATACAGGTCAAAATACTGGAAGCGCTAGAAAACGTATCGGGCCAAATAGAGCGTCTGAATCAGAAATTGGATTGCGCCACGCCATCGGCGGCAACTCCATAGGCTTGTTCACTGGCATCGCCAGGTACTCGGATCAGCTTTCCTTGCTTCTCGGTAAGGCCAACATGCTCGCCATGTCCGCAGAGGAACGCATCATCGCGGCCCTTTGGGAGATGGAGGAGCATGCTAGATTTGACTTCAACCGGAAAGTGCCTGTTTTCGAACAATCCGAAAAGACGGCTCGCCTTCTGGCCGAAGTCGCGGACCTAGAGGCAACAGTCGCTCAAAAATGGCACAAGCTCTTCGATGCCGAGCGGCGGTTAGACAAAGTCAGGCGGCCTAGGTGGTGGCACTACTTACTAGGGATAGGGTTTATTCTGGAACGCCAGCAACGGCACATAGCATCAGCAGTTCAGCAAGCGTCTGATGAATTGGAGCATTCCTGTTCAAATTTGGATGCGGTGAAATCAAAGCTCGTTCACCAGGAGGTTCACGACAAAGAGCAGCATGCGGCTCTCGTTCGGAGTATTGCCAAAAGTAAGGAGGCTGCTGGTCCGGTCCTTAGGCAAGTGGCTGTTGCGAACGAGATCATCCGTCAGCATCCAGCGATGGCATTCTGTGGCCTCGATTTCATTCTCGCCCGCGCTTGCACCAATGTTCGTGATCAGCAGCGGATCGAGGAAAAGGTGGAGAGCGACCTCAATAATGGTCGCTTCGGCTATGGACGATAAACCCGTTCACAGAAAGCAATCGGCGACGATAAATGTCTTGCGTTGTTGCCACAACTGTCTGTACGATTGTCATATTAGGTAAGCAGGTTTCACAAGGTTCTCAAGGGTTTTTGAGAGCGGAAAAGCCTAGCTGGGGCTCCTGGCGCCCCAGCCATACTATTATTTAAACAAAATCAATGTATTAGAGTGCTCTATCTTTCAGGCTGTTAGCACTAAAACCCTAGCATTGCGACTCGTTCCGCTATGAAACATAGTTGCAACGGTTGAGGTGTCTGAATGACGGTATATAGCAAAGACTTCACCGAGATAGCTCACTGTGGCGGACAGGCGACTTTTGTTGTCAGATGCGACAAAGAAGGGTTTCTAAGCATCGCCGCCGGATTTCGTGGATCAAGTCCCGGTCCGATGGTTATGATCGCTATTTATGCTGCCGTCCCTCAAGGGTTTCCAGTGTCAGATGTTAAGATGGGCGGTTTAGGTCAAGCCTTTGAGCCTCCATGTCCAGATGGATGCATTGCGGTCTTTCTAGGATCCGACTCTCACGGAAAATGGGGACACAGATGCCCACGATGTAGCGGTTATTATCGCAACGGGATACATCCGGCGATGTACCCCCTTACATGCCCTTATTGCGGCCTGCGCACCCAAGCCTTCCGTTTTCTTACTGAAGCGCATATCCGGTATGTCAAGCACTACATTTCGACCTACTACGAAGCTATTGATGCTGACCTCGAACCCGGCACTGAGACTGAGTTTGTAATAGACATGGACGCGATTGCTCGGTCTGAAGATAGCACCAATCGACCAGACTTCTATTACACCTCCGAGACACAGCAAACACGTTTTAATTGTATAAAATGTGACGAATTCAATGATATACGAGGGCTATACGGCTATTGTGCCTCATGTGGCTACCGGAACAACATTACGACTATCAACGAGATCTTTCGCAAGCTGAGAAGTGGGCTTACGGAGAAGTCCATTGCACCCGACGTGGTCGTGAGCCGGGCCGTATCAACGTTCGACGCTTCGTGTAGGGACATAGTCAACCAACTTACGAGGCGTGTACCTATGAAGCCCGCCAGAGTGAAAAGATTACGGCGCCTCGTTTTTCACGACATAAAAAGTCCAGCCTTCAACGAGGTCAAGGCAGCGTTTGAGGTGGATTTGCTGAAAGGTATCGACGGTCAAACAACAGATTTCTTGAACATGATGCTGGAACGACGCCACGTCTATGAGCATAATGGTGGCGTTGCGGATGATCGTTATGTCGAGAGAAGTGGCGACAACTTATGGCGAAGCGGCGACTTGATCCGGGAAACGGATCAGAATGCTCACAAATTGCTGAGTACGCTCCCAATCTTGGCTCAGAACCTTCAGGACGACTTCCATGAGATATTCCCACTCACCGCATGGCCTGTCCATTATTACGAAGAACGGATGGGCAAGCGCAAACAGTCGGCGTGGTTCGGTAAAGAGGAGCCAGCAACGTAAACCCGCCAAGTTTTCCCGGTCGGCCTGAAAATCACTGGCGAGGTCGCCGTTTCGCTGCCGCGGCTTAGCGTTGGGATGGAACAGGTCTAGGCGGCTGCTCTCCCAGGCCACCAATCACATCGGCGCCCCATGCACCGCATCAAGCACCGCGACCCCAACAATCGAGATACTTGAACCATCGGCAAATTCCAGCCGATAGTCCTTCTCGTACAACCCTTCGGCATAGATGGTGATGTTGCCACCAACCATGCTGACGCTGGTCTCGTGGTTGCTGACGATGTAATTCAGCACTGCGCGCGGATCGACCGTATTGAGATCGACGCTTTTCGGTTTCCAGGCGGGTGCGGCCTCGAAAACCAGGTCGTTCGATGCCGCCGGTTTCGGGAATGCCATCGCAAGCTCGTCGGCAGCCTGGGCATCATGGATCTTCACCACGGCCTGCAGTTCCAGCGAGGCGATGGATTGCGGCATGTCCGCCGGCAACACGTGGTCTGCCGCATGCGGCTGGTGCTGCGTTTCCATCGGCACGGAGGCGCCGCCATGGTCCTGCACCAGTTCCGCAACCTGGATCGTATCGTCGGGCGCAACGAAGGCGGTGTGGATCGCCTGTTCGACGGAGAGCGCCGCCTTGGCAATCATCTCCGCCGGCACGGCGGCAATGTGGTCGCCGAGGTCTGCAAATGTTTCGGGGGCGAGGGGGCGCCAGTCGGCGCCGGCATCGGTGAGGTGCAGGGTGGCAAGCGCGATGATGCCGGCCAGAAGCACGAACTGGTCGGAAAGAAAATCGCCGCGATGGAAACTGCCGGCGCGCAGCCGGTTGACCAGCCGGGCGATCAGTTCGGAAACGTTGCGCATCTTGACCGGCTGGGTGAAGGCCGGGCTGTCGGCCACCACGTCACCGTCGATCACGGCGACATGGGCGACCACCGCGCCGTTTTCCGGCCGGCAGAACACCACCCAGGGATCGCCTTCGTCCGTCGAGCCGTGGGTGATGTCGAGATGGAAGCCGGCCTGGATGAGGGCCGCCTCGACGCGGTAGAGCTGCGCGATCGGCTGCTCGCCCCGCCTGCGGGCATTCGGAAAAAACGGCTTTATCTCGGCTGTCATGGCGATGCTTCGGGCTGGAGGGCAGGGCGACTTGGAGCGCAACATCGGCGGTGGGTACCGCCGATCGCATCATGGATAATGAAAGGTTAAACCTTACTTATCGTCGCCGAGGAATTCGGCGCAATAGGACGGACCCTTGACGCCGGGGCGGTCGACGACCGTCTCGATGTTGCGGATCACATAGTCGGAACCGACGGTCAGCTTCACTTCGCAGCGCATGTAGACGGTCTTGGCCGGCGCGATACGCTTGCCCTTCTTGCCGTTTTCGCCTTCGGCAAACTGGGCCGGCACGCGCACCGTCTTGTAGCCGCCGCGCCAGACATAGGTGGTGCTGGAGCCGGTTTCGACGTCGGAGATCGGCGGGCCGTAGGCGGCAAAGAAGATGCCGGCCGGCTTGCCGTTCCAGCGGGCTTCGACAGGGTTGCTGGCAATGCCGGTCGTGGTGCAGCCGGCGAGAGCGAGCGCCAGCCCGGCCGCGGTGATCATGCGGAAATTCATCGTTTTTGTCCCTTGAACGTCGTCTCGGCGAATACCGTGGGAACCCAACAAAACCTTAAGGGATCCGGCGGTTTGTCCGGCCGTCGCTCTAACCCTAAACGTCAACAAAGAAAATCTGCTTTGCGCCCTTATCAGCAGAAATAGTTCGAGTGGGTCTTTGTTGCCATATGTCCGGCGGCTGCCGAAGCCCGCCAGGGCGTCCAAAAGAGACCCCTGTCATTTTTTCTTCAAACACGCGGACTTTTTTCCCGATGCCGCTTGTCTATCAAAAATAGCTGGTCTATAGAGGCGCCGCTGGTCACGGAGTGTAGCGCAGTCTGGTAGCGCACCACGTTCGGGACGTGGGGGTCGGAGGTTCGAATCCTCTCACTCCGACCAGCTTGAAACCCCGCTACGGCGGGGTTTTTCATTTGTCCCGGGTTTCTCGAAAATCGGTGTTCAGGATTGCCGGCCGTTGCGGCGGGCAGCGAAAGCCGCGACGTCAGCGGTAGAGATAGATCATCAATGGCGTCATCAGGCTGATGAAGGTCAACGTCCCGAAAACCCACAGCCCCGCTCCGTCGCCGGTGCGTTCCGATTTCCGGACGTGAATGTCCTCGTCCGGCAGTGGTTCGTCATGCCCGGGGAGAAAGATCTCTATCTTGGGTTTCGCCTTGTTCATCGCGTCCGTCTGCCGTGGTGACGGCAATATAAGTGTTCGGCGGATGCCGTGCCATACCGGCGCGGAAAATTCTCAACGCCGGGATGAGCGTCCCACCGGAACACCCCCGTCATTTGTCGTATCGACATTCATATTCTTTATTAGGAATATTATCATTAAATTCATCGGATTGATGATCCGACAGTGAGATCCGCGCAGGCGGAAGGGACGCGGTATCATTGCCAAAGACACGGCAAGCGGCTGCCATCAGGGCGGCTGCCAGCATGCAGTTAGGGGTGCCGTGTGAGTGTTAGACAGCGGCGTAGCCGCAGAGACAAGATAACGCTGATCGATGTCGCAAGACTGGTCGGCGTGAGTTCGATTACCGTATCGCGCGCCCTGCGCAATCCGGACAAGGTTTCCGCAAGCCTGCGCGAAAAAATCCTGAAAAGCGTCGAGGAACTGGGTTATGTGCCGGATTTTGCCGCGCGCACCCTGGCAAGCCGCGATAGCGACGTCATTGGCGTCGTGCTGCCGACGCTGTCCAATTTCGCGCTGATGTCGGTGATGCAGGGCATCGAGGAACGCATCCACGAGACGCGGTATCGGGTGCAATATGCCTATACGCGTTTCTTGGAGGGGACGGCGGTCTCGCAGATCAGGCTGTTCCTGGCGCAAAATCCCGCCGGCATGATCGTCACCGGCCTGTCGCCGAGCGCGGAGACCGGGGCCATCCTCAAGGGCGCCCATTGCCCAGTGCTGGAGGTCCTGGATATTTCCGAGCAGACCTATTCCAATCTCAGGGTCGGCATCGATACGCGCGCGGCGGCGCGGGTCGCTACCCGCCACATGCTGGAGCGCGGTTATCGTCGCTTTGCCGTGGTCGGCGGCCTCGATAGTCGCAGCCGGCTGAGGCATGCCGGTTATCACGATGTGATGCAGGCGGCGGGGCTCTACGATCCGGCGCTGGATATCGTCGAAAACGAGGCCACCAGCGCCGATCTCGGATGCCGGCTGTTGCGCCGCATCCTCGCCCATGTTCCCGATGCCGACGGCGCCTTCTGCCACAATGACGACGTGGCGCTGGGGATGATGTTCGAATGCCGCCGCCTCGGCATCGGCGTGCCGCAGCAATTCGGCTTGTGCGGCTTCAACGATCTCGATTTTGCCGCCGTCAGCGCGCCGACGCTGACCTCCGTGCAGGTGCCGCGTTACGATCTCGGCGTGCGCGCCGCCGACCTGATCATCCGCGCCATCGACAATCCGGGGTTCGAGCCGCTGTCAGTCGATGTCGGCTTCACCCTCGTCGAGCGGGAATCGACACTGGGGCGGTCGGCCGGCTGATATCGGGGACGGGGAAATGAAAAAGGGGCCGCTTGGCCCCTTTTTGCATCAGATGTCGCTGGCCGCGTTGGACCAGAGCTGGGCGGCCTCGGCGGCCGTCATGCGTTTCACCTCCGCCTCGTGGCGGCGGCTGGCGAAGAGTTCGCTGGCCATGATCTGGTCGGCAAGATCGGCCGGCAGCGACAGGATCACCCGGTTGCCCTCGCGGTGAATGCCGCCGACAGAAGGTGCGCGCTTGCCGGTGACCATGCCGCCCGCAACCGTGTTGTTGGTATCGGGATCGATGAGGATGAAGGCGCCGGTCGAGCGGTTCTGGTCGTAGGGATCGAAGATTGCCGCTTCATCGAAGGCCAGATGCACCTTGCCGATGCCGTTCATGGCGAGCGAATCCGTCGGGTTCCACGCACCGGTCTTCAGGTCGATCTGGCTCACCGGCTCGACGCTGACGCGCTGGCGGCGGGCACCGGACTTCAGCCAGTAGCGCTTGCCGGGCTGGATGCCTTCCGGCTGCAGCGCCACCAGGTTGGCGTCGAAGTTCAGGCCCACCTGCGGCTGGCCGTCGATGGAGGCGATGGTGTCGCCGCGGGCGACGTCCACCTGGCGGTCGAGCACCAGCGTGATGGCGTCGCCGGCGACGGCAGCGTTGCGCACCAGGTCGAAGGTGACGATCTGCGTGACGTTGGCGACGATGCCGGAGGGCAGGATGGCGACGGAATCGCCCGGCTTCACCGAGCCGCCGGCCACCGTTCCCTGATAGCCGCGAAAACTTTCGCCGGGGCGGGAAACACGCTGCACCGGCAGGCGGAAACCGACCGTCTGCGCCGAGCGCACGGTCGCCAGTTCCAGCGCTTCCACCAGCGTCGGGCCGTCATACCAGGGCATGGTCGCCTTGCCGTCATAGACGACATTCTCGCCCTTCAGCGCCGACATCGGGATGGCGGTGACCTGGCGGATGGACAGCGACAGGGCGATCTCGCGGAATTCGTGGGCGATGCGCTCGAAGCCGGCGCGGTCGTATTCGGTCAGGTCGATTTTGTTGACCGCCAGCACAAACTGCTTGATGCCCATCAGCGCCGCGATGGTCGCGTGCCGGCGGGTCTGTTCCAGGATGCCGGAGCGGGCATCGACCAGCAGCACGGCCAGATCCGCCGTCGAGGCGCCGGTTGCCATGTTGCGGGTATACTGCTCATGGCCGGGCGTATCGGCAACGATGAAGGAACGCTTGTCGGTGGCGAAATAGCGATAGGCGACGTCGATGGTGATGCCCTGTTCGCGCTCGGCCTGCAGGCCGTCGAGCAGCAGGGCGAAATCCGGCAGGCCGAGGTCGTTCTGCTTGCCGGAATCGCGGTGCAAGGTTGCCGCCTGGTCTTCCTTGACGGCCTTGGTATCCCAGAGCAACCGGCCGATCAGCGTCGACTTGCCGTCATCGACGCTGCCGCAGGTGATGAGGCGCAACGGCCGCGTATCGCGGACGGCCTTGGCCGGCTCGCTGGCCGGATGGGCCGAAACGGTGGCGGTGGCGGTAAGAGAAGCGCTCATCTCAGAAATATCCTTCACGTTTTTTCTTTTCCATCGAGCCGGACTGGTCGCGGTCGATGGCACGGCCCTGACGTTCGGAGACGGTGGCGATTTCGAGTTCGGCGATCACCTCGTCCAGCGTCGTCGCCTGGCTGCGGATGGCGCCGGTCAGCGGGAAGCAGCCGAGCGTGCGGAAACGGATCATGCCTTCCTGCTTCACCTCGCCGGGCAAAAGTTCCAGGCGCGGGTCTTCGGCGAGGATCATCATTCCGTCACGTTCGACGAACTTGCGGTTCTCGGCGTAATAGAGCGGTACCAGCGGGATGTCTTCCGCCTGGATGTAGCGCCAGATGTCGACTTCGGTCCAGTTGGACAGCGGGAAGGCGCGTACGCTTTCGCCTTTGCGGATCATGCCGTTGTAGATGTTCCAGAGTTCCGGGCGCTGGTTGCGCGGGTCCCAGCGGTGGTCCGGCGTGCGGAAGGAGTAGATGCGCTCCTTGGCGCGCGAGGCTTCTTCGTCGCGGCGCGCACCGCCGAAAGCGGCATCGAACTGGCCGGCATCAAGCGCCTGGCGCAGCGCTTCCGTCTTCATGATGTCGGTGTAGAGCGCCGAGCCGTGGGTGAACGGCGTGACGTTTTCGGCGGCACCGCGCGGATTGATATGCTCGATCAGGTCGAGATCGTATTCCTTGACGATCGCGTCGCGGAAGGCGATCATTTCCTTGAATTTCCAGCCGGTGTTGACGTGCAACAGCGGGAAGGGCACGCGGCCGGGATAAAAGGCCTTGCGGGCGAGATGCAGCAGCACGGACGAATCCTTGCCGATCGAATAGAGCATCACCGGACGCTCGAATTCGGCCGCCACTTCGCGGAAGATGTGAATCGCCTCGTTTTCCAGCGCCTTCAGGTGCGGGTCGAGCGGGGACTTGTTGCTTTTGGGGTTTTTCAGGTCTTGTTCCGGTCGGATATCGGACATTGAATCAGTCACTCCAGGAATTCGTGTACGGCATGGCCACCCGCCTCAGCGGGCCAGCGTCGATGCCTGCGGTATGGCGGAAGCGGCCTCTGCGACATGAAGGCCGCATTCGCGCTTCTCGTCGTTTTCCCACCACCAGCGGCCGGCGCGCTCGGGTTCGCCCGGCTTGATGGCGCGGGTGCAGGGTTCGCAGCCGATCGACGGATAACCGCGAGCGTGCAGCGGGTTGATCGGCACCGCCTCGGTGGCGACATAGGCGTTGATCGCCTCGATGTCCCAATCCGCCAGCGGATTGACCTTGATCAGACAGCGCTCCGAATCGTATTCGGCAAAAGGCGTCTCCGCCCGGTTGCCGGACTGGCCGCGGCGCAGGCCGGTGATCCAGATCGTCGCGCCTTCCAGCGCCCGGGCGAGCGGCTTCACCTTGCGCACGCCGCAACAGGCATGCCGGGCTTCGACGCTGTCGTAAAAGCCGTTCATGCCGTATTTGGCGGCATATGCGTCGATATCGGCCTGCTCCGGGTGGAAACGGCGGATCTGGATGTCGAAACGGTTTTCGGTCTCTTCGATCAGGGCAACGGTCTCGGGGAAAAGCCGGCCGGTTTCGAGCGTCACGACATCCACCGGCAGGCGGTGCGAGCCGATGGCGGCGGTAATGACCTGGTCCTCGATGCCGAGCGAGGTGGTGAACACCACGCGGCCGCCGAGGCTGGCCACGAGGGACAGTCGCTCGGCGAGATCCAGGCCGGCCAGCGTCTCATTGAGGGTCTGTGCGTCGGCAATGTTTTGAATGGCAGTCATCGGGAGGATATCCGGGTTCGATCTTGCCCGGAGTATCGCAGTTTGCGCTGCAGCAAGACAGAAAAACGGATTTCGAAACGAAGGCCGCAGGAGCAAATATCTCTCCGAACAGCAATCGCGGCAGAAAACCATGAGGCCTGCCGTCAATGCGCGTATGTCTACTAGATTTGTAGATTAACTGTCAACGGAGATGGGTGGAAAAATCCGATGAGGATCGATATCCGCCCCTCGGCAGCCTTCGGTGCGGTTATTTGACTATCAGTTCGTCGCGAATCCGGGTGAGGCGGTTATCGGTGACACGCATGCGGGCGAGATCACCCGAACCGGCAGGGCAGATCACCGATGCGGTCTTCTATGCCAACGGTTTCAGTTTTTTAAGCTTAGACCTTTTTTGGGGAAGTCTGTAACTTCGCTTGCCTGTTCAATAAATTTCACATAGTCATGCGGCACAATAAGATTGCCATAAATATATTCAAAGTATAATTTCATATTTTTAAATTCGAAAATTCTAATATCTATGTGTATGATGGTTATTTGCTCCGGTTGGTGAAAAATTGATTTGGTATTCCTATTCTGGAATTAACTAATTCTTAAATTTACGATTGATTAACCAGGTTGGCTTCCGATAGAGAGCCCTCACAACCCGCACTGAGGCGGGATTCGTAGAGGGAGTGCATTTATGGCGACTATCCAAGGTATCTATCTGGCACTGTTCGGCAGGCCGGCTGATCCTGCAGGTCTCGCTTTTTTCAATGGCGTGACGAACAATGGTGCGGACCTGTCCGGCATCAACAACCTCGCCGGCGAAAAGGAATATCTCGATCGCTTTACCGGCATGAGCGATACCCAGATCATCAACTCGATCTATCAGTCGCTGTTCGGCCGCGACGGTGAGCCCGCTGGCATCAGCTTTTGGGCTGAGAAGCTGGCGACGGGCGCCCTGAGCATCAACAACATTGCCATCGCCATTCTCGATGGCGCGCAGAATGCCGACAAGGCAACGATCGAAGCCAAGATCGCTGCGGCCAATCTCTTCACCACCCATCTCGATCTTCCCGCCGAGCAAAGCGCCTATGCAGGTGCGAGCAATATCGCGCTCGCCAAAGACTTTATCGCTGCCATCAATGCGGCGAAGGGCGCGACGGGCGAAGAAGTCGACGCCCTGATCCAGCGCATGCTGACCAGCGGTGGCCTGGAACCCGGTACGGGCGGCGGCGGCGGTGGTGGCGGCGGCGGTCCTGTCAACGTCCCGGCGACTTTCGTCGACAGCGCTGCGGTAACGATCAAGGCGAACGCTGCGGACCCGGTCAAGGGAGCTGTTACCGTCACCGACACCGACGGCGCCTCGACCTTCTCGACCAAGGATGGCGACATTGCCGGCAAGTACGGAACGTTCAGCTTCTCCTCGACCGATGCCAACGGCAGCTGGACCTATGTTCTCAGCGAAGCCGGCAAGAAGGCGCTGCTGTCGCTGAACAACGAACAGACCAGCAGCGACAGCATCACTGTGACCGCCACGGACGGCACGAAGCACACGATCTCCGTCGCTATCGACGGCGTCAACGAGGACCCGACCGTTTCCGGCGCCGTCACTGTCGAAACCAAACAGGGTGTTGCGCTGACAGCTGTCAATATCCTCTCCAATGTCAGCGATGTCGACGATGCGACGGTGTTCACGGTAAGCACGGCCGGCGCCTTCTCCGTCACTTCCGACGGCAAGCGTACCGGTACTGCCACGATCACCGCTGACGGCAAGCTTGATTTTACGCCGGGCGACGATTTCAAGACGCTGGCGGCCGACGCGACCGACAAGGTTACCGTCTCCTTCACCGTCACGGACGGCGACGGCGGTACCGTAGCCAGCACGGCTGAGATCACCGTCACCGGCATCAACGATGCCCCGACCGGCGCCGACAAGGCGATCGCTGTTCTTGAAGACGGCAGCTATACGCTTTCTGCTGCAGATTTCGGCTTCTCGGACATCGACGGCGGCACCCTTGCCGGCATCGTCATCACCTCGGTCTCCGGCGCCGGCTCCATTAAGCTCGGCGAAACCGTCATCACTGCCGATACGACGATTGCTGCTGCCAATCTCGGCAAGCTCGTCTTTACGCCGGCTGCCAATGGCAACGGTAGCGATTACGCCTCGTTCTCCTTCAAGGTGCAGGACAACGGCGGTACGGACAATGGCGGTGCGAACACTGCGGCTGCGGCGAACACCATCACCTTCAACGTGACTCCGGTCAACGATGCGCCGACGGGCACGGACGCCACGGCGGACATCAAGGAAGACCAGGCCTATACGTTCAAGACCGGCGACTTTGGTTTTTCGGACCCTTCGGATGCCGTTTCCAACGCTCTCAAGGCCGTGATCATCGGCTCGCTGCCTGCAGCTGGCACGCTGACACTTGACGGTGATCCTATCGCAGAGGGCGCCAGCATCTCCGCAGAGGACATCGTCGCCGGTAAGCTCGTCTTCACCCCGGCTGCCAACGCCAATGGCTCCGCTTATGCGAGTTTCGACTTCAAGGTGCAGGACAACGGCGGTACGGACAATGGCGGCCAGGATACGGCTGCTTCTTCCAACACCTTCACCTTCAACGTAGCGGCTCTCGATGATGCGCCGACCGGTGCGAACAAGACCGTTACCATCCTCGAGGACGGCAGCCACACCTTCGTGGCCTCCGATTTCCCGCTCACGGATGTCGATGCTCCGGCCCATGAACTGGCAGCCGTCATCATCCGTTCCCTGCCGGCGTTGGGTGCGCTGACGCTCGACGGCGCGGTTGTGACCGAAGGTGAGGAGATCGCTTTCGCAGACATCGGCAAGCTGAAGTATACACCCGTCGCCGACGCCAACGGCACGGCCTATTCCAGCTTCACCTTCAGCCTGAAGGACAGCGGGTCGTCGGCAGACGGCAACAGCAACACCGAAACCGGCACGCACACGGTGACCTTCAACGTCACGGCCGTCAACGACGCACCGGTGATTAGCGTCAGCGGCGACGTGGTGAAAAGCGTGACCGAGAACAATGTCGCCACGCCGATCGCCGACATCAATGTGACCGACAAGGATGCCGGAGATACGATCAAGTATGAGCTGGGCGGTACTGACGCGAAATATTTTACGATCAACAAGGACGGCATCCTGACACTCAATGCCAATGTCGATTTCGAAAAGCTTCCGGCAGACGATAAGGTGCTCGATGTCACAGTGACGGGCATCGACAGCGCTTCGGCGAAGTCGAACGTAGTGAAGTTCGCAGTCGCGATCACCGACGACCCGTCCGACAATCCGGATCCGAACGACAACGATGGCCAGGGATCCTCGGCCGACAATATCGTCGAAGGAAATGGTGGGAAAAACACAATTTACGGCGGTGCGGGCAAGGATGTCCTGTATGGCTACGGCAATGACGACAAGCTCTTCGGCGGCTCCGGCAACGATACGCTTTTCGGTGGCTCCGGTAACGATAAGCTCTACGGCGGCTCAGGAAATGATCACCTTCAGGGCGAATCCGGCCAGGACGATCTTTACGGCGGCCTGGGTAACGACGTCTTCTACTTCAAGGCTGGCGACAGCACGGTGTCCGAAACTGATGTCATCAGGGACTGGAACAAGGGTGACAAGATCGACCTCAGTGCCATCGACGCCAAGGAAAGCTGGTGGGATTGGGGTGTTTGGCGTGACACCGGTAAGCAGGATTTAGCCTTTGGCGGCCAGAACAGCAATCCGAGCTTCGGTCAGGTGACCTGGTACCAGGCGGATGGCAACACCTATGTCGTCGCAGACACAACCGTATTGGGCGACAGCGACGTCTCGCTGGTGATCAAGATCACCGGCAATGTGACACTGGCGGCTGACGACTTCATCTTGTCGTAATCGCATTACGTATCCCGGATCGGGCCGAAAGGCCCGGACGGAAAAGAAAACCCGCCGGCAGTCCCGGCGGGTTTTTTATTTGGGCATTGTATTTCAGCTTGGCGTGATCATCGTGCGACGGTCCTTGATAGCCAACCGTTCACCGGCTTCACCGGTCGCTGGTCTCCGCCCGCGGATTGCTCCACGGCTCCTGGTTGGAGCGGGGCAGGGGCTGCCTGCCGAGGATATGATCGGAGGCCTTTTCGCCGGTCATGATCGATGGGCCGTTGAGGTTGCCGTAGGTGACATGCGGGAAGATCGAGGAGTCGGCGACACGCAAGCCATCGACGCCGATGACGCGGCATTCCGGGTCGACCACGGCCATCGGGTCGTCCTTCGCGCCCATGCGGCAGGTGCCGCAGGGGTGGTAGGCGCTTTCCAGATGTTCGCGCAGGAAGGCGTCGATCTGCTCGTCGGTCCTGACCGCTTCGCCCGGCTGGATTTCCGGCCCGCGATAATCGTCGAACGCCTTCTGGCCGAAGATGTCGCGGGTCAGGCGCACGCAATGGCGGAATTTTTCCCAGTCTTCCGGATGGCTCATATAGTTGAAGCGAATGACGGGATCGGCCTTCGGGTCGGCCGAGCGCAGCGTGACGCTGCCGCGCGATTTCGACAGGTTATAGCCGACATGCACCTGGAAACCATGGCTCTTCGCCGCCGCCTTGCCGTCATAGCTGATGGCCACCGGCAGGAAGTGGTATTGGATGTCGGGCTGTTTCAGGCCCGGCGCCGAACGCAGGAAGGCACAGGCCTCGAACTGGTTTGAGGCGCCCAGCCCGCCCTTGGACAGCAGCCACTGCGCCCCCGCGACCCCCTGCCAGAACCACGGCAGCCAGGAATAAAGCGATACCGGCTTGGTCGAGACCTGCTGGAAATAGAATTCCATGTGGTCCTGGAGATTGGCGCCGACACCCGGCCGGTTGGCCTTCACCTCGATGCCCATGTCCTTCAGGTGCTGCGCCGGGCCGATGCCTGACAGCATCAGCAGTTTCGGCGAGTTGAACGAGGAGGCCGAGACGATCACCTCGCGGTTGGCCTTCACCACCTCGACCTTGCCGCCGCGCTCGATCTCGACGCCGACGGCACGGCCGTTCTCGATGACGATTTTCCGGGCGAAGCAGTGGATGAGCTGGACATTCGGCCGCTTCATCGCCGGGCGGAGATAGGCGTTGGCGGCCGACCAGCGCCGGCCGTTGTGGATCGTCTGTTCCATCAGCCCGAAACCTTCCTGCTTCGAGCCGTTGTAATCCTCCGTCGTCTCGAAACCGGCCTGCTTGCCGGCCTGGATGAAGGCGTGGAACAGCGGGTTCGTCACCGGCCCGCGCTGCACGTGCAGCGGGCCGTCTGTGCCGCGCCATCCTTCCTCGCCGCCATGGCTGTGTTCCATGCGCTTGAAGTAGGGCAGCACGTCGGCATAGGCCCAGCCGTTGGCGCCGAGTTCTTCCCAGCGATTGAAATCTTCCGCGTGGCCGCGGACATAGACCAGCCCGTTGATCGACGACGACCCGCCGATGACCTTTCCGCGCGGCGCGGTGATGCGGCGGTTGTTGAGGTTGGGCTCAGGCTCCGAGAGATAGCCCCAATTGTAGCGCTTCATGCTCATCGGCCAGGCCAGGGCTGCCGGCATCTGGATGAACGGCCCGAAATCCGAGCCGCCGAACTCCAGCACGATGACCGAGTGCTTGCCGTCCTCCGACAAGCGGTAAGCCATGGCCGAACCGGCCGAACCC
This sequence comes from Rhizobium sp. LjRoot30, assembly GCF_964253915.1. Taxonomy (NCBI): domain Bacteria; kingdom Pseudomonadati; phylum Pseudomonadota; class Alphaproteobacteria; order Hyphomicrobiales; family Rhizobiaceae; genus Rhizobium; species Rhizobium sp. LjRoot30. Next base: position 81,162 of record NZ_CAXUSG020000015.1, on the reverse strand, counting down.
GAACCGATGATGACGAAATCTGCGTTCTGCATGTTCTTGTTCTTTCCTGACAGATGAAGCATCGAATCCTTGACGCCACGGTGTGTCTTGCTCCCCCGTCGTCCTCGGCCTTGAGCCGAGGATCCACCGCGCCGGCGGCTGTGGATGGTCGGGTCAAGCCCGACCATGACGGCGGAGAGGTTTTCAGGGCGCGAAGGAAGCGCCGCGAAACCTCAATACGGCGCCTGAACCGGCCCGGTGGCGACGTAGACCGTCTTCAGCTCGCTGTAGTGATCGAGCGCGGCGGCGGAGTTTTCGCGGCCGAAGCCGGATTGTTTCGAGCCGCCGAAGGGGATCTCCACCGGGCAGAGATTGTAGGTGTTGATCCACAGCGTGCCGGCTTCCAGCCGGTCGACGACGCGGTGGGCGCGGGAAATGTCGGCGGTGAAGACGCCGCCGGACAGGCCGAATTCGGTGGCGTTGGCGCGGGCGATCACCTCCGCCTCGTCGTCGAAATCGAGCACGCACATGACGGGGCCGAAGATTTCCTCGCGGGCGATGGTCATCGTGTCGGTGACGTCGGCAAAGACGGTCGGCTGCACGTAATACCCTTCGCCGGCGACATTGTTGGGAATGCCGCCGCCGGTCAGCAGCGTCGCGCCCTCGGCCTTGCCCTTCTCGATATAGGCAAGCACCTTTTCGCGCTGCGCCCAGGAAACCATCGGTCCGAGTTGCGTCGCCTCGTCCATCGGATCGCCGATGAGGATCGCCTCGGTGCGGGCCTTCAGCCGCTCGAGGAAGGTCTGCTTGATTTTCTTCTGTACGAAGACGCGCGTGCCGTTGGAGCACACCTGTCCCGTCGAGTAAAAATTGCCGAGCATGGCGCCGCCGATGGCGGAATCGATGTCGGCATCGTCAAAGACGATCAGCGGCGACTTGCCGCCGAGTTCCATGGTGACATGCTTCAGCTGGCCGGCGGCGGCGGCGGCCACCTTGCGGCCGGTCGGCACCGAACCGGTCAGCGATACCTTGGCGACGTCGGGGTGGTTGACGAGCAGCGGCCCGGTGTCGCGATCGCCCTGGATGACGTTGTAGAGCCCCTTCGGCAGCCCGGCCTCGATCAGGATCTCGGCGATCTTCAGGGCGCCGAGCGGGGTGTTTTCCGAGGGCTTGAAGATCATCGCATTGCCGGCGATCAGGGCCGGCGCGCCCTTCCAGCAGGCGATCTGCTGCGGATAGTTCCAGGCGCCGATGCCGACGCAGATGCCGAGCGGCACGCGCTTGGTATAGGCAAAATCGCCGCCGAGCGGGATGTAGTCGCCGTTCAGCGCCGTCGCCGCGATGCCGCCGAAGAACTCGAAACTGTCGGCGCCGGACGTCGGGTCGGCGACGATGGTCTCCTGGATCGGCTTGCCGGTGTCCAGCGTTTCAAGCTCCGAGAGTTCGCGGTTGCGCTCGCGCATGATCTCGGCGGCGCGCTTGAGGATGCGGCCGCGCGCCGTCGGGCTCATCGCCGCCCATTCCGGCTGGGCGCGCTTGGCGGCGGCGATCGCCTTGTCGATGATGGCGGGCGTGGCCGCATGCAGGCGGGCGATGACTTCGCCGGTCGCCGGATACAGGCTTTCGAAGACGGTGCCTTCGGCGTCCTCGACATATTCGCCGTCGATGAAGTGCGAGGCTCTGGGTTGGGCTTTCATCTTATTCTCCTCGCGGATAACGTTTTGATTCTTCAAGGATATTGAGATCCATATGGTTGCGCATGTAGCGCTCGGAGGCACGCGCCAGCGGCTGGTGGTCCCAAGGGTAATAGGCGCCGTTCCTCAGCGCCTCGTAGACCACCCAGCGCCGCGCCTGGCTTTCGCGCACGGCGGCGTCGAAACGCGCCATGTCCCAGCGGGCGTCGCGCCTGGCGCGGAAATGCGCGAGCGTTTCGGCATGGGCGGGATCGGCAGCGAGATTGCTCACCTCCAGCGGATCGGCGTCGAGGTCGAACAGCTGCTCGGGGTCGAGTTCGCAGTGGATGTATTTCCACTTGCCCTCGCGGATGCCGACCAGCGGCGCGTAGGACGCCTCGGCGGCATATTCCATCAGCACCGGTTCGGTGCGGACCACGCCGTTCATCATCGGCACCAGGCTCATGCCGTCCGTCCACGGCTTGACTTCGTCCAGCGAAATGCCGGCGAGGTCGGCCAGCGTCGGCGTCACGTCGAGGTTGGAGGTCGGCACCGTGTGCAGGCCGGGCGCGATGCCGGGACCGGCGATCATCAGCGGCACGCGGGCCGACCCCTCGAAGAAATTCATCTTGAACCACAATCCGCGCTCGCCCAGCATGTCGCCGTGGTCGGAGCAAAACAGGATGAAGGTGTTGTCCAGCATCCGCGTCCGGGTCAGCGTGTCGACCAGCTCGCCGATCTTGTCGTCGAGATAGGAGATGTTGGCGAAATAGGCCTGGCGCGAACGGCGGATGTCGTTCTCGGTCACCGTGGCGTTCTGGTAGTCGCAGGAATGGATGATGCGTAACGAATGCGGGTCCTGTTTCTCGTCCGGCAGCATGCCCACCTGGGGCAGCAGGTGCTCGCAGTCCTCGTAGAGATCCCAGTATTTCCGCCGCGCCACATAGGGGTCGTGCGGATGGGTGAAGGAGACGGTCAGGCACCAGGGGCGGCGGCCCTGGTCGTCGTTTTCGCGGGAGAGGTGGTACAGCTTCTGGTTGGCGAGGAAGGCGACTTCGTCGTCATATTCCATCTGGTTGGTGATCTCGGCGACGCCGGCGCCGGTGACGGAACCGAGATTGTGATACCACCAGTCGATGCGCTCGCCGGGCTTGCGGTAATCCGGCGTCCAGCCGAAATCGGCGGGATAGATGTCGGTGGTCAGCCGCTCCTCGAAGCCGTGCAGCTGGTCGGGGCCGACGAAATGCATCTTGCCGGACAGCGCGGTGTAATAGCCGGCGCGGCGCAGGTGATGGGCATAGGTCGGGATCGACGAGACATATTCGGCGGCGTTGTCGTAGACCTGCGTGCGGCTCGGCAGCTGGCCGGCCATGAACGAGGCGCGGGCAGGCGCGCAGAGCGGCGACGAGGTGTAGTTGTTGCGGAAGCGCGCCGAGCGGGCGGCCAGCGCCTTCATGTGCGGCGCATGCAAGAAGTCGGCCGGGCCGTCGGGAAAGAACTTTCCGTTGAGCTGGTCGACCATGACGATCAGTATATTCGGCTTGTTGTGGCTCAACGGGGTGTTCCCTGGTTATTGTATTGGTTTAGTTTTATTTTTGTGAGTGGGGTTGCCCCTCACCCTAACCCTCTCCCCGCAGGCGGGGAGAGGGGACTTGCCTCGCTCGACGTTGAGGATGGTGGAGAGGGTGCGGCATACCCCCTTCTCCCCCGCGGGGAGAAGGTCGCGGCAGCGGGATGAGGGGGTACCACGCGTGAAGGTCTTGCCGAATATCGGCCCCCTCATCCGACCCTTCGGGCCACCTTCTCCCCGCGGGGGAGAAGGGGAAAGAGGCGCCGTCGCGCCACAGGCGGAAGTCTTGCAATTCCCTCATCCCCCCACCCCCCGAAGCTGCATCGCCAGGTAATCCTCGGTCATCGCCACCGAGGCCTCGATGCTGATCGGTGCGGATTTCAGGCTCTGGCGGATGTAGAGCCCGTCGATCATCGCCGCGAGACCTTCTGCGATGCGTTCGGCGTCGGCGCGCGGGCAGAGATCGAGCAGGCTGGCCACGAGGTTGGAATGCAGCCGCCGGCTGTAGAGCACCAGGAGCCGTCGTGTCTCCTCCGAGCGCTGCGCCTCGACGTAGAAGGCGAGCCAGGCGGCGATGGTCTCCGGGCTGAACTGATCGGCCTGGAAACTGATGCGGATGACGGCCGAAAGCCTGTCCCGCGGCGAGGTGGCCCCGCGCAACGCCGCGACGGCATCGGCGCGCAGCTGCCGCAAAAGGCTGCGGATCGTCTCGATCACCAGCCGGTCCTTGGAGCCGAAATAATGATGCGCCAGCGCCGCCGAAACGCCGGCCTGCCGGGCGATCTCCGACATGGTCACATCCAGCGAGCCGTGGTCGCCGATGGCGCGCAACGCGGCGTCCGTCAGCGCCTTGCGGCGAATGGGCTCCATTCCGACTTTCGGCATCGTCTCGTCCGTCTCCTCTTGGTGTCAGCGCAGGAAGGCGCTGGCCTTCATGCTGTCCGGCACCGGCACGCCGAGGCGGGACAGCACGGTCGGTGCCAGCTGCAGCTGGTCGAGCAGCGTGTCTTCCGGCGGACCTTCGCCGCCGCCGAACCAGTAGAAGGCGAAATCCTGCATCTCGTCGTCGTGGCCGCCATGGTGGCCGCGATTGGTCTGGCCATGGTCGGCGGTGACGATCACCTCGTAGCCGTTCTTGCGCCAGCGCGGCAGGAAGGCGGCCAGCTGCGCATCGATGACGAAGCAGGCGCCGTCCATCTGGCCGCAGTCATGGCCAAAACGATGGCCCATGCTGTCCAGCGTGCAGGTGTGCAGGATGCCGTAGTCGATGGAAAAACGCTCGGTCAGCCGCGTCAGTGTCGCGAACAGGTCGACGTCGGACGGCGTCATCTGGTTCTGGTGGTTGTAGCCGCTCATGGTGTGGAAGCGGCCGTGATGGATCGGCCCTTCCGGCTCGTCGTATTCGATGTCGCGCACCATGTCGAAAGGCCAGCGCTGGAAGAACATCGACCAGAAGGAATGCGTCACCGCGCCCGTCTTGCCACCGGCCTTGGCCACCTCGGAAAAGATGTCCGGCTGGGCAACACGGAACAGTGTCTCGTTGGAGAGCACACCATGCACCTGCGGCGAAACGCCGGTGTGGATCGAGGCATAGCAGGAGGCCGAGGTGGAGGGCAGCACGGACCGCATCTTCCACACGCGCGCCTCGCCGGATTGCACCCAGCCCTCGAGATTGCCCATCAGCCGGCGAGCGTTGCGCCAGGGCTGGCCGTCGAGAATGATCAGCAGAAGTTTGTTGCGAAGGGCCATCGGGGCGATCCGTCCTGTGTTTTGGTCCGTGCAGAATGGCTGCAGTCTATTTTTGATTGACGCGCCAATCAATAAAAAACGCGACATTTTTTCGCCAAAACCGCGTGCTCTTTCTTTGGTCAACTGCGTGGGAATTCGGCAGCTGCACACTTGTCGGGCGCCCATTCAGCCCCATCTTTTTGACAGGCGCACGAAGAAGGACTAGATTCGCGTTGCTGGCGTGCTGCGTGCGAGGACTATCGAAGCGGCGTTATCGGTTCCCGCAGGCAGCGACAGGGCATCGGCCGGGTCCATTGAGGGATCGGGTACAGCGTATCCTGGTGATCACCCCGTGCGACGAAACGAGGGAGAAAACGCATGCCAATCGTCAATGCTACCGTTCCGCCCCAACTTGCTGCTGCCATCCAGGCTGCCGTCGATGACGGTACTTATGCGTCCGAAAGCGACGTCGTGCGCGAGGCGCTGAAGTTGTGGAGCGAAACACGCCGCGGCGCACCGCGTTTCGGCGAGGAAAAAATGCGGGAAGCGAGTTCCCGCCGTGAATGGCTGGAAAGCGAAAGGGTGTGTGTCGCAGACCTTTTCAGCGCCCATCTGCACCGCTTGCCCACGGCGGCGTGCTGAGGCCGCGCCTTGGCGGCAAGCCTTTGAAAAAGAAAATGAATACATCCTGAGCGGGAGTTGCTGGACAGGCCTCCCGCCGATCATCAAACATTCATGCAAGTTTCACATTGGCAAAAGGTTTTGTTGACCTTTTGCCGGGAATCCTGCGGGCGTGCCTTTATGGATTTTTGGGCCCTTATGGATTTGAGGAATGCAGGATGTTGATGGCGCAGCACGCCGAACCCGAACTTTTGCGCCGCTACGCCAGTGACCAACTGGTAACGCTCGCCAAGCTGGTGATCGAAAGCGCTTTCCAGCCGATCGTCGAGGCCGGGACAGGCACCGTCTTCGGTTACGAATCGCTGATGCGCGGCTTCGATCGCATGGGGTTCGATTCACCCCTGGAAGTGCTCGACCAGGCCGACAAGACCGGCCAGCTCATCGCGCTGGAGCAGATGCTGACCAGCCGGGCGCTGGCGAAATTCGCCACCATCGAGGATTTTTCCTCCGCGACCCTGTTTCTCAATCTCGATGTCCGGCTGATTCGCCACGGCGAGCGGCTGGTCGAAAGCCTGCTGCAGCATCTGCGCAAGAACAACATCCCGCCGTCCTCAATCTGCTTCGAACTGTCGGAGCGTTTCGACAATACCAGCGTGCCGGAATTTTCGGCCCTGATCGCCACGATGCGCAAGGCCGGCTTCAAGCTCGCCATCGACGATTTCGGCGTCGGTCACGGCGAGATGAAACTGTTGTGCGACTATCCGGTCGATTATCTCAAGATCGATCGCCACTTCGTTGCCGATATCGACAAGAGCGCCCGCAAGCGCCACCTGTTCAAGAACCTGGTCAACATGGCGCATGTGCTCGGCATCCGCGTCATCGCCGAGGGTATCGAGACCGAGGCGGAGTTCCTCGCCTGCCGCGAGTACGGCGTCGATCTCGTGCAGGGCTGGTTCATCTCCCGCCCCACCACCTTCGTGACCGAGCTGAAGCCGGCCTTCCCGCACCTGCGCGATCTCGACACGGTGAAGCGCTCCAGCCAGTCGCTCGACGAAATCCTCATCCGCAAGCAGATCGAGCGCCTGCCGACCGTCTACGAGAACGACAGCATCGAGAACGTCTTCGAGCTGTTCCGGCGCAATCCGCGCCAGGCCTTCTTTCCGGTGCTGAATGCCAACGGCGAACCGCGCGGCATCATCAACGAGTACCACCTCAAGGAATACATCTACCAGCCGTTCGGCCGCGACCTCTTGAAGAACAAGGTCTACGAGCGCTCCATCTCGCAATTCGTCGACCGCGCCCCGACGGTCGGCCTCGATGCGGATGCCGAGCGGCTGATGGCGATCTTCGCCAATATGGACGGCAGCGATTGCGTCATCCTCACCGAGAACATGCGGTATGCCGGCGTGGTTTCCGCTGCCTCGCTGATCAAGGTCATCAACGAGAAGCAGCTGAAGACAGCGCAGGACCAGAACCCGCTGACCGGCCTGCCGGGCAACCGCGCCATCCGCGACTTCATGCAGTCGGCCGGCCGCGACGGCGATGAGACGCGGTTCTTCTGCTACTGCGATTTCGACAATTTCAAGCCGTTCAACGACCATTACGGCTTCCATATCGGCGACCACGCCATCTCGCTGTTTGCGGCCTTGATGCGCCGCTACTTCTTCTCCGAGGGCGATTTCCTCGGGCATGTCGGCGGCGACGATTTCTTCATCGGCATCACCGGCTGGTCGAAGGAGGAAATCACGGAAATCCTCGACCGCCTGCTCGGCGATTTCCATGACGATGCCATCGACCTCTATACGGAAGAGGATCGCACCAACGGCTACATCAAGGGTCACGACCGGACCGGCAATGAGCGGATCTTTCAGCTGCTGCGGTGTTCGATCGGCGTGCTGGAATTGCCGGCCGGCCTCGTCATCGACGACAGCGCTCGCGTCAGCGCCGAAATCGCCGCGGTCAAGGCGCGCGCCAAGAACAGTGACACCGGCCTTGCCTTCCAGGCGTTCGGCGAAAACCCGTAGGACATTTCCGCTTTTCTCCGAAACGGGGAATTGCGCCAGGGCGCGGCAAGCGGTCGGCTTTTCAAGTTGCGCCGCTTCCTCTATTGCGGTTGCCATGCCGAAGAGGAGAGCGTGAGGAATGATACTGCCGAAGGATATGCGTTACATCGATTTGCCGCGTTTCGGCGAGCCGGAGGTCATGGTCGTTGCCCGTGGTCCGCTGCCGGCGCCACGTGCCGGTGAACTGCTCGTCCGCGTCGAGGCCGCCGGCGTCAACCGCCCGGATGTCGCGCAGCGTCAGGGTTCCTACCCGCCGCCGAAAGATGCCAGCCCGGTGCTCGGCCTGGAAATCGCCGGCGAGGTCGTCGGGCTGGGAGAGGGTGTCTCCGGTTTTGCCATCGGCGACAAGGTCTGCGGCCTGGCAAACGGCGGTGCCTATGCCGAGTATTGCGTGCTGCCGGCCGGCCAGGCGCTGCGGTTTCCCAAGGGGTACGATGCCGTGCGGGCGGCGGCAATCCCGGAAACCTTCTTCACCGTCTGGGCCAATCTTTTCCAGATGGCCGGGCTGATGGAAGGCGAAAGCGTGCTGATCCATGGCGGCACCAGCGGCATCGGCACCACGGCGATCCAGCTCGCCAAGGCTTTCGGCGCCACGGTCTATGCCACGGCCGGCTCGCCGGAAAAATGTCAGGCCTGCGAAAAGCTGGGCGCCAAGCGGGCGATCAACTATCGTACAGAGGATTTTGCCGCCGTCATTCGCGAGGAGACGGAGGGACGCGGCGTCGATGCGATCCTCGACATGATCGGGGCCGCCTATCTGGAGCGCAACCTTGCGTCGCTCGCCAAGGACGGCTGCTTGTCGATCATCGCTTTCCTCGGCGGCAACATGGCCGAAAAGGTCAATCTGGCGCCGATCATGGTCAAGCGTCTGACCGTCACCGGTTCGACGATGCGGCCACGCACCGCGGAAGAAAAGCGCGGCATTCGCGACGAACTTCTGGCGCAGGTCTGGCCGCTGCTCGAAGCCGGCGATGTCGCCCCGGTGATACACACCGTGCTTGCTTTCGAGCAGGTGGTGGAGGCGCATCGCCTGATGGAGAGCAGCGAGCACATCGGCAAGATCGTGCTGAAGTTTGCCTGACGAGAGCATGTCGCGCAAAAATACGTAGCGATTTTGCCTCCGCAATTGCGCAGAAACAAGAATGCTGCAGGCTCAGCGGGCGGTTTCCGTGCGGTTCCGCCCGTTCTGCTTGGCGCGGTAGAGCGCCTTGTCGGCACGCTGGAACAACTCGTCGGGACATTCGCCGATGCATTCGGCGATGCCGGCGGACAGCGTGTAGGACAGGTCTATGCCGGCGACCGGCGCGGCAAGGCTGACCGACTCGCGAATGCGCTCGACGATATCGATTGCGTATTGCAGCCGGACTCCCGGCATCATCAGCATGAATTCCTCGCCGCCGATGCGGGCGAGCGTGTCGGTATCGCGGATCTTCTGCCTGGCCAGGTCGGCGAAGTGGCACAGAACCTTGTCGCCGGCCGCATGGCCGAACCGGTCGTTGATGGTCTTGAAATGGTCGAGGTCGATGAGGGCGACGGATAGCGCCGTGCCTCGCTCGCCGGCGTCCAGCGTCGCATAGGAGAAGACCGACATCACGTGGCGGCGGTTGAGCAGGCCGGTCAGCGCATCGGTATCGGCCGCCTGCTGCGCCGCGTCGCGCGCCAGCCGCAGCAAGCTCTCGTTGGTCTTCAGCTGGGTGATGTCGGTGACGAAAAGCAGCACCCAGCCGCGATCGTAGGTGGTTTCGCTGGCCCAGAACCAGCGACCGTCGACCATGTCGATCTCGAAGGTCCTGTGCGGCGCGCCACGGCGTTTCTGCCGCGCATTGTCCAGCCACACCTCGATGTCGGTAGAAAAACGCGGACCTGTGCGGCTGGCATGGCAATGCCGCATGATGTCGTCGAAACTCGCGCAGTCCGGCTGGATGTTGTAGATCCGGCGCATGCCCTCCGACGTGAAGACCAGCCGGTCGGCCGGGTCGAACAGGGCAATCGCAGCGCCGCTGGCGGCAAATCCCGCAAGCAGGGCGTCGGGAAGCGCCGAACACGTGCCTGCCGTTTCCGGGTTTGCAGGCCCGTGTCGTTTCGCCAGATATGTGCCGGCAGCAATGATGCTGGAAGCCTTCGACATGTCTTTGGGAAACTCTTTCGTGGACAAATGTGTCTCTGATCGTTGTAATACACGATCGGTTTTGAAATTCCCTTAAAATCCGGCTGCAAGCATTCGTCTACTTAATATCGCGTAAAGCACGCGTGCCGATACGTGCGTGCGCCGCGCCTCAGGATGCCGTGTCGGTCGCAGTTCCCCTCAGGCTGATGCTGGCGACGAGGGCAACGACCGCGGGCAGGGTGAACAGGGCGAAAAGCCAGGTCCCCGCCGAAATATTGCCGGCAACGCCGCCCGGCGCGATCAGGCCGGTGCTGTTCACCGTCACGCCCGCCATCGCTGCGCCGAATGCGCTGCCCAGCGATTGCATGGTGGTGATGCCGGCGGACGCCTTGTCCTTCTCGTCCTCGCCGGCAAGTTTCAGCACATAGGTCACCAGATGCGCCCAGCCGAGGCCGACGCCAAAACCCATGCCGAACAAAAGCACGGTGTTGGCGATCAGCAAGGTCAGGTCGGAATCGGGGTTGTCGCGCGCCATCGTGAAGATCAAAAGCCCGGTGGTGACCGCCTCCAGCGCCGCGCCGCAGGTGATCGCCAGCCGCATCGTCCTGCCCTTGAGATTGGCGCTGAAGAAGGCGCCGATCGTCCAGCCGAGCGCAATCAGCGCCACGAGATAGCCGGAAATCAGCGGCGTCACATGGTGCAGCACCTGCAGGAAATACGGGATGTAGATGTCGCAAAGCAGGGTCGCCAGCAGCATGAACATGGCGATGTAGACGCGCGAGATCGGATTTTTCAGGTTGACGCCGCCGCGCGGCAAGAGCCGCACCGGAGCATTCCATTCGATTGCGACCATCACCGCAATCGTCGCGACGGCGGCGACGACCAGCCAGACGCGCAGCGACACATTTTCCGTCGTGCCGGCAAAACTCACCATCAGCACCGAGGCGATGAGAAGCACCATCTGGCGCACCGGCGCCTTGGTTTCCGTCCGGTCGTCTGCGCCTTCGGGCAGCAGCCACGGCGCCAGCGTGCCCATGGCGAGCGCGAAGGGAATGATGATGGCGAAGGCATAACGCCAGGCGCTGTCATGGGCGAAAAAACCGCCGATGGTCGGGCCGATGAAGGTCGAGATGCCCCAGATCGCTGCGTACAGCGTCGAGGCCTTGCCCCACAGCGGCTCCGGATACGCGTAGCGGATGAAGGCATAACCGAGCGTCGACAACGTGCCGGCGCCAAAACCCTGGACGGCGCGGCCGATCAGCACGGTTTCCATCGTCGGCGCCAGCGCACAGATCAGGCTGCCGGCGAGAAACAGAAAGGCGCCGATCACGTAGGTGCGGTTGAGGCTCATGCCCCGCGGCCGGATGGCGATGAAGATCGAGCCAAGCACCGAGCAGGCGACGTAGAGCGTCGTCACCCAGGCAAACAGCGGCAGCCCGCCGATATCGCGCACCACCGACGGCATGACGGTCGCCGTCACATACGTCTCGATGGCATAAAGCGATATGCCGCCGGCCAGCATCAGGCTGGCGGCAAGGTGGGCGGGCGAAAAAAGGCTCCAGACGGAAGCGGAAGGCGCAGCGGAGGCTGAGGAAGCGGGCGTCGACATCGGATGTTTCCATTCCGCCGGTTGAAATCCGGCAGCTTTCTGTTATTCCAAGTTATGATTTGGAAAATTGCATGGGTCCTGCAATTAATCAAGGTGGAGCTTGGAAAATTATATGCGGCAATCGCCGGTCAACAAGATCCTGATTCTGATCAAGAAGGAAGGGCCGCAGCTGGCCGCGACCATCGGCGAAACGCTCGGGACGACAGGCGAGGCGGCGCGCCAGCAATTGGCCAAGCTTGCCGCCCAGGGGCTGGTCGAGGCGCGCAACGATGCCGATGGCGGCCGGGGTCGTCCGCGCCAGCTGTGGCACCTGACGGCGGAAGGCCACCGCGCCTTTCCCGATGGCCATGCGGAGCTTGCGGCCGGACTGATCGAAACGCTGCGGCAAACACTCGGGGCGGAGGCGCTGGACGCCGTCATCGTCGCCCGCGAAAACCAGACCGCTGCCACCTACACCAGCGCCCTTGCCGGGCTTAGCGATCTTCCCGCCCGTGTCGCCCGGCTTGCGGCGCTGCGCACGGAAGAGGGCTACATGGCGGACTGGTGGAATGACGAGGACGGCTCATGCGTTCTGATCGAAAACCATTGTCCCATCTGTGCGGCCGCCACCGCCTGCAGCAATTTCTGCGTCTCGGAGCTTGCCGTCTTCCGACGCGTTCTCGACGCCGATGTCGAGCGCCTCGAGCATATTCTCCACGGCGCCCGTCGCTGCGCCTATCGCATCCGGCCGTTACATCCTTAACGTGCCCACCGCCGGGATTTTGATCCCCGGCTCGACGAAATCGAGACCGGCTACGAGGCCAAGCAGGTGCAGTTCGATGCCGCTTCGCAGTCCGGCGGAGAGGCCGATGAGGCCGAAGAGCGAGGCGTGCATGTCGCGCCCGTCGTCGTCGACCTGGAAGAAACGTCCGTCCGGCAGATAGTCGCGGCCGATGGCATCCGGTGGCAGTACGGCGCCGATCGCCGGCACCGACCGCAGCACATGCGCTACGAATGTATTGGAGTTGGGACCGGGATAGAGCCGGTAGGAGCCGGGCTTGGCATAAGGATAGGAGCGGATCGCCGCCTCGACGGCCGGGATCAGCCGCTCCGCCTCTTCGCCCTTGAGGACACGCACCAGATGCGGCGTGTTGGAATACCAGTAGGCATCGGCGGGATAGCCGTTGCGGCGGATCGGCGAGCCCCAGCCGACCTTGTCATAACGGGTGTAGCTGCTTGCGCCCTTCTCCTTGGTGACGATCCACGAATGACTGGAAATGGCGCCCTTCATCCCGCCGGTGGCGGCGGAGAAGATGTAGATCGCCGCGGCATTTTCATCCTCGGGTTTCGGCAGTAGCCCCGCCGAGGACCAGTCCGCTTCCCGCCAGCTGCGTGGCCTGTCCTTGATCGCCCACCAGCCGGCAGACGCCAGCGCCGGCAGCAGATAGATGACGAGGAAGGCGATCGCCAGGCGTTTTGCGAGCTTCATGAGGATCCTTCGGCAGCAATGGAGGAAGGTGCAATGGCAGGACGATGCAAAGGACATCATGCGATTATGGCATTTGAAAGCCGTTGGCAGGGGCGCCGCGGCACGATATTGCTGCGCGCGCAGCATCTGGCATCCGGGAGAAAGCAGCCATGACGAACCCTGTCCTCGTAGACGTCACGCGTGGCGACCTGGTCGAAAGCCGGCACCGCGGCATGGTGGCCGTGGTCGATGGCGACGGCGGCCTGGTTTTCTCGCTCGGAGACATCGACGCGATGGTGTTTCCGCGCTCGGCCTGCAAGGCGATGCAGGCCCTGCCGCTGGTCGAGAGCGGCGCTGCGGATGCCTATGGTTTCGGCCATGCCGAACTGGCGCTGTCGGCCGCCTCCCATTCCGGCGAACCGGCGCATGCCGCCCTTGCCGCCGCGATGCTGGCGCGGGCCGGCCGCGACGAAACCGTGCTGGAGTGCGGCGCCCACTGGTCCTTCGAACAGCCGGTGCTGATCGAGCAGGCCCGCAGCCTCGAAAAACCCTCGGCGCTGCACAACAACTGCTCGGGAAAACATGCCGGCTTCGTCTGCGCCGCCTGCCATTCCGGCACGGACCCGAAGGGCTACAGCACCTATGACCACCCGATCCAGGCGGAAATCCGCGGCATCATGGAAAGCTTGACGGGGGCTGCACTCGGCCACGACAATTGCGGCACCGACGGCTGCTCCATCCCCACCTATGCCGTGCCGCTCCGCGGACTGGCCCACGGTTTTGCCCGCATGGTCACCGGAACGGGGCTGGCGCCTGCGCGTGCCGCGGCCTCCCGGCGCATCATCGATGCCTGCATGGCCGAACCTTTTTATGTCGCCGGCACCGGCCGGGCCTGCACCCGGCTGATGCAGATCGCCCCCGGCCGCATCTTCGCCAAGACCGGCGCCGAAGGCGTGTTCTGCGCCGCCGTGCCGGAGAAGGGCATTGCCATCGCGCTGAAATGCGAGGACGGGGCGACGCGGGCGGCGGAGGCCATGGTCGCCGCCGTTCTGTCGCGTTTCTTCGAGAAAGACACGCCGGAGCATGCAAGCCTGACGGCCATGGCCAACCGGGCGCTGCGCAACTGGAACGGCATGCATGTCGGCGCCGTCCATGCCGCCGGCCTTTTGACGAATTAGCGGCAGCAAGAAAACGACGCTTCTCCGCGTGAAGGTGGCAGTCGGTCTCGCGGAGGGCGGGGTCCTCGTGTAAAGATGGTTGCCTGGCGCGTTGCCCACACGAAAAAAAGGAAACGGCATGAGCCCCAAGCCGACCGGCTACGTTCATGGCAACGACTTGATTCTCGCGCGCACATTTCAAGCCTCCGTCGATGACGTTTGGGCGAGCGTGACGGAACCCGAAAAAACCGCGTTGTGGCTCGGCCGTTGGGAAGGTGAAGCCGGCCCGGGCAAGATCGTGCGGTTGCAGCTGCTTCACGAGAAGGGCCAGCCATGGGCCAACGTGATGATCGAGGAATGCGAGGCCCCGCACCGGCTGGCCGTCGCGATGAAGGACGACTTCGGTGATTGGCGCATCGAGGTGACGTTGACGCAGGCGGATGATGAGACCGTGCTGCGCTTCGTACAGCACCTGAGCGACAGGGCGCTGGCGGGAGACGTGGGGCCGGGCTGGGAATACTACCTCGACATGCTGGTGGCTGCGCGCGAAGGCAGGGCGCTGCCGTCTTTCGACGATTATTATCCGTCGCAGAAGGCGTACTACCTGCAAGGCGGCTAGAGCCTGTCCATCCGAGGCGAAGTCGCTTCGATATCAGATAATGTTGTAAAACAAAGAGATAGAACGTCTTCGGTGAGCCGGAGGGCGCCGGAAGCACTCTGGATTCCTCACATGTTGCCGGCTGGGCAAAAACGGAGATGGCCCGGCAAAGACACGCCGTGGTGACTCCCGGCGGCAAAAGCTTCATGCAAGCCGCGGGCGGTTATATAGGGTTTCAGATGCGGCAGGTGTGTCCTTGCGCGCTGTACGGAAGCGAGATCCCTATGAGCCAGACCTTGAAGAAAGCCTTGCAGACCTACCAGCAGGGCGATTTCCCGTCGGCACTCAAGCTGACGGAGCGCGCCATTTCGGCGGAACGTGTCCGCAGCCAGGATATCTATGCTCTCCTCGGCAATACACACCTGAAGCTCGGCCGCATGCTCGACGCCGCCGACGCGTTTGCGGAAGCAGCCCGATTCTCCGGCCCAAAAAGCGCCATGCTGGCCAAGTTCGCTCTCACCCTCTACCACAATACCGGCGCGCGCGACAAAATGCTCGATATCGGCGAGAGAGCCGTCAAGCTCAATCCCGGCGATGCCGATCTCGCCTTCACTTATGTCAACACGCTGTTTTCCGAAGGACTGTTTGCGCAAACCGCACCGTTCCTCGACAATCTCGACCGGCAAAATCCGCAGCACATGGCAATGATCGTCAATTGCCACCGGCTGAACGGCAATTTCGAATTCCTGCTGCGCGAATTGAAGGAAGCCTGCCGTCTGGATCCCGGCAACCTCCTGCTGCAGACCTCGAAATTCGTCGTCGGCCGTGAGGTCTGCGACAGCGAGGTTCTTGCCGAATTCGAGGCGGTCATGCAGCAGCCCGACAGTCCGTTGGCCGCGATGCTGCTGGCGAGTGAACCGGCGCTGGGGCGCGTCTTCTGGAACGATGACGAGGCGATGAGCCGCCGGCCGAATTCCGATTCGGCGCGTGTCGCCGCCATTCCGGTCGCACCCGCCCGCCGGACCTTCTCCGCTGCCGGTGAAAAGATCCGCATCGGCTATCTCTCGAACGATTTCTTCGACCATCCGACAATGCGGCTGTTCGGCCAGGTGCTTGCCCTGCACGACCGGGACGCCTTCGACGTCACCCTGTTCTGCTATTCGGAGAGCCTGCATCGCGACTGGCAGCAGCACCACTTCCCGCCGGTGGTGCGCAAGGCGATCGTACCGGTGAACGAGATGAACGACGGCGCCGCCGCAGATCTTATCTCTGCCCGCAATATCGACATCCTGGTCGATCTCAAGGGGCATACGATGAACTCCCGGCTCGGCATCCTCAATCGTTCGGATGCGCCGGTCAAGGTCACCTATCTCGGTTATCCCGGCAGCGTCCATGGCGCCGATCTCGACTACGCCATCACCGACCGCTTCGTCACGCCGGACGCCAGCAAGGCGTTCTTCTCGGAAAAGCTCTGCCGGTTGCCGGAGAGCTACCAAGCCAACGACACGACAGGCCGGCCTTTGCCGCATGCCTCCAGCCGCGCCGAATGGGGCCTGCCGGAAGATGCCTTCGTCTTCGCCTCCTTCAACGCCGTACCGAAGATCACGCCGCGCACCATCGCTCTGTGGGCGAACATCCTCGACCGCGTGCCCGGGTCGGTGTTGTGGATCCTCTGCGACCGGCCGCTCGCCCGCGTCAACCTGCGTTCGGCCTTCGTCGCCGCCGGTATCGACGGGGAGCGCATCCTGTTCACCGGTTCAGTCAATTACGCCGATCATCTGGCCCGCGTGCCGCTTGCCGACCTTGCCCTGGATACGTTCCCGTGCAACGGCCATACGACGACGTCGGACATGCTCTGGGCCGGCCTGCCGGTGCTTTCCAGCCGCGGCCACAGCTTTGCGTCGCGGGTTTCCGAGAGCCTGCTGAACGCCATCGGCCTGTCCGAACTGATCGCCTGCGATGACCAGGTCTTCTGCAATATGGCGACCGCCATCGCCCGGGCGCCGGGCAAGGTGGCGGAGTTGAAGGAGCGGCTGGAGGAAAACCGTTTCTGCGCACCGCTGTTCAACGGCGCGCGCTTCACCGCGCATCTGGAGCGTGCATATGGTTTGATGGCGGAGCGGGCAAGAGCCGGGCTTGCGCCCGACCATATCGACGTGCCCGCCCTGCCGGCGTTGGAACGCCCCTTCGCCAGCCGCCGGCGCGGCGGCTGACTGAAAGGCGCGGGCGCGACGATCAGCGTCCGCCGACCAGCGCGAAATAGGCACCCTGCGGGTCGGTGCACTGGATCACCCAGGCATCGCCGGGCACTTCCATCGGCCCGTTCAGCACCTGGCCGCCGGCAGATTTGACCCGTTCCACCGCCGCATCGATGGCATCGACGCAGAAGTAGTACCCCCAGCAGGGGACGGGAATGCTCGGTTCCCGGTTCATCATGCCGCCGATCATCGTACCGTTGTGGGCGAACAGCAGGTATTTGCCGAGCGGACCCATGTCCATCTCGCTGTCCTTCGTCCATCCGAAGACCTTGGAGTAAAACGCCAGCGCCTGCTCGGCGTCATCGGCATAAAGCTCGTGCCAGCCGTTGGCGCCGGGCGTTCCCATCGGCAGGTCTTCCGGCGGGGCACCGTCCATCGGCGCGGGCTTGAAGATGACGATGACGGCGCCTTGCGGGTCGGCGACGACGGCAAACCGGCCGACACCGGGAATATCGGCCGCCGGCCGCCAGATCTTGCCGCCGAGCTCGACGAATTTTGCGGCGGTGGCATCGACGTCGTCGACCGCGACGTATCCGCTCCAGTTCGGCGGAATGCCCTGGGCCTTCATCTCGCCGGTGAGCGCCATCATGCCGCCGATGCCGCGATTGTGGCTCGGCACCTCGAAGATGGTGTAGCTGAAATCGACCATGCCGGAGTCCTTGGCATTCCAGCCGATGACGTCGTGGTAGAATTTCGCGGCGGCCGCGGTGTCGGGGGTCAAAAGTTCGTACCAGACGAATTTGCCATGCATATCGGACATCAAACTCTCCCTTTTTGGATAATACTCGTCATGAGACGGGCCGGCCTGTGACGGCCCGAATGTCTTTCCGGTGGCATCCGCCGGACCGTGCGAAAACGATCATCGCGCCGGCGGATGACGGTGTGATAAAGGCAAGTAGGGTGGGGATTGCGCCGGGAAAGGCCTTAGAGGGTTTCCGCCTTTCTCTGAAACGCGAAAACACTCTATCTCTTTGTTTCTACGCAATTCCGGACGCAAAACCGCTGCGCACTTTTGCTGGAATTGCTCTAGTGGCAGCAGGCGGCCGCCTTGGGCTTGTCCTCGTATTCGTCGTGGCGGCGCATCCAGTCCATGATCTCTTCCTCGTTGCGGCCTTTTGGTGCGCGGTCGAGGATCATGTAGGTGCCGATCAGCTCTTCCGGACCGCGGGCGTAGCTCGAATAGGTGTGGAAAATGTCGCCGTTCTGGTCCTTGTAGAAGGCGCTCAGACCGGGCAGTTCGTCATGGGCCTGCTCCGGCGGAATGCCGGTAAAATTGTAGAAGACGTTTTCGCCCGCCAGATCTTCCGGCGTGAACGACACGTGGTAGTCGAAGTTGAAATCGCTGTCCTCCGACGACACCCAGGGAAAGCGCCAGCCCATGCGGCGCTTGTAGGCATCGAGCTTGGCAAGCGGTGCGCGCGACACGGCGACAAGCGTCACGTCGTGATGGTTGAGATGCGGCAGCGTGCCGTCGAGATGGTCCGCCAGGAAGGAGCAGCCGGGGCAACCGGCCTCCCACTTCGGGCCGAGCATGAAGTGATAGACCATCAGCTGGCTGCGGCCGTCGAAAAGTTCGGCCAGCGTCTTGCGGCCGGTTGGTGTGTCGAAGGTATAGGCCTTGTCGACCTTGACCCAGGGCAGGGCGAGCCTTGCCTCGTTGAGACGGTCGCGCTGCCGCGTCGCCTCCTTTTCCTTCACCAGAAGCTCGCGGCGAGCGTCCAGCCATTCTTCACGCGATACGACAGGATGGGACATGATAGGCACTCTCCTCAAAGTGTTCTCGTTTTCTTCTCCTTGACGGTTTAGGTTGATATCAACATAAATCGGCTATGTCAAACCAGGATCTGATTCCTTTTTCGACGACGCTTTTCGTGCGCGACACCTGCCTCTGCCTGCATGCGCAGCGGGCGGCACGCGCCCTGGCGCGCCGGTTCGACGAGGTTCTGAAGCCGCATGGGCTCACGAACGGGCAGTTTTCGCTGCTGATGTCGCTCAACCGCCCGGAGCCGCCGCCGATGAAACCCGTCGCCGACCTGCTCGCCATGGACCGCACCACGTTGACGGCGATGCTGAAGCCGCTGTCGCGCCGCGGCCTGGTTGAGATCGCCGCCGATCCGAAGGATCGCCGCGGCAAGCGCCTGAAGCTGACGGAGGCGGGTCGGGCGGCGCTGATCAGCGCCTTCCCGGTGTGGAAACGCACGCATGAAGACATCGAGACCGGCCTTGCCGGCGGCGATGCCGAACGCCTGCGCCGGGACTTGCGGGATATCCGCTGAGCCGCATATTGCTACGCGGATGACGGGTCAGCGAGGAGGTTCAGCGTGGCCGAGCGTAAAACGAATTCCAGGGTCGATGCGATCCTGGCCAAGGAGGAGAAGTGGGGGCGGGAGTTCGAGGTTTTGCGTAACATCGCGCTCGACTGCGACCTGTCGGAGGACCTGAAATGGGGCTGTCCCTGCTATTCGCTGGGCAAGGCCAATGTCGTCCTCATCCACGGTTTCAAGGAGTATTGCGCCTATCTGTTCTTCAAGGGCGCGCTGATGACCGATCCCGACGGCATCCTCATCCAGCAGACGGAAAACGTCCAGGCGGCCCGTCAGATCCGCTTCACCAGCCTCGAACAGATCGCCGGCATGGAAGCGACCCTCAAGGATTACATCCATAAGGCAATCGCCGTGGAGAAGGCCGGTCTCAAGGTGGAATTCAAGAAAACCGCCGATTTCGCCATGCCGGACGAGTTCCGCGACCGGTTGGCCGACGACCCGGACCTCAGCGCCGCCTTCGACGCCCTGACGCCGGGCCGGCAGAAAGCCTATCTCCTGCATTTCGCCTCGGCCAAGCAGGCCAAGACCCGCGAAGCGCGCATCGACAAGGCGGCGCCGCGAATTCTGGAGGGCAAGGGGTTGGACGATTAGGCGTCTGCGTTTGCGGCTTTGCCCCTCACCCCAACCCTCTCCCCGCACGCGGGGAGAGGGGACTTGCCCCACCTGACGCTCATTGCTTGGCGAACACGGTGCGGCATACCCTCTTCTCCCCGTCAAAACGGGGAGAAGATGCCGGCAGGCAGATGAGGGGCCTGTCGAGTTCGCCGCAGTCCCCTTACGCCGCCGCCTTGCGGCGCGCCTGAACCGAGCGGGCCAGATCTTCCAGCACCGAAACCGAGGTCGCCCAGTCGATGCAGCCGTCGGTGATGCTCTGGCCGTAGACGAGCGGCTTGCCCGGCACCAGGTCCTGCCGGCCGGCGATGAGGTGGCTTTCCACCATGACGCCCTTGATGCGGCGGTCGCCCGCTGCCAGCTGGCGGCCGACGTCGCCGGTCACCTTCGGCTGGTTTTCCGGGTTCTTGCTGCTATTGGCATGGCTGGCGTCGATGATCAGCCGCGGCGCAAGTCCGACCTTCTCCGAGAGCGCCGAGACGGCATTGACGCTGTCGGCATCGTAGTTCGTCTGGCTGCCGCCGCGCAGGATGACGTGGCAATCCTCGTTGCCGCGCGTCGAGGCGATCGCGGCGCGGCCGTCCTTGGTCACCGCCGGGAAATGATGCGGCCGCGACGAGGCCATGCAGGCGTCGAGCGCGATGCGGACATTGCCGTCCGTGCCGTTCTTGAAGCCGACCGGGCAGGACAGGCCGGAGGCCAGCTCGCGATGCACCTGGCTTTCGGTGGTGCGCGCGCCGATGGCGCCCCAGGCGACGAGGTCGGCGATGTATTGCGGCGTGATCGTGTCGAGGAATTCCGAGCCGGCGGGCAGGCCGAGCTTGTTGACGTCGATCATCAGGCCGCGGGCAAGCCGCAGGCCGTCCTCGATGCGGTAGCTGCCGTCGAGATGCGGATCGTTGATCAGGCCCTTCCAGCCGACGGTGGTTCGCGGCTTTTCGAAATAGACGCGCATCACCACTTCCAGCTCGTCGCCGAAGCGGCGGCGCTGCTCCTCCAGCAGACCGGCATATTCGCGGGCGGCGACCGGGTCGTGGATCGAGCAGGGGCCGATGACGACGATCAGCCGGTCGTCCTTGTCATGCAGGATGTCGTGTACCGTCTGGCGCGAACGGGTGACGGTTTCGGTCACCGCATCTGTGCGCGGGATTTCCGTCAGGATGCGCTCCGGCGAACTCAGCGGGGTGATATCGACGATACGCAGGTCATCTGTGGTATGCGGCATGGCATGCTTTCCTCTGTTCTGGGGGTCATACCGTGCCGACAAAAAAGCCGCCAGGGTGACCAGCGGCTGTTCGGGTAATGTCGTGACGTCAGTCTAGTCTACGCACAGGCCCGCATCCGCTGGAAGCAGCGGTACGAATAAAATCGATAGGCGTAGGTGTTCAGCATCGACATTCGCCCTCTCTAAGGCAAATTTTCCGGCTTGTCACCTGTCTTCTGAAACGTGCCGGCAGCCCTCAACGAAAAAAGCCGGGCGCCTGTAGCGCTCCGGCTTTCCCGTCGATTGGTTCGGTTTCAGCTCAGGCGAGCGAGACCGGCACTTCCGTCGAGGTGCGCATCGCATGGCTGTAGGGGCAGACGATGTGGGCGGCAGCAATCAGCTTTTCGCCGACTTCACGGTCGACACCCGGGATGTTGACCGAAAGCGACACTTCGATGCCGAAGCCGGCGCCGTCTTCACGCGGGCCGATGCCGACGGTGGCGGTCACGGTCGTGTCTTCCGGGATCTTTACCTTTTCCTTGCCTGCCACAAATTTAAGGGCACCGAGGAAGCATGCGGAATAGCCCGACGCGAAAAGCTGCTCGGGGTTGGTGCCGCGGGCGCCGTCGCCGCCGAGTTCCTTCGGCGTCGTCAGCGTTACGTCGAGGACGCCGTCCTCGCTGACGGCGCGGCCCGAACGGCCGCCGGTGGCAGTGGCTTTGGTCGTGTAGAGGATCGGCATCTCGTGTTCTCCTTGGGTTTGTCGAGAATGAGTTTTGTATATAGGACAATTTAATTGCGCGCAATATAATTTTGCACATTGAAAAAAAGATTTTGAACTGCGACAATGGTGGCACGTGACAATGACGGTGAAACGACGAGGCGCAGCAATGGAACAAGCGGTTTTGGACAAGCATCTGGTGCTCGACCGGCAGCTCTGTTTTGCCGTCTATGCCACGGCACACGCCTTCACCCGCACCTACAAGCCGCTGCTCGATCCGCTCGGGCTCACCTATCCGCAATATCTGGTCATGCTGGTGTTGTGGGAAAAGGGCGAGGTGCCGGTCAAGGCGATCGGCCAGTCGCTCGATCTCGATTCCGGTACGCTGTCACCGCTGCTCAAGCGGTTGGAGCAGGCGGGCCTGATCACCCGCCTGCGCGACGTCAATGACGAACGGCAGGTGCTGGTGCGGGTGACGGAGAAGGGGCTGGAGCTGAAAAAGCAGGCGGCCGACGTGCTGGGCGCCATCGGCAAGGCGATTGGCTGCGACATCGACGAGATCGACGCTCTTCGCCAGCGCCTGCATGATCTGCGGGCGCAATTGCAGTCGGCGCAGGACGGCTGACCGCTTCTTGTTTGGAAATACAAAAGCCCCGGCAGCGTCACGCTGCCGGGGCTTTTTCATGAGTCTTACTGCCAGACGACGATACGCGCCTTTTCCGGCACGCGGTCGTAAAGGTCGATGACATCCTGGTTGATCAGCCGCACGCAGCCGGAGGAGACGGCCTTGCCGATCGAATTCCATTCCGGTGAGCCGTGCAGACGATAAAGCGTGTCCTCGCGGTTCTGGAAAATGTAGAGCGCGCGGGCGCCGAGCGGATTGGTCAGGCCCGGATCCATGCCGCCGTTTTCGATGGAATATTTCGCCAGTTCCGGCTTGCGGGCGACCATTTCGTTCGGCGGCTTCCAGCGCGGCCATTTTTGCCGCCACCAGATCACGCCTTCGCCCTGCCAGGCGAAACCCTCGCGGCCGATGCCGACGCCGTAGCGCATCGCCGTGGCGCCGCCCGATTCGACCAGATAGAGGAAACGCGCTGCCGTATCGACGACGACGGTGCCGGCTGGCTGGCCCGTGGTGTTGCTCACCCGCTGGCGATAGAATTGCGGCGGGATCTGCTGGTAGGGGACGGCGGGGATGATGAAACCGCTATCTTCCATCTCGCCATAGATGAGATCGAGTTCGGCGGAGCGCGGCGTGTATTCGACGCTGCCGGGAATTTCCGGCCGGGTGAAGGCAACGGTGCGCACCGGCATCACCGGCGGCCTGGAGGAGGAGGCGCAGCCGGCCAGTGTGGAAGCGGCGGCCAACCCGGCAAAGGAAAGAAAGCGGCGCCGGGAGAGGGGATGAGGATCGTTCATGGCAGGAAGACAAAATCCGTGGGACGACATTGCGCATGCGACATGGAAACGGTTGGTGGGGCCGCTTGGTTCCCTGCCACAGCAAGAATGTTGCCACCCTTACCCCAGCAGGATTGGCCGATCCACCGGCGATGGCCGATAGTCACACAGAAGTGTTGTTAGTTTATTGATCGTTATGGCGAAATAGCGGCGAGCGGGAACGCCCTCTCACTCGTCGGTCGCATCGCCGTCGATCATCGCCATCAGCGTTTCCAGCCGGTCGGCCTCGTAGGGCGGCTTGTCCTCACGCAGCCGGGCGATGCGCGGAAAACGCATGGCGACGCCGGATTTGTGGCGGGTCGAGCGATTGATGCCCTCGAAGGCGACCTCCACCACGAAGCCGAAATCGCGGGTGGCGCGGATGGCGCGCACGGGACCGAAACGGTCCGTCGTATTGTTGCGCACGAAGCGGTCGAGCTGTTCAAGCTCGGCGTCGGTGAAGCCGAAATAGGCCTTGCCGACCGGCACCAGCTGGTCCGTACCGTCCAGCTCGGTCCAGACGCCAAAGGTGAAGTCGGAATAATAGCTGGAGCGCTTGCCGTGGCCGCGCTGGGCATACATCAGCACGGCGTCGATATTGTAGGGGTCGCGCTTCCACTTGAACCACGGCCCCTTGGCGCGGCCGGCCTGGTAGGTGCTGTCGAGCCGCTTGATCATCACCCCTTCGATGACCGGATCGGGCGGCGCCTTGCGCAGGTCGTCAAGTTCTGCCCAGCTGCCGAACGGCACCCGCGGCGACAGGTCGAAGCGGTCGTGCTGGGCGCGGTCGATGACGGCGGTCAGGCGTTCGCGGCGCTGGAGATAGGTTTCGCCGCGCACGTCGACATCGCCGGCAAACAAAAGGTCGTAGGCACGGATGAAGGCCGGGTATTCGTCCAGCATCCGGCCGCTGACCGTCTTGCGGTTCAGCCGTTGCTGCAGGTCGCCGAAGGTGCGTGTCGGATTGTTGGAGCGCGCCGTGCCGCCGACGAGAAGTTCGCCATCGAGCACGCCTTCGAAATCCATCGCCTCGATGATATCGGGGAAGGTACCGGAGATGTCGTCGCCGCTGCGGGAATAGAGCCGCCGCTCGCGGCCGAAGCCGGTCAATTGCACACGAATCCCGTCCCATTTCCATTCGGCGGCGAAATCGGCAGGATCGAGGCCATCGAGATCGCCGTCGCCGACCGGCGTCGACAGCATCACCGAATGGAAGATCGCCGGCGTCGCCAGCACCGGCCTGTCCGTCTTGCCCTCCAGCCAGGCAAACAGCGGTTCATAGGGCGGGGCGAGGCCGTGCCAGAGTGTTTCGATCTCCGTCACGTCCTTGTCGCCGAGATCGGCCAGCGCCTGCTTGGCAAGCCTTGCCGAGACGCCGATGCGCAACCCGCCGGTGACGAGCTTCAGGAAAGCGAAACGGCTCGACGTATCCAGCCGGTCGAGCAGGCTGCGCACATAGGAGCGCACTTCGGTGCGGCCAAGCCCGTTCATCTCGCGGATCACCGTGCCGAGGCGCGGCTGCAACGGGTGTTCGGCATCGCTCTCGCGATCCCAGACAAGCGAGATGGTTTCGGCGAGATCGCCGACATAGTCGTAGGAGTAGCGGAACAGCACCTCGTCCATGCGTTCGAGCACCAGTTCGCGCAACATGGCCGGCTTGACGCTGCGCACCTCCAGCGTTCCGGCAATGGCAGCAAGCCCGTAGCCGCGATCCGGGTCGGGGATGTCGCGAAAATAGTCGGTCAGGAGTTTCAGCTTGCCGTTGCGGGAGGGGGTGAGCACGAGGCGGTCGAGCAGGGTCGCGAAGGCTTTCATCGGCGCGTCCTTCCGGATGCTGCCCGAAGCTGTGGGGGGCTGTGGGGTAAGCCTTGGCGCCGGCCCCTCACCCTAACCCTCTCCCCGCAGGCGGGGAGAGGGTTAGGGTGAGGGGCCCACGATGGGTTCATGGGACCGGCAAGGGCGCCGCATATGCTCTTCTCCCCGCTTGCGGGGAGAAGATGCCGGCAGGCAGGTGAGGGGCCTGCACTTGCAGACACGCGGCGGAGTTCGAGACGCAAAACTCCCATCCTCAATCCCCCTCATCCTCATAGCCGACAAGATGCAGCGGCCGGGCGGCGATGCCCTGGAGTTCGCACCAGCGCACCAGAGCCTCCTCGCGGCCATGGGTGACCCAGACCTGCTGCGGCGCGATCTCGCGGATGGTCTGCGTCAGTTCCGGCCAGTCGCAATGGTCGGAGATCACCAGCGGCAGTTCGACGCCGCGCTGCTTGGCGCGCTGGCGCACCATCATCCAGCCGGAGGCGAAGCTCGATACCGGATCGGAAAAGCGCCGCGCCCAGCGGTCGGCAAAAGCCGAGGGCGGTCCGACGATGACGGCGCCGCGGAATTCGTCCTGATTGCCGCGCTCCACCGTCGCCGGCCGCAGTTCGCCGAGATCGATGCCCTGTGCCTGGTAATAGTCGCACAGCTTGGTGAGCGCCCCGTGGATGTAGATCGGCTCGCCGTATCCCGCCTGCCGCAGAAGCGCGATCACCCGCTGCGCCTTGCCGAGCGCATAGGCACCGACGAGATGGCTGCGCTCGGGAAATTGTTTCAGCGAGGTGATGAGCTTGCCGATTTCGGCACGCGGATCGGGATGGTGGAACACCGGCAGGCCGAAGGTCGCCTCGGTGATGAAGACGTCGCAGGCGACTGGCTGATAGGGGGCGCAGGTGGGGTCGGCGCTGCGCTTGTAGTCGCCGGAGACGACGATGCGCGTGCCGTCCTTCTCGATGGCGATCTGCGCCGAACCCAGCACATGGCCGGCCGGATGAAAGCTGACGGCAACGCCGCCGACATCGAGCACGGCTCTGAGGTCGACCGCCTGTTCGCTTTCGCAAAAATCCTCGCCGTAACGCAGCTTCATGATGTCGAGGGTCTGGCGGGTGGCCAGAACCGCCCGGTGGCCGGAGCGGGCGTGGTCGGAGTGACCGTGGGTGATGAGTGCACGGTCGACCGGCCGCACCGGATCGACATGGAAGGCGCCGGCCGGGCAATAGAGGCCTTCCGGCGTCGGGAAGAGCAGTTTTTCAGGTCGCATGCCGATAGAGATAGCAACGATCCCGGCTTATGCCAGAGGGGCTATGCCGGTCGCAGCATCAATGCTGCGCCAGAAGCTTTTCGATGGCTTCGGGCGTCACCGGCCGCGAAAAATGGAAACCCTGCACCTCGTCGCAGCCGCTGTGGCGCAGATAGGCCATCTGCTCGGCATTCTCGACCCCCTCGGCCACGACGCTGAGTTTCAGCCCCCGGGCGAGGCTGATGACGGCCGCGGCGATGGCCGCCATGGTCGGGTCATGCGGCAGGGCCTCCACGAAGGAGCGGTCCATCTTCAGCCGCCGCACCGGAAACATCTTCAGCGCCGCCAGGTTGGCATAACCGGTGCCGAAATCGTCGATCGACAGGCGAACGCCGAGTTTTTCGAGTTCGCCCATGGTGGCGAGCGCCCGCGGCATATCCTGGCTGATGGCATTCTCGGTCAATTCCAGCTCGAGGAATTGCGGCTCCAGTCCGCTGTCCTTCAGCGCCACGCTGACCTGATCGACCAGCATCGGGTCGCAGAACTGGCGTGCGGAAACGTTGACGGCCATGACGACCGGCGGCAGGCCGAGGTCGCGCCAGCGCTTGTTCTGCCGGCAGGCGGTCTTGAGCACCCACAGGCCGAGCGGCAGGATCAGGCCGCATTCTTCCGCAAGCGCGATGAAGCTTCCGGGCGCCAGCACGCCGAGGCGGGGATGGTTCCAGCGTACCAGCGCCTCGACGCCGCGAATATGGCCGGAGGCGACATCGATCTGCGGCTGGTAGTCGAGAAACAGCTGGCCGCCGGCAATGGCGGTGCGCAGCTCTTCCTGCAGGTTGAAGCGCTCCGCGACCCGGCTGCCGCCGTCATTGCGATGTACCTGCAGCAGATCCCGGCCAAGCTCCTTGGCGCGGTACATCGCCGCATCGGCGCTGGCGATCAGCTCCTCGGCCGTTTCGCCATCCTCGGGAAAACTGGCGACGCCCATGCTGCAGGTGGTGGCAATCGTCACACCGTCGATGACGATCGGCCGCGAGATCGAGCGACGCAACTCGGCGAGCCGCGGCAGGATATCGCCCTCGCCACGGGACTGGTTGGCAAAGACAAGCACGAATTCGTCGCCGCCGAGGCGCACGACCAGATCGGAGGCGCGGGTGAATTCCAGCATGCGCGCCGCCACGTGGCGCAGCAGTTCGTCGCCGGCATTGTGGCCGTAGGTATCGTTGATCGGCTTGAAATTATCGAGATCGACATAAGCGACGATGACGCGCTGGCCGCTGATCTTGGCCTGGTGCAGCACGTCGGCGATCTTGTCCTTGAAATAGGTACGGTTGGGCAGTCCCGTCAGCGCGTCGTGATGCGCCATGAAATGGATGCGGTCTTCGGCGCGCTGGCGCTCGATGGCAATGCCGGCGATGTGCGTCGCCATCGCCACCAGCTGCATCTCCTTTTCGGTCGGATGGCGCACGCTGCCGGAATAGAGCGCCAGCGTTCCCAGCACATTGCCCTGATGCGTCAGGATCGGCGTCGACCAGCAGGAGTGCAGGCCGTATTGCGCCGCAAGGTCGCGGAAATTCGCCCAGCGATAGTCGTTCAGCACGTCGCTGACGATGACCGGTTTCCCGAGCCAGGCTGCTGTGCCGCAGGAGCCGACATTCGGCCCGATGGCAATACCGTCGATCAGCTTGTTGTAGGCCGACGGCAGGCTCGGTGCTGCGCCCTGATGCAAGGACTTGCCTTCCGGATCGAGCAGCAGAACGGAAGCCTGGATGTTGTCGAGCTGCTCTTCCACCAGCAGCACCAGCGCCTCCAGGATGGCGGACAGCGGCTCGCTGCGCGCAATCATTTCCAGGAGGTTGGCCTGGCCGCTGCGCAGAGCCTCTTCGCGTTTGCGGGTGGTGATGTCGCGGGCGACGCCGATCAGCCCGACAATCCGGCCGGTGCGGTCGCGCAACGGCGTCTTCGAGGTCAGCCACCAGGCCTGGCGTCCGTCCGGTGTGACCAGCGCTTCCTCGATGTCCAGTTCGGCGACGCCGCGCGCCAGCAATGCCTGCTCGCTCTCGTAAAATCCGGCAGCGACATCGGCGGGAAACAGATCGAAGTCGGTCTTGCCAACAAGGACGCCTGCCGATGCCAGGCAGTTGTTGCGCTTGGTCGCAAGGTTGGCAAAGACAAAGCGGCTGTCGAGATCCTTCACATAGATCTGGTCGGAAATCTGGTCGAGGGCGGCAGCGAGGACAGGCCATGCCTGATCGCCGCCATGGACCTCGTTGTTGTCGAGGAGCGCTTCGGTTGCCGCCACAAGTCGTCTGGTCTGTGCTTGAAAGGTTTCTTCGTCGCCATCCGGCACACAAGCACGCCGTATTCCGGTCTCGCCCATTCCGTGTTCCAACCTCGCGCCGTCAACCTCGAATGTCGTCCGCCCCGGCGATGGATGCTTCCACCGACTATACGGGCCATTTCCTTACTCTTGTTTAAGAGCGATACACGGTAAGCGACTCAGCGGCGCCGATCATAGCTGAAATGCAGAAAGCCGAGAGCTTTTTTCGCCCAAAGTTTATCGTTTGAAATGATCTGTTCCAAAACGGTACGTTTGTCGTTGGCATGAATTCTGCTTGTCGATCCGGGCAATTCTGGAGAAAACCATGCCGTCACGCCGTCAACTTCTGGGAATACTGTGGGGCGCCGCCTTTTTGCCGCTGGCGGCCAGACATGCCGACGCTCTTGAGTTGACGCCGGTCGACCTGCGCGGGCCGATCGATGCAGCGGAATACGGCGTGCTGCCGGGAACGGCGGACAACCAGAGCAAGCGTTTCGAAAAGATGCTGCGCAAGGCAGCGGCCAGCGACGTGCCGGTCTTCCTGCCGCCCGGCACCTACCGCCTCTCCAACATCGACCTGCCCGACAACACCCGCATCACCGGCGTCCCCGGCGCCTCGCGCATCGTCTATACCGGCGAGGGCCACCTGTTCATGGCAGATGGCCTGCGGCGCGTGCAATTGTCCAATATCGTCATCGATGGCGATAACCGCTGGCTGGGAGACTATGCTGGCGCTCTGGTGCAACTGCGCGGCGTCGCCGAAGTCGTGATCGACAATTGCGAGATCGCCGGCAGCCGCAAGCATGCCGTCCAGATGGAACGCTGCGGTGGCCGCATCGAGCGCTCGCATATTTCCGGAGCGGCCCAGGCGGCGGTCTATGCAGTCGAAAGCACCGGCCTGTCGGTAACCGGCAACACGATTTCGGATTGCGGTAACGGCGGCATCCTCGTGCATCGCTGGACCAAGGGCGAGGACGGCACGATGATTTCCGGCAACCGCGTCATGCGGATCGCCGCCACCGCAGGCGGCACCGGCCAGAACGGCAACGGCATCAACATCTTTCGCGCCGACGGCGTGATGATCGCGGGCAACCATGTCTCCGATTGCGCCTTTTCGGCGATCCGCGCCAATGCCGGCTCGAACGTACAGATCACCGCCAACCAGTGCCTGCGCTCCGGCGAGACGGCGATCTATTCCGAATTTGGCTTCGAGGGCGCCGTCGTCACCGGCAATCTGGTCGATGGCGCCGCCAACGGCGTGCTGATCGTCAATTTCGACGAGGGCGGCCGGCTCGCCACCGTCGCCAACAACGTCATCCGCAACCTGTCGCTGACCGGACCTTATGAACATGACGGCGCCGGTTTCGGTTTCGGCATCGCCGTGGAAGCGGATACCACCGTCAGCGGCAACGTCATCGAGAACGCCGGCAAATGGGGCATGATGCTCGGCTGGGGGCCATACCTGCGCAACATCATCGCCACCGGCAACATCGTCCGCAACGCGCCGGTCGGCTGTGCCGTCTCGGTGGTCGAAGGGTCCGGCACGGCATTGCTTGCCGACAACCTGTTTCAGGAAACGCCCGACGGCGGCATCGTCGGCTTCCGCTGGAACGAGAAGACCACCGGAGACCTGGCGTTGGCAGGCAATGGCGGGTTTGCGCACTTGACCATCGAGGGCAACCGGGTTTAGGCCGCCGCCGCCCCGTCTTGCCCTTCTCCGTCTTTTCGTCCTCAGGGAATTGGCCGCGTCAGAGCCTCGATCGATGATCGTCGCTGATCAGTCCATGCGAAGATTTCATCCTTCGCGCCGGTTCCGTTTTTCCCTTTCGCCGACTATCGTCCGGCAAAAAGAGGAGAGGACCATGCTGACGATTTATGGGGTTTACCGCTCGCGGGCTGCGCGCAACTACTGGATGGCGGCCGAGCTTGGCCTGGATGTCAAATCCGTGCCGGTGGTCCAGGCGCGCCGGCTTGCCGATCCGTTTGATCCCAAGGCGCCGCTCAACACCCGTTCGCCGTCCTTCCTGGAGATCAATCCGCTCGGCTTCATTCCTGCTATCGACGACAACGGGCTGGTGCTGACGGAATCGCTGGCGATCAACCTCTATCTCGCCCGCAAGCATGGCGGCCCGCTGGCGCCGCAATCGGTGCAGGAGGAGGGGTTGGTGACGATGTGGACCCTGTGGGCGGCCACCGAGGTGGAGCCGCATTCGGTCAAGGTCGTGCTGGCCTACGACAACGGCGTCGAAACGAGCGAGGACGGTCAGCTGACGCTGAGGCTCGCCCGCCGCGGCCTCAAGCCGGCCTTCGCATTGCTGGAGGCGCATCTTCAGCAACACAACTGGCTTGTCGGCGATCGTTTCACCGTGGCCGATCTCAACGTGGCGGAAGTGTTCCGTTATGCGATGACGGAAAAGGAGTTGTTCGACGCCGCGCCAAAAGTCGCCGCCTGGCTGGGGCGGTGCCAGTCCCGGCCGGCCTTCAAGGCGACGATGGCGATCCGCGCCGCGGAGGCTTCGTAGGGTTTGCGGCCGGCGGACCGTCGAAACCCAGCTTCTCCATCGACAGGGCGATTTCTTCGCGCACCCAGGTCTTGAAGCGGGAGACTTTTGCCGGCTCGCGTTCGCCCGCCGCCGTGATGAAATAATGGCCGTAGCCGGTCTTGGCGCGCAGGCCGAACGGCGCCACCAGACTGCCGGTTTCCAGCGGATATCCGGCGAGCGTCTGCCAGGCGAGCATCACCCCCTGGCCGGCGACGGCGGCATCGAGGCAGAGCGAAGCATCGTTGAACACATGCCGCGTGTTGATGCCGGCACCCGGCAGCCCGGCCGCCTCCAGCCAGACGGCCCAGCTGAACATGGCGTGGTCGTCGATGACGGCCGGCAGGGCGAGCAAGTCTGCCGGTGTCTTGAGGCCTGCGGCGAGCGCCGGCGTGCAGACGGGGAATACCTCCTGCTCCAACAATAGCTCGGCGTTCACCTCCGGCCAGTTCCCGCGACCGACCCGGATGCAGATATCGACATCCCCCATGCCGGGATTGACCAGCGCCGTCGTCGCATCGATCCGCAGGCGGATGCCCGGGCAGCGCTCGGCGAACCTGTCGAGCCGGTGCACCAGCCAGCGGGCGGCAAAGACCGGCGCGACGGAAATGGTCAGCATCGAATCGTCGCGCGCCTGGGCGCGGCCGACCACTTCGGAGAGAATCTGGAAACCGGTCGTCAGCCGTTGCAGCAGCGGCGCGGAAAATTCCGTTGCCACCATGCCGCGCGGCGTGCGCTGGAACAGACTGCGGCCCAGCTGGTTTTCCGCCTTGATCACCTGCTGGCTGACGGCGCCAAGCGAGACGCCCAGCTCGTCGGCCGCCGCCTGCAGCGAACCCAGCCGGCCCACCGCCTCCAAGGCCTTCAGGCCGTTCAAATGTACGAGGTTCAGATTTTTCATATAGTTTTTCTATATCGGCTGCCTGATAAACTCAATTGCTTTGCCGACCGCATGGAGCGATGATTGCCACCATAGCCGGGCATCAACTGCCGGAACGGCAGTGTGCCTTTTCGACGAAGGATCGTCCGATGTTCAAGTTTTTCTTCAAGGAAACGCCGCAAGCGTCATCCTTTCCCCGCCCGCCGTGGTGCGGCGATCCGCTGCAGCATCCGCTTTTGCGGGACATGTCGCAACGCGATCTCGCCGACCTGCCCTTTTCGCCAGAGCCGCCGCCGGAAAAATACAGGCGCCTGGAGCAGGCCTCTCGCCCGGATCTCTGCCCTTGAGTACAATGCGCCGATGGCAGAAACCGGAGGCGCAACATGACCGAGGACGACATGGCCAGACTGTTTCGTCGCGTCGAGGCGGTTGCCGCCTCCGCCGGCCTGCCCGACCTTGAGGCTGGCACGTCCTACGGTACGCCCGCACTCAAATATCGCCGAAAGCTTCTCCTGCGCGTCAAGGACGGCGTCACGCTGGCTCTGGCCTGCGGTACCGTCGACGAAAAAGAACGGCTGATCGAGATGGCGCCGGATATCTATTACGAGACCGACCACTACAAGGGCTGGCCCTATGTGCTGATCCGCGCCGATGTCATCGGCGACGAGGAGCTCGGTCATCGGCTCATGGAGGCGCTGCAATGGCGCCGCGGTCGCTGACGCCGCGCGTCACGACAGCCTCGCGCCAGCCGCGTCTGGAATCATGGCGACCAGATGTCATCTGTTGCAAAAGCGGTAAGTCCATGATTTTCGATCACACCCCCGTTCGCCGGTCCCTGTCCGTTGCGGCGCTGTTGACGGCAGCGCTTGCCGTTGCCGGCTGCACCGACACCTCGCGCATGAATGCCGATGTCTTCCGCTACGAGACGGCACCGGTGTTTTTCCAGTCGACCGAGACGGCGCAGCCGCCGGCACGACGGACGACGCTTTACACCACGTCTTTCCACCAGACCTATGGCTTGCCGGTCTCCAATCCGGTGCACCTGGCCAGCTATGGGGCGACCGAGGATGACGGGCGGATGCTGCCTGCCATTCCTTACCGCTCGATCGATCCGCGCTACCTGCGCCAGGAGGTCGAATACCAGACGGCCGAAAAGCCGGGCACCATCGTCGTCGATACCAAGCAGCGTTTTCTCTACCTGGTGCAGCCGGGCGGCAAGGCGATGCGCTACGGCGTCGGCATCGGCCGTGACGGTTACGCCTGGTCCGGCCGCGGCGTGATCCAGTGGAAGCAGAAATGGCCGCGCTGGACGCCGCCCGACGACATGGTCGAGCGCCAGCCGGACCTGAAAATGTTCGCCTCCGCCAATGGCGGCATGAACCCCGGCTTGAACAATCCGCTCGGCGCCCGCGCCCTCTACATCTTCAAGGACGGCAAGGACACGCTGTACCGCATTCACGGCACGCCGGACTGGAAATCGGTCGGCAAGGCCACCTCTTCCGGCTGCGTGCGCATGCTCAACCAGGATGTCATCGACCTCTTTGAACGGGTTTCGGGCAAGAGCCAGGTCGTCGTTCTCTAAGGTTTTTCGATAAGACCTGCCGTTTCCCCGTGAACGGCAGGTCATCGCTTTTGTCGTGACGTCGCCTTTTTCCCTTCTCCCCAGCGGGTAGAAGGTGGCCCGAAGGGTCGGATGAGGGGGATACACGGCAAGATTTTCCCCTGTGGCACCCCCTCATCCCGCTGCCGCGACCTTCTCCCCGCGGGGGAGAAGGGGCAGGTGGCACCCTCTCGTGCCATCTGCGATAGCCCTGCCGTGAACGGCGAGACGATGCTCCAAGTCCGGTCGTCCTCACCCGAACGACGCAAAAAACGTCTCCGGTCCATCCATCTCCACCAGCCGCCGCCGCTCGATCAACCAGAAGCGATTGCCGACCGCCCGCACGAAACTGCGGTCGTGCGAGACGAGCAGGCAGCTCGCCTGCTGTTGCAACAGCTCGTTCTCCAGCGCTTCCTGTCCTTCGATATCGAGATGGTTGGTCGGCTCGTCTAGCAGATAAAAGTTCGGTTCGGTCAGCCGCAGCATCAGCATGCCGAGCCGCGCCCGCTGGCCGCCGGAGAGATGGCCGGCCGGTTTTTCCTGCATGTCGATGGCAATGCCGGCACCGGCGAGCAGGGTGCGCGCCCGTGGCTCGCCGAGGGCAAAGCGACGGCTCAGAAGGTGGAGCGGCGTCTCGTTGCCCGGCAGGTCGGCAAGGTTCTGGTCGGCATAACCGAGCACCAGCGATGGCGTCGGCTTGATGCCGTCCGTGACCGCGTGCGGATTTGCGATCGCCGTCCTCAGCATGGTCACCAGCCGCGACTTGCCGACGCCGTTTGCGCCGAGCAGCACGATCCGGTCGCCCTGGCAGATGAACTGCCTGCCGGTACGAAACAACAGCGTTCCGTCCGGCGTCGTCACCGCCGCATCCTCCAGCGTCACCAGCACCTTGGCATGCGTGCCGCGATTGGCAAGCCGGATTGCGCCGGCCGAGCGTTCCTGATGCGCCGGTTTTGCCGCCGTCTCCAGCTTTTCCGCCCGCTGCTTCAACTGCTTGGTCTTGACCACCAGGAGGTCGCTGCCGGAATTGATGCCGATATTGTTGAGTTTCGCCGCCTGCTGGCGCAGCTGCTGCGCCGTCTTCATGTCGCGCTGGAAGCGCCGTTCCTCGGCGGCATCGGCCTCGTCGAGCGCCGCGCGTGCCCGGCTGTAGGGCAGGGCGAAAAACTGCGAATGCTCCGGCCGCAGGAACAGCGTCCGGTTGGTGACGGCATCGAGGAAGGCGCGGTCGTGGCTGGCGACGATGACCGGCATGTCGCGGGGCAGGGCGTTCAGCCAATTCTCCAGCGCGGCGATCTTCGACAGGTCGAGATGGTTGGTCGGCTCGTCCAGCAGCAGCGCATCCGGCTCGGTGACGGCAACGCGGGCAAGCAGGGCGATCCGCTGCCAGCCGCCGCTCAACTGCTCGAGCGGGCGCTCCCGCAGTTCCGCCGGCACGGCGAGGTCGTCGAGCACGATGTCGACACGCCAGGTCTCGTTTTCCGCCTGCTCGGCGGGCAGGGCGGCGGCCACCGCGCCGTGGAAGGGCTTCGCCATAAGGTTCGGCGGCACCGTCTGTTCCATATGGCCGATGGTCAGGCCGCGCCCGCGGGTGATCTCACCGGTGGTGGCATCGGCGGTACCGGCGATGCAGCGCAGCAGCGTGGATTTGCCGCGACCATTGGCGGCGACGATGCCGAGGCGCTCGCCGCGGCCGACCGTCAGCGACAGGTCGGAGAAGAGGGTTTTACCCAGCGTGATGCCGAGGCTGCGGAGGGAAATAAGGGTCATGATCGTTCTCTGGTCTGACCGGCGATCAGTGCATCCGTGGCACCCGGCCATCGGTCGATGCAGTGTCGCGCGGCGAATGAAGAAGTGCAGGAGGTCACAAGCAAAACGCTTGGCGCTGCACGGGCCACGAGGGGCAGACCAGGAAGAGGGGGTAAAGTCTCTGGTCAGCCCTGCAAACGCATTTGCAGGGCCGCTTTCGGGCCAAACTGGCGATGCTGCCGGAAAAATGTCATCACGCAGCCCTCCATTCGGCTCGAGTTCGATGAGGGTTTTTAGCATCGGATGGATGCGAGTGCAACCGGGGGCATGTGATCGCGGAAACCCCCGGTATTCTGCGCCGAGGATGCGGCTTTCCCCTTCTCCCCAGCGGGGAGAAGGTGGCCCGAAGGGTCGGATGAGGGGGGAGGTCTGGCACCGAGTCTGCGGCAAGGCCCCCCTCATCTGCCCTCTGGGCATCTTCTCCCCACTGGGGAGAAGAGGGAACCCGCGGATGTCGTCAACCCGGTATCTTCGCATTGCAGCGGGGCGATCAGGAACCTGTCATTTGCACGTTAACCCCTGCAGTCTCACGTCATGCTAGGCTTGCGGCATTGATTCTCACCCTTCGGCCGCCATGGAAACGTCCCTCTATCTCCCCGTCAAAACCTTCCTCGAGGCCGCCGGCTACATCGTCAAGGGCGAGGTGGGCAGCTGCGATCTCGTCGGCTTGAGCGAGGGAGAGCCGCCGGTCGTGGTGGTCTGCGAGCTGAAACTGAGCTTTAACCTGGAGCTGATCCTGCAGGCCGTCGACCGCGCCGCCGCAGCGGATGAAATCTGGATCGCCGCCCGCGTTTCCGCCAAGGGCAGGGGCCGCGAGGCCGACCGCCGCTTCCGCGATCTCTGCCGCCGGCTGGGTATCGGCATGCTCGGCGTCTCGGATCGTGACGAGGTCAGCATTATCGTCAGCTCGGTTTCACCGATGCCGCGCACCAACAACAAACGCCGCTCCCGTCTTGTCGCCGAACACCGCAAGCGCCGCGGCGACCCGATGCTCGGCGGCAGCACCAAGGCGCCTGTCATGACCGCCTACCGCCAGCAGGCGCTCGCCTGCGCCGCGGCCCTTGTCGCCGGGCCGCTGCGCCCGCGCGACATCCGCCCGCAAGCGCCGGATGCGGCGAAGATCCTGCTCGGCAATGTCTACGGCTGGTTCGAACGCATCGACCGCGGCGTCTACGGCCTGACGGATGCCGGCCAGGCGGCGCTTGTGCGCTGGCCGCAGGCGGCGGAGTAGCTTTCGCGGTCGTATGGATTAAAGAGGGTGCCGCCTGCCTCCTTCTCCCCGGCGGGGAGAAGGTCGCGGCAGCGGGATGAGGGGGTGCCACGCGGGAAAGTCCTGCCGTATTTCGCCCCCTCATCCGCCTGTCGGCACCTTCTCCCCGCTGGGGAGAAGGGGATATGCCGCACCGCCTTCGCCAAACTCAACGTCGAGTGGGGCAAGTCCCCTGTCCCCGCGTGCGGGGAGAGGGCTAGGGTGAGGGGCCGCCGCCCCAGTCTTCTCCGTCACCGCCGCAAGCTGCCGAGAATACCGCGCACCAGCGCCCGCCCGACCTGGCTCGCCACGGTTCGCGCCACACTCTTCATCGCCGCCTCGACCACCGTTTCGCGCTGGTAACCGGAGGTGCGTTTGCGTGGTGCCGGATCGGCGTCGTCGTTTCGGTCGTTGCCGAAGCCGGGCAGGGTCCAGCGGCCGGCGGCGCTGTCGTCGTCGCCTTGTTGCTGCTGCTTTTCTTCCGCTTGGCGTTTGGCGGCT
Source organism: Rhizobium sp. LjRoot30 (assembly GCF_964253915.1). Taxonomy (NCBI): domain Bacteria; kingdom Pseudomonadati; phylum Pseudomonadota; class Alphaproteobacteria; order Hyphomicrobiales; family Rhizobiaceae; genus Rhizobium; species Rhizobium sp. LjRoot30. The sequence continues at coordinate 44,097 of NZ_CAXUSG020000015.1, read as the reverse complement.
TCCTGGTCGGCTGCCTGCTTGGCGCGGCCGGCGAGAATTTCATAAGCCGACTCGCGATCGAAATCCTCGTCGTACATTTCGGCGACCGGGCTGACCGCGATCACCTTCTTGCGTTCCTCGTCCGTCACCGGGCCGAGCCGCGAGGCCGGCGGGCGGATGAGGGTGCGTTCCACCATCGACGGCGCACCCTTGCCCTCCAGCGTCGAGACCAGCGCCTCGCCGGTGCCGAGCGTGGTGATGACGGTGGCGCAATCGAAGGCCGGGTTGGGGCGGAAGGTATCGGCAGCCGTCTTCACCGCCTTCTGCTCGCGCGGCGTATAGGCGCGCAACGCATGCTGCACCCGGTTGCCGAGCTGGGCGAGTACGGTCTCCGGTACGTCGAGCGGGTTCTGCGTGACGAAATAGACGCCGACGCCCTTGGAACGGATCAGCCGCACCACCTGCTCGACGCGCTCGATCAGCACTTTTGGCGCATCGGTGAACAAGAGGTGGGCCTCGTCGAAGAAGAACACCAGCTTCGGCTTGTCGGGATCGCCGACCTCGGGCAGTTCCTCGAACAGTTCCGACAGCAGCCAGAGCAGGAAGGTGGCATAAAGCCGCGGGTTCATCATCAGCTTGTCGGCGGCCAGCACCGAGATGGCGCCGCGGCCGTCATTGGTGACACGCATGATATCGGTGATCTTCAGCGCCGGCTCGCCGAAGAAATGTTCCGCCCCCTGCTGTTCCAGCACCAGCAGTCCGCGCTGCAGCGAGCCGACCGAAGATTTCGACACGAAGCCGAACTGGTTGGAAATCTCGCTGGCATGTTCGCCCATGTAGTTGAGCATCGCCTGCAGATCCTTGAGGTCGAGCAGCGGCAGGCCACCCTCGTCGGCGATCTTGAAGGCGATGTTGAGCACGCCCTCCTGCGCCTCGGTGGCATTCATCAGCCGGGCCAGCAAAAGAGGCCCCATCTCGGCGATGGTGGTGCGCACCCGGTGGCCCTTCTCGCCGTAGAGATCCCAGAAGATCACCGGGAATTCCTGAAAATCGTAAGGGCTGAGGCCGATCTGTTCGGCACGCTTCAGGAGGAAGTCTTTTGGCTCGCCCATGGCGGCGATGCCGGAAAGGTCGCCCTTGATATCGGAGCAGAACACCGGCACGCCGGCATCGGAAAAGGCTTCCGCCAGGATCTGCAGCGTCACGGTCTTGCCGGTGCCGGTGGCGCCGGTGATCAGGCCGTGACGGTTGCCGAATTTCAGGTCGAGATATTCGGGCTTGTTGATGCTGTCATCCGGATTGCGGCTGGCACCGATGAAAAGCTTTCCGTCCTGCAACATCAAACATTCACTCCCTTGGGCGTGCGGCGATGGCTGGGCCGCATCCGCAGCTTTTCATTGAATCATCTTCGTCCTGTTATAAGGATAGCATCGGATGCGGACAACCATCCGCTGGCCCTGATTCTGATGCTGCCGCAGGGTGGCCGAAACGGGGAGGGCGGCCAAGGTTCCGCGCCCCATCCATACCGCGCTCGCCGCGATCACAAAGGAGAGAAGCCCATGAATGAAATCGTCACACAGATCGCCGACAAGATCGGCATCGAGCCGGCGCTGGCGGAAAAGGCCCTCGGCATGATGCTCGGCTTCCTGCAGCGCGAGGCCGACGACGGCGCCGTGGCGCGGATGATCGAGGCGATCCCCGGCGGCGCCGATCTCGTTGCCCGCTTCAATGGCGAATCCGCCGGCGGCGGTGGCCTGCTCGGCTCGGTCATGAGCGCACTCGGCGGCGGCGGCGGCATCATGGGCCTCGGACAGCAGCTGATGAGCGAAGGCCTCGGCATGGGCGAGATCACGGCGCTGGCCCGCGAAACGATTGCAGCCGCCAAGCAATATGCCGGCGACGAGGTGGTCGACCAGGTGGTGTCTTCGGTTCCGGGGTTGAGCCAGTTCGTTTGAACTTTGCGCGGTAGGGCCCCTCATCCGCCTGCCGGCACCTTCTCTCCGCATGCGGGGAGAAGGGGATGTGCCACACCGTTTCTGCCCCGTTCAACGCGGCGTTTGGATGGAATGAGAGGGCGCCGCCTGCCCCTTCTCCCCTCGGGGAGAAGGTCGCGGCAGCGGGATGAGGGGGGTGCCACACGGTAAAAATTTCTGCCGTATATCGCCCCCTCATCCGACCCTTCGGGCCACCTTCTCCCCGAGGGGAGAAGGGGAAAGGCGACGTTGCGCGAGGCACGTCTCCCCTCTCCCCGTTCTACGGGGAGAGGGTTAGGGTGAGGGGCAAGCCACTCAGCGCGAGGGCCAAGCCACAACGCTCTACTTCTTCACTGCCACCAAGAAGAACCGCGGAAACAGCAGCAGGCATTTCCCGTCTTCCTGCGGCGGGTAGGCTTCGGCGATATGCGCTTGATAGGCAGCGAGGAATTGTTCGCGGTGCTTCTCGCCGACAGCATCGAGATAGGGGCGGAGCCCCGTCGCCTTGACCCATTCGACGATCGCCGCCGCATCGTCCATCGGATGGCGGTAGACGGTGTGCCAGAGGTTCAGCCCGGCGAGTTTCGACGACAGGCGTTCGTAATAGGTGATCGGCTGCGGCAGGCTCGGCCGGCGCAGGCTGCGGCCTTCGAATTCGGCGGCCCAGGGGCCGTCGTGCAGCGTCGCCTCCATTGCCTTGTGTGAGGGTTCGGCGAGGTTGTCCGGCATCTGCACCGCCAGCACGCCGCCCGGCGTCAGGTGGTCGAGAAGCCGGTCCATGACGTCGATATGGTCCGGCAGCCATTGCAGCACGGCATTGGCAAACAGCACGTCGACAGGTTCCGCCGGGCTCCAGCTGGCGATATCGGCCTGTTCGAAACTCAGGGCCGGCAAGCGCTTGCGGGCGGCCTCCAGCATGTTGGCGTCGCTGTCGACGCCGCGGATCGCGGCAGCGGGAAAGCGCTCGGCCAGAAGTTCGGTGGAATTGCCGGGGCCGCAGCCGAGATCCACGGCGGTGGTCACCGCGTCATGATGGATTTCCGCCAGCAGGTCGCGCGCCGGCTGGGTGCGTTCTTCCTCGAATTTCAGATATTGTGATGCCGACCAGGCCATGCCGTCCTCTTTGTTTCCCGTTACAAGGCGTCGAGCGACGGCAATATCAGGGACGGGCCGTAATCGCCATATTCGTCGGGCAGATTATTGCGGTTGATCCAGACGGTGCGGAAACCAAATTTGGTTGCTCCAGCGACGTCCCAGCGGTTCGACGACTGGAAGGAAACGGCTTGCGGATAGAGCCGATAGGCTGTCGTCACCAGTTCGTAGACGGCCGGCGCCGTCTTGAAGGTTTTCACCGCATCGACGGAGAAGATGTCGTCGATGACCGTCTCCAGCGCCGAATTGGCGACGGCGGCGGAAAGCATCTGCGGCGAGCCGTTGGAGAGGATCGCGACGCGCGCACCGCGTGCCTTCAGTCCTTTCAGCACTGCGGGCACCTCCGGATAGCAGTCGAGCGTCCAGTAGGCGTCGAGCAAGTCGGCACGCAACGATGGATCGACGCTTTTCACCCGCGCAAAACTGTAGTCGAGCGCCTGTTCGGTCAGCGCCCAGAAATCGGCGTAAGCGCCCATCAGCGAACGCACCCAGGAATATTCCAGCTGCTTGGCCCGCCAGATCTCGGAAAAAAGCTGGTAGTCCGGCCCGGCCCGGCCGGCATGGCGGCGCACTGCCGCATGCACGTCGAACAGCGTGCCGTAGGCATCGAAGACGTAGGCGGACTGGCTCATGATCTGTGCCTCAGAAGCGGGTGATGACGCTGATGCCGATATCGGTGGCGGTATCCATCGCCATCAGCGCCGGCACCGCTTCGTCCAGGCTCACATGGCGGCCGACCAGTTTTTGCGGCGCCAGCTTGCCGGTTTCCAGCATGTCCATCAGCGCGTCGTAGCGCCAGGCCTGCATGCCGTGGCTACCGTAGATCTCCAGTTCGTAGGCCAGTACCTCGCCCATCGGGATGGCCGGCGTCGCGTGGTCGGCGAGCATCAGCCCCACCTGGATGTGCCGGCCGCGGCGGCGCAGGTTGCGGATCGAGTTGACGCAGGTGGCGGTATGGCCGAGCGCGTCGATGGAGACATGCGCGCCGCCCTTGGTGATCTCCTTCACCGCCTCGGCGACATTGGCCGTCGCCCCCGCATGGATGGTCGCCACGGCGCCGAGCGAACGGGCGAAGGCGAGCTTTTCCTCGGTGATGTCGATGGCGATGACGTTGGCGCCCTGCGCCGTGGCGATCATGATCGCCGAAAGTCCGATGCCGCCGCAGCCATGCACCGCCACCCACTCGCCGGGCTTGGTGCGGCCCTGGTCGACGACGGCGCGGAAGGAGGTGACGAAGCGGCAGCCGAGGCTTGCCGCCGTGGCGTAATCGAGATTGTCGGGCAGGTGGACCAGATTGAGGTCGGCATAGGGGATCGCCACATATTCGGCAAACGAACCCCAGTGGGTGAAGCCCGGCTGGAACTGGTTGGGGCAGACCTGCTGGTTGCCGGAATGGCACTCGCTGCAATGGCCGCAGCCGGAAACGAAGGGCACCGTCACCCGGTCGCCGACCTTGAAGCGCATGACGCCCTTGCCGACTGCCGAGACAGTGCCGGCGAACTCGTGCCCCGGCACGTGCGGCAGCACGATGTCGGCATCATGGCCGATCCAGCCGTGCCAGTCGCTGCGGCACAGCCCCGTCGCTTCCACCTTGATGACGACGCCGCCCTCGGCAGGCGTCGGGTCGGGCAGGGTGCGGATCTCGGGCGTTTCGCCGAAGCGTTCGAAATACATGGCTTTCATCGGGCAATCCTCTTTTTCTGCGCCGGATGATGGCATGGCGCAAGCATCGCCAAAAGGCTCGCATCCATGAATATTTGTGATGCACCTATTCGGCAAGCGTTTGTTTTCACGCAAAATTCCTGCAAGCGTCGACGATTTTCGGACAGTTTGTTGCCAAGTGTCGGCGCGCGGCTTTTTTGGCTTGACCGGGCTGACCGGCGGGCGTTGATAACAAACAAGAACAAAGGAGAGCATCATGCCCGTCAACACCGCTGCCCCCACACCCACCTGGACTTATGTCGATGGCGAATGGCTCGCCGGCAATCCGCCGCTGATCGGGCCGACCTCGCATGCCATGTGGCTGGGCTCGACGGTGTTTGACGGCGGCCGCTGGTTCGATGGCATCGCGCCCGACCTCGACCTGCATTGCCAGCGCATCAACCGCTCGGCGGTGGCCATGGGCATGAACCCGGTCAAGACGGCGGAAGAGATCGAAAAACTCGCCTGGGAAGGCATTTCGAAGTTCGACGGCAAGACGGCGATCTACATCAAGCCGATGTATTGGGCCGAGCATGGCCGCTACGGCGTCGTCGCCCCCGATCCGGAGTCCACCCGCTTCGCCTTGTGCCTGTTCGAAGCGCCGATGAACACCGCCAAGCCCAGCCGCCTCACCGTCTCGCCCTTCCGCCGCCCGACGCCGGAAAGCGCCATGACGACGGCCAAGACCGGCAGCCTCTACCCCAACAATGGCCGCATGTTGACGGAAGCCGTCGGTCGCGGCTTCGACAATGCGCTGGTGCGCGACATGAACGGCAACGTCGCCGAAACCGCCACCTCCAACGTCTTCATGGTCAAGGACGGCGCCGTCTACACGCCGGCGATCAACTACACCTTCCTCGCCGGCATCACCCGCGCCCGCATCATCGGCCTGTTGAAGCAGGCCGGTTTCGAGGTGCACGAGGCGACGTTGACGGTCGACGATTTCCTCGGCGCCGACGAAGTGTTCATGACCGGCAACTATTCCAAGGTCGCGCCGGTAACCCAGATCGACAGCCGCAGCTATCAGGAAGGCCCGATCACCCGCAAGGCGCTCGACCTCTACATGGACTGGGCCTACGGCCGCTCCGGCAACGAGGAATAAGCCGGCAGGGGCGCGCCGGCCCCTGCCGGACGCGCCTCACTTCTTCTTCGGCACCGTCACCTTGATGACGTCGCTGCCGAGTTCGCTGCCGATCTCGACCTTCTTCGTCTTCTTGTCGTAGACGCAGATGACGGCGGCCTGCTGGCCCTTGGTCGATTTCAGCTCACCGCTCACCACCGCAAGGCCAAAGCTTTCGCTGCCGAAGGGATCGACTGCCACCTTGCCGGTCTTGAACGATGCCTTGGCGGCCTCGATGCACTTGGCTTTCACATCGGCTGCGAGTTCGGCCCAGGCATCGTCCGACGAGGCATGGGCGGCACCGGCTGCGGCAGCCATGAAAAGGGTAAGGGCAAGAGCGGTTTTCATCAGGGGCGTCCTTCGTCATGTCCTTGGCCGGAGGGCCGGAACGGGGCGTTGCGGATCGCCCAGCAATGCGGTTTTTCTGCGATTCTGGCCAGCGTGCCGGGGAGTTGAATTTTCCTTGACGGTGTTGATTTTTGGCATTTCTCCGGTTGCCACGTGCCCCATCCGCTCCTATGTTCCCGCACGACTGACCTCAGTTAGGCCTCTGCCAATAAGGGAGATTAAACCATGGCTTTCGAACTTCCGCCGCTGCCGTATGACTACGAAGCTCTTGCCCCCTTCATGTCGAAGGAGACGCTCGAATATCACCACGACAAGCACCACAAGGCTTACGTCGACAACGGCAACAAGCTCGCCGCGGAAGCCGGTCTTGCCGATCTCTCCCTCGAAGAGGTCGTGAAGAAGTCCTTCGGCACCCATGCCGGCCTGTTCAACAATGCTGCCCAGCACTACAACCACATCCATTTCTGGAAGTGGATGAAGAAGGACGGCGGCGGCAACAAGCTGCCGGGCAAGCTGGAAGCTGCCTTCAATTCCGACCTCGGCGGTTACGACAAGTTCAAGGCTGACTTCGTTGCTGCCGGCACGACCCAGTTCGGCTCCGGCTGGGCCTGGGTTTCCGTCAAGAACGGCAAGCTCGAAATTTCCAAGACCCCGAACGGCGAAAACCCGCTGGTTCACGGCGGCTCGCCGATCCTCGGCGTCGACGTCTGGGAACATTCCTATTACATCGACTACCGCAACGCGCGTCCGAAGTACCTCGAAGCCTTCGTCGACAGCCTGATCAACTGGGACTACGTCCTGGAAATGTACGAAGCTGCCGCCAAGTAATCTGGTGTCAGCATCCCGCTTGCAGCACCCGGCGTTCGAAAGAGCGCCGGGTGTTTCGTTTGCGGGGTTCTTCTGTCACAATCGTGTTAATCAACAACCCTAAGCACGCCGGATGACCCTGACAGATCAGCCTCTTTTTCGCTTCGGCGTCCTTGCCGACCCGCAATATGCCGCCATTCCCCCGCATGTCGGCATGAACCGCTACTATGCCAACAGTCTCGAAAAACTGTCGGCGGCAATCGACGTCTTCAACGGCGAGGAGCTGGCCTTCGTCGTCACACTCGGCGACATCATCGACCGCTCCTTCCGGAGTTTTGACGATATCCTGCCTGTCTACGACAGGCTGAAGGCGCCAAGCCGCTTGCTGCTCGGCAACCACGATTTTTCAGTCTCGGCAGAGCGCCTTGAATCCGTCGTCGGTCGGCTCGGGTTGGAGGACAGCTATTACGATTTCAAGGTCGGCAGCTTCCGCTTCATTGCGCTGAACGGCAACGAGGTCAGCCTGTTTGCGCCGGGCGAAGGCGATGCCCACCGGGCGCTGGCCGCCAGCCATCTCGCGGTGCTGAAGGCAGAAGGCGCCGCCAACGCCCAGACGTGGAACGGCGCGCTGAGCGACACGCAGTTCGCCTGGCTGGAAGTGACTTTGCGCGCGGCCAAGGCGGCCGGCGAAACGGTGATCATCCTCAATCACTACCCGGTCTATCCGCCGAACGAGCACAATCTCTGGGATTTTGCCCGCGTTCTGGAACTGATCGAAGCCTACGACAACGTTCCGGCCTATTTCTGCGGCCACAACCACGCCGGCAATTTCGGCGAGCACGGCGGCTGCGCCTTCGTCACCTTCAAGGGCATGGTCGATACGCCCGACGAAAACACCTTTGCCATCGTCGACGTTTATGAGGACCGGCTGGAGATCCGCGGTTTCGGCCGCGAGGAAAGCCGTACGCTGCCGTTGCCTGTTCCGGTCTGATCCGGTCCCCTGTCTCTTCCGCGGGGGCAGGGCTATCGCAGATGGAATGAAAGGGTGCCGCCTGCCCCTTCTCCCCTTGGGGAGAAGGTCGCGGCAGCGGGATGAGGGGGTGCTACACGGCGCGACCTGTCTATCTGGCTCCCCCTCATCCGACCCTTCGGGCCACCTTCTCCCCGCGGGGGAGAAGGGGAAAGGGGCGATGTCGCGTCATATGCGAAAGCCCTGCCGTCAGGGGGCAGATGGCTCGAAGGTTAGGATGAGGGGCGCGCCGACCAGTTGCTCGTCCACAATTCACGCAAACTGTTGCCTTCGCCAAGGAAAAACTCGTCGAGTGCTGCACATTCTTCCACGCGGTCGGCGCGGAAATTGCGGATGGCGCGGCGCAGTTCGCACCACGCGACGATGACGGCGGTGGCCGAATAATAGATCAGCGCCAGTGGCCGGATTTTACGTTCGGTGGCGTTGCCCAGTTCGTCGCGGTAGTCGAGCAGCAATTTGCGTTCGTCGCGGATCGCGTGCCTGACGAGGCCGAGATCGATCCCGTCGGGGGCTGGTGCGACCGAGCCCCAGGCATGCAGGGCGTTGCGGTCGAGCACCTGCCGCAGCGGGCCGGGCACGGCGGCGGCGATCTTGGCGTTGACGCCCTTGGCCGCCTGTTTCAGCGCCTGGTCGGCGGTGCGTTCCAGCAGCGCCAGCGACAGAACGATGGCCTCCATCTCCTCGATCGAAAACATCAGCGGCGGCAGGTCGAAGCCGGGGCGCAGGATGTAGCCGATGCCGCGCCCGCCCTCGATCGGCACTCGCATCGCCTGCAGTGCTGCGATGTCGCGGTAGATCGAGCGCGGCGTCACCTCCAGCGCCGCACCGATCTCCGCCGCCGTTACCGGCTTTTTCGCCAGCCGCAGGATCTGGATGATCTCGAAGAGGCGGGATGCCTTGCGCATCGGCGTTTCCTTGTCTGCCAATCCATCACAACTGACACAGCCCTGTCAGTTGCCCTTGCGTATAGAGCCATCCAAGCAATTGAAAAACAAGCGCGATGAAAAATCCTCGCGCCAACGGATGGACACTTCCTGACATGGATTACGTCGATAACCTCTGGCTTTTCCTCGTTCTGCTCTTCGGCATCATCATCGTGCCCGGGTTGGACATGCTGTTCGTCATGGCCAATGCGCTGACCAACGGCCGCAGTGCCGGTTTTGCGGCGACTGGCGGCATCATGGCGGGCGGTGCGGTGCATACGCTCTACGGCGCGCTCGGCGCCGGCTTGATCGCCCGCTGGCTGCCGTGGCTTTTCGTGCCGATGCTGGTCGCCGGCGCCGCCTACATGATCTGGATCGGTTATACGCTGATGCGCAGCTCGATCACCGTCGATGCCGTCGGCCGCAGCGACAGCCGCTCGCTGCGCACCGCCTTCCGCCAGGGCGCGCTCACCTGCCTGATCAATCCCAAGGCCTATATGTTCGTGCTCGCCGTCTATCCGCAGTTCGTCCGGCCGGAATACGGCCCGGTCTGGCAGCAGGCGCTGGTGATGGGGGTGATGACGGCGCTGATGCAGCTTCTCGTCTACGGTGCCGTGGCGCTGGCTGCCGGCAAGAGCCGCGATGCGCTGATCGCCAATCCGGCCGCGACAATCCTTGTCGGGCGCGGCGCCGGTCTGCTGCTTGTCGTCGTTGCCGTCGTCATGCTCTGGCAGAGTATCGGCGGCCATTTCGCTTGAGCGGCGGTTGACGTGCAGTGCAAAAGAAAAAGTTGAAAGTAAAAATCATATTTTTAACATGGCTTGGAAAGCAATGTCCGTGGTGGTGACCGGATGATGACGGACGGTGAAGAAAAAAATCACTCTTTTGTTACTCCAATCGGTGCTATTTCCTGTAATCATACCAATCGCTAGACGCGAATGGCCATTCAGGCCGGCAGCACGGGAGAAGACAGATGAAATTGAGACTGATCGCCACCGCGGCCATTCTTGCCACGCTCGGGTTAAGTTCGGCTTTTGCCGTCGGCACCCACGAGGATCGCGAAGCCATCATGAAGAAGGTCGGCGGCGCCACCGGCGCACTCGCCGCCATCGCCAAGGGCGAGAAGCCCTACGATGCCGAAGCGATCAAGACGGCGCTGTCGACCATTTCCGAAAACGCCAAGGCCTTCCCGGACCAGTTCCCGCCGGGTTCGGAAACCGGCGACAAGGCTGCAAGCCCGAAGATCTGGGAGACCTTTGACGACTTCAAGGCGAAGTCGCTGAAACTGTCGGCCGATGCCGATGCGGTTCTGGCGCAGTTGCCGGCCGATGCCGCCGGTGTCGGCGCGGCGCTCAAGACGCTCGGCGCCAATTGCGGCGGCTGTCATCAGGTCTATCGCATCAAGGAATAATTCCTGGCGATAGACCGCGCCCGCTTCGGCGCCGGGTAGCAAAAGAAACGGTGCATCTCCGGCGAACCCGTTCCGCCGGAGATGCACCGCGCACGCGTCGCCCGAGAGGGGCGGCGCGATTTCCATTCGTGACAAGTTCGCTCAAGACAAGGAGGAAACGCCATGTTCGCCAGACTGATCCGCATCCTGCTCTGTCTGATCGGCCTGGGCGTGATCGGCGCCGTGGCGTTTTACTTCGTCACCGCCCCGTCGCCGCAGCCGGACGAGCACTGGGCCGGATTGGGCGATCCCGACCTCGCCAACGGCGAACGAATCTTCTGGGCCGGCGGCTGCGTCAGCTGTCATGCGGCCAAGGGTGCGGAGGGCGAAGCGCAGCTGGTACTGTCCGGTGGGCTGCCGCTCGCCAGCCCCTTCGGCACCTTCCACGTGCCGAATATCTCGCCGGACGAAACGGCGGGCATCGGCGGCTGGACGCTGGCGCAGTTCGGCAATGCCATGACCCGCGGTGTCGGCCGCAACGGCGAACATCTCTACCCGTCCTTTCCCTACGGCTCCTATGCCCGCATGACGGCGAAGGACATCAACGACCTCTTCGGCTACATCCGCACCCTGCCGAAAAGCACCAATGTCGCGCCGCCGCATGACCTGCCTTTTCCGTTCAACATTCGCTTGTCGCTCGGCGGCTGGAAGTTCCTCTATTTCACCGACGGGCCGCGCGTGACACTGGCGTCCACCGACGACAAGGTGAAGCGCGGGCAATATCTGGTCGAGGGGCCGGGGCATTGCGGCGAATGCCACACGCCGCGCGATCCGATGGGCGGTTTCGTGCCCGACCAATGGCTCGCCGGCGCGCCCAATCCGGAAGGCGAGGGGCGCATACCCAACATCACGCCCGGCTCGAAGAGCATCGGCGAATGGAGCGAGGCCGATATCGCCACCTATCTCGAAACCGGCTTCACCCCGGATTTCGATTCGGTCGGCGGCTCGATGGTCGAGGTGCAGAAGAATATGGCGCGCCTGCCGGCGGAGGACCGCGAGGCGATTGCTGCTTATCTCAAGGCTGTTCCTTCGCGGTGAGTTTGCCCGGTGGCGTACCTATCTGCATGCCGTCGCTTAGATCACCACTGCATCCATATTGACACACCGTTCCTTGGCGGCGATAGTTGTTGCTCTTGATGGTTCCCTTGAGGCTAAGCCTCGGGGATGAAAAGGGAATGCGCTAGGGACGACCCAAAGGGGGCCTGAAGCGTGGCTGCCCCCGCAACTGTACGCGGCGAGTCGTGGATCGAAAAAGCCACTGGTGAGGACACCGGGAAGGCGAGGTTCAGGACAAAGACCTGCGAGCCAGGAGACCTGCCATCATGGAGATCCGAACCGGGCGGGGTGTCCTGGAAATTGGAGTTGATGGTGTGGATGGCGTCGCCGGAAGGGTCGCTGCCGCATATGGCTTCAGCTTTCCTGCCCCTTCACGATAGGATCGACATCGGTTCGCCCTGGCCGCGCGTCGTCGGTCGGGCATGGCTTTTCAGCGGCGCACGATATCGGAGAGGGTCGATACATGTCTGTTCAGCAAAACGCTTCCACCACGATTGCAGCTTCCGGCGCCAAGGCCGGCACGGTCGTCCAGTCGGCCATGGCCATCTGCCTTGGCCTGTTCGTCGTCGGCTTCGTCGGTTTCTCGCATGTCGAGATCGTCCACAACGCGGCACACGACACGCGCCACGCCAATGCATTCCCCTGCCACTGAGGTCATGGTTTCATCATGTCGGTTTTCCGATCCATTGTCTTTACCTCGGTCCTGACCGGGCTGATCGTCGGCGTCGCCGTCAGCGCCGTCCAGCATTTCGGCACCACGCCGCTCATTCTCCAGGCCGAAACCTACGAGAACGCGGCACCTGCCCATAATCATGAAGCGGCCACACCGACGACCGGCCAGGAAACGGCTGCTGCAACGCCGGCAACCACCGAGGCCGCTCCGGCTGAGGAAGAAGCCTGGGGACCGGCCGACGGTGCCGAACGCTTCCTCTATACGACGGCTGCCAACATCCTGACGGCCATCGGTTATGCGCTGGTGCTCACCGGCCTCTTCAGCCTGCGGTCGAAGACGGTCGATTGGCGCGAGGGCCTGCTCTGGGGTCTCGGCGGTTTTGCCGCCGTCATGCTGGCGCCGATGCTCGGCCTGCCGCCGGAACTGCCGGGAACGCCGGCCGCGCCGCTGTTCGACCGCCAGGTCTGGTGGATCGGCACGGTCGCTGCCACCGCCGCCGGCCTTGCCCTGATCGCCTTCCAGCGCAAGCCCTGGGCTGCCGTGCTGGGGATCGTGCTGATCGCCGCGCCGCATATCATCGGCGCACCGGCGATGCCCGAGGGCGAAACGGCGCTGGCGCCGGCCGTTCTGGAACATCGCTTCATCGTCGCCGCCGTGGTTTCGAGCTTTATCTTCTGGGCGCTGCTCGGCTCCATCGGCGGTAGCCTCTACCGGCGCTTCGAGGCTTCGGCTTGACGGCAGGGCAATTCCAGCAAGGCCGCCCGGCGACCCTGCACCCGGAATTGCCTGACAGCAATGCGCCGGAGCATTTTTGCGATGCTCCGGTTGCCACCTGGCGGGGCGATATCGATGCCCTGCAATTCACCGCTGCCGGTCATGGCGGCGTCTGCATGATCCACCGGCTCGCCTTTCGCAGCCTTGTCGGGCGCATGCCGGAAAGCGACGATTGTCTCGCCTATTTTTCGGCGCATGCGAAAAATTTCGCCGCTGCCGCCCGGCAGAAGATCGCCGCCCAGACCATTCAACCCGGCCGCAATTTCCATCTGAACAGCCGCGATATTCGCCGCGCTCTCGCCGGTCCGTCTTCCTGAAATTGTTTCGCCACGCCGATCATGGCGAACATCGATCAGTTCGCAGCGTGCTCCCGGCCGAACAGCGCCAGATAATCCTCCATATCCTGGCTGCCGTGCCCGAGTGCGCGTAAAATTTCGGCGGTAAAACTGATCGGCGCCGTGCCTGGGGCCGTGATGATCATGCGGTCGCTGACGGCGGCCGGCTGGTCACGGTAAAAGGCTTGGCCGCGATAGGCCGGGCTGTTGGCGAGGAGAGCGGCTTCGTTGCTGGTATGGGCAACCTCGTTCAGCACGCCGGCCCGGGCAAGCGCCAGCGTGCCGGCGCAGATGCCGGCCACCAGCTTGCCGGCTTGCGCAAAGGCGCGGATGGTCGCGCCGAGATCGGGTGCCTCGTCCGTCTGCCAGATTTCGCCGCCGCAGACGATCAGGCCGGCATGGGCCTGCGGATCAAGCCGCTCCACGGCGTGCTCGGGCATCACGCGGATGCCACCCATCGAGGTGACCGGTTGGGCGCCCGGCGAGGCGACGGTAAAGGTGAGGCCGAAGGAGGAGCGCCCCTCGGCCATCAGCAACGCCACCTCCCAATCCGCATAACGGTCCGTCAGCGCAATCGCCAGTTTCGTCATGGTCTTTCCTCCGTAAACGCTGGGTTCAGGCGATCGCCTGCAGGAAGCGCATGCCGGTCACCGGCTGCGGCTTGAAATCCATGTGTTCGTAGAAGCGGTGGGCGACAAAATTGCCGGTCGCCGCCGCCACCGAAAGATAGTCGCAGCCGGCATTCCTGGCGTGGTCGCGGGCGCGGGAGACGAGGTGTTCGCCGATGCCGTGGCCGCGATGGCCGTTGCGGACGAAGAGATGGTGCAGGTCCATGCCGCGCTTGCCTTCCTGCGCCCTGTAAAGCGGCACGAGGATGGCGTAACCGATCAGTTCGCCGGCGGCCTCGGCCACCAGCGCGTGAATCCACGGCAGCGGGCCGAACAGGTCGCGCTCCAGGCATTCCGGGGTGATCTGTGCCGCGTCGCCGTGATGGGCGGCAAGCAGGGTGATCATCTCGTTGAGTGCGGGCAGGTCGCGCGGCTTGGCGGCGCGGATGGTGACGACCGCCGGTCGCGGGATGGTGAGATCTATATCTTCGGTCATGGCTTCCTTCTTTCTTGCGGTTTGACCGCCAGGACGCCGTTTCCCTAGAAAAACAAAAGCCGCCCTGGTGGCGGCTTGTTTGACATGATCAATCAGCCGCTCCTATCGGAACAGCCAAAAATACGAGCATACGTGGTGCGAGATCGTGATCATGGCGGAGAAGATTCCTCGAATCGCCGCACTTGTCAAGCCGCCTTCTTTTCTCCCCTGCCGGCATCAGGCCGGCGGATGATCGCCCTCGCAAAGACCGTGGTCGGAAAGGGCGCGGATGACGTAACAATCGCCGATCGTATGCCCTTCGCAATGGGAGACGATGCGTTCCAGTTCCTGTTCCAGCTTCTGCAGCCGGGCGATGCGCTGGCGCACGGACGCCAGATGGCTGGCGGCGATCCGGTCGGCGCCGTCACAGGCCTGCTCGGGGTGGTGGCTCAGGCGGATGAGTTCGCGGATTTCGTCGATCGACAGGCCAAGGTCGCGGGCATGGCGGATGAAGGCGAGCCGTTCGAGATCGGCCTTGCCGTAGCGCCGCTGGTTGCCTTCCGACCGCTCCGGCGCCGAGATCAGCGCCATTTGTTCGTAGTAGCGGATGGTCGGCACTTTGACGCCGGTCCTGCGCGAGAGATCGCCGATCGACAGGTTCATCCTGATCCTCCAAAGCTATAGTTTCTGGAGGGATTAGATAATCGCTTGTCGCTGGAAAGCAAGAGAGGCGGCCGGATGCCGGCCGCCTCTCTGGTCTGGGCAGGGAAATGGAGGGGTCAGAGGCTGGCGCTGCTTTCCTTGGCGTTGCCGGTCTCTTCGATACCGTTCTGTCGCAGGATCGCTTCGCGGATTTCCGCTTCCAGCGCCTCGCGCTCTTCGGTGGACATGGCGGCGACATCGTCCTCGGTCAGGCCGCGGTCCTCAAGGAATTGGGCGCGGATCTTTTCACCGAGGGTCATCGATGCCCATTCGTGCAGCTCGTCGAGCAGCGTATCGCGTGCGCTGGTCGCGCCGGTGCTGGCGGTCACGGTGCCGCCGGCATTGTCATCGTCGCCGGATTGCTGGCTGTCCAAGTTCCACAGCGCCTGAGATAGGGCGGGGGCGGGAACCGTTTCGCTACCGGTGATCGAGGCGACGGAAGAACGCGACCGGCTCCCCTGGCTGTCGTCCTGCTGCGTGCTCGGAGCGAGCAGGCTGTCGAGGGGCAGCGCGCGCGAATACATCACGAGGCCGTTGTTCAAAACCTTCATGCTGAAAATCCCTACAAGAATAACTGTCGATTGAAAAAAAGATGCGGCTTCATGCCGCCCAACTGCGGGGTGCTCAATCCCACAGACAAATCAGCCGCCCGGAGGGGCGGCTGGCATCATGCGTAAAGCAGTTCGTGTTCGACCGTATCGTCTTCATCGAGATAGAGCGCGTTGACGCGTGCCATCGTATCGTGATGATCGGCATCGACTTCGTCCGAGCCGTGCAGGCTTCCGGGCGCTGCAAATCCGTTGGTGCCGGCCGGCTTGCGGCCGCCGTCAAGCGCCCATAGCGCGCCGGACAGGGTAGAGGAAAGCAGCGTGCTGCTTCCAACCTGCGGGGAAAAGGACGGGTTACGAACGGGCGCGGTGGTCTGCGTCGGCGCGGCTTCATCCGCATCGACGGCTGGCTTCTGAAACCTGCCCTGATCGTAGTAATAGCCCTGGAGGCCACTCTCGATTCGCATTGTTTTTTCTCGCCATTAATAATGATTAACGAATAGTTAACCGCCGAAGCTTGCGCGAAGCTTGCGTGCTTGCATGGACCCAGCTTGAAAACCCGTGGCTTTCAGGGGGTGGCGGATGCGAATCGGTGGATTGTTTCTCTAGCGTGCCGAGCTTGCGTGGGGCGGTGTCCAACGACCTCTAGAGATAACGGTCGATCTTCGCGGTGGTGATCCGCTGGTTGTTGCGGTACCAGGGGTCCTCGGTGAAGAAGACCGGTTCCTGCGGTTCCCAGCCGCTGCAGGTGAAATCGGACTGGCGGGCGAAAAAGGCGACGAAGTCTTCCTCGTCGGTCCAGCGCGCGATCGGCTTGCCGGGATAAGTACCATCAAGGATGTCGCAGAGAATGATGCCGCCGCCCTGTCGGATCAGGCCGTGGCCGCAAAAATCCCGATGGAATTCGTGAATGAAGCCTTCGTCGTTCCTGGAGGCCATGAGCTTGGCCCAGAGCCGCCGCGCCCGCGTTTCGCCGAATGGGCGTCGTGAAAGCTTGTCGCGCAGTTCTTCGCGCCGTCGGTCCATTTCTTCTTCGGTGATGGTGACGACGGGGCCGTGGGGCTGCCGCTGCAGGCGGCCCTGCCGCGCCTGCCAGAAAATCATCACGAAGACGCCGACGATCACGCCGAGGCAGATCAGCGGAATGATGGTGGCGGCCATGGTGGGTTCCAGCGCAAAACGGATTGGCCCGCTATTGTCGCTCTTTCCCGCCAGTCTGCAAGCATCCGTTTTGCCGGGGCTGGCGCCGCAGGCGAAAACGCCTGCGGCGGGTCGGTGAGGCCGGCCCTTACATCTTGCCGGCGACCTTGATGGCGAAGGCGTATTCGAAGGCGACTTCCTCCAGCCGCTGGAAGCGGCCGGCCGCGCCGCCATGGCCGGCATCCATGTTGGTGCGCAGCAGGATCGGTGCCGTGCCGGTGGTCAGTTCGCGCAACCGCGCCACCCATTTCGCCGGCTCCCAGTAGGTGACGCGCGGATCGGTGAGGCCGCCGAGCGCCAGGATCGGTGGATAGGGTTTGGCGCCGACGTTCTCGTACGGGGAGTAGCTGGCGATCCAGCCGTATTCTTCCGTTGAGTCAATCGGGTTACCCCATTCCGGCCATTCCGGCGGGGTAAGGGGCAGGGTGTCGTCCAGCATGGTATTGAGCACATCGACGAAAGGCACGGCGGCGATGAAGGCGGAGAATTTCTCCGGCGCCATGTTGGCCACAGCCCCCATCAGCATTCCGCCCGCCGAACCGCCCTCGGCGACGATCTTGCCGTAGGCGGTGAATTTCTGCTCGTGAAGGTAATCGGCGGCGGAGACGAAGTCCTTGAAGGTATTGGTCTTCTGCTCCATCTTGCCGTTTTCGTACCAGGCAAAACCCTTGTCCTTGCCGCCGCGGATATGGGCGATGGCATAGACGAAACCGCGATCGGCCAGCGACAGGCAATTGGTGTTGAACGAAGCGGGGATGGTGATGCCGTAGGCGCCGTAGCCATAGAGCAGGCAGGGGGCAGAACCGTCCAGCGGCGTATCCTTGCGGTAGAGCAGTGTTACCGGCACCGTCTCGCCGTCCCAGGCGGGCGCGAAGACGCGGCGGGTGACGTAGTCGTCGATATTGTGGCCGGAGGGCACCTGCTGGGTTTTCAGCAAGCTCCGCTCGCGTGTCGCCATGTTGTAGTCGAACAGCTGCGAGGGCGTCGTCATCGAGGAATAGGAGAAGCGGATGACGTCGGTGTCGTATTCGGCGGCACCCTGCAGGCCGAGCGAATAGGCTTCCTCGGCAAAGGCGATGGCGTGTTCCTCGCCGGTTGCCCGGTCGCGGATCATGATCTGCGGCAGTCCGTCCTTGCGCTCCAGCCAGACGAGGTGGCGGGCATAGGCCATGTGGCTGAGGATCAGCTTGCCGGGCGTATGCGGCACGACATCCTTCCAGTTTTCCCGGCCGGGAGCCGTCACCGGCGCCTCGACGATCTTGAAGTCGCCGGCGCCGTCGGCATTGGTGAGGATGTAGAAGACGTCGCCGCCTTCCGTCATCGAATATTCCAGGCCCTCGACGCGCTCAGTGACGAGCTGCGGTTCGGCCAGCAGATCCTTGGTCGAGAGCAGCCGGTATTCGCTGGTCTCATGATCGTGGATGTCGATGTAGATGAAATCGTCGAGCAGCGAACCGCCGACACCCATGAAGAAGCCGGGATCCTCCTCCTCGAAGACCAGCCGGTCGGCCGATTGCGGCTGGCCGACGATGTGGTGGTAGATCTTCGAAGGCCGGTGGTTCTCGTCCTGCAACGTGTAGAAGAAGCTCTTGCCATCGGGCGCCCAGGCGCCGCCACCGCCGGTGTTTTCGATAATATCTGCCAGATCCTCGCCGGTTTCGAGGTTGCGGATGCGCAGGGTGAAATATTCCGAACCCTTGTCGTCGTAACCCCAGAGGCCGTGGCTATGATCGTTGCTGCTGTCGATGCCGGCGAGGCGGAAATAGGCCTTGCCTTCGGCCTCCTTGTCGCCGTCGAGCAGCACCTGCCGGCTGGCCTCGTCCTTGTGGTCGCCGTCGCGCGGGATGCGGAAATAATGCGGCTGCTCACCGCCGGTGACGTAGAAGGTGCCGTAGGCGAACGGACCGTCCTTCACCGGCACCGAGGAATCGTCTTCCTTGATGCGGCCCTTCATCTCGGCGAACAGCACCTTCTGCAGCTCGGCCGTATCGGCCATTGCCGCCTTCATATAGGTGTTTTCGGCTTCCAGATGGGTGCGGATTTCCGGGTCGAGGATCGACGGGTCCTTGAACATCGCCTGCCAGTTGTCGGCGCGCAGCCAGGCATAGTCGTCGGTGCGGGTGATGCCGTGGCGCGTATCCTGCTTCGGCTTCTTCGGGGCGATCGGGGCAGGGGGAAGGGAGTTGAAAATCGACAAACGCGCTCTCCGGCAAATCGTTCTGGATAATCAGCCAGAGATAGAGACAGGCCGGGGAGGGATCAAGGGTGGCCAGCGTCATGGCCGAAAATGACCGGCGCCGGAAAGGCGCCGGGGTGTTGTGCCGAGTGCGGCCTGTCAGCTGTACCAGATGCCTTCCGAAATCACCGGGGCGACGCCGATGACGTTTTCCTGGCTTTCGGAAAAACCGGCCAGGACCTGCGCCCGCGCGGTGCCGTGCTGCAATTCGCCCGTCCAGTAGGCGATGCCAGCGGTCTCGCCTTCGCGGCCGAGCACATTCAGGTAAAGGCGACCGACGAAATCCGTATCGGTGGAATTCGCGCCATAAATGCTGTTGAATTCCTGCGAGCCGACAAAACCGGAGGCGACGTCGATCAGCTTGGTGCCACCGTCCATCGAGTTGATCCAGTAGGACAGGCCGGCGCTGTCGGGGGCGCGGTCGAAGGCCGCCTGGTAGATGCGGTAGGCTTGGCCAGCAACGCCGTCGATGTCGAAGGCGAGCGTGCCTTGCAAGAGGTCGACACGCTCGACCGAATGCAACGTCAGGCGTTCGACGTCGCCGAACTGGATGACCACGGTGGAGCCGGAGATCTCCACGAAGGAGATGTCGAACTTGGTGAAGGGCTTGGTGATGTGGTCGAGCGCCGCGGTGTTGCCGGTCACCGTTTCGGTCCTGGCCGGAAGGCCGGGATCGCTGAATTGGTCGATGCTGGTCGCACCCCAGAAGACGCCGCTCGGCAGCGTGCCGGTGAAGGCTACCTGTCCGAAGGTCTGGGCCTCGATGTCGAATTCGACCACCGTCTTGTTGTAGAAACCGAACAGGCTGTCGGAGGTCTTGGCGAGGCCGAAGAGGTTTGATGGGATGTTGTTGAAGGCGACGGCTTCCGCGCCGTTCTGCAGGTTGATCGACAGCAGGTCCTCGGCGTTCGTCGAGATCACCAGTTCGTTGCGCTGGATGTAGATATCGCCGGCGGAGGTGGAGTTGAAGCCGTCGATACGCGTCGTCGTTCCGGCGCCGATATCGATCTTGTAGATGCTGCTGCCGCCACCGGCATAGAGGCTGCCGTCGGTCGCGAATTCGAGGGCGTTCATACTGCCGGCCGTGAAGGAAAGGACCTTCTGCTCCGTGACGCTGCTGCCGGAGAGGTTCAGCTTATAAAGAGAATCGAACGTGACGGCATACAGTTCGCCGCTCCTGCTGATGGCGATATCGGTATAGGTGTTCGCAGTTTTTGCGAGAACGCTGATCGTGCGATTTGAAAAATCGACCAGTCCCAGTTCCCCCTGGCTCGTCACGAAATAGGCGTTTGCCATCCCAGAAATCCTTTCGTTGATTAAGACGAAAGCCACTTAATGCAGTAAGGTGACAAGACAATATGGTTGCCTTATTTTTGTCGTGACCACATTCTGACCATATTGGTTACTCAGTTCTTGCCCGCCAACCGGCCCCGCTCTGTTGCCGCACCTTTTGGTGTGGCGTCAATTTGACGAATAAAATCAAAAAATTGAGGCATAGATGATCCGAACTCTCACCCTCTCCTCGCAGATGCTGCTCGTGGCTCTCCCTGCGTTTGCCGTCGATGCGCGGATTGCCAGGCAGCTGGAAAAGCTCGATCCCAACACCCGGCTGGAGCAGGCCTGCGATACGGAGGCAATGAACCGGATTTCCGCCGACAAAAGTGATTTCAAACCCGACAAGGTGATTGCCTACACCTTCGCCGAACCGGTTCTTGAGGGCGATTCCATCGCCGCACCCGGCGCCGTCTTCCGCAGTCGCGGCGAGTGGTACCGTCTCTCCTATACCTGTACGACCGGCCCGAAACGCATCAACGTGCGTTCCCTCGATTACGAGATCGGCAAGCTGGTGCCGCATTCCGCCTGGCGGGAGCATTATCTCTACGATTGAGGCCACCGGCCGGCGGCATCAGGCCACATCGCCATCCGCCGGATTTTTGGCTAATACCTCCCTCCAGTCCGCTTTCCCTGGCAGTTTTCCCCATGCGCCTTGCCGTTGTCTCCATGCTTTCCCTTTTTGTCGCCGTACCGGCCGCCATGGCGGCGGAGCGCAGTGCAAACGCGCTGGTAGAACCGCAGCTTCAGCTTGCCGGCAAGGGGCAAGCGGGCACGGTCCGGGTGGCGTTGACCTTCGATGCCTGCATGGGCAAGACAGATTTCCGCATCCTCTCGGCGCTGATCGACGAAAAGATCCCGGCGACACTGTTCGTCACCGCCCGCTGGCTGCGCCACAATCCCGAGGTCGTCGCAGTGATCCGCCAGCATCCCGATCTGTTCGAGATCGAAAACCACGGCCGCAATCATGTTCCGGCCGTCGACCGCCAGACGAAGATTTATGGCATCGCCGCCGCCGGCTCACCGCAGGCTGTGGCCGACGAGGTGGCGGGCGGCGAGGAGGCGATCGTGGCCGCCGGTCTGGCTAAGCCCCACTGGTTCCGCGGGGCGACGGCGAAATACACACCGAGCGCCATCGCCGACGTTCGCAAGATGGGTTACGAGATCGCCGGTTATTCGGTCAACGGCGACGGCGGTTCCCTGCTCGGCGCAGCGCAGGCCGCCAAACGTATTGCCGCGGCCAGGGATGGCGATGTGGTGATCGCCCATATCAACCAGCCGACCCATGCGGCCGGGGAAGGGGTGGTCAAGGGTATCCTGGCATTAAAAGCCCGCGGCGTGACCTTCGTTCGGCTGGCGGACGTGCCGGAGATCGGCACCAACTGAGCCTTGCCTTTGGGAGCGTCAGCAGTGCTATCGCAGATGGAATGAAGGGGTGCCGCCTACCCCTTCTCCCCGCCGGGGAGAAGGTCCCGGCAGGGGGATGAGGGGGCGCCCCACGGCAAAACCTGCCCGTTCCGCTCCCCCCCTCATCCGACCCTTCGGGCCACCTTCTCCCCGCGGGGGAGAAGGGGAAACGGTGACGCCCCGTCGTCAAGGCGCCGGCCGGTCCAGGGCGAAATCCTCGAACCAGGCGGGTTCCTTGCCGGTAACGAAGGCGGCGGCCAGATGCGCTGCCATGTAAGAAAAGGTAATGCCGTTGCCGCCGTAGCCATAGGCGGCGAAGATACGCTTCGTACCGGGCACGCGGCCGATCAGCGGCAGGCCGTCCTCGGTTTCCCCGAAAGCGCCGCACCAGGCATGCGATACGGTTGGATCGGCGGACGGCCAGATGTCCAGCAGCTTTTGCCGCAGGATCTCGATCTTGTGCGGCAGCTTGGTATCACGCTGCTGCGGGTCGGCAATGTCTTCGTCTTCGCCGCCGATGATGATGCGGTTGTCGAAGGTCGTCCGCAGGTAGAGATAGGGTTCGGCCGCTTCCCAGATCAGGCTGCGATCCGGCCAGAGCCGCTCCTGCTGCTGCGGCACCGTGGCGATCGCCCAGCTGGATGCCGTCGAATGCTGTTTCGGCATGACAAAATGCGGCATGACGTAGCCGGTGGCCAGCAGGACGTGGCGGGCCTCGACAACATGCCGCCCGTCCGTCTCGATCACCGCTGTGCCGCCTTCCTCATGGAAATGCGTCGCGGTCGCTTCGACAAGCCGGGCGCCGCGTGAACGGGCGACATTCAGCAGCGCCCAACACAGCATCAGGGGATCGGCCTCGGCCGAACCCGGGGAACGCAGCGCTGCCGGTCGATTGATGCCAAATTGCGATGCGAGTGCGCCGGCGTTCATGTATCGGCTCGGCAGTTCGGCGCGGCGCCGCAATTCGAATTCTTCCGTCAGGATATGCGGCTCCTGCTCCGGACCGGCGACATACAGTGTCGAGCGCGGATGGAAATCGCAGGGGATCGACAGGGAGGAGGCAAGCTGGGCCAGACCGGAGACGGCGGCGAGGCTGCGCCTGTAGATCGCTGCCGCCCGCTCGAAGCCATAAAAAGCCGAGAGTTCCGTTAGCGTGCAGTCGATTTCCCATTGCAGCATGGCGGTACTGGCGGCGGTGCTGCCGAGGCCTGGTTTTTCGCGGTCGATCAGGGCAACGGAGAGGCCGAGCCCGGTCATCCGCTCGGCGGCCAGCGCACCGGTGATGCCGCCGCCGACGATGGCGACATCGACGGCAAAGCTTTCTTGCAGCGTCGCGCCCGGCGGCCGTTGGAGCAAGCCGCCCCAAGGTGATTTGCCGCCGACGAGATCGCGATGCGTCGTGTGCTCGAAACTGAGTTCAGCAGTGCTCAAGGGGTTCTCCCGAGGATGGCTTGGGACCGGTCGTTCAGCCCGGCAGGTTCGGTGTCGACCGGTCTTCCGGCAGCACTTCGTAAAGAATGGTCATGCCGATCAGCGACAACGGCAGGGCGAGCATGGCGCCGACCGCGCCCCACATCCATGTCCAGAAGATGATGGCAACGAAGATGATGAACGGATTGATTTCCAGCCGCTTGCCCATGATCGCCGGCACGACGATGTTTTCCATCACCAGGTGGACGATGAGGAAGGCGACCGCCGGCAGGATGCCGGTCAAAAGGTCGTCATGGGTCAGGATGCCGGCAGCGGCGAGCGCCACGGTCATCAGCGAAAAACCAAGGAAAGGCACGAAGCTCGACAGGAAGGCGAAGACGCCCCAGAGCACCGGCATGGCCAGCCCGCCGGCCCAGGCGATGATCGTGACGATGACACCGAGTGCGGCATAGATCACCGAGGCCGTGGCGAAGTAGAAGCCAAGCGCATCTTCGATGGCATTGAGGATGCGGATGGTGGCCAGTCGCTTTTCGCGGCGGCGGAAGGTCATGATCAGCGCCTTGCGCAGCTGCAGCCGGCCGAGCAGGAACAAAAGCAGCGCGGCAAAAAAGATCATCGCCTGCACCAGCGCCGGCGTCAGGCTGCCGGTGACCACCTGCAACACGCTGCCGGTGTTTTCCAAAAGCTTTTCCATCGACATCGAACCGCCCTGGAACGTCGCGCGCGAGATATGCAGCCATTCGAAGCGCTCGAGGAAAGGCGTGACCCGCTCGATGGCGCTTTCGAGCATCTGCGGCGCGTCCTGTGCAAGCCGTGTCATCGGTTCGGCAAGCGCGTTGACGATGAAGAAAACGGCAGCGGCAAACAGGCTGGAAAGGGAGAAAGCGCTGACAAGCGGCGACACACCGAGTTTGTGCAGCTTGTCGGCGGCAAAACCGAGGATGAGGCCGACGACGACGGCGAGCGTGATCGGCATCAGCACCGCGGCCATGATGTAGACGACGGCCAGCGACAGAAGCACAAAGATGCCGATGATCGACCAGGTCACCGCCAGGTCCAGCCCGTCCTTGGCGATATGCACCTGGATCTGCGGCGGCGTATCGCCGGCACCGTTGCGTGCAATCTCGGCCAGTTCCTGAATGTGGCCGGGACGGTCTATCTGATATGCCATGGCTGCAGCCCCCTGTCGTCGGCGTATTAACGCACGAAGCCCGCGCCGGTTCCGGCACGGGCTTCACGAGGGTCGTCCAGGCGAAAGCGGCGATCAGGCGGCCAGTTTGAGGCCGATGCCCCACGGGTCCTTCAGCGACCAGACGCCGTTGTCCCGGGTCGCCTTGATCTCCAGCTCGTCCAGCTTGGCGACGGCCTTCTCAAGCGCTGCCGCATCGTTGAATTGCAGCGTGTAGTCGGAAAGGCCGGACATGGCCTCCGTGCGGGCCTGGGCGCCGCGGCTGTTCCAGATATTGGCGGCGACATGGTGGTGATAACCGCCGGTGGCGAAGAAGCTGGCGCCCGGATAGGTCGCCATGATCTTCAGCCCGAGCACGTCGCGATAGAAGCGGTCGGCTTCCGGGATGTTGCCGACCTGCAGGTGGATGTGGCCGATCGCCGTGCCATCGACCATGCCGTTCCAGGTGTCCGTCGGTGCACTGTCATAGAGCGCCTGCAGGTCGAGGCGGTGGGTCGCCATCTCGACGGTGCCGTCGGTGTGGAAGGTCCAATCGCCGTGCGGCCGGTCGGCATAGATTTCGATGCCGTTGCCTTCCGGGTCGGAGAGGTAGATGGCTTCGCTGACCAGATGATCGGAGGCGCCGTCGAGTTGGACGTTGTTGTGGGCGGCATGGCGCAGCCAGCGGGCAAGTTCGGTGCGGCTGGGCATCAGGAAGGCGGTGTGGAACAGGCCGGGCGCGGTGCGCGGCGCGCGACGGATGTCGCCGCCGGTGGTCAGCGTCAGGAAGGGTTGGCCCTCGGTGCCGAGCACTTCGCCGCTGGCGGTCTTTTCCAGCACCTTCAGCCCGAGCATGGTCTGGTAATAGGCAGAGACCGTCGGCAGGTCGGTGACGGAAAGATGCGAGTGGCCGACATAGGCCGGGCGGGTCAATGCGTAGGATACCGGTGTGTCGGTCATGGAAGTGTCTCCTGCCTGTGCGGCCTTGCCGGTTCCGGCGGCAAGCATGCCGGCGGCTGCGAGACCCAAGAAATTCCGCCTGTCGAGATCGTTCATCATCTTCCCCCGCTGGACGTGTCTTCCCCTATATGGACCGCCGACATTGTTCATGAAAGCCTCTGTTTTGGCGATTTACCGTCAACGCCACGTTTACAATCGCCGGGTCGATCTTGATCGAGATCAAGGCGGGCAGGGCAAGCCGGGCGCATGCATTGGGCGATCAAGAACGATCACAAGAAGGAGGCAGCATGTACAAGAAAATCCTGGTGCCGGTGGATGTCAGCGTGCTGGAGCGCGGCGAAAAGACCCTGCTTTTGGCATCGACGCTGTTGGAGGTCGGCGGCGACATCGTCCTGCTCGGCGTCGTCGAGGGCCTGCCGAGCTATCTGTCCATCGACGTACCGGTACAGCTGATCGAAGCAGGCATCCGCGAGGTCAAGGAAAAGCTGACGGCGCTGCAGGCCAAGACGGCCGTTTCCGCGCGCATCGAGGTGCGTTGCGGCGCACCGGCGACGGAAATCCTGGCTGCCGCGAAGGAGCATGGCGCCGACCTGATCGTCATCGCCTCGCACACGCCCGACTTCACCAATTATTTCCTCGGCGCCACGGCCGACCGGGTGGTACGCCATGCCACCTGCTCGGTGCTGGTCGACCGGTAAGGGGAAACCGATGAGCACGCCCGACTACGAGCAGATCCTGCGCCAGCGCCAACGCGAACTTTTCCGCCGCCTGCACCGGATCGAAGAGGATTTCGAAACGCCGCGCAATCCCGATGACGACGACCGTGCTTTGGAGCGCAGCAACGACGAGGTGCTGGAAGAGCTTGGCCAGGCCGGCCAGACGGAGCTTCGCGCCATCGATGCCGCCTTGGCTCGTCTCGCCGAGGGCCGCTTCGGCACCTGCACGCGCTGCGGCCAGCCGATCTCGCCGGCGCGACTGGCGGCTGTGCCCTACACGCCCTTCTGCGAGGCATGCAGCCGGGAGGTCTGATCCCTCTCGGGTGCGGTCTTGGAGCGCCTAGCAAAACCTCGTGGGGTCGGCTTGCCGGTGCTTTCCGCCACTCGCTTCGTCGCCAATCCTCGCCAGAGACGAAAATCCCGCGGCAATCCTCCGCCCAGAGGTTTTGTCAGGCGCTCCTATTCGGCCTCGTTTTCGGCGGCATTGTCGCTGTCGAAGGCCTGGTCGATAGCCGTTATCGTATCGGTACCAAACGTGCCGTCGACGGTGCCGGCAAACTCGCCGGCTTCCTTCAACCGCCGCTGGATATCGACGCGGAATTCCTTCGGCCAGGTAATGGTCGGCTTGGCAAGCTCGTCCTTGGCGGCCTGTTCGCCGGCGCGCAACGCCGTCATCATCAATTCGGCCGCCTTGACGCCATCCAGCGGCACGCCATGGCCTTCGGCATACAGGAAGGCCAGATTGAAATGGGCAAGCGCCTGGTCCTTGGCGATCGCCTGCTGGTAATAATCGACGGCTTTGGCGTAATCCAGCGGTACGCCGGTGCCGAGATCGTACATCGCGCCCATGTTGTTGAGCGCTTCGGGATCGCCGAGTTCAGCCGCCCTGCGATACCACTTGATCGCTTCGTCGACGTTCTTCTCCAGGCCTTCGCCCTCGTCATAGGCATAACCGATGGCGTTCATCGACGCGGCCTCGCCGCCATCGGCCGCCTTCTGGTGCCATTCGATCGATTTCTTCAGATTGTCGCCGACATCCTTCTTGTCACCGAGCACGAAGGCGAGATGGCTCATGGCGGGGACATAACCCTTTTCCGCCGCGGCCTGGTACCACTTGATCGCCTCGTCGTCATTTTCCTCGACGAGGTCGCCCTGATCGTAGATGTCGCCGAGTTCGTCCATGATCTTCGGATCGCCGAAACCGGCCGCCGTGCGGAACAGGGCCACCGCGGTGTTGCTGTCCTGCTCCACGCCGGTACCGTCGCGATAGGCGAGCGCCAGCGCGTAGATTGCCGGCGGGAATTTGGCGTTTGCGGCGATCTGGAAGTTTTCCACCGCCTTGCGCGTGTCCGCGGTGATGCCGAGCCCGTCGCGATAGGCAACACCGAGATTGTAGCTGGCAATCGGCAGGCCGGTTTTCGCAGCGGCGTCATAAAGTTTCACCGCCCGGCCCAGATCGGGAGACCCGCCGGCCGACAGCAATTCGCCCAGCTGGTTGCTGGCGATCGCATAACCCCCGTCCGATGCCTTGGTGAAAGCGTTGACGGCATCGCCGATCCGCTTGGCAGCAAGATAGGCGCGGCCGAGCTGGAAGCTG
Organism: Rhizobium sp. LjRoot30; assembly: GCF_964253915.1. NCBI lineage: Bacteria > Pseudomonadati > Pseudomonadota > Alphaproteobacteria > Hyphomicrobiales > Rhizobiaceae > Rhizobium > Rhizobium sp. LjRoot30. The sequence goes on along the minus strand of NZ_CAXUSG020000015.1, from coordinate 16,396 downwards.
TAGCGCAGTTCGCCGGAGGCCGATTTGATGGCCGCCTCGCAGGCCGACACGGCCTTCTTGGCATCAATGACCTCGGTTTCGACACCGACGATGCCGGCGGGCTTTTTCGGATCCAGCGCACTGGCGGCATAACGGTCGCAATCGGCACCGTCATCGGCGGCTATCGCTGGCAGGCTGGTGCCGAGGGCAAGCAGCAGGGCAAGGCTGGAGGTGGAAAGCGACGGTCGGCGCATGGATGATCCTTTGTTTTCGGAGGAGACCGATTCCTGTCCTACAACGCGGCGCCCGGCGGTTTTATTCGGCGCCTGTCTCCACTCCCTTGCCTCCACCGGCCCACCGGGTTCATGATGCTTCAGGGGGACGATGGGCAATGCCGGAGTGAAGGAAATGGCCGAGTTCTTCAACGTCAGACGCATGTATGACCGCGCCGAGATCATCGCCGACGGCATCGTCCATGGCGTCGGCATCGTCTTTGCCCTGATCGGCGCCACGGTGCTGATCTTCTACGCCACGGTCTGGAGCAGCCACGGCGAACTGGCGGCGGCATGGATCTACGGCATCGGCCTGGTGCTGGCGCTGTCGGCGTCTTTTACCTACAATATCTGGCCGGTGTCGCGGACCAAATGGCTGCTGCGCCGGATGGATCATTCCGCCATCTTCCTGCTGATCGCCGCCACCTACACGCCTTTCCTGCAGCGTGGCGCCGATGATCCGGTGGTTTTCTGGATGCTGGTGGCAATCTGGGCCTTCGCGCTGGTCGGCATCCTGCTGAAATGCGCATTTCCCGGCCGCTTCGACCGGTTGGCGATCCTGCTCTACCTTGCCATGGGCTGGAGCGGCGTCTTCATCGCTGGGCCGGTGACTGCCCGGCTGCCGGTGGCGGCGATCATCCTGATCATCATCGGCGGCTGCATCTATTCCGCCGGCGTCGTCTTCCATGTCTGGGAAAGGCTGCGGTTCCAGAATGCCATCTGGCACGGTTTCGTCGTCGCCGCTGCGGCGGTGCATTATTCCGCGGTGATGACCTGCTTCAGCCTGTGATCATTGCTGCGAAGGTGGCGGGGCGAGGTTGCCGGCCGCACAGCCTTCGGCCGGATGCAGGGTCTTGACCAGCTGCCTGACCAGCGGGTCGTGCTTTTTCAGCGCCGCCTTGTCGTATTCCAGCCATGCAAACCCCGCGGCTCCGTCGCAGAGCGCCACGGCCCGGACATAGAGGATGCGGCCGTCCCGCGAGCCGGAAAAGCTGGCCGAACCCGGACTGATCTTCTTGTAGGAAATCTGCCAGCCGTTCTTTTCCTGCATGTCTATCCGCTCGCGGACTTCGTCTTCCAGGCTCTTGTCGAGCAGGTTGGTGCCGAAAACGGAGAGCAAAGTCTTGCGGTCGGGAGATGCAAGGCGCATGCCGTCACCATTGGACTCGTGGATGACGATGAAATCGGGTGGCAGGTCGATGCCGAAGCCGAAACGGCTGTTGACGTAATCCGGCTGGTCGTCGGCAAGGGCCGGCGCGGCAAGGAGGACAGCGGCAACCGCCATTTTCGCAAACATCGTCATCTTCATTTCCATGTTGTCAGGACACAAATGCATGTTGCGAAAGTTGTTTTTCTTCGAAAGCCTGCCCGCTTTCAAGGGCCTTTTCAACCTCGCGAAACGTCATCTGGGAAACGTCGGCGCCATAAGGCGGCCCCGTCTTTCCGGGTTCGGAAAAGAAGAAGCCGCGACATCCTGTCTGCGCGGCTTCTACTCGATCAGGTGATTGGCCTTCTACTCCGCCTGCATCACCATCGCATGGCCGTTCATGCAGTAACGCAGGCCGGTGGGCGGCGGGCCATCGGGGAAGACGTGGCCAAGATGGCCATCGCAGCTGGCGCAGCGGATTTCCGTGCGGATCATTCCGTGCGAACTGTCGCGCAATTCCCGCACCGCCGTCGGCGAAACCGCCTGGAAGAAGCTCGGCCAGCCGCAACCGGCGTCGAACTTGGTGTCGGAGACAAACAGCGGCGCATCGCACGCGGCGCAGTGGTAGACGCCTTTCTCGAACGTATCCCAATAGGGGCCGGAGAAGGCGCGTTCCGTGCCGTGTTCGCGCAGGATCTTGAACTGGGTCGGCGTCAGCTGCTCGCGCCATTCCGCTTCGGTCTTCTCAACTTTCGGTGTCATGGTATCCGCCATGGCTTGGTCCTCTCTTCGGCACGCCGCGCGAAATTCCGCGGCGGTTTTGCGAAAATGACATGCAAAAACAAAAAGATAGAGCGTGAGAGCGAATCGGAAGGATCGCGATGCGCTTTGTCTCGTGCCGGATAGATAGGCATTCTCCCTTAACAGGACAATATGGGCAAGGCGCGGCGCCGGTTCCGAAAATCCTTGAGACGCCGGAGCGTTTGGCCTAAATCAGATCCTTTCCGAAGGGCCGGCACGGGTCCGCACTCAAAATAATGGAGAGGCAATGACTGCCGGTGCCACCGACCTGACATTCCTTGCTCTGTCGTTGCCTTTCGTCGCAGCCTGCCTTTCCCCGGTTCTGTTTCGCCTTTTCGGCCATCGCGCCGCCTGGCTGCTGGCATTGGCGCCGGCGGCAGCATTCCTGCACCTTTCAAGTTTTATCGCCGAGGTGGCGCGCGGCGAAACGGTGACCGGCGGTTATGCCTGGGTGCCGAGCTACAATCTGTCCTTCTCCTGGTACATCGACGGGCTGGCGCTGGTCTTTGCGCTGCTGATCACCGGCATCGGCGTCCTCGTGGTGCTTTATGCCGGCGGGTATATGAAGGGGCATCCGCAGCAGGGGCGGTTCCTGTCCTTCCTCCTGATGTTCATGGGCGCCATGCTCGGCCTTGTGATGTCGGACAGTTTCCTGATGCTGTTCGTCTTCTGGGAACTGACCTCGATCACATCCTTCCTGCTGATCGGTTTCGACCACGAAAGGCCGGCGGCGCGGCGGGCGGCGCTGCAGGCGCTGCTTGTCACCGGCGGCGGCGGTCTGTTCCTGCTGGCCGGCCTTTTGCTGCTCTGGAACATCGCCGACGTCACCCAGATGTCGCTGCTCCTGTCTTACGGCGAGGCGGTGAAGGCCAGTCCATATTATCTGGCGGCGCTGTTGCTGGTGCTGGTCGGCGCCTTCACCAAGTCGGCGCAGTTTCCCTTCCATTTCTGGCTGCCGAACGCCATGGAGGCACCGACGCCGGTTTCCGCCTACCTGCATTCGGCAACGATGGTCAAAGCCGGCGTCTATCTGCTAATGCGGCTGCATCCGGCCATGGGCGGCACGCCGGTCTGGGAAATCCTGCTGCCCGTCTTCGGCGGCGGGACGCTGCTGACCGGGGCGCTGATGGCGCTACGCCAGACCGATCTGAAGCTGATGCTTGCCTATACCACCGTCGCCTCTCTCGGCCTCCTGGTGATGCTGGTCGGCTTTGGCTCGCCCTATGCCATCGAGGCGGCGGTGCTCTATCTGGTCGGCCATTCCTTGTTCAAGGGCGCGCTGTTCATGGTTGCCGGCGCTATCGACCACGAGACGGGCACCCGAGACCTCACCCGCCTCGGCGGCTTGCGGCGCGCCATGCCCGTCACCTTCGCGGCGGCGTTGCTGGCGGCCCTGTCGATGGCCGGCCTGCCGCCATTCTTCGGTTTTCTCGCCAAGGAGGAAATCTACCTGGCGCTCGCCGCAGGCAATCTGCGGGCGATCCTCTTCACCGCCGTTGCCGTCTGCGGCAATGCGCTGATGTTTGCCGCGGCCTTTGCCGTGGCGCTGAAACCCTTCCTCGGCAAAAGCCGGGACACGCCCCGGCATCCGCATGAAGCGCCGGCCCTGATGTGGATCGGCCCGGCGGTTCTGGCGTTTGCCGGTCTGGCCGCGGCGCTGTTGTCGACGCCGTTCCATGCCCTTGTCTCCTCGCCGATGGCGACCGCCGTCAGGGGGGAAGCGACGGTGATCACGGTCGGCCCGATCCCGCATCTTGGCCTGCCGCTCGTTCTGTCGCTGGCGACCATCGTGCTGGGGCTTGCCGCCTATCTGCTGCTCGACCGGCTGCGCCATGCACTGGCGCGGTTTTTCCAGGCGCTCGGGCCGGGACCGGACCAGGGGTTCGACGAGGTGCTCGATGTCCTCGTCAGGCTTTCGGTGCGGGTGACGCGTTTCGTCCAACCGGGACGGCTCGATATCTACCTGTCGGTCACCTTCGTGGCGGTGGCCGGGGTGCTGCTCCTGCCGTTGTTCCTGTGGGGCGAGGCGCCTTCCATGCTGGCATTCCCCTGGCCGTCGCTGCCTGAACTCGCCATGCTGCTTATTGCCGTGATCGGGCTCGTCGCCGTTCTCGTGGCCGTCGACCGGCTAACGGCGATCGTGGCGCTCGGCATCCAGGGTTTTGCCGTCGCTGTGCTGTTTCTGCTGTTCGGCGCGCCGGATCTTGCCTTTACCCAGTTCATGATCGAGACGCTGTCGGTGGTCATCCTGGCGCTGGTGATGACGCGGCTCCGGCTGCAGGCTTCCGACCGCCGGCCGACGGGGCAGCGGCTTGCCGACGGCGCCATCGCCCTCGGCTGCGGCCTCGGTCTCACGCTGTTGTTATTGAAGGCAACCGAAGGGGCGTTCGATACGGCGCTCGGCGATTTCTTCGGCGCCTATTCCAAGGTGATCGCCCACGGCGCCAATGTCGTCAACGTCATCATCGTCGATTTCCGCGGCACGGATACGCTGGGCGAAATCGCCGTTGTCCTGGCGGCCGGCATGGCGATCCTGGCGCTCATCCGCCTCGGTGTTTCGGCGCGGACGGAAAGGAGCAAGTGACTTCATGAACAGCCCGATCTTCAAGACCGTCGCACCCTTCCTGACCAGCCTGATGCTGCTTTTCTCGCTGTTCGTGCTGCTGCGCGGGCACAATGCGCCGGGGGGCGGTTTCATCGGTGGCCTCGTTGCCGTTGCCGCGCTGGCGATTTATGGCGCGGCGTCGGGTGTGGAGACGGTGCGGCGGGCGATCGTCTTCCATCCGGTGTCGGTCGCCGCTTTCGGGCTGTTTCTCTCGTGCATCGCCGGCTTCGTTTCCGCCGCTGCCGGCGTGCCGTTCATGACCGGGCTTTGGGCGACCGTGCATGTGCTCGGCAGCGAGGTGGCACTGTCCACCGTCATGCTTTTCGATCTCGGCGTCTATCTGGTCGTCGTCGGCGCGCTTCTCGCCATCGTCCTGGCGCTCGAGGAAGAGGAGGGCGTGTGATGGAGGTCTGGTTCAGCCTGCTTGCCGGGCTGTTTTTTGCTGCGGCAGTCTATCTCATCCTGTCGAAACATCTCATCCGCACGCTGCTCGGCATCGTGCTGCTCGGCAATGCCGTCAACCTGACGCTGCTGGTGGCCGGGCGGCTGACGCGGGAGGTTCCGCCGATCATTGCCGAGGGGGCCGAGCGCCTGCCGGAAACGGCCGCCAATCCGCTGCCGCAGGCGCTGATCCTGACGGCGATCGTCATTTCGTTTTCGCTCTTTGCCTTCCTGCTGGTGCTGGCCTATCGCAGCTACAAGGTGCTGGGCACCGACGACACCGACAAGATGCGGTTTGCCGAACCGGTCGACGAACCGGCGCCGCCGAAAGGGTATTGAAGCATGGCGGCATCTCCCGCAATTGATGTGTCCGCCGCACTCTCGGCCGGTCCGGCGACAGGCGCGCAGTGGCTTGTCGTGCTGCCCGCCGTCTCCTGCCTGCTGCTGTCCGCCGTGCTGGCGATGTTGTGGCGCCGGCCGCGGCTGCAGGCGCCGATCGCCGTTTCCAGCCTGGCATTTCTCGTCGTGATCGAGCTGCTGCTGCTGCGGCAGGTGCTGCAGACCGGGCCGGTGACGATGGTGATGGGCCGCTGGTTGCCGCCCTTCGGTATCGCCTTTACGGCGGATCTCACCGGCGTCCTCATGGCGCTTGCCGCCGCAATCGTCGCTTTCGTGGTCTGCCTGTTTGCGGCGGGTGAGGATGAAGCCGCCGGCCGCAACGATGGCTTCTATCCGATGCTGCTGATGCTGATGGCCGGTGTCTCCGGCGCGTTCCTCACCGGCGATATCTTCAATCTCTACGTCTGGTTCGAAGTCCTGCTGATCGCCTCCTTCGGCCTGATCGCACTCGGGCCGGAACGGGCGCAGATCGATGGTGCGCTGAAATATGCGGTGCTGAACCTCATCGCCACCACGCTTTTCCTCATCGCCGTCGGTATCCTCTATGCCGTCTTCGGCACGCTCAACATGGCCGATATCGTCATCAAGGCGCCAGCCCTGCGGGAGACGGCGCCGCTGGTGACGCTGACGGCGCTGTTCGTCCTTGCCTTCGGCATGAAGGCGGCGGCTTTCCCGGTGAATTTCTGGCTGCCGGCCGCCTATCACACGCCGCGCCCTGCGGTGGCGGCGCTGTTTGCCGGGCTTCTGACCAAGGTCGGCATCTATGCGCTGCTGCGGGTCACCGTGATGCTGTTTCCGCTCGAGCGCGAGCAGCTGGAGCCGCTGATCGCCACCGTCGCCGTCGCCACCATGCTGCTGGGGGGACTGGGGGCGCTGGCGCAGAACGACGTCCGCCGCATGCTCGGTTTCGTGGTCATTGCCGGCATCGGCACCATGCTGGCGGGACTTTCGCTCGGCGGTCCGGGCGGCATCGGCGGCGCGATGTTTTATGCGCTGCATTCCATGGTGCTGATGACGGCGCTCTATCTCGTCATCGGCGAGGCCGGGCGGATCGGCGGCGGTTTTTCGCTTGCGGCCCTCGGCGGGATCTACGGGCGGCATGCCTGGTTTGCCGGCCTTTGCCTGAGCCTGTTTTTCGCCGCATCCGGCCTGCCGCCGTTTTCCGGCTTCTGGCCCAAGGCGATGCTGGTCAAGGCGGCGCTGGATGTCGGCGCCTGGTGGTTGGCAGGCGCCATCCTGCTTTCGGGCTTCCTGCTGACCATCGCTTTCGGCCGCCTCTTCCTGCTGGCTTTTTCGCGCCCTGCGGCGCAGAGCGCGGCGCCGGTGCTGGCCTTGCGCTGGCACGCGCTTTGCCCGGTGCTGCTGCTGGCGGCGCTGGTCACCGGTTTCGGCGTCTTTCCCGAAACGCTGCTGCGCACCGTGCAGGATGCGGCGATCACGCTGGACAATCCCGAAGCCTACATCGGTTCCGTCTTTCCACAGGGGAGCGCACCATGAGACGCCTTGCCGCTTCCCTCGTGCTGGCCGCGGTCTGGGCTGTCGTCACCGGCAGCTTTTCACCCGCCAATCTGCTGCTTGGCCTGGTGCTGGCGGTGCTTTGCCTTGGCATCACCCGCCAGCACCGTGGCATCGGCAGGCCCGCGGTCCGGCCCGTGGCACTGCTGCTGCTCGGCCTCGTTTTCCTGCGGGAACTGGCGCTGTCGGCCTGGTCCGTTGCCGTCGCCGCAGTCCGGCCGCGCCTCGATATCCATCCGGCCATGGTGGCCTTTCCGCTGCGGCTTGGTCGGGATTTCGAAATCGCGCTGCTCGCAAACTGCATCACGCTGACGCCGGGGACGCTTTCGGTCGACGTGTCCGAAGACCGGCAGTTTCTCTACGTTCACGCGCTCGATTGCCGCGATCCGGAAGCACTCTGCCGCAGCATCGCCGAAACCTTCGAACGCCGGATCATGGAGGCCTTCCCCTGATGGCGCAGAGCATTCTTTCCGCGGCTATCCTGCTTGCGCTCGGCCTGTTGACGCTGGCATTGCTGCTGACGGTGATGCGGGTGGTGCGCGGCCCGACGATTGCCGACAGGGTTGTGGCGCTGGATATGCTGGTCGCCGTCGCAATCGGCCTGATCGCCGTCATCGCCGTCAAGACCGGCTTCTTTCTTTACATCGACATCGCCATTGCGCTGGGGCTTGTCGGTTTCCTGGCGACCGTGGCCTTTGCGCGCTTCATCCTGTCGCATCGCCACCGTGCTGCCGACGAAGGGGCAGGCAAGCCGGCAGCGGATACGGTCCGCCGAAGCAACGCCAGGAGAAACCGCCGGCCGGGGAGGGCGAGACGATGATTGCCGATTCGTTCGCACTGCTGTGCGCTTTCCTGCTGGTTGCCGGATCTGCCTTCGCGTTGACGGCGGCGATCGGCATCAATCGTTTCCCCGATCTTTTTACGCGCATGCATGCGGCTTCGAAAGCCGGCACGGTGGGAGCGAGCCTGCTGCTTCTCGCGGCAGGTCTTTATTCGGGGGAACTTGCGGTGCTGCTCAGGGCGATTGCCGGCATCGTCTTTCTTGTCCTGACGGCACCGGTCGCTGCTCATCTGCTGGCACGGGCGGCGCAAAGATCTGGATATCGAATCAGCACGTTATCAGTGCGCGGCGGCCGCCAAGACAACAAAAAATAAGTATAATTCCGGTTTCCGCCGCCGCCCGGTTCTGGAAGAATTGTTCTGTTTAGCTATTGCGGCAAGTTTGTGTTTTAAAACTTGATGCTTGCAACATTCTAGCAATGCTTAAAACTGAGATGGTAGATTTTGCAATTGGACTTTTCTGGAAATGATGATAATCCAAAAAAAATCGGAGTTCCGGTATTGATTTAGTTTTGTCCGCTTTCACTTATGGCCTTATCCGGGGGAAAGTCATGGATATGCAGGCGTTGGCGATGCCCAAGTGCGGTGCATATTGCGAGGACAGTTCCAAAACAGTGCCGGACGGCGAGATAGCCGACTGTCGTTGAAGCCTAGGGGTGGGTTTCGGTGCAACATCTTGTTGTGTGCACCTGGCAGGCGGCTTTTTGTTGCATATCCGAACTGATGGCGCTGCGTTTTGTGAAGAAGCGAGTGCTGGGCAAGGTTTTGAACAGGAGAATGAAAATGACAGACTCGGCTTATGACAGCAGCCCGGAATTGTTGGTGGAGCTGACCGCCGACATCGTGGCTGCCTATGTCAGCAATCATGTGGTGCCGGTCGGAGAGCTTCCGAATCTTATTTCCGACGTGCATTCCGCCTTGAGCAGCACCACGGCGCCGGCGCCTGCCGTGACCGTGGTCGAAAAACAGAAGCCCGCCGTTTCGGTCCGCAAGTCGGTCCAGGACGACCAGATCACCTGCCTCGAATGCGGCGGTTCGTTCAAGTCGCTGAAGCGGCACCTGATGACCCACCACAATCTTTCTCCCGAAGAGTATCGCGAAAAGTGGGATCTCGCCCCCGACTATCCGATGGTCGCGCCGGCCTATGCCGAAGCGCGCTCGCGACTCGCCAAGGAAATGGGTCTCGGCCAGCGCCGCAAGCGCGGTAAATGATCCGCCACGCCATGGCGTGACACAGACCGGGCCTTTGGCCCGGTTTTTTATTGTCCGGGGATGAAGTGAGGAAAAAAATCCCAAATTTTCTTTGATATTCATAAATTTTTAAACAAAAACAACGGATGGTTGTGACGCGGTGATTTCTTCCATCCCCGCATCTGCGTTAGGGTGTATGAATAAATTCCTATTTATGGGAGTTCGCCTGATGCCATACGAAAAAACGATCGATCTGACACCGCCCGGCGTCGCCGCGGAGTGCGCATCCGACGATCCGGGCCAGCCGCGGGTGTTTCGGCCGGCGGTTCTGCCGGTCCGCACCATATGCCGCATCGTGCGGCAGGTGACGGCGGAAATGCTGATGCTGGCCTCCGACCGGGTGCAGATGCGCCGCGACCGGCGTCGCGCCCATTGCCACATCCGGCAGATTGCCATGTATGTCTGCCATGTATCGCTTGGCATCTCGCTCAGCGACATCGGGCAGGCGTTCGGCCGCGACAGGACGACGGTCAGCCATGCCTGCGCCGTGGTCGAGGACAGGCGCGACGATCCGGGCTTCGATGATTTCGTCGCCGCCCTCGAGCGTATTTCCACTTCTGTATTCACCCAGTCCGGAGCGATCGTCCATGAGTGATGTGCTGCCTCATGTCGCGGAACGGAAAGATCTCGTCCGTCTGCTGCGTTTCCTTGGCCGTCAGCGGGCGGATCTGGTGGTGGCGAGTGCCGCCGCCGCCGAAGTTCTGCTCCGGCGGGAAGACGGTGCCGCGCGTGCCTTCGGCGGCGACCTGCTGCGGCAGGCGGCAGCGCTCGGGCTCGTCCGCCGGCAAGGGCTACGGGTCGCAGCCACCGACGATGCCCGGACGTTCCTGCGGCGGTCGATGGCCGAGGGCGAAGAGGTGTTCCAGGAGCAGCACCGTGACGTCTCCGTCTCGACAACCGAGGTGGAGGGCGTGCGCCAGCCGGTGCGGATCAACCATGCGGAATCGCCGCTCGGCCTGCTGGCGCGCCTGAAAGGCCGGCAGGGTGAGGCCTTCCTGCCGGCGGAAGCCGTGAGTGCCGGCGAACGCCTGCATGCCGATTTTACCCGCGGACAGTTGCAGCCACGGATGACCGCCTCGTGGGAACCACGGCTGGCGAGCCGTAGCCGGGGGGATCGTGGCGGTGCGGCGGAACTGGGTGACAGCGCGCTGGCGGCGCGCGAGCGCGTCGCCCGCGCCGTCGAGGCCATGGGGCCGGAACTTTCCGGCGTGGCGCTGGATGCCTGCTGCTTTTCCAAGGGGCTGGAACTGATCGAGCGCGAACGGCAATGGCCGGCCCGTTCGGCCAAGCTCATGTTGCGCACGGCACTGCTGGCGCTGGCCCGTCACTACCAGCCGCCGAGGCGCAAAAAACATACCGGCATCGGGCATTGGGGGGCGGAGGATTATCGTCCCGAACTGTAAGTCTCAGGCGGCCCGGATGCGGGCTTCCTCGCGGATGCGGTTGACCATCGATCGCAGGCCGTTGGCGCGCTGCGAGGAGAGGTGCTCCACCAGGCCGATCTTGTTGAAGACGTCGATCGCATCGAGCTTGGCGATCTCGGAGGCATGTTTGCCGGAATAGGTGGCGAGCACGATCGCCACCAGGCCACGGACGATATGAGCATCCGAATCGCCTTCGAAGGTCAGCACCGGATCGCTGCCGCCATCTTCGGCATGGGTGACGAGCCAGACCTGGCTGGCGCAGCCCTGCACCTTGTTGGTCGCCGTACGCTTGTCTTCCGGCAGGTCCGGAAGCGCTTTGCCGAGTTCGATGACATAGCGGTAGCGGTCTTCCCAGTCGTCCAGAAAAGCGAAGTCGTCAATGATCTGGTCGAGCTGGGTCATCTGCGGTTCCGTTCGTGGCATCTCGCACCGCATATAAGGGATGAGCCGCAAGAAATGAAGTTTTGAATGAATCAAAAAAATGCGCCGCGGGGAAGGGACAGGACCCACGCGGCGCACAGTCAGGACAGTTTCGGTCGCTTCGAACAAGTCGGCCGGACCGGCGGCAAAGCTTCAATCAGGTATGCGGCGGCTTCTTCTTCGGCAGCGGGATGACGGTTCCGGTCAGCACGTCGTCGTCGATGGTCGGCATCGCCTGTTCCGGCTCGGCTGCCTCCTGGATGTCGGTGGCAAGCGCCGCCGTCTTCTCGGTGCCGTCGTCACGGAAGCGGTTGTCGAGGAATTCATAAGCGATACGGGCGCCTTCGCGGGCCCGGTAACCGAGGGCGGTGAAGGTTTCCGAACCCTTCTCGCAGACCTCGGGTTTTTCGGTGCACAAGGCACTGACATATTCATAGGCGCCGCTTGCCGCGGACAGGGCGTCGGTTATTTCCACCTGGGGCGCGCCCTCCAGCTTCGTCGCCGTCTCCTTGTCGAAGATCGGCAGGAGCACGAGCACCAGCGAGAACCAGAACGTCCCTTTGATCGCAAACCACATCATATCGTTTTCCCTGCCTGTCCCCGGTCTTGGTGCCGGATTGTTCCTGGGCGATTTCTTGATCTCGACATTAGGGACGGGATGACAAAATCGCTTTGCAAAAGCCATTCGGGTTTTCGCAAAATTTGTCTCAAATCCCATCTTTTCCATTTTGAACCGTATTTGAGCGGCATTTTAATGGCTGCCGTTAAACATCTGGGCAGCCGCCTCCAGCAAACGCCTAGGTTTGCAGCGGCAATAGCTGCCACAATCGTTAACGCGGAAGGTAAAAATCCAAAAAACTCTTTGCTTACCGTGCGTTAACCACGAAAGACAAAGGGCATCCGCAATGTCCGAAAACGGGATTTTCGCCGGTTTTCGGCCGGTTCCCAGCCTTTTGCTTTATCCTTTCCTTAAGTGCAGGAAGCCTATTGTCGGGGCCGTTGAGAGACCCTTTTCAAGGTTTTGGTGTGCAGGTTTTCAGGAAGATCGTGGATGGTGCGACAGCACTTTTGGACCGGGCGGCGGCAAGCTGGCTGGCCCGGACGGGCGATGGGCACGACGTGCCGGCGCACGAGATCGCCATCCTGCGCCGGCTTGCGCTGACCTCCTCCGCCGCGCTGTTCGCTGTGCCGGTGGCGCTGTCGGCGGTGGCGAGCCCCGCCGTCGCCCTGCCGGTCGGCGTCACGCTCGTGGCTGCCGGCTTCCTGTTTTCCTCCGTCGGTTCCATTGCCCTGTCGCGGCTGCGGCAGACGGCGCGCCCGGAGATTGCCGCTCCGGCGCCGGATGGCGCCCTGCTGGATGCCTGCGCCGGCCTCATTCTCTTTATCGACCCTTACGGCGGCGTCACGGGCCTTGCCGGCCGCGACCGCAAAACCTTCCTGTCCTGGATGCGCGATCCGGCCGGGCGCGGTTTCTTCGATCAGCTGCATGTCTCCGACCGGCTGCACTTCATGCAGGCGCTCGATTGCCTGCGGCAGGGCGAGGAGGCGATCTCCGTCGACCTGCGCATCGACCGCCCGACGGTGGTGCCGGCCAGCGATCAGTTCATCCATGTCCGGTTGGATTTGACCGCCGTTCGCTCCGCCGATGGCACGCTGAGTTCTGTGTTCTGCCAAATGCAGGATATCTCGCTGCAGCAGTCCCTGAAGGCTGAAGCGGTCCGCAAGGCGGCGGAGGCCGAATCGGCCAATGACGCCAAGACGCGGTTCCTCGCCGCCGTCAGCCACGAGCTGCGCACGCCGCTCAACGCCATCCTCGGCTTTTCCGATATCCTCACCGGCGAATATTTCGGCAAGCTGGAAAACGATCGGCAGCGCGAATATGTGCGGCTGATCCGTCAGTCCGGGGCGCACCTGCTTTCGGTGGTCAACACCATGCTCGACATGAGCAAGATCGAGGCCGGCCGCTACGAGCTGATGATGGAACCCTTCGTCATCGGCGAGTCGATCCGCACCTGCGAAGAGATGCTGGCCCTGCAGGCGCGTGAAAAAGGCCTGACGCTGACGAGCCGGGTGCAGCGCGGCATTGGCGAGGTCATCGCCGACCAGCGGGCCATCCAGCAGATTCTTATCAACCTGGTCGGCAACGCCATCAAGTTTACCGACGAGGGTGGTGTCGTCACCGTCGATGCGGCCTCGAACGGTTTCGAGCTGGTGCTGACGGTCAGCGACACCGGCATCGGCATTGCGGAAAACAAGCTTGCAACGCTCGGCCAGCCTTTCGTGCAGGTGCAGAACGACTATACCCGTCGCTACGAGGGCACCGGGCTCGGCCTGTCGCTAGTCAAGGGACTGGTGGCGCTGCACGGCGGCCGCTTTGCGATTTCCAGCCGGCCCGGCGAGGGCACGGTGATCACGATTACGGTGCCGATGGATGGCTCCGGTGCCTCCAGCGCCGATGATGCGGCGGACTGGGCAAGAACGGTGGAATTCCCGCCGCGCCTGAAGGGCGCTCCGGAACCCGTCGAAGCGCAGCATGAGGATGATGTTCATGAGCAAGCGACCGCGAAAATCGCCTGAGAAGAGGAAGCCGGTGCGCCGCCCTCCGGGCGTCGCCTCGCGGGCTTTCGACGGTCTCCTGCGCCTTATTGGCCGCAATCCCGCCCTTGTTGGCGGCACGGCGGCCTTCATCGTCATCTTTTCCTTCGTCTCCGCCAATGCGCTCTGGTACCAGCATGGCGAACATCCGTCGCCGTTCTTCCGCACGCGCAATCCCGACGAGCCGAACGCCTTTTCCGGCCAGCGCAACGAACCGCGCGTCGAAACCGGCGAGGTGACCACCTTCAAGATCGAGCGTCCGGACCAGACGGAAACCGCCAGCATCGAGGATGTCATCGCCGCCTCCGGGGAGGCGGTGTCGGCGCAGCCGCCAGTCTCGACGCTGGTGCGCGACGTGCAGACGGAACTGATCGGTCGCGGCCTCTATAACGGCGCGGCTGACGGCGTCAGTGGCCCGCGGACAGCCGCCGCCATCCTGGCGTTCGAGATCCGTACCGGCCTGCCGCAGAACGGCGAAGCCACGCCCGAACTGCTGGCTGCGCTGCGGACGGCGGGTAGCGGCAATGCGGTTCTGCCGAAGGAGCGCCCTGCCGAGGACGTCGCCTCGAGCGAATCGGAAATCGATCCCGTCGCCGCCGCCATCCGCGATGCCGAGACGCAGAAGGCGAAGCCGGCGACGGCCATTGCCGATCCGGAACTGGTGATGAAGATCCAGAAGGGGCTGAGCAACCTCGCTTATGCCGACATCCGTGTCGATGGCGTCGCCGGCGCCCAGACCCGCGATGCGATCCGTCACTTCGAAAAACACTACCGTCTCCCCCAGACGGGTGAGCCCAGCCAGGCCGTTCTCAAAAAGATGAAAGAAATCGGCGCGTTGTAGCTTCCCCAAGAACGCAGCGGTTGCTGGCCGGGGCAGCCTCGACGTCGGACATCTCCCTCTCGCCGACACCGCCGCCGTATCCAGAACATGGCTTCACCATCCGCACGACATGGCTTGAACCATTGCCGACCGGCGCCGGCGGCCTTATGACAGCCGCATGCGTTTGAAATCGGATATCTTCGTCGCCGCCCTGACGCGGCGGGTTTTTGGTCTCGGTGGCTTCGCCGCCATCGAGCGTCATGGTGCTGCGGAAGCAGGCGCCATCTTCGTGCGCCAGCGGTTCCGCGACGGGCTCGAAAGCCTCTACGCCCCGGCGCCGCAATATGCCTTCGGTGAAGACGATGTGGCCGGCCGGCTGTTCGAGCGTCGGCTCGACCGGGTGGAGCCGGCAGCAGTCGAGGCGCTGCTGGCCCGTGAGAGCAAGTTCGATTCCGACCTGTGGGTGGTGGAAGTGGAAATCGACGACATCGGCGACCTGCTTCCGGTTGCCGATGAGGGCAAGGGCCGCTGAAGGATCGTTTTCAGCGGCGGCCGAAGGTGCGCAAATCCCTGTCCGGGCGCAGTTGCTGGACGCCGCGGTTCTGGCTGGTTGCCGGCGACCGGTCCTCGCCAAAGCCGCGCTGGCTGTTGCCGAAGGTGTAGCTGTCGGCGCGGCGCCAGGCTTCGACACGGATATCGCATTCCGCCGGATCGAGCCCCTGCAGCAATGCCTCGGCACGCGTTGCCTCGCCGATGCGTTCGGCAAGATGCGGATAGAAACGCGTCAGGACGAGTGCGGTGTCCGTCTCATGGAGATTGAGGCTGACGAGCGTGGTGGCAAGCTGTAGCCCGGAGATATCCAGCATGATGCGTTCGGCGAGCCAGCGGCTGGCGGACAGGGAATGGGCGAGCGTCGTGGCGAAATGATCGGCCTCGCGGGTGCGGGCGAAACGCACGAGCAGGGCTTCCTGCATCTCGGTGGCGGTGCGCAGGCCGAGCCGGTCCTCTTTCGGATGCGAAAGGTGGCGGACGAGACCCTTCAATTCCTCGCGGAGGGCTTCTTCCCGGTTTGCGACAGGCGCCTGCATGGGAGCGGCCGGCTCGGCAACGATCTCCGGCGGGGCGAAGGGTGGCGCGGGCGAGACCGGCGTGGCGAGGGTGATGTCCGGCACAGCTGGCGCCTGTTCGGCAGCTTCCGTCACGCCCCTGACGGGGTAGGCCTGGCGAACGTCTACGAGGGCGTCGATGACCATCGGCGAGAGGTTTTCGCGGCGGGTGATCGCATGGGCGTGCGCTGCGCCTTGCGTGCGGGCGATGGTGATCAGGGTCTCGTCGCTGATCGACTGGGAGCAGGTGAGGAAGATCGCCGAAACGCCGATCGGCTGGCTGCCGATGAACAGGGCCACGGCCTGCGGCACCTGCGGGCATTGAGATAGAGCGGCGACGGCCTGCCGTTTCGCTTCCTCGCTGGAAGCCTTGAACAGCGGTGCAAAGAGTTCCGCGAACTGCCGCAGTTCCGATTTCGTCGGGAACTGCAGGTTTTCGAAACTCGATACTGTGGCCATCAGCACAACATCCTTTTTTCTCATGGCCACGGGACTTTCAAGTTCTCGAAACCGATCGCTCACAGGCTTACTCACTAAAACGCAAAGGATGCGCTCAAATTAGAACAAATGTCTTAGCGGCCTATTAACTATCGGTTCCTTGATTCGAGTGGCGAATAGTTGTGGTAGCGGCGGCGCAGGTCGGTTGTTTTGTGCCAAAATGATACGGCGTCGGCACTTTGACAGGTTTCGGGGGGCAAAACGGGGCTGCGATGTGGCATCAGCGCCACGAAAGCCACGTCTACTAGTTTGTATTAGTAACTGTTGTTATTCGGATTAAGGC
>NZ_CAXUSG020000014.1:0-117009 GCF_964253915.1 Rhizobium sp. LjRoot30 | reverse complement strand
CAGCATGCGCATCGACGTAGCCAAGGTCGGTAGAGTCGGTGCAGACTGTCAAGATAAGGCCCGCAGTTCTTCGATGTGCTGTTCGATCGTCATCGTCTCATCTCCTTGAGTTTGTGAAAGACGATTTCGCAGGGCGGGACGGGATGGCGGGGTCAGGGATCGCGGATGCGACCGCCAGCGGCGGCGAGTGGGGGAGCCGATTTCGTGTGGGCGCTCTTCGAGCGTTCGCGCGAAATTGGGGGAACCGCTCGTCCTTGAGGCCGTCATTCCGGCCCGGCATCCTCGACAGATCTGAGCAGCTATCCCCCGTTTCCGTATGCCACCAAAAAAGCCGGACCTGGCTCGATGCCGGGTCCGGCTTTGAGTTCTCGGCAGAGGAGAGGGCTCCGCCGGCGGCGGAGCCCCGTGATGTCGATCAGTCCCGGTTCGGGCGGGACCAGATGAGCTGGAGGCCATCCTCACCTTCGACCTCGGCGAGCGTTGCGTAGATCGGAGCCGGGAAGCTCGGATCGTCGAGCTTGACCGAGAGGTAGTCGCGGCCCTGTTCGGAGGTTTTCTGCCAGGCGGCGCCCAGCTCGACGCTACCAGCGTAGACGCGAAACTGCGGACCCTTGTCGGAGGGGTTTTCGACCCGGGCGATGCGGGCCTTGACGTTGAGGGCGAGCGTGCGGATGGAGCCGGTGAAGCCGTTTTCGGTGGAGGTGAATGTGCCGATGGTTGCCATTGTCGTATTCCTTTTCTCGTGTTCGGGCCGCGCCCATCGCGACCTCGATAGCTGTCAAAAGACCGGTGACGATCGGACCGCACCCAATAGGGCCGTAATGAAATGGAGGGCGGCAAGTCGCAGATTTGTTAGTGGGCGAGGAGGACGGCGCAGCCTTCCGAGGTAAGAAATCTGCGGCTTGCCGTTGCGGGAAGACGATCGAGGCGCAGCCGGTCTCCGGTCAGACATGCCTCATCGAGCCCGCAGATGGGTTGCCGGAAACTCTGACGTGAAGGGATATGGCAATGGTGTTCCGCCGCTCTCGCCCGGGCACGAATGGCATCTTGCGCCATCCCCCGCTTCGACCGTCGTTGCTCGTTTCATTCGGGGACACGAGCACCTCACATAATAGGCCCGCTTGCCCAACTTACCCTGTGCGATATCGTTTCACTCGCGGATTGCCACCTGGAGGATCAATGCGCCAGCAGGCCAAGCCGTTTATTGTCGAACGTAGACCGACCCGCAAACCCAAACCCGACGCTCAAAAACCGTCAATCTGGGGAAGGCTGATGCTGACATCGCACAAGGTCTCAAGGACGAACGGGACATGGATCACGCGGTCGCCACAGGCGGTGACAACCGCGACTGAGCGTCAGGCCGCAGCCTTCACTTCCGCTTCCGGCTGCAAGGAATGCAGGAAACTTACAGCACGCTGCGCATGGGCCGCCGCCTGGAAGATCGCCCGCTTGTCGTTGGCCAGCACTGAAAGCCACGACTTCAGGTAGGACGCATGGTCCGGCCGCGGCTCGAGCTCCGGCGCGATACCGAGATCGGCGCAGAGGAAGCAACTGCCGAGCTCAGCAATGAGTTCTTCGCGCGCGCGATCCGTCCGGTCCTTCGCATAGCGCGATAAATCTCGTCCGACGCGATGTTCCGCCGCCGTCCAATGGGTCGCCTCGTGGCTGAGGACGGCCGCATACCCGGCTGCATCGCGAAACGCCTCGAAGGGCGGCATCTGGATGTAGTCCATGACCGGTGAATAGTAGGCCTGATTGCCGCCGTGCCGGATCGCGGCGCCGGTGTTGCGGAAGAAGAGATCGGCGCTCTCTATTCGCTCGACGGGATCCTGGATCTTGGCCGGCGGAGCATAATAGGTGTCGGACAAACCATCGATCTGCTCGATATTGAACACAGAATATGCCTTGAGGAACGGGATCTCCCGATCGACATCATTGCCGTTTCCGTCGACCACCGACTTGGTAAACCGGCTGGCGAAGACGACTGTCGAGCCCGTTTCGCCCTTTCGCACGGCCCCGCCCAGTTCCAGCGCCTGTTTGAAGGTCATCCACATCGAGGAGGAGAAGCCCCGCGATACCTGCTCCGACCACAGGAGCAGCACGTTCATTCCCGAATAGGGGAGGCCGTTATGGCGCAGCGGCCGGCTGATGCGGTTATGCGTGTTGTTGGCGCTCCACGGTTTCATCCAGGGGCGCACGCCCTGTTCGAGATCTTCAACGATCCGATCGGTGATCCGCGTGTAGATATCCGCACGGTCCGATTCCGCTTTCCTCGTCATGATTTCTTCTCCTTTTCTCAGGACCGCGCCTATCGCGGTCAGTCACGGAGGTCCGAAGTCAGGGGCCGATGCAGCCATGCACCGGAACGGCCGTAACAGCGTGGAGGACGGCGAAGCCGTTGCATGGGCGCCCGGCTCCTGCAGGACCGCCGACCGGGACGGGCCGCGATAGGCGCGTCTTCAGCCTTTCTTCTCGACATGAAAAAGGCCGGCGCCTGCGAGCGCCTGCCTCGGAACATGAAGAAAGAGCGGGGTGCGACCCCGCCAATGTGTTATCCGAAAGCGGCCAACTGAGCCTCGGCCGCTTTGCGGTCGAGCGATGCGCCCGGATTTTCGACCGGCCGGTCGAAGGGCTTCCAGGTCTCGCCGATGACCTCTTCATAGGCGGCGACTGCGCCCTCGGCTGCCATGCGCAGCGCGTGCGATTGGACACCCATGTCGGCCGCGAACTCCCGTTTGCGCTGGGCGGCACTATCGTAGCCGACCGGACCATCGAGATCCTCATCGCGGGTGTCGTTCGACGCCTTCGCCGTTGCGTCGCGCGCCTCGGTGACCGCACGGGAGTAGAACTGCCCGGCGCCGTGCGCGGATCCGACAAAGGCTCCGACGATACGCTGCAGATGGATCTGCATGGCCTTCTCGCCGAGGCCTTCGGAAAGGCTCTCGGTGGTCTCGACGATCAGCCGCTCATGCAGGCTGCGGATGCCATCGCTGTCGACGATGGCCGTGCCGAAGCTTTCTGCGATCTTATGCGCCTGGACCGCGTCGGGGCAGGAGAGGCGGACCATTTCGAGGGTGGTACCGCGGCGAGATTGCGAGACCCGTGCGTTGGAGCGATTGGGGGTGGCGGGCTTGGCCATGTTTGTTCCTTCCGTGGCTGCCGAAGCGGTTCCGGCCCGTGCCGGTCTGCCCTTCGATGCGGACGACCAGAACCGGCAAAGGACGGGCGGCTTCACAGGTCCGATCCAACTGAGCCAGCAGAGCAGGTTTGCGGACCAGCAGGCCTTGGCCTGAGCAGACCGCGAGCCTGCCCTCGCGCAGGGAGGCTGGACCGGCCGCCCCGCGGCGCGACAGCGGCCTTGAAACAACCGGCCGCCGGTTCAGACCGCAGCGAACAAGAAGGGCAGTCCGGCACGGGTCCGATATCAATCCCAAGGCAAGCGACAGACATGGCCAAGCCCCCTGACGATGACATCGAAGCCGGGTAGGACATCGAAAGGTGCTTTCGCCTCGGGTCCTCCTATATCGCCGGACGCAGCACAGGCTCGCAGTCGCGACGCTGGAAATCGCCGATGACCTGCTCCTGCATCGCCAGCCTGCAGACGATCGTGTCGAGTTCGACTCAGCGCTCGAAGGCAAAGCGGTCGAAGAGCTCCCGATGGTAGAGACGCGGACTGGACCGGCGCCGCGCGCGGCTCCGGACTTTCACCGTGGTCGCCTGTCTCCCGGCGCGCGCCGCAATCTGACGGGCCAGACAATCGAGATGGCGCTCGGTCTCGCGCCGGGCGCCGATTGCTTTCGCCAGCGGTTTCGACATGCGGACGTCGATCATGACCCATCCCCCCGGCCTCGCCAGCCGATGAAGGAAGACGGCCCGTCATATTCAGCGTGGCGAGCGAGATCGATGACAAAGCCGAACCGGCCCCGCCCCGCATATTCGTCGCTTGCCACCAGAAAGCGGCGTTCTTCGCCATCGCGGATATGACCTCCGCCGATCTTCGCCACGACCTCCGTCATGCCGGGGCGCTGATCGGACAAGATTGCCGATATAACGATGTAGTCCACCGCATGGCGTTGATCGAACGCCCGGCGATCCCTGGCCCAGCTCTCACCCTCGGCGAGCGTGCGGCCATGGATTTTCTCCCAGACGTCGGGCGAGGAACTGCGGATGGTCTTTTCTGCCATCGACCGCTCGTAAGCGGTGAACAGGTCCGGGAAACTTATCGCGACGATCGCCCATTCGCAGTCCTCTTCATACCAAGGGGTGTCCTTCCGAAGCAGCGAATGGACTTTGGCATTGCGGTCGGCCGAGAGGTGGAAGCCACCGTGGCCGGCCGTCATGTGCGCGACGACGCCTTCGGCATAAATGACCGCCATCTGCGATCCACCCCAAGGTGTGCTGACCCGCGTGCGGGTCTGCACGCGGTTGAGCTTGGCCAGATCGCGCTTATGCCCCGCGGTCTCGGCGACACGCGCCCGGAATTCGGTTTCTTCAGCCACCCGACCTTCATGCCCGATGAAGTCGGCGCGCGTCAGATCTGCGAGCGGCCGACGATCCGCGAGGGCGCTCGCAAGGAACGCAAAGCCGCTGGGTGATGTGATCATGGCAAGGACCAGATCACCGATGCGGGCGACCGGCAAGCCATCCGCGCTGGTGGCAAACTCCACCCCGGAAAGATCGGGGGTGGATGCTGCCATGTTCGAATTGAGGGCGGCGGTCATGCTGCTGCCCTCTGATCGAAGCCTTGGTCGTGCTCGTCATCGGCTGCGACGTCTGTAGCCTGCAGAGCATCGTGAACTGCATCCTCGTCGATCTGCTCTCCCTGGTCATCAGCTGGGTCGTCAGCTTGTCCGCCGTCGCCCGCTCCGATGACATCCATAGGGGAACCTGCCTGGATCCAGTCGAGCAGTTCGTCAGCGGGCGGTGCGAATCGACCCGACGGATGGACAAAGTGCTTAGTTGCGAAATGCTCGACGAGCGCTGTACGCGTCTCGCGGACCTTCGGGCGCGGCTGGATCGATGCCTCAGCGCAAGAGGCTTCCAGTGCCGGGCGCGACAAGCACAAGAGGAAATCTTCCGAGCCCATGTTTGGCAGGAACGCGTCGGCGCCGATCGCCTCGCCGGCGATGCGCGCGACCATGCCGCTGTTCGACATGCCCCGACGGCAAGAAAGCACATCTATCAGCACGGAGCGAACCGCAACCCGAAGCGTATCCTGATCGAAGGCGAGCTTGCCATGCGCGTCAAACAAGCCCACGACATGGCGCGAAAAGCGCTTGCCGCCGTAGAAGGTCCCGTCTGCACCGGAGTCGACGCGGACATTCTGGCCGGCGAAGGCCAGGACCATCAGCGCCATCAGCATATCATCCTCGATCGGCGCGCGACCGAGCGCATCGTGCAGGGCATCGGTGCGGAAATCGCCGATCATGTCGTGGCCCTTCTGCGTTACGTCTGGCCGGACTTTCGACGTAACGACTGCGTCGGCGTCATCGCCGCCAGTGACCGATCCGTCGCCAACAGCACCCTTCGGCTTCGCCGCCTCGGGCATGCGGTAATGCACCGTCTGGACCTTGCCGTCACGATCGAGGTAGAGCGCCGTATGGTCGGACTTGGACGGCTTGCCGTAAACTTGGGATCCCTGCTTCGGCAGTTCCGGCTGGCCCCAGCTGTTGACTTCGACGATCCCGCCGCGCTTCGGCAGGTTGCTCGTCATCCACTCGTGCTGGGCGCCGAGAAAGCCCTCGACATTGGTGGTGTATCGACCGTCCTGGTCTGCCGGCGCGAAGAGGTCCTCGACCCATTCGATTCCGTAGGCTTGAGCCAGATCATCGCCAAAACTCGCATCCTTGGCGTACATGCGCTTCTTGGTCAGGGCATTGGCAATCTGCCACCAGGGCGCTGTGTCACCCTTCTTGGGCTTGTGCGCCTTCCAGACCTCCTTCTGGTCGACCTGGCCGGCGGCCGCGATCACCCGCAACTGTTGCTCGGATGGCATATCGCCCAAGGCCATCTGTTCCAGCATGGCCGGCAGGACATTGGCGAGTAGACGCAGCTTGCGGATCTGGCGGACGGGAAGGGCGAGAGCGACGGCGATCGCTTCCTCGGTCCAGCCGAGAGCAACGAGCCGTTCGATGCCGCGCCATTGATCGACGGGATTCAGAGGCTCGCGGACGCTGTTCTCGACCATCGAGCGCATCGCGCCATTGTCGTTGGCGGCGTCGGCCACGAGGATTTCGATTTCTTCGAGGCCTGCGGCGATGGCGAGGCGCACCCGACGATGCCCGGCGTCGATAATGTAGCCGTTTCCACCATCGGTTTCCGGCGCGACCACCGGCGGCTGGACGATGCCGACTGCCTTGATCGTCGCCAGCATGAGCGCATCGGCCTGCGGCGAGGACTTCGACTGGCGCATCCGGTCGGGGTTTTCCTTCAGAGCGCGCGGGTCAACCTTCATGATCTGCATGGGATTTGTCCTTGTCTAGAGAATTCCGGACCGGCGCCATGCCAGCCCTTCCTGTCTTCATTTTTCTCGAAGACACCTCCCGGACCGCCGAACGGCCGGACTGACGCAACTGCGACCGAGCATCCCTGCTGCGAAGGACAAGCGGAGCTGACAGCCCTGCGAAGAACGAGTAGCCGGGATAGCGCAGGTGGCGGTTGAGCAGCTGCGTCGGCAGGAGGACCGATCGGCGATCGGTTTTTCCCTCCTCCTTCTTCTCCGTTTCTCTCTTGAAAGGGCGGGCCACGGACGCAGAAGGTGCAAAGGGCGCGCAAAACTCAGCTGGATAGATAGACGCAAAAAGGGCGCTCGACCCGCGAGGGGGAGCGCCCTTTGTCTAACCCGGACGACGTCGAAAGCCATGGGCAAAGCGCCATGTGCGGAGCATCATCTGAACGGGAAGTGGTCCTTAAATATTATCGAGGTTGAGGGATTTCAAGGATCGGCCTGCCATCTGGTCAAAGCCTTGACGAGGGTGGAGCCCAGGCGACAAGAGCGGCTTGGGCTTACGTGTGTCATGCGGCGATCTGGTCTGCTTCGGAAATGGCGGAGGCAGCCAGTTCTTCCTCGATCTCGCGAAGTTGCTTCCTTGTCGCGCCAAGCTCCTCAGCGAACTGGAAGGTACCACCGATGCGCGATTGATACGAATTCAGCCGGCGCTCGGCCTCTTCCAACCGACGGCGATATTGGCGCTGCTCCTCGTCAAAGCCATCAAGCCCATGCTCCAAACGTGAAATCGCGCCAAGGGGCGTCACCGTAGTCGCAAGGTCGATCTCGTAATCGGCCCCGGTACGCTGGAGCACGGTCTCGTAACGATAGCCGTCACCCTTGCCGATGCGCTCGCCCCCGTAAACAAGATCGAACCCGCCGATCGTGGCCAGATGCACCTCGCCCTCCTGCTGAAGTTGGAGCAAGGTCAGGATTTCCTTCATCAACGCGCGGCCGGCCTCCTTGCGCTCGGTCTGGTTCTGACCGAGAACCGTCATCGTAAATGTATTGCCTTTGGTTGGCCGGACGCGGGCGATGTCCTCGCCGACTTCCCCGATGCGCCGGGTCGAGACCTGGATTTCGCGCTCTGCATCTCGCATCTGCCGGCGTACGGCATATTGATCGTCCTCATGGGCGGCCCGCAGCCGTTCGAGCCGTGCGATATCGGCCTCCAAGCCTGCCTTATGCATCAACCGTTCATCGCCGGATGCGATCGCCTTGGCCATGGCGAACTGGTTGGCCGCCCCCTCGCCAACGTCTTCGAGCCGCCGGATCGAGGTATCTCCCGACAGGGCCGCGGCAATGAACCGAGCCTTACGCTCGTTGTTCTGCCACATGCTGGCATCGAGCGAACCCTCGGTGGCATAGGCGAAGATATCGACCTCGTCGTGCTGGTTGCCCTGGCGAACGATCCGGCCTTCCCGTTGCTCGATCTGCGACGGCAGCCATGGCACATCCAGGTGATGGAGCGCCTTCAGCCGAAGCTGGGCGTTGACCCCGGTGCCCATCGTCTCCGAGCTTCCAATGAGGAACCGTACCTTGCCAGCACGGACGTCGCCGAACAGCCGCTGCTTTGCCTCGGTCTTCTTGTAGTCCTGCATGAAGGCGATTTGCGATGCCGGCACGCCGAGCCGGACTAGCTCGTCGCGGATAAAGCGATAGGCAGAGAAACCGCGGGACTTTTCGACATTGATCGTGCCGAGATCGGAAAAGATCATCTGGGCAGCGCCCGGTAGCTCAAAATCCTTGCCATCGGGGCGCCGATAGATGGCTTCCCCGGTTTCCTTCCAGATCCGATGTGCATTGCGGACGAGCAGATTGAGCTTGTTATTCTCCTCGTTGTCGGCCGCCGGCATGACGAAGCGCAGGTCGATCGCCGCATGGCGCCCATCAGTGATGACGGACAGCAGTATGTCGTCGCCGGGCTTGGCGGGACCCTCACGCTGCTCGATCGCCTTGATCCTGCTGCCGAGGGTTTGCTGATAGGTCTTGAACAGTGCCGTCGGCTTGGCAGTCATGATCTGCCGCCGGCCGGTCGAGATGTTGGGCACCTTCACGTATTGCCGCAGATCGTCAGGCATCACCACATCGGCAAACGAGCGGAACATGGCGATCAGCTCCGGCACGTTCACGAACGACGCAAAGCGGCTGACAGGCTTATATTTGCCGGATGGCTGGATCTCCAATTCCGTAGTTGTATCGCCGAAGCAGGAAGCCCAGGCATCGAACTCGTGCAGCCCTCGCTCAGAGAGTGCCGCATGACCGAGCAGGCGCTGGATGGAGAACATCTCGCCAAGCGTATTGGTGATCGGCGTGCCGGAGGCAAGCACGAGCGCGCGGCCTGGGTTCCGCGTCTCGATGTAGCGGGATTTGACATAGAGATCCCAAGCGCGCTGCGAGCCATTTGGATCGATGCCCTTCAGCGTCGACATGTTGGTGGCAAAGGAGAGCTTGCGGAATTCCTGCGCCTCGTCGACGACGATCTGATCGACGCCGATTTCCGAGATGGTGAGAAGATCATCCTTGCGGGTAGCGAGACCTTCGAGCCGCTCCTGCAGTCCTTCCTTCAACCGCTCGAGCCGCTTGCGCGAAACGCGGTCCTCGCTATCGGCCTTGGCCATCAGGTCTTCGTAGAGCTGCAGCTCGTCCTGGATCATCTGTTGCTCAAAGGCAGACGGCACGGCGATGAAGCGGAACGCCGAATGCGTGATGATGATCGCATCCCAGGTGGCGGTAGCAGCCCGCGATAGGAAGCGAGCCCGCTTGTCCTTGATGAAATTGGTCTCGTCAGCGACGAGAATGCGGGCATTCGGATAAAGGCCTAAAAATTCGCGCGCCGCCTGCGCCAGGCAATGGCCGGGGACGACCAGCATGGCCTTGGCAATCAGCCCGAGCCGGCGCTGTTCCATGATGGCAGCCGCCATGGTCATCGTCTTGCCAGCGCCGACGGCATGGGCAAGATAGGTCGAGCCATCGGCAATGATCCGCCAGATGCCGCGTTTCTGGTGCCCATACAAAACAAAGGCGCCAGAGGCGCCAGGGAGTTTCAGGTGGGAGCCGTCGAATTTCCGCGGCGCAATATTGTTGAAGCGATCATTGTAATCGCGGGCCAGCCGGTCGGTGCGATCTGGATCGGTCCAGACCCAGTCCTGAAACGCCTGCTTGATCCTTTGGAGCTTGTCGCGCGCGGCTTCGGTATCGACGACATTGAGCACCCGGCGCTCGCCGTCCGCATCCTTGAATACGTCGAAGATCTGAGGCACCCGGCTATTCAGCGCATCCGCGAGCAGATCGCCTGCATGTCGGCGGCTGGTTCCCCATTCAGACGTGCCGGCGGCAGTATAACCGAGCTGTCGGGCCTCTACCGTCCACGAACCGAGTTCCGGCATATGATGGATGCGGATATCTGCCTCCATCTTTTGCCTGACGAAGGCCACGACATCGGCGGCCGGGATCCACGGGGCACCGAGGCGGGCTGTGATGTCGGATGGCCGGAGATCAGCCGGCTGGACCTCCTGCAGGGCGCGGGCATTGCGCTCATAGGCGGGGTCGAGCTCGGCCGCTGCCTGCGCGGCCGCAAGCTTTGTGCGGACGGCCCCTGAGAGATATCCGTCAGCCGTCTTCCACGATCCATCGACCGGATCACGGAAGATGGCCTCGCCCAGCTCGTCGACCACGGCTGCGGGATCGCTGTGAAGCAGCTCGGCGACATGATCGATATCGACGTGGCCTCGTTCATTCAGCACGACGGCGAGCGCATCGGCAGGTGAGGTAATCGTCGGTGCGGCCGGCGGAGCAATCACCCGTTCGGAAAAAATCGGCCCCGGTTTTGCCGTGTCCGTCTCCAGATCGTAGTCCTCGATCGAGGCGACCAGCCAGCAATCGGGATCGTCGCGGAACGGTGCGAGGTTCGGCTGTCGATGGGTCTCCTTGACCTCGCCGGTCTCGATATCCTCTTGAACGGACACGACTGTGTGGTTGATCGGCCCGAAATCGCGCACGAAACTCGACCAGGCGATGCGCAATCGCACCTGGAGATCGCGCCATGACCGATCGTTTTCCTGCGCCTTCAGGACCTCGCGCACTGCATCGCGGATCGGGATCAGCTTGCTGATGATCCGAACGTGTTTTTCCGGGATTCCATCGCCTGAGCGACCCTTGCGGACGGTCACCGGCACGGCCGATCCGTCGAGCATCTGTATCAGACCCTTCGACCGGTCGAGGAAGAAGCTGCCCTCGCGAACAATCCCGCCCTTCGGCTGCAGATCGACGATCTCGCCGAGTTCGTCCTCCAGATCGATATCGATCGGTGTCGGCTCGCCGTCATAGAGATCGGCCGGCAGCAGCTCGATGGCAGTGGCAAGGGCGGCTTCGAGATCCTCGTCGTCGCGTGGGCGGCAGGTGTAGGTCTCGCCGAACGGGCCGGAGGTCAGGGCGTGTGTGCCGAGCACGAAGTCCGGATGCCGACCAAACCAGCGATTGACCCTGATAGCGCCTTCGTCGTCGGTGGCCGACCTGATCTCATCGACATCGAGCCACAGCTGATTTCCCTCCGGCTCTCCGGGCTTCCGCTTGCGGAAGAAGAGGATGTCGACGACGACATCCGTGCCGGCGTCACGGCGAAAGCTGCCTTCGGGCAGCCGGATTGCCGCGATCAGGTCGGCGGATTTCGCGATATGCTCCCGTGCCGTGGTATCGGCCTTGTCCATGGTGCCATGCGATGTGACGAAGGCGGCGAGCGCGCCGGGCTTCAACAGGTCAATCGACCGGGCGATGAAATAGTCGTGCAGGCGAAGGCCGAGCGACCGGTAGGCGCGGTCCGAGCGGACGGTGCGATCGGAAAAGGGTGGATTGCCGATGGCGAGATCGTAGATCGAAGCCAGATCGGTGCGGGCAAAGTCGCCATTGATGATCCGCGCCTTCGGCTGAAGCAGGCGGGCGATGCGGGTGGTGACCGGATCGAGCTCGATCCCGATCACATAGGCAGCGTCCCGATAGGGCTCCGGCATCAGGGCAGGGAACAGCCCCGTGCCGATGCCAGGTTCCAGCACCCGGCCGCCGCGCCAGCCCAGTTTCTGGACCCCAGCCCAGATTGCGCTGATGATGAACTCCGGCGTGAAATGCGCATATTGGGTGCAGCGGGCAAGCGACGCGTAATCGCTCTCGCAAACCGCGCTCTCGAGCGAAGAACCAATATCGTCCCAGCCTTGGCGGAAATCGACATCACCCGGCCGACGGAACATACCGTTGGCCAGTTCGCCGGCGCCGAAGCCCATGAAGCGGATCAACTGCGCCTGTTCCTTGGCCGTCGCCGGCCGGTCCTGCTTGGCAATGCCGTCGGCGATAAGGATCGCCGCGACATTGGCGCGGGCGCGATCCTTCCAGGCGGCGGCCAGCCCGCGGTCGCCGTCGAGATAGAAGTTTGCCCGAAGCCTCGCGCGCCGGGCAGGCGTGGCAGCGACGGGGAGGGCGGGTGCAGGTGCTGGCGGCAGGGGATCCGGATCGTCGTCATTGGCGGCATCAGGCGAGAACCCGCCGAACGCTGTCACGCCAAGTCCGAGGCCCGACGAAAGTACGCTCGAGCCGAACATGTCTGATGTAAAGGGATCGTTGCTCATGGGAAAGCTCCTTGAAATGAGGGCGTGCGCCATCGCTCGGCCACGGAAAAGGCCGCTTTCGGCGCGGAGTTTGCGAATGATGATCTCGCTCAGGCGGCCAGGGCTGAGGGGAGGTGGCGTAGATGGACCGGCAGCTTGGCCGCGATCTCGTCGTCAGACAGAGTGTCGAGCAGTTTCAGGAACGTGCCTTCACTGCCACCGTAGAGCATCACCGTGCGATGGCCCTGCATCGCCGTCGGCCAACGCGTGCCAGCGTAGCCCCGATAGTCGGGGGAGGTCGTGCTCCAAATGTGCTCAAGCCGTTCTTCCCGGCTCATCGCCCGGGCTGGTCGGGCTTCGCGGTCAACGATTGCGGTCCGCATCGCCTCCACAGAGTCCGGGTCCGAGAGGTCGCAGTAGGTGTGAAAGTAGCGGACCGCCTCATTGATCCGGATCGCATAAAACACCGAGGTCACCGACCCGGTCATGAATTCGCGCATCGCAAAGACCGACCCGCGCATCCAGAGCGGTGGCAGAATGTCGAGCATGTACGAGTAGGAGGTTTCATCGATCTCAAACCATTCGCCGGCGTAGACGGCAGACTGGTCACCATCAAAGCGGTTGGGGCGCATCGTGTGCCTGTCGAACATCCGAAACATGTCGGCGCGCCTGGCCACGCCGTGGAAGATTTTGCGGGGAAGGGGTATCGAGGTCATCAGCTTGATCCTTTCGGGGGTCTGGACCGAAGACAGCACAAGTCGTTTCGACCTCGCCATTCTCTTCAGTCCTTCATGACCCCTTCCGCGCTGCCGGCCTCGTGTCCGGCCGGGTCAAGGGCCGGCGCATGCCGGGCGGAGCCTCCCTTGATGCGGCCGGCGCGCATGCGGCAGGCCTCGTTGTTCTTCTCGCTCTTCCTTTCCCGTTTTTCCCTCTCCCTGTTTTGGAGAACCTCGTTCCAATCCTCCGCCGGCGGACGCAGCCGCTGCCAATCGCAGCCGAACGCCTCGGCGAGCGCCAGCAATCGTTCTGCATAGACATCCCCTTGGGAATTGGCATCCGTGGCCGCGACCATTTTAAGCCCCGGCCGCATAGCAAGTTCGGCAAGCGCCGCATCTGTCGCCGGAGACCACCCACCGCCAGTGCTGAGATAGAGAGTTTGCTCGCGCGAACCCTCGAGCGCCGCAAGGCTCATCGCGTCAATCGCGGCTTCTGTGACGCAGAGACGAGAGGCATCGCTTGGTCCAAAACGGAAGAGAACCTTCGAACCCCCGGTGGCAAAGCCACGCCAGTCGGGACCGCGCTCCTCCCAACCCACAACGCGTCCCTCGCTATCGACATGGGCCGCCCACATACTGCCGAAGGGTCCTTCCCGCAGGACACCCTCTCGAATAGCCTGTCGGGCGATGGCCGTCGGGATCCAGCGCGCCCAGCACAGATAGCGCCAGGCACCGGATCCGGGCGAAGGCGTGGGCCGGCTGCGCCAACGGTCGCAAATGTCTTTTGCTGGCACTGAAGAACGCGATGACCTCCATTCCGGCCGGGAGAGTTGATACCCGACAATTGACGCGACCGCGTCCGTTGCGGACGGGAATGGAATTTCTTCCAGGAACATGGCAAGGCCGAAGACATCGCCTTTCTCGTCGCTGAGTGGATCGAACCAGCCGCGCCCGTCATGCGTGACAATGACAATGCTGCCGCTACGCCGGTATTTGACGGCGCGTCGCGTGCTTTCCTTCAGATCGATTTCGTAACCGGCTCGTTCCAGCACGGCTTCGCAACTCACCTTGGCGCGCAGCGCCTCCAACTCTTCTCTCTTCATTGTTTTCCGATCACTTGTCGATCGCCCTTCTTTTCCAATCCGCATACCTGCGGCCATCCTCGTTTCCGCCGCGAAGAATGGAGGGGGCAAGGGCGCGGCAATCAAGGTGCAGATTTGCACCGGCCGCGGCGGAGCTTCCCTTGCGGCCAACAAGTCGCCAGCGGCAGGGGCATGCGGGTCTCAATGAGACCCGCGGGGGAAATATTCATGCACGATCTCAAGACCGTCTTCGTCATCGAGTTCGTCGGACGGAAGGACGCCGAATTCGTCGCCGGATTTGAACAGGGTGACGGGAACCATGAGGATGCGGGAAAGCGAAAATGCGTGGCTTTGGGCGAGTGCAAGATCCTGTGCCATGTGAGAAACCTCCGTCCGGAGCGGGCCGATCCCGCTCGATGGCTCCTCAAAGGACTGGGGACGGTCGCGATCACCGCGCAGTCGAAGACAAGCGGCGGCAGCTTGCTAGCCGACCCCGATAGTGGGTTGATCGACGGAGATCCGGACATGGTCCAGGACGCCATCCATAAAGAGCGGGATTGGTTTGCTTCGGCGGGATTTAAGGTATCCGGCAGAGATGGTTCACGGAAGCCAGCTCAGCATTTGTTGCCGAGCATCTGTCTGACCAGCCCACCAGTCAGCGACGGCCGGCTTTCTCCTGATCGGACAAGGCTTTGAGAACAGCGAAGTCCATCTCAGCGCGTGGCTCTATCCGGGCTATCTCGCTGGCGACTTTCGACCAGTGCCAGAACTCGTCGATATCACCACTGGACCGGCTATGGAACGCACGGCGCTGTGCTTCGTAGTAGGACCCGGCTGGATCCGAACTTGCGAGAAGCCTGGCATCAGCCTGCCATCGCCGCCGTATCGCCCGGCGATGTGTGAGCCATCGTGTGAGGAAGCGGATCATCAATAGATGAGGTGGCATTACATATGGTATTTCAATAGCTTAGAATGTGGCGGGAGAGTTGAACTGTCCGCCGTTGTGCAAAGTTAAAAGGTCCGCAAGGCCACTATACGACAAACCGACCAGCCCCGATCTGAGCGGCTGATCCCGGTTGCAAGATCAGATCGGGGCGGGTGGTAAACACACCTCTTCGGCTTTAGCTTTGAGACGCCTCACTCCGCAGCCTGCTGTCGCGACAGTGCTTTCTGGCGCTGTGCGATCACTGCCGGATCGTTCACAAAATCCTTCCGCCGGCCCGGCCCGCGAGCACGTTTGACGTAGCCATTCTTGTCGCTGTTGCTCTTCACCTTCGGCTTGTCCTGCTGCTCCTGGCGCTCCTTGATATAGGCAAGAACATCACCCAACCGCTTGTTCTCGGTGATCGCCGCATGCGTCACCCGCTGATCCTTGTCGAACACGGTGTAGGGCAGGGAATACCCCTTCCAACGCACCTCCAGCCGACCGTCCGCATAAGCATAGGTCTCGACATAGCGACCCACCAAACCGCGCGTCACCTCGGTCTCCTCCAGCATCATCCGCTGGCGCTCGAACGAAAACGTCAGCTGCGATCCGACATAACGCTGCTCGCGCTTACACAGGATCTCCGTCAACCGATCCGGCGCCAGATTCAGCAGCCGGTGCAGGTTGTCCGGGCGGGCAGGGACGATTGCAAATCGCACATTGTAGTCCTCCATGAAGCCCGGCAAGAACGCATTGCCAGCCTCCATGGTGTCGATGCCAGAAAGCCTGAGCTCCTTGACCAGCCGGTCCTGCAGCGTCCGGTTCATCCGCTCGACCCGACCCTTGGCCTGGCTCGAATTTGCACAAAGAATCTCAATGTTTAGCTCACAGAGCGCACGCCCGAACTGGGTCATGCCCTGGCCACCCTTGGCATCCTTCTTCGCCACCCGAAACACCGAATGCTTGTCGGAATAAAAGGCGACGGGAGCACCATGCGCCTGCAGATAGAGTTTGAGCGCCTCAAAGTAAGTAAAGGCACTTTCCGAGCGTACAAAGCGCAACTGCATCAACCTGCCGGTCGCGTCATCGACAAACACCAGCAGCGAGCAAGGCGGTCCGCGATCCTCGAACCAGCGATGCTCCGACCCGTCGATCTGCACCAGCTCGCCATAGGCTTCGCGCCGCAGCCGCGGCTGATGAAACGTCCGCCGCTGCTTGCGCGACAGCCAGAGGCCGGTATCCGCCATCCAACCGCGCACCGTCTCGCGTGACACCCGCAAACCATCGCGTTCAGCCAGCTTCTCCGTCGCCAACGTCGGCCCGAAATCCGCATAGCGTTCGCGAACCAGCGTCATCGCATAATCGCGAACCTCGTCGCTGATCCGGTTGTTCGACGGTCGGCCGATCGCCTTGTGCCGGATCGAAGCCGCGCCGCCAGTCCGTATACGCTCCAGCAGCCGGCGCACCTGGCGCTCGCTCAGGTCAAGCACATGCGCCGCTGACACCATGGTCATCCGGCCAGCAACCACCTTCGACAAAACTTCGATCCGCTGCAGATCGCGCTCGCTCATCGCAATCAATCCCATCTGCAATCTCCCAGACGCCATTCAGACCCGGGGAGTGTGACATTCCAACTTTGCAGAAACAGGACATTCTAACTTTGCGGCTACATAGAAAAGTCAGATAAGCAAAATTATGGAACTTTGAACCATCAGTAGCGTAGATTCAATTTGAGCCCTGATGAAAATGCGCCCCTGCCGTAGCCGCGGCTTTGATGCGACACAAGCCTAGGAATCCCTCGTCGATTTGCATGACATCGCTTTCGCAGATGGGTCAAGACGTTGTGAGTCTAGGGCCGAGCTTCCTAAACGTCTCACACTTTGGGGTTTACTCGAATCAAGCCTTGAGCCAGGCGCCATTGCGCTTGGACGAGGCGATACAGGCCTCGACGAAAGCCACGCCCTTCACGCCGTCCTGGACGCTCGGATAGAGCACGTCCGGTTCCACTTTCTCGCCCCTTCGCTTGGCGATAATGGCGCGGGCGGCTTCGGTGTAGATGGTGGCGAAGCCTTCGAGATAGCCCTCAGGGTGGCCGCCCGGAATGCGGCTGACGCGGCCGGCGGCGGCATTGGCGCCGGCGCCGCTGCGGGTGATCAGTTGCTTCGGCTTGCCGAGTTCGGTGACCCAGAGATAATTGGGGTCCTGCTGCGACCATTCGATGCCGGCCTTGGTGCCGTAGACGCGGACCTTTAGCGCATTTTCATTGCCGGTCGCCACCTGGCTGCACCAGAGCATACCCTTGGCGCCGCCCTTGAAGCGCATCATCACATGGGCGTTGTCATCAAGCGCGCGGCCGGGCACGAAGGTGTGGACGTCCGCGGCGAGTTCCTCGAGTTCGAGGCCCGAGACGAAACAGCCGAGATTATAGGCGTGGGTGCCGATATCGCCGGTGGAGCCGCCCGCGCCGGACTGCTTGGGATCGGTGCGCCAGGCCGCCTGCTTCTGGCCGATCTCTTCGATCGGCTCGGCCAGCCAGTCCTGCGGATATTCCATCTGCACCAGGCGGATCTCGCCCAGTTCGCCCGACTTCACCATTTCCCGCGCATGCCGGATCATTGGGTAGCCGGTATAATTGTGGGTGAGGATGAACAGCGCGTCCGATTCCTGGGCGACCTTTAGGAGCTTCTTGGCGTCGGCGAGGTTGGAGGTGAGCGGCTTGTCGCATATCACATGAATGCCGCGGCGCAGGAATTCCTTGGCCGCCGGGTAGTGCAAGTGATTGGGCGTGACGATTGAGACGGCCTCGATGCCCTTCTTCATCGTGGCCTCGCGGATCGCCATCGACCGGAAGTCATAATAGATGCGGTCCGATGCGAGGCCGAGTTCGGCGCCCGACTGGCGGGATTTTTCCGGCGTAGAGGACAGGGCCCCGGCCACCAGTTCGTAATGATCGTCGATGCGGGCGGCGATGCGATGCACCGCTCCGATAAAGGCGCCCGACCCGCCGCCAACATGCTGAACCCCGCGCTTATCGTGCTGTCCGGCTCGATCGCGCAGACCAATGACATTCTTCTCGCCTCCGCGCGGGAGGCCATCTACGGTGCCTGCCACCCTCTCGTCAGCCGCGACATGCAGATCATCCGCTCCCAGATGGGCAGCTCTTCAGGTCTTGTCGGGGCCGCAATCGTTGCGTCCGAGGGGCTGTTCGCACCACCGATGCTGAAAGACTGGATCATGGCAGGGCAGCCTCAGGCGCATCCGCTTTTCCAGGAGATGAAAAAGGAAATTGCCCGGCGAAAGGTCATCAAGGGGGATATGGTCCGGCCGCCGGACGTATGAGGAGGATTGAATGACGATTGCGGGTCTCGGCCCTCATGGGGAGCGGGCATCGGCGCCCGAGCGGGTTCTGCTGCTGCCGGAGGACATGGAGCGGGCGCGGGCAGGAGGCTTGCGGGTCGCCGTCGTTTTGCACACGCTCGAAAGCGACTGGGCCAAACAGCAGCTTTCCGGCATCATCGGCATGCTCGGGAATTGCGGGGTTGCGGTCATTGACGTGATCGACTGCGCCTTCACGCCGGAGGTCCAGATCGAGGCACTTGGGCGGCTGATCGAGGAAGCACCCGATGCCATCATATCCCTGCCCGTCGCCAATTCGAAAGTGGCGGCCGCCCATGCGCGCGTGTCTGCGGCCGGCATAAAGCTAATCCTTCTCGACAACGCGCCGACCGGACTTCTTCCGGGAAAGGACTACATCTCCCTCGTCTCGGCAGACAATTTCGGCCTCGGCAAGATCGCGGCTGAAGGTCTGTCGCCGCATCTGCCTGATTGTGCGGAGGTAGGCGTCCTCGGCTACGACGCCGATTTCTTCGCGACCAACGAGCGGGAAATCGCCTTCGTTAAATGGATGCAGATCCACCGTCCGGACGTTACGCTGCGCGTACAGCGGTTTCCGGCCCTGTCGGCAGTTGCCGCAACCACGCGCGCTCTTGCCGAAGCCCATCCGGATCTGGCCGGTATAGCGCGGCAATCAGGATGAGACGCGGGCGACAATCTGGATGAGATTCTTAGGTCGCGGTCGGGATCAAGTTATCACGCTGATTGTCGCTGACAAGTTCTTCGTCGTTTTCTGATTGCCGCTCCGCGACAGACAGCGTTGAGGTTCTGATTGTCGCAAACGAAGCCGGTCGCCCCCGTTGACGCTTTTCCTCGAGCGCGGTTCTGCGGCGGTAACTCTCTACATTCATCTCGAAGATCGTGGCATGGTGTACAAGCCGGTCGACCGCTGCGAGCGTCATGGCAGGATCGGGAAAGACCCGGTTCCACTCCCCAAACGGCTGGTTGGCGGTGATCAGGATCGATCTATGCTCGTATCGCGCCGAGATCAGCTCGAACAGCACGCTCGTTTCCGCCTGATCCTTGGTCACGTAGGCGAGATCATCGAGGATGAGCAGGTCGTACTTGTTGAGTTTGTCGATGGCGGATTCGAGCTGCAGTTCCCGGCGGGCGACCTGGAGCTTCTGCACGAGATCGGTGGTCCGAGTGAACAGGACCCGCCATCCGTTCTCGATCAGGGCCAGGCCGATAGCGGCAGCGAGATGGCTCTTTCCTCCGCCGGGCGGACCAAACATGAGGATGTTGGCTCCCTTGGCGAGCCAACTATCGCCGGCGGTAATTGCCATAACCTGCGCCTTCGAGATCATGGGAACAGCGTCAAAGGCGAAGCTGTCCAAAGTCTTTCCGGGCGGCAGGTGCGCTTCGGCAAGATGGCGTTCAATCCTGCGATTGGCACGTTCTGCCAGCTCATGCTCGGCAATAGCCGACAGGAAGCGAGCTGCTGGCCATCCTTCCCGGTCCGCCTGCTCGGCAAATTGCGGCCACAGCGTTTTGATCGTCGGAAGCCGAAGTTCGTTGAGCATGATGCCAAGCCGCGCTTCATCGATCACGTGAGCGTTCTTCATGCGGCTTCTCCCGTCCCGATCAAGGCCTCATAGCCGTTGAGCGATGCGAGCTGCACATGAACGGTCGGCAGCTTGGCTGGATCCGGGCCGAAGAGCGTTCGCATGACGACCAGATCCGGTAAATCGCCGGCGTCCAGGGTCCTGGCCAATTCTTCGGCAAGTTCGCGCTCGCATCCGCGATCATGTGCCAGCGCCAGGAGTTCGACGGTGATCTTGCAAGCCTGCTTGTCGGGAAGATGCTCAGTCAGGGCTTCGAAGGCCTTGCGGTATTCCTGACGCGGGAAGAGCTTGTCGCGATAAACAAGGCCGCGGAGCGCCATCGGCTTTTTGCGCAGGGAATGGATGACGTGGTGATAGTTGACGACCTGGTCATGCCGGCCGTCAGCATGGCCGCGTCCACGGCGCAACGTCATCAGGTGCGTACCGCCAACAAAGACATCCAGCCGATCGTCGAACAGGCGAACTCGTAGCCTGTGGCCGATCAAGCGGGACGGCACGGTATAAAAGACCTTGCGTAAGGTGAAGCCGCCCGTCCGGGACACCGTAACGACAATCTCTTCGAAGTCCGTGGTCCGGCGCTCTGGCAGTGCCTGCAGATGGGATCGCTCTGCATCGATACGCTTACCATGGGCAGCGTTGCGACGACTAACGATCTCGTCGACAAAGGCGCGGTAAGAACCGAGATCGTCGAACTCCTTGGTCCCCCGCATTAGCAGGGCATCATGAACGGCATTTTTGAGATGACCATGGGAGCTTTCGATCGAGCCGTTCTCATGCGCGACGCCCTTGTTGTTGCGCGTCGGGGTCATCCGGTAATGAGAGCAAAGCTGGTCGTAACGGTGTGTGAGATCGACCTTGGCGTCGGCGTCGAGGTTGCGGAATGCCGCCGACAGGCTGTCGCTGCGGTGATAGAGCGGCGTACCGCCCACGGACCACAGGGCATTTTGAAGCCCCTCAGCTAGCGCGACAAAGCTTTCCCCGCCGAGAATGACATGGGCATGTTCGAAGCCCGACCAGACGAGCCGGAAGTGATAGAACAGGTGATCAAGCGGCTGGCCAGCGACCGTCACGCCAAGACCGCTAGCGTCGGTGAAATCCGAAAGGCCCAGCCGGCCTGGCTCGTGCGTCTGGCGGAAGATGACCTCCTGCGCTTCACCATGGACCGCACGCCACGACCGGATGCGTCGCTCAAGCGTACGGCGGATGCCTTCAGAAAGCTCTGGATGTCGGCGCAGCATCTCGTTGTAGACGGCGACAGCACGGATGCCGGGTGCGGCCTTCAGCAGCGGGATGACCTCAGTCTCGAATATTGGCTCCAAGGGATCAGGGCGGCGGCGTCCACGCGGCGCTTTGCTCTGAGATGGTAGTTGTACCTCCTTATCGAGGCGGTATGCCGTGGCTCGGCTGATCGACGCTTTCGCTGCGGCGACCTCGACGGAATGCGTTTGTCGATACTTCATGAAGAGTCTCATCTGATGATCGGTTACATGGCGACCCGGCACAAACTGGTTCTCCAACACAGAAAACCGCAAATGTACCGAACCGACCGCGATCTTGAGACGCCGAAAATCTGCGCCACGCCGGGGTATGACTACGATCGGGCTACGCCCTCACTCCGTCACACCCCGGCGCGAGTCTCATCCTGATTGACGCTGAATCTTACCTAGATTGCCGCTAAGCAGGCCGGCCTCTTTGTCGTCTGGGACACGCCGGCAATGATGGCCGCCGGCGTTCTCAAACCGCTCGGGCGCAAGATCCCGATGACGACCGTGGATCTCGGCCAGGAGGCGGCGATCGGGCTTGCTGACAGCGATCCCCTTGTCGCGATTGCCGCACAGCAGCCGTTTCGCCAGGGTGAGAGTGCAGCCTCCATTACCGTGACCGCGCTCCTCGGCCGACCGGCCCCCGACTGGGTGGCGCTTCCCGGACTTGCGGTCACAGCACGCAACGTGGTGGAGTGTTTCCAGACCGTCTGGCGGGCGCCCGCACCCCAGGAAGTTCTCCGAAGGCTCAGGCTCGTCGGTCTGAAGACTTCCGATCAACACCCGTCTTAAGGGCGAAAGCTCTTTCGAACTTGTAGTTTCTGCGATCTCTATTCCCGCCGGGTTATCGGTTGGGCAATGCAGAGCCGTCAAACCACGGACGTCGTGCTGCAGACACTGCTCATGGCGGTCTGGCGGCGCAAGCCGCAGGGCGAGGTGCTGATCCACTCGGATCAGGGCTACCGTTCACGCGATGAAGCTCGTCAGGACGTGTTCGACTACATCGAAATGTTCTACAACCCGAAACGCAAGCACGTCAGGAACGGAATGATGTCGCCGGTCGAGTTCGAGCGCCTGCAGAAAACGTAACACGAGGGTGTCTACGAAACGCGGGGCTATTCACCTTCCATCAGCCAGAAGACGTTCACGGCTGGCGCACTACGTCTTCTCCTATGAGCCCGCCTCCACCAGATAATGCACATATGGAATCAGCAAGAGACGTCCGGAACATACCAGACTTATGCCGGTGGCTACAGATCGTTGCCGCTGATCCCGTGGTTGGATACGAGGTGCGCGACATCTGTGAGGCACTCGCCGCTGACCTGACGCCATGGCTAAACTCCTCACTTCTAGACGCTGAGATCAGCCACCGGATCTGGCGATTATTCAGGCTCCTGGCGGTGGCACCCGCTCACGACGCTGCGGCCAACGCGCATTCCACCTAGCTTCCGTCCGGCGCACTCACATCGTGCTTCAGCTTATACCTCACCATGGCGAATACATGTGAATGCAGATACGACCAAGGAAGAGCCTGAGCCGCGGCCACACCAGCCGAACCGATAGTGGATCCTGTCGT
Source organism: Rhizobium sp. LjRoot30 (assembly GCF_964253915.1). NCBI lineage: Bacteria > Pseudomonadati > Pseudomonadota > Alphaproteobacteria > Hyphomicrobiales > Rhizobiaceae > Rhizobium > Rhizobium sp. LjRoot30. The sequence goes on along the minus strand of NZ_CAXUSG020000014.1, from coordinate 94,406 downwards.
GGTGGCTGTTATCAAACTGGTTCCGTTGTCGGTGACGATTCCGTGACAGTACCTAATCCAGCAAGCGCCGCTTTGAAAACGACATTGTTGTGCCTTCAGATACCACCGATTAGCAAGCGTGACGCTTTAAGGCAGGGGCTGAGACAGCGGCCCCGTTCGCTCGCAGGTACCAAAATACCGCGAGGGGTCTCACTCAGGTCAAACTATAAGCCTTCCACATCAGAACGATGCGAGTTCGCACTGCCGGCGCGGGCCTCCGCCATAGGGCTGATATGTGTTGTCGGATGGGCGGTACGAGCGATAGCGCTGCATGCAATTTGCGATGTGATCGCCCTGCACGGCATAGGCATTGGACGATGCCGGTTCATTGCTGACGGTCAGCAATTCTGCCTCACCTTCATCGATCCCTCCCGTGACGCCCGTCTGGTAGGGTGACGTGCAATCGCGAATTTCGCCGCTGTAGCTGTGATAGGTGTTGTCGGTCGGATCATAGGAGCGATAGCGGGCCGAGCACCAGGCGACATGCTGCTGCGGCAGGACATTGGCCATGTCCGAGCCTGCATCATTCAGCGCACTCGTCGAGATGAGATCGATTTCGGCCACCCGGGACGAGAGATCCGCCAGATCCTGATCCGTATCTGCCGCAGCGGAGGCCGTTTCGACGACCGGCTCCGTCGGCTCGCTCATGACCACATGGCTGGCGTAACGGGGCGGGAGGCGCTCCAGGTTCTGCGCGTTCCTGTCGATCCGGACGGGTTTCGTCGTCCAAAGGCCGTCGACATACATACCTCCAAACTGACGGGGCTTTTCCTCCGGGGCAAGTGCCGCGGATGCGAGAACCACGCCACCGATCACCATGCCGGCCGAAAGGGCTGAAGCTGCGAGCAGTTGTAGAACGGGTTTCATCGGGACCTCCATCGTCGTCTGGTGACAGGAGAATGAAATTGTCCGGAGACGGTTCCCGATGAGACGGATTTTAACCCTGCATTTGCACAGGTTTTCCGGCGTCCGCTTGACGGCGTGCGCCCGAATATCAGTGGCTGTGCCGCGGCGGTGTCTTCGAAATCTGACGGAATTCTTCCGCGTCCCTGATGGTCGCGCCGTCGGCGAGCTGGGTCACCGTCTGGCGATAGAGCCGCTGCCAGGGCGTCGGCTCGTACCAGGAAGCCGACGGCCTCAGAACGTGCTGCGCCTGGCAAGCTCGTTCCAGGCATCGCGAGCACAGATCGCTTGACGGGCAGGCGGCGATTCTCAGGCAAGCGCTCGATCGCCGACGCGTTGACAGAGATTCCAATATCGGATTCCGGCACCTCGGCTAGCAGACTGCAGGCTTCTTCCAGAACATAAAGTCCGAGTTTCTGTATCAGCCCGCATTCCTCGGCAATTGGCACAAAAACATCAGGCGATATTGCACCAAATGTTGGATGCATCCAGCGGCATAGAGCTTCCATCGACGACATACGTCCGTCCATCGCCGCGTAAACGGGTTGAAAATGAACGGCGAGTTGCGTCCCGGTTTCAAGGGCGATCGCCAGATCGCTCTCCAGCGCTCGACGACGCCTTAAGACTTCTTCCATGTGACTTCCAAAGACGGCGAAGGTATTTCGGCCGGCCGCTTTGGCATGATAAAGCGCGATGTCAGCGCGTCTGGTCATTTCAGTCGCTTCTACACCCGGCGAGGACAGCGAAATTCCGATGCTCGCTCCTACCGTGATGAGGCTACCCTCAATCTGGAAGGGCATACGGAGTCTCTGGATCATCTCCTCGGCGAGCCAATCGATAGCCTTGAGATCCTCTGCGGGGAGAAGCAGCGTGAACTCATCTCCCCCGATCCGCGATACGAGCGCCGACGGGGCGATCTCCTTCAGGCGGCTTGCGACCTCTTTGATCAGGGAGTCTCCGACAGGGTGCCCGAAGCTATCATTTACTTCCTTGAAGTGATCCAGATCCACGAACATCACCGCGATGCCCTTTTCGGCGGTGGCGCTTTCGAGGCTCTGGACGAGAGTGCGATGGAAGGTCGTTCGGTTTGCAAGGCCCGTCAGCGGATCGTGCATAGCAAGGTGCCTGAGCTCCTCCTGGCTCTTGGCAAGGCTCGTAGAGCGACGCCAAATGGCATGTCCGAGAAAGCTCATCAGAAGGAAGGCCGAAAGGCCCACCACGACGATCACAGGAGAGACCGCCTGTATAACGCTGGCTCCCGGGTTAAAAGGTTGCCACTGAAAGTAACCAATCGTGTGCCCAGATGCAGAAAGCAATGCGACGCTGGATTTATCCGCACCATCTATCGGTTGGCGGACGAAGGTAAGGTCTTGAAACTGGTAGTCCTGCGCCAATTCCGAAAGAAGAACTCCGTCCAGATAGCGCACCGCCAGATGTAGATTTTCGGCACCAGGCTCCTGCTCTATATCTCCGCTGTCGGAGATGATGGGCTTTAAGCTGAAGATAGCTGCCCGGCCATTGAGGTCGAGAAGGTCGCTTTCACCGATCGAGAGAATGGTCGTACCGGACGATATCTCACCTGCCGCCAGTCTCTTCTGTAGTTTAAGGACCAAGGGGGCTGCGATCTTGGCAATGTTTGCGCCTGAAACGGATTGAACCGCGCATTTGGGGCCGCGATTCTCAAACCACCAATGATGCGACCCATTCCTCGACGCCGTCCGCAAATCCATGCGCCAGATCAGAACAGCGATCGGGTCCGCAACGATCAATCCGGACCTGCTGACGGCCGCTGAGCGGATCCAATATCAGGGATATCTTCATCGAGAAGACACGAACGCCGTCATTTTGGACTTGGCCAAGTCCGGTGTTGCAATCAAAGAAATCGTTCGTCGAACCGGGCACAGTCGTGGCCTCGTCAGGCGGGTGCTACGCGGTCAGCGATCCGACGTGTTCCGCGTGCGGGAGAACTCGCTTGAAGTTTATCTCCCATGGCTCGATGCTCAATGGAGTGCCGGTCACCGAAATGGCACACAGTTGTGGCGAGAGCTGACGCGCCAGGGATTCCATGGCTGCCTTCGCGTCGTAACCGAATGGGCGACCCGTCGACGAAAGGCGGAAAAGATGGATTGCGAGGCGTTGATCCGCACGCCGTCGGCACGGGCTGTCGCACGCCTCATGACCATCGGTCGCGACGATCTCTCCAAGTCTCAGACCGTTACGGTTGCCGCGATTGAAGGCGGCGTACCGCAACTCGTGGAAGCGCGGGAAGTCGTCGCCGCTTTCCAAGCCATGATCCGCAAGAAATCTCTCGCCGATCTCGAACCATGGCTGGAACGCGCCCGATCAAGCCTGGTCGCGGCCTTCGCCAATGGTGTTGCCAAAGACCGGGCAGCCGTGAGTGCCGCGATCAATTCGCCGTGGTCAAATGGCTTGGCGACCGACGAAAGAATATTTGCTCCCAAGCCTGGGGCACAAGGAACTGCGATTTGTTCGCTGCGTTAATCGGCGGGGCGACAACTTCGTACAGAGCATCAGAATGGCCTCGCCGCAGTAGACTAGCCCATTCGCGCAGGTATCCCGCGACCTCGTCGCTTCGGTAATAAACCTTCTCATCGACACGTTCGGCGAAGCGAGTGTCCAGCTCCTGCCGGATGGCGGCCGGGTCAAAATAGATAGCTGTGAACGAGTTGTTCCGTCTTTCGAGTTCGGACCAGCCAGTGACGCGTGCACCCCGCGGGACATAGGTCAGCGTGTGGCGGAGGTCACGGCGGTTGTCCTCCAATCCATCCCCTGCTCGTATGCCTCCATCTTCCAGGACAATGTCATGATAGGCACAGAAATGGAGGTCGCTCGTCCAGTCGTAACTGAAAGCAGCACCTAACTCTGGTCGAACGTGCTCCACCGTGAAGCCGCTGAGCTTCCTTGCGTGACGTTGCGGCAAATGGGCCAACCCCTGAAGGGCAAGCAACTCATTTTGTTCCATTTTTGTCGTATTCTTGCTTTCCCTGTCAAATTGTTGCTACCTAGCACTCTATTCAAGTTGACGTGATCGGCGGGAGTGGATGGGACACAGGAACCACACGCTTCGCGACCCCGCTAGCCGATTCCCTTCTCCGACGCCGTCACTCTTACGTGACAGTATCATTTGATCGAGTATTTTGAGACCTTCTGATGCATAGAAAAACATCCGCACTGACAGGCAACAAAATGCTCGGTCTGGAGCGAAACGCCCTGATCGGCGCAGTGACCGCGATCTTCTTCTTCGTCATCAGCACCGCGCTGACCGTTTACACAGTCCAGAACGTCCGAGACAGCAATGCAAGAGTGACACAAACGCATGGTCTTGTGGTGGCACTCGACCTGCTTTTGATCGACATACAGGATGCAGAAACGGCACTGCGTGGCTTTCTTCTAACTTCGGAGGAGGCCTATCTCACGCCATATCACCGTGCCCTCCCACAGGTTCAGAGCCGAATGGACACAATCAGCTCGGCTGCCACAGCCGAGATGCGCGAACGTGGGAGTGTCGAGGAACTCCGAGCGTTTGTCTCGTCCAAACGAGAAGTGATGGCGCTAACACTGGAGGTCTTCCAGACACGAGGGTCCGTCGAAGCGTTGACCCTTGTAAAATCAGACCGCGGCCGCAGCGACATGGATGGCATCCGCAACGTCATCTCCCAACTGCGTAACGAGGCTGGTGAAGAGCGGAGCCAGCGCCTGAGCGAGATGGATACGTCTTACATTATCGCCTGGGTGAGCGCGCTAGCTTCCGGGCTGCTTGGCATTATCCTGACCCTCGCGATCTCCGCACTGGTGAGAAAATCCACTCTGGCGCAGAAGCGCGAACAGTGGCTGCGAGACGCACAATTGGGCTTGGCTGCATCCGTCAGCGGTGAGCAGGAAATCGGGAAACTTGGCGAAAACATCCTCGGCTTCCTCACCAACTACCTCGGTGCCGTTGCAGGTGCCATTTATGTAGAGAATGCCGGCCGCTTTCATCGCATGGCCGTGCACGGCGTGCCATCGGACGTGATGCTGCCTACAAGCTTCGGCCAAAACGACAGCCTGTTCGGCCATGTATTGCGGGATCATCGTCCGATCGCGGTTGGCGAGGTTCCGGATGGCTACATCAACTTCGGCTCGGCTCTTGGACAGCAGAAGCCACGTTATCTCGCCTTGGCGCCTGCGATCGTTGAAGGGGACATCAGAGGCGTTTTCGAACTCGGCTTCCTTACTCCGATCAGCGATCAGACTCTGGTGCTTCTTGAACAGGTCTCAGAGCTGATCGCCGTCGCCATCCGTTCGGCGGAATTCAGAACGCGCCTCCAGGCTCTTTTGGAAGAAACCCAACGTCAGTCGGAGGAACTGCAGGTCCAGGGCGAAGAACTGCGCGTTTCGAACGAGGAGCTGGAAGAACAGGGGCGCGCACTTCGCGAACAACAAACCCGCCTTGAACAGCAGCAGGCAGAACTCGAACAGACCAACTCGCAGCTCGAGGAGCAAGCGGAAGAACTGGAGCGGCAGCGGGACAATCTTGAACGGTCGAAAGACGCCATCGAGGCCAAGTCGAAGGAAGTGGAACTTGCCAGCCGCTACAAATCGGACTTTCTCGCGAACATGTCGCATGAGCTGCGAACACCGCTCAACTCTTCGCTCATCCTTGCGAAACTCCTGGCTGACAATTCCGAAGGCAATCTGACTGCCCAACAGGTCCAATTCGCCCAGACCATCCAGTCATCGGGCAATGATCTGCTGAACCTGATCAATGACATCCTCGACCTGTCCAAGATCGAGGCAGGACATGTGGAGATCAATGCGGAAGCGGTGTCCATCGAGAGGACCGTCAATGGGCTTCGTCATATGTTTGAACCGCTCGCAACCAACAAGGGTCTGCAGTTCAACGTCTCGGTCGAGGCGGGCGTGCCCGCAGTCATCCAGACCGATCCGCAGCGCCTGGAGCAGGTTCTCAAGAACCTCTTGGCGAATGCGCTGAAGTTCACCGAAAACGGCGGCGTCTCGCTAACTGTTAGCCGTCGCGATGACAGCCAGGTCGCCTTTTCGATCAAGGACACAGGCATCGGGATTGCGGACGAGCAGCAAAAACGGATCTTTGAAGCCTTCCATCAGGCGGACAGCACTATCAGCCGCAAGTTCGGCGGCACCGGGCTTGGTCTGTCGATTTCTCGCGAACTCGTGCGCTTGCTTGGAGGCCGCTTCCAGCTTCAAAGCCAGCTTGGCGCGGGCAGCACGTTCACGGTCATCATCCCGGCCGAGTTCGACAGTGCGCTGGTCCAGGCTCCGAAACAGGATTTTGCCCCGCCCGTCGCGTCCGCTGCAGAACCCGTCTTCCGCACAGAAGCAGATAGCACTGCACAAAAGCCGAAGGCCGTCGCAATCGTCGATGACGACCGTGCAGCATCCGAGGCAACAGCCCGCAAGCTGCTGATTGTCGAGGACGATCAATCGTTTGCACTCATCCTGCGCGATCTCGCCCGTGAGCTGAAGTTCCAGGCGCTCGTAGCCGGAACCGCTCAAGAAGCCCTGGAACTCGCCCATCAGTATCTGCCGAACGCCATCCTGCTCGATGTCGGTCTTCCGGACCAATCCGGCCTTTCGGTGCTTGACCGCCTGAAGCGTGACGTGCAGACGCGCCATATTCCGATCCACATCCTCTCCGCCGAGGACTATTCCGACCGGGCTCTCTCGTTGGGCGCCGTCGGCTATGCGCTGAAGCCCGTACAACGCGATCACCTGGTGTCGATGATCGAGTCTCTAGGCGCGAAGGCCGAACAAACGCTGCGGCGCGTGCTGATCGTTGAAGACAACGCCGTTCAGCGGGACGCTCTGTCGAAACTCCTGTCGTCGCATGACGTCGAAACGGTGGGGGCTGGGACTGCGGCAGAGTGCATCTCGTTGCTGGCCGAACAGACCTTCGACTGCATGGTGCTGGATCTGTCGTTGCCAGATACGTCCGGCTTTGCGCTTCTGGAAACGTTGAGCGAAGCGGGCATGCATTCCTTCCCACCTGTCATCGTCTACACCGGACGCGTCCTCTCGTCCGAAGAAGAACAGAGGCTCCGCCGCCACTCGAAATCTATCATCATCAAGGGTGCAAAATCGCCGGAGCGTCTTCTCGACGAGGTCACACTGTTCCTGCACCAGGTGGTCTCTGAGCTGCCGGACGAGCAGCAGCAAATGATCCGCAAAGCCCGCAATCGCGATGAACTGCTGGAAGGGCGCCGCATTCTGATCGTCGAGGACGACGTGCGCAACGTCTACGCCCTGACCAACATCCTCGAACCACGCGGGGTGATCGTCGATATCGCCAGAAACGGCGAGGAGGCGCTGGAAAAACTGGAGCAATCGATAAGTAACCCAGACGGGCGGATCGATCTGGTTTTGATGGATGTAATGATGCCGGTCATGGATGGCCTCACCGCAACCCGCCACATCCGCAAGAACTCAGCATGGCAGAAGTTGCCGATCATCACCTTGACCGCCAAGGCAATGCCGGACGATCAGAAACGCTGCATTGAAGCCGGCGCCAATGACTACATGGCAAAGCCGCTTGACGTCGAAAAGCTTCTGTCTCTCGTGCGCGTCTGGATGCCGCAATGACGGAGACGTTCGAAAAGGTGGAGGATATAGAGATCCGGCTGCTGCTGGAGGCGCTTTATCATCGCTACCACTATGACTTTCGCAGCTACGCCATGTCGTCGATCCGGCGGCGGTTGCGCCAGGCACGCGAACAGTTGGGCTTTGCGACCATCTCAGCCATGCAGGAGCGCGTCCTTCATCATCCCGAGATGCTTAAAGACATGCTCCGCTTCCTTACGGTCCAGGTCAGCGAGATGTTTCGCGACCCGTCCTACTTCGCGGCGATCCGGGAGAAGGTAGTTCCGCATCTTCGCACTTACCCCTCCTTGAAGATCTGGATTGCCGGATGCAGTTCGGGCGAAGAGCTCTATTCCTTTGTCATCCTTTTTCGCGAGGAAGGGCTTGAGGAGCGAACCCTCTTTTATGCGACGGATATTAATCCAGAGGCCCTCGCCCAAGCGGAAGCCGGAATCTATGACATCGAACGGGTCAGATTGTTCACCGAGAACCATCGTGACTCCGGCGGCAAGGGATCTTTGTCTGACTATTACACGACGGGCTACAACCGGTGCATCCTGGACAAAAGCTTGCGGCGCAATGTCGTGTTCTCAGATCATAGTCTTGTGACGGACCAGGTCTTTGGTGAGATGCAACTGGTCTCCTGCCGGAACGTCATGATCTATTTCGACCGGGACCTACAGGACAGGGCTGTCGGTCTTTTCCGGGATACGCTGCCACGCAACGGCTTTCTCGGGCTGGGCTCGAAGGAAACACTGCGGTTTTCAACGCATGCCGATGGCTTCCGGGAGTTCGTCCGAGATGAGAAGATCTATCAGAGGATCGGCTCGTGAAGGACAATCCGAACGGTGCGATCATCATCGGCGCCTCTGCTGGGGCGCTCGAAGCGCTGTCCGTGCTATTGCCGCCACTACCTGCGACTTATCCATATCCCATTTTCGTCGTGGTGCACTTACCGCCAAACAAACGCAGTGTGCTCGCCGCGATTTTTGACCTGAAATGTCAGCTCCGCGCGATTGAGGCGGAAGACAAGGAGCCCGTGGAAGCCGGGTTCATCTACTTCGCGCCCCCTAATTATCATTTGTCGCTCGAGGGGCGAACGCATGTCGCTTTATCCAGCGAAGAAGAGGTCCTCTTCTCGCGGCCATCGATCGACGTGGCATTCGAGAGCGCGGCAGACGCCTGGGGCAGCCAACTGACCGCTATTGTCCTGACGGGCGCCAATCATGACGGTTCCCAAGGCCTTTCGGCCGTCGTTCGTTCTGGCGGAACGGCAATCGTTCAGGATCCGTCCGAGGCTTTCGCTCGGGCCATGCCCGAAGCTGCTATCCGCGCATGCCCAGGCGCTCAAGTTTTGACCTTGTCGAAGATTTCAACCTATTTGCAGAACATCGAAAATGAACACTGACGTCAAATTCCTCTTGGTTGACGACCTTCCAGAGAACCTGCTTTCTCTGGAAGCTCTGCTACAACGCGACGAGCTGATGCTATTGAAGGCGCGGTCCGGCGATGAGGCTCTCGAACTCCTGCTGCAACATGATGTGGCACTGGCGCTGATCGACGTTCAGATGCCAGGTTTGAACGGCTTCGAGCTTGCCGAACTCATGCGAGGCAATGAGCGGACACGCCGGGTTCCGATCATTTTTGTGACGGCTGGCGCCAACTCAGCTGAACGGCGCTTTCAAGGATATGAAGCGGGTGCCGTAGACTTCATCCAGAAGCCGATCGAGCCCGATATCCTTCGAAGCAAAGCTGCGATCTTTGCCGAACTCTATCGCCAACGACAAATGATTTCCGAACAGCGCGACCTTCTTGAGGCGCAGACTCGCGCGCTTCAGCTCGCCGACAAGCGAAAGAACGAGTTCATCGGGATTCTCGTCCATGAACTGCGCAACCCACTTGCCGCTCTCAATGGCGGGCTGAAAATTCTTTCAAGAAAGCCGGATGCTGGCAAGGTAGAGCAGATCCATGGCCTCATGCACCAACAGATGGACCACATAATCAGGCTCGTTGACGACCTGCTCGATGTGTCACGGATAACGCAGGGCAAAATCAATCTCGTTAAGTCCGACTTTGATATCAGAGATGCCATTCACTCTGCGCTGGACATGACCAGACAGGCGATCGAGGAGCGAAAACACGCGGTGACCATCAGGGTTCCGGATCAATCGTGCATGATATCCGCTGACAAGGTACGGCTGACACAGTGCGTTTCAAACCTCGTGAATAATGCCGCAAAATACACGCCGATGGGCGGTCAGATTGAGGTAGCGCTGGAATTACTTTCGCGCACCTATCGCATCAGCGTCACTGACAATGGTCTCGGCCTCAGTGCCGAGGCCGCTGGCGCAATCTTCAGGATGTTCGAGCAAGTCGAAGAGCATCGGGATTATGCTCATGGGGGACTTGGGATCGGCCTCGCCCTCGTCAAGCAACTCATGGAGCTACACGGCGGCGATGTTTCTGTGTGGAGTGATGGCCCGGGGTTGGGCAGCGTCTTCACCCTTGATCTGCCGATACAGGCAGCGATAGCTCCATAGGGGAGAATGGCTGCTTCCAGGATGTGTTCTGGCGCTCTCGAATGACGGAAATGACGGCGCGTAGCCGCCTGGAAGCTATCTGTGCCGGAATATATCCTTCGGGCCGGAAGGCGAATTTATTCAGCGCACTGAGAGGGGAGAAAGGCGCTCTGCCCTCTCTCCCCCACAAGCACTAAACCGGTCTCCCCATGCTTCGGCCTGCGGCCTGCAGCACCGGCCGCATTTCCATGAAATACGTCTCGGCCCTCCGGGTGGGTGATCCCCCTCCGGTTTAGCGCTTGCCCCCTCTCTCCACCGCTCATCAGCCTGCCAGCCGCAAGCTGACACTCATCCGGCCCTCTGGGATGAGCCGTGGTCGTCTAAGCTACACCACTCCATGGGACACGATCGAGAACTGGCACCAGATATTGAAGATATTGCGCGGATGATTGCTAAACTCGCTCTCCGGGGAATGAGACCGAAGGATCTCGTAGACGCGGTCCGAAAGAAACACCCTGCTGCGTCTAAGAAAGAAATATCTCGGGCCGCCTTCTACGCGGTTATTCTGGCCGCTGATGAAGAGCCAGGCCGCGCTGAGAAGCTCCACGAGTTGGCGAGCGTCACACTAAACGACCTCGACGAATAGAACGGTCTTGCCAGGTAGCGATCAATGAAACGCAATAAAGCGCTTGGGAGCAATGCAGTCTCGCCCGGCATGATGATCCGTTGCGTGTTGGATCGGATCGTCTCGACCAGCTCCAGGTCCATCACCGGTTTTGAGATTACCCCGAGAGCGCCTCCGACGCCTGAGCCAAGCTGTTCCGGATTGCCGGTCATGAAGACGACGGTGACCCCGTCTGCTGCGAGACGTCGGCCAATCTCTGGGCCTGTCGCACCATCGATCAGATTGACGTCGACAAAAACAACCTCTGCCTTGTCGGCAAGCTCATACGCTTCCTTTGCCGTGGTTGCCGTCCCGATGGCCTCATGCCCGAGCGACAATACCGCCTCTTCGACCGCGCTCGAAAGCAGCCACTGGTCTTCGACGATCAGGATATTCATCATGCTTATCCAATCTTTCCTCGTGAGCCACAAAATCACTGCGTCAATACTTTGTTCCGGCCTTGGGCGATTTTTGCTGAGCTGGTGACGTGCGACCTTCATCAAGGAACAAGGTTGGACTTCGCTCGTTCAATGCTGGTCACAAACGATCTGGAACCCGCATGGCCGAGCCTGACAAGAAACTATCGCTGATCGAAGAACAGCTTGTCATCGACAAGCGCGCCGTGAGCGACGGCCGCGTTCGCGTGAGCACCAAAACCGAGTTTGTCACAGAAGCAGCGGAAGCACGCCTCGACAGCGAGAATGTCGAGGTGACGCGTGTGGCAATCGGACGTGAAGTGTCAGAAGCGCCGGGTGTTCGCACGGACGGTGACGTGACCATTGTACCTGTGATGGAGGAGGTTCTCGTTGTCGAGAAGCGTCTGATGCTGGTCGAAGAGATCCATATCCGCCGCGTCGCCACCACCGAGGACGTTTCCATTCCGGTCGAACTGCGCAAGCAACGTGCCAGCATCGAGCGCGACGACCCCTGAGCTAATTATCAATCCGAGAAAAGGAGAAACTCATGACCTACAGAGAAACCACATCGTCATACGGCGCCTCGTCATCGAACACGGTGGCGGCCTTCTTCGAAAACCGCAGCGATGCGGACGCCGCCGTCGAACGCCTTGCGGAAGCCGGGATTGCCCGCGACGGCATTCGCGTCGTCGCCGGAAAGGAGTCTACAACCTCGACTGAAGTTGCCTCCGAGCACAAGGGCTTCTGGGAGAAGCTGGAAGACTTCTTCTTTCCCGACGAGGACCGCGCCGTCTATTCCGAAGGTCTTCGCCGCGGTGGCTATCTTGTGACGGTCAGCAACGTCACCGCCGCCTCTTATGACAAGGTTATCGATATCCTCGATGACGAGGGCAGCATCGATCTCGATCAGCGTGCAGAGAGCTGGCGCTCGGAAGGGTGGAACCAGCAGGAGACCGTGAGTTCGTATGGCGCCTCCGCCAATCGTGCCAGCGCAACCGGAACGGTAGCTCTGGAGGCCGGCCGTGAAGAGGTTATCCCGGTGGTCGAGGAAGAGCTTCGCGTCGGCAAGCGTGACCTCAATCATGGCCGCGTGCGTGTCCGTTCTTACGTGGTCGAAAATCCTGTCAGTGAACAGGTATCGCTGCGCGACGAGAACGTCAGCATCGAGCGCCGCACGGTCGACCGTCCGGTAACCGAAACGGAGAACGCCTTCGTCGACCGTACGATCGAGGCCGAGGAGCATCATGAGGAGGCGATCGTCTCGAAGGATGCGCGCGTTGTCGAAGAGATTGCTCTGCGCAAAACGGCCGAGCAGCGCGAGGAAACCATCAGCGACAGCGTTCGCCGCACCGAGGTGGAAGTCGAAGATGAACGATCCGACCGTATTGTCCGCAAGGACTAATGGAAGGCTCTTCGTTTGATGAAGCTGCAGTTCGAGGCCGGCGATCCCATCGCCGGTCTTTTTTGTATCCTGCTGGACGGGAACCGAACGGCGATTGCGGCGTTAGTATGGCACTCACATTCCCGTGATGAAGAGGATGCACCATGACCGAACCTGTCTCCGTCCACGTGTCGCGCGAAGCGGCCTATGTCGACCCCTCCCTTACAGCCACATTGCACAAGGTGTCTTGGGGCGCGATCTTCGCCGGGGTCGTCCTGGCGCTTGCCGTCCAGTTCCTCCTCAATCTTCTGGGAGTGGGCATCGGCGCCGCCGTGATCGATCCCGCAACCTATGATAACCCGAATGCAAGCACCTTTTCCATAGCCGGTGGCGCGTGGTTCGTTGTGGCCGGCATTATTGCTTCCTTCGTCGGCGGTTATGCCGCCAGCCGCCTGTCAGGCCGTCCGAGCCGCTCGACCGGCGGCTATCAGGGCGTAACCACCTGGGCCGTCACCACTCTCGTCATCCTGTACCTGCTGACCACGTCGGTCGGTGCTCTCATCGGCGGAGCGTTCAGTGGTCTGTCCAGCATTGTCGGTGGCGTTGGCCAGACGGCCGCGACCGCTGCCACGGCGGCAGCCCCTGCCCTCACCAACTCGGCCAACCCGATGGCGGGGATCGAGCAACAGATCCGCAATGCGTCCGGCGGCAACGATCCGGCAGCCCTGCGTGACGCTGCGGTGTCGGCGGTCCAGGCCGCGGTGACCGGTGACCAGGCAAAGGCCGCAGATGCCCGCAATCGCGCCGCTGATGCGATCGCCAAGGCACAGAACATCCCGGTCGATCAGGCCCGCACCCAGGTCGAGCAGTACGAGAAGACCTATCGCGACAATGTTGCTGCGGCCAAGCAGCAGGCGCTCGAGGCGGCGCAGACGGCCACCAAGGCAGTGTCGGCCGGCGCGATCCTCGGCTTCTTCGCCCTCCTGCTCGGGGCTGTGGCGGCCTGGTTCGGCGGTTCCTACGGCACGAAGAAGGCGTTGCTTCTGGCCGAAACCACCACTCGCCGCACGATTTGACAAGATGAAGGCCGCCGGAAACGGCGGCCTTCTTCCTTGCTTGACCTTTCTCCAATGAAGCCTCTCCATCCACCGGGTGGAGAGTCTCTCCCTAATTTATCGGTAGCCTCCATGCAGAATGCCTTTCGGTACTTTTCACTGACCGCCGCTCTAACGCTCTGTTCCCCAGCCTTTGCAGCGCCGATCGACGCACAAACCGTCAATACCACGGCGATCGCGTCCCTTCCGATCGAGGCGCCGGCGGAAAAACAGACCGAGCCCAATCCCGCCATCGTGCATCTGCAGGTCCTGCTCGACCGGGCTGGTTCATCGCCGGGCGTCATCGACGGTTATTTAGGCGACAACCTGACGAAAGCGATTGCCGGTTTCGAGACGCTTCAGGGTCTGCCAGTGGATGGGAAGCTCGATCCCGACGTACTGGGCCGTTTGACCGATGATGCCCCGGCCATCCAGGCCTATGCCATCACGCAAGAAGACGGAGAGGATATCGTCGAGAGCATTCCAAAAGACTATGCCGAGCAGGCGAGGATGGAGCATCTCGGCTATACCAGCATTGCCGAGAAGCTGGCCGAACGTTTCCACATGCATATCGCGCTGATCAAGGCCCTCAATCCGACGGCGGCCTTCAAGCCGGGCGAAACGATCGCTGTCGCCATTCCCGGCGCTGCCAGGACCGGATCGGTCAAGCGGATCGAGGTTCATCGCAAACTGGCGCAGGTTTTCGCTTTTGCCGAAGACAGCTCGCTGCTCGCGGTCTATCCAGCGACAATTGGCAGTGAGGACAGTCCCTCACCAACCGGTACTCACAAGGTTAAGGGCGTGTCGCGAATGCCGACGTACACCTACAATCCGAAGATCAATTTCCAGCAGGGCAACAACAAGAAGATCCTTGAACTGCCGAGCGGGCCGAACGGTCCTGTCGGGACAGTCTGGATCGACCTGACAGAGCCTACCTACGGCATTCACGGCACGCCAGTACCGGAGCTGATCGGCAAGGTCGGATCGCATGGATGTGTTCGGCTGGCCAACTGGGACGTCGAAGAACTGGCCGGCATGGTCAAGCCGGGCGTCATGGTCGAATTTGTCGAGTAGGGCCGGCTCACCACTATGCCGAAACCAACGGGATCTTTCCATGTAACGAACGCCTAAGCCGATACCCCTACCGGAAGGTGTCGAAGATCATGGCCCGTTTTAGCGCCGGTTCTGGCTCGCCCAGCGATGCGCCTGGCTCGCATTCGCTATCATCCTGTTGGCATGCCTGTTTGGGCTGTTTGGGCGGGGCGGCATGTTCTCCCGATCGCGCGTCCATTTCACTCAGGGGTCGATCGATTTGCCGGCAATCTCTCGCTGGAATGCACCGAACGATCTGAAGTGTTGATTTCCACTGAGAGCTGACCCGGCGTTTCCACCGAGAATTGACCCGCCTTTAGGTATCGTTCGTGTTGTTGGTCGGGGTCAAGTTCCTGCGTTTCTCCTTTGATGTTTTGGGCTGATGGGCCGAGCGGCATCGTAAAGTTAACGGAACTTGGGGCTTGATAGGCGATGAAGAGGCATGACAGACCGTGATCCGCTCTACCGTCGCCACCGCTTTCCCGCTGAAATCATTGCCCACGCGGTGTGGCTCTATTTCCGTTTTCCCCTGAGCCTGCGGATGGTCGAAGACATGCTGGCCGCTCGTGGCATCATTGTCTCGCATCAAACGATCCGGCTGTGGGCAGAGAAATTCGGACGAACTTTCACCAACCAAATCCGTCAACGTTCGCGCGGCCGACTCGGCGATAAATGGCATCTCGATGAGGTCGTTATTTCGATCCGGGGCAAGAAGCATTGGCTATGGCGCGCCGTGGATCAGGACGGTTTTGTCCTGGAGGTTCTGGTGCAAAGCCGCCGCGACGCCAAGGCGGCCAAGCGCCTGATGCGCAAGCTTTTGAAAGGCCAGGGACGATCGCCGCGCGTGATGATCACCGACAAGCTTCGCTCCTATGGCGCCGCAAAGCAGGAAATCATGCCCGGTGTCGAGCACCGCTCCCATAAAGGCCTGAACAATCGGGCGGAGAATTCCCACCAGCCGATCCGACGGCGAGAGCGGATCATGAAGCGCTTCAAGTCAAAGCGACATCTGCAACTCTTCGTTTCCATCCATGATCCGATTGCCAACCTCTTCCACATCCCGCGCCACGACATTCCCTCCAGCCATCATCGCGAACTGCGCAAAGCGGCGATGAACCTATGGGCGAAGATCGCTCGCGCATGAGCAGTGCACGTGGCGGGCGTCACGCTTTTGCTTCGCTGAAGTTAACTTTACGATGCCCTGCAAACAGATCACGCATGGTTGCCCCCCCTGCGGCCTCGTAAGCCTCGATCCCGACGAACAGAGCGAGCTTGTCTGTGCTGCGGACATGATCGCGGGTCAGCATGGCGCGAAGAGAGTAGGGGTCACGGTTCCATGATTGTGTTTCGAACCATGCCCGATCCTGTGCGGCGTGATCGTCGCTGATCGCAAGCGCCTTGGCTTGATCGATCCGGATTTTATCCTCACGCAATTCTCCTAGAATTTTAGGGGAAAGACTGGCGAGCTTAAGCCGCTGGCGCACGGTGGCGACGGACTGGCCGAAACGGGCAGCAATGTTTTCCGGGGTCATGCCGCCCTCGACAAGCTGGCGATAGGCCAGAATCTCATCCACGATGTGCATGGCCTCGCGCTGCGTGTTCTCGGCAAGGGAAATCTCGGTGTCGCTGTCGTCACCGGAACGAATGTTGCAGGGAATGAGTGTGCTCTTGTCCAGTCGGCCTTGCGTGACCAGAAGGGTGCCCTTCTGGCAAGAGGCGCAGGCGTTTTCTGCGACACTAGACCGGCAAGTCAACGGAAAACATGCGTCTTCACCTTGCTGGGACCGATGTCCAGGTCGCGGACATCGAAGTCCTGGGTGCACTATTTTTTGTCGTGGATCATAGGGATCGGCGTCGGCGAACTATGGCAGCATTTGTCACCGCGTCCATGTGATAGCGCGAACGCGGCGTTGCGATTGCCAACGCTGCCTGGGTGGTCTGCCGCGAGATCGTTAGGCGCGGTCCGAAGGTAGATGTGGTCACGTCTCCGAGCGCCTCCGTCACCGCGAATATTGCGTGGAAGGATGATCCAGATACTACGCGATGTCAGGATTACCGATCGGGCCAGACGCGACTGGCAAAGATCATGGTGAGGCCGAGCGCAGCGATCCTGATGAATTGCACGTTCATCTTCACAAAGGCCAACGACTGACCGGCGGGTTCCTAACCCCAGCTCCCGGCCGCCAGCCATTTGAGCGCGGACAGGCTTGGCATGAACAGATATTCGCCGCCCTTCATGACATTGAAAGTCTGCACACCGTCGATGCGCTTGCGCGCCGGCGCCTGCGGGATCGTGAACCGGCCATCATCCTCATGCAGGCCAACGATCGGATCGCGCTCTTCGCCAAGGTCGACGAAATTGCCTCGGTTGATCCACTCCTGCTGCATGAACTCGATCGTGTCGTAGGCACGCGCGCTGATGAAGATGAAGAACAGGCCGCGATCGCCGTTGGCATCGTCCTCAGGCCCCACATCCTCGGAATAAACCGGCCCGAAGGTCGAGGAACGGCGAATGATGCGGTGGATGTTGACGTCGGTGAGCAGCGTCAACTCGGAATCGCGGGGATTGAGCCGTCGCATATGGCAGCCGAGCGGCACGACGCGGCCTTTGGGATCGTCCTTGAAGGTGAAGTCGTTGTTGCGCTGCGGATCGGCGCCGAGGTCGGGATCGTCGTGATCGTGCGCCAGCGTCAAGGGTGCGCCGGAGCGCCAGCGCCCGAACATCTTGGCGGCAAGGCGCTCGCGTTCCTCCGGCGTGTCGCCATGTGCCTTGAGGAAGGCGTTGAAGCAACCGACCCGGCTGTTATACTTGCGCATTACGACGAAGGTGCCGTTCCTTCCGAGAACCGCAGGCTCGGGCATGCCGAGCGGCTGGCCGTTCTCGCTCTCATAGCCGAGGATGAATTCGCCGGCCTTGATCGGCCGCTCCTCGCCTGGCAGCGGATCAACGCCGCTGCCCTCCACTGCGGGCTGGGAGATCGAATCCCGGAAACCGAACGGGTTTTTCGCGCCGTCCGGCGCGCCGAAGCGATGCTCGCCGAGCAAGGTGACGCCGCTGCTCCGGTCGAGTTCGGTGCGCGCCGTCGCCAGCGCCTTGTCGAGCGCATCATCGTCGACCGCGTAGATGGTCAGCGCGAGATGGCAGTTGCCCGGCTTGAACACGTCTTCCCAGTTTTCCGGCGCGTTGGGTCCGAAGTCGCGAAGCTGCTCCGCGCGTGCGGGCATGCCCTGCTGGAAGGGGAGCGGGAAGGTCTTGAGTTGTGCTTCCGGCAGGCCGAGCGCCTTCAGCCCCTCGAAGCTGAGTGCGGCCCCGATCCAGAAATCGAGATCGTCGCTCCAGTTGTCGGCCGAGGTGATATGCGGCGCGAGCCGGCCGAGGAGGTCGCGCGCGCCCTCGGCCTCGTCGAAATGGAGCATGGCGTGGATGCCGACATAGGGCTCCGGCCGGCTTCGCAGAATCAGCGCCTGGATGTCGTGCAGGTCGAGCGTGACGCTGTCGCGCCGGAAGCGCTCTTTCAGTTTCTGAAGGATCGCCATTGCTCAGCCCACCTTGTCGAGAAATTCGTTGACGGCATGCTCCATGCGCTGGAGCCGGCGCACATCGACGACGGTCACCTGCGGGTTGGCGACGAACCAGCCGGCGGCGGTGATCTGATGCTCGGCGAT
Source organism: Rhizobium sp. LjRoot30 (assembly GCF_964253915.1). Classification (NCBI taxonomy): domain Bacteria; kingdom Pseudomonadati; phylum Pseudomonadota; class Alphaproteobacteria; order Hyphomicrobiales; family Rhizobiaceae; genus Rhizobium; species Rhizobium sp. LjRoot30. The sequence goes on along the minus strand of NZ_CAXUSG020000014.1, from coordinate 76,017 downwards.
GAAGTCCTTGACCTTGGGGCTCGCAATGCCCGGCCAGCCCTCGACCGAGGCGAAGAGCAGGTCCATCAGGTCGGGGATCTTGGTGGCGAAGTCGTTGATATAGGTGTCCCAGTCGCCATCATAGGCGGTGGCGAACAGGATGCGCGTGTCGTTGTCGAAGAAGACGAAGCGCATATTGTGCAGTGTGCCGACCTTCTGTGCTCCGTCGAAATTGCCGTTCACCAGCCCGAAGATGCGTTTCAGCCGGTCCGCGCCGCCTGGCTTGAGGTTGGCGATGGCGGTAAGCTCCGAGACATTGCCGGACTGAGCGCCGACACGGCCGGCGGAGCCGGCGGTGCCCTTGAGGTCTGGATTATGCTTCGTCACCATCTGCTCGAGGGCGAGCTTGGCGAGCTGCGGCGCGTCGCCGGCCACTTCCTCGATCCGGCGGCGGATGGCCTGAAGGCGGGTTTCGTCGATCTGAGGGGTTCCTTCGGTCTCGGCCATGGCTGGCCTCCTTTCGTAAGTTTGGTTGACGATCGGATCGTCAGTCCGGAATGGCGTCGATGTTCGTCGGCTCGACGCGCGGCTGCGCGTTCATTTCGTGGCGGTAGCGGGCGGAACGTTCATAAGCGGCGATGCGCACCCGCATGATCGAGCCGAGCGGCTGATGATCGCGGATGCCGTGCCAGGGGTTGAAGGACAGCACGTCATCGCCATAGACCCGCCGCGCTGGCGAATAGGCGTCCTGAGGGGGAATGCGCAGCGTGGCGATCGGCTGGTGCGGCGAGAGATCTTCCGGCCAGAGCACCGCCGCATCCTCGACCGGCATCCTTTCGAGATCGGTACAGAGCTGGGCGCGCAGTTGATACTCCGCGCTCTGATCGCGGAAATGCTCGACCACCAGATCGCGCATGGTGGCGTCCTCCACCGCGCCGACATCCTTGCCGGCGAGTGCCCGGACATTGTCGGAGAGCGGTGCGGCGCTGATCTTGGCGATGTAGTCGCCGAAGCGGATCGCCGCCATCGAGTGATAGGTCTCGCCAAGCAGATGGTCATTGTCGCGCGCGAGACCGCGCAGCGTGGCGCCGGGCTCGACGCCGACCGCTTCGACCGCGGCTTCCACTCCCCGCGCCACCCCGGCCATGGCGCGCTGGAGAACGGCCGGGTTCTGGGCATTCTTTTCCAGAAGGCCGATGAGCTGGCGATATTTACCGATCGTGCCGAAGCTCAGGGTCGGGATATTGACCAGCAGGAAATCCTGGTTGCGGCCCTGGTCTTCGGGGAGAAGCCGCTCCCCCGCCACGCCAATGACCTTGATCGCCATGCCGCGCGGAGCCGGTATCGTATCGGAGTGAATATCTCCGGGCGCTGATGAGAGGCGGATCACCACGGAATAGGTGGCGGGACGAGCGAAAAGCCCCTGGCGCAGATGCTCCGGCAGTTCCGGGATGACCAACTCACCCTTCAGGAACCCGTGGCTCTTGGCATGGGCGTCGCGCACCGCATGGCGGTGGCGTTCGAAGGCCTTACGGTTGGTGCTCGCCATGATCTCGAGGATTTCGGCGGTCAGCCGCTCCTCGTCTTCGCCGAGAACCTCCACGTCCGGGGAATAGCCAATGTAGGTTTCAGCCAAGGGCACTCCTTCGCGTTTTAATTTCGATACTGCGGACGATTTCGGGTCGAAATCGCCGTTGATTTCGGATATCAGTTGATATCTGGTTTTACTGAGAACGCGGAACCGCCGAAAAGGTTTCGCACGTCTCGCCCGTTGGTTGGAGAACGAACCCATGCCGCTTACGCGCAAGGACACGCAGCGCCAGACGCGGGACCGGCTGATCGCCGCCGCACATACCTCGATCATCGAGGAGGGGGTCGCCGCCATGTCGATCCGCAACATCTGCAGCGCGGCCGGCCATTCGCAGGGTGCCTTCTACTCGAACTTCGCCAGCAAGGACGATCTGCTGGTCGAGATCCTGCAGAGCCATATCCAGGATGAGGTCACACTGCTTCGCGACCTGGTCGCGCACTGCTCCGGCGATGATATCGAGGCAACGCTCCAGGTGCTGGCCGCCCGGCTCGCGAAGCTGGCCGGTGAAGCGCAATGGTCGCTCCTCTCGATCGAATTGCAGCTTCACGCGCGGCGCGATCCGGCTTTCGCCGAGCGGCACCGGGAGGGCAAGGCGGCCTGCTATCGGATGTTCGGTGAACTCGTTGCCGATCTAACGCAACGCTTCGCACTGCGTCCGGCCTTGCCGCCGATGCAGACGGGCATCGGTCTATACGCGCTCTGGATGGGACTGGCGGTCCAGGGCGATGTCGAAGGCGCCATGCCGCGCGACGAGATGCTCGTCGGCTTCTTCCGCGCCATGGCTGGACTGGGTTCGTCGCATGAGGAGCAGGCGTATTCGTGAGCGGGATCGTGTCAGATCGTCGACGCATCGGCTGCGATGAGCACGGACACCCGCTCGTCGGCGAGGTGGATGAGCATCGGCGCTTCCATATCCGCTTCCGCGCCCAGGACGCCGACATCGACGAACTCGGCAATGTCAACAATGCTGTCTGGGTGACCTGGATCCAGGATGCGTCGGTGGCGCACTGGCTGACGGCCGCGCGTCCGCAAGATCGCGACCGGTTCGTCGCGGTCGTGCTGCGCCATGAGGTCGACTATCGCGGCAATGTCCGGGCGGGAGACGCGGTCAGCGCGATCACCTGGGTCGTCGGAGTGCCGCGCGGTGCGCGCTATGCACGATGCGTCGAATTCCATGATGAAGACGGGCGGACGCTCGTCGCCTCGCTGACCCAGTGGGCCCTTGTCGATCGGGAAACCGGCAAGCTGGCCCGCGTCCCGGTGGAGGTGGCGGCTCCGTTTCTTGGTGACGATACCGCGCAGAAGGAGATTGAATGAGCGATATCAGGAAAGTGGCGGTTCTCGGCACGGGCGTCCTCGGGAGCCAGATAGCCTTCCAGACCGCCTATAGCGGCTTCGACGTTACCGCCTACGACACCAGCGAGGAGGCGCTTGAACAGGCAAGGCAGCGTTTTGCCATGCTCGTCAAGACCTATGGCAAGGAGGTGGCCGGTGCGGCCGACGGCAAGGCCGCCGAGTCCCTGCAGCGCATCACCCTGTCCGCCGATCTCGGTTCGGCCGTCGCGGACGCGGACCTCGTGATCGAAGCGGTTCCGGAGCTTCTCTCGATCAAGCAGGCGCTCTACGAGAAGCTCGCGGGGCTTGCGCCGGAAAGGGCGATCTTCGCTACCAATAGCTCGACCCTGTTGCCGAGCGACCTCAAGGCCTTCACCGGCCGCCCGGACCGGTTTCTGGCGTTGCACTTCGCCAACAGCATCTGGAAGTTCAACACCGCCGAGGTGATGGGCACCGACGACACCGATCCGGCCGTGTTCGATGCCCTGATCGCCTTCGCCTCGGCCATCGGCATGGTGCCGATCCCGGTGCGCAAGGAAAAGGCAGGCTATGTCCTCAATTCCCTGCTGGTGCCGTTCCTGAACGCGGCGGCCGATCTCGCCGCCGGCGGCTATGCCGAGCCGGAAGATGTCGACAAGGTCTGGCGGATCGCCACCGGCGCGCCGATGGGGCCGTTCCAGATCTACGACATCATCGGCTTGAACACCCCCTACAACATTCTGTCGCATGGCGATGAGCACGCCCAGTCGCTCGCGGCATGGCTGAAGGAAAACTACATCGACAAGGGCAGGCTCGGCATCGCCTCGGGCGAAGGCTTCTACAGCTACAAACCCTCCGCAGACTGATCCCAACAAGAAGAACAGGAGTTCGCCATGCACTATAGCAGTGGAAACTATGAAGCCTTCGTGCGTCCCCGCAAGCCCGAGGGGGCCGACAAGAAGACGGCCTGGTTCGTCGGCTCGGGGCTGGCGGGGCTCGCCGGCGCCGCCTTCCTGATCCGCGACGGCGGCGTTCCGGGCGATCGCATCACCATATTGGAAGAGCTGGGAATCCCCGGCGGCGCGCTCGATGGTCTTGATGTGCCGGAGAAGGGCTTCGTCATTCGCGGCGGCCGCGAGATGGAGGAGCATTTCGAGTGCCTGTGGGACCTCTATCGCTCGATCCCCTCGCTGGAGATCGAGGGTGCCAGCGTCCTCGACGAATTCTACCGGCTCAACAAGGACGACCCCAACTTTTCGCTCCAGCGTACGACGCAGAACCAGGGCCAGGACGTGCCCGACAAGGCGCTGCTGACGTTGAACGACAAGGCCCAGAAGGACCTGCTCTCCGTTTTCCTGGCGACACGCGAGGAGATGGAGAACAAGCGCATCAACGAGGTCTTCGGCGAAGATTTCCTGAAGAGCAATTTCTGGCTCTATTGGCGCACCATGTTCGCCTTCGAGGAATGGCATTCGGCGCTGGAAATGAAGCTCTACCTGCACCGCTTCATCCATCATATCGGCAGTCTCGCCGACTTCTCCTCGCTCAAGTTCAATCGCTACAATCAGTATGAATCCATGGTCCTGCCGCTGGTGAAGTGGCTGACCGATCACGGCGTCACGTTCCGCTACGGCGTCGAGGTCACCGACGTCGATTTCGACATCCAGCCCGGCCGCAAGCAAGCGACCCGCATTCACTGGAAAGAGCGCGGCGTCGAAGGCGGCGTCGATCTCGCGCCAGACGATCTCGTCTTCATAACCATCGGCTCATTGACCGAGAATTCCGACAATGGCGATCACAAGACGCCGGCGAAGCTCAACGAAGGACCGGCGCCGGCCTGGGACCTGTGGCGCCGCATCGCCGCGAAGGATCCGGCCTTCGGCCGCCCCGACGTGTTCGGCGCCCATATCCCGGAGACGAAATGGGCCTCCGCCTCCATCACTGCCCTCGACGCCCGCATTCCGGCCTATGTCGAGAAGATCACCAAGCGCAACCCCTTCACCGGCAAGATCGTCTCGGCGGGTATCGTCACGGTGAAGGACTCGGCGTGGCTGCTGAGCTGGACGGTTCATCGCCAGCCGCATTTCAAGAAGCAGCCCAAGGACCAGATGATCGCCTGGTTCTACGCGCTCTTTGTCGACAAGCCCGGCGACTATGTGAAGAAGCCAATGCAGGAATGCACCGGCGAGGAAATCACCCAGGAGTGGCTCTACCATCTCGGTGTACCGGTCGAGGACATTCCGGAGCTCGCAGCCTCCGGCGCCAGCACCGTGCCCACGATGATGCCCTATATCACCGCCTTCTTCATGCCGCGCCAGGCGGGTGACCGGCCGGACGTGGTGCCGGAGGGCGCGGTCAATTTCGCCTTCATCGGACAGTTCGCGGAATCGAAACAGCGGGACTGCATCTTCACCACGGAATATTCGGTGAGGACCCCGATGGAGGCCGTCTACACCCTGATGAATGTCGAGCGCGGCGTGCCGGAAGTCTTCAACTCGACCTACGATATCCGTACGCTGCTGGCAGCGATCGGTCCGCTGCGGGACGGCAAGGGCATCGACCTTCCCGGACCGGCCTTCCTGCGCAAGCTGCTGATGAAGAAGCTCGAAGGCACCGAGATCGCCAAGCTGCTCGAAGAGTTCCATCTGATCGAGGAGTGAACAGAGACCGGAAGGCACGCGCGGCGTGTGAAAGGTGATGAATGGCCGACGACGATCAGAAGAGCGAACGCGCCGCCGAGGTGACTGGGGCGCACGGCCATCATCACCATCATGAGCCGGACGGCGAAACGCCGTCCGGTCACGTCGACCATGATCCGGTCTGCGGCATGGTGGTCGATCCCGCCAGGACCGCTCACAAGGCTGAGTATGAAGGCGAGCGCTACGTCTTCTGCTCGGCCGGCTGTCCGTCGTCAGAACATTCGGCACAACTCGCGGCGTAGATTAGCGGAGTGCGGACCTCGTCAGGGGGTTGATGTTAGGCGGCGAACTTGCGGTGCTGCAAGCGCCGATGTTCGATGGTCTGTCGCTTGATCCTTTCGCGCAGTTTGATGATTGCCGGAGCCCTGCCGAAGTAGGCGTCGGCAGGCGTCACGTTGGCCAGGCTCTCGTGGTATCGCTGGTTGTTGGTTTCCACGCAGAACTGAGCCGGTTATGGAGTGAACCCCTCGGGCTGGACCACGGGACCCAGAAAAACTGATACACTCTGCGGGCCTCAATCGGAGAAGGCTCATGAAGTCCCGAGGTCCATATCGCCGGCATTCGACGCCGTTCAAGTTGCAGCTTTGCCAGGATATCCGAAACGGCGTCATCGGACGGCGCGACGCACAACGGACATACGGCGTTTCGGCAAACCTCATACAGCTATGGCTGACGCAGTTCGATCGCGGCGATCTGAACGATGAGGAGGCTGAGGCCAGCGTCATTGCCGAGTACGAGGCCCACATTGCGGCGCTTGAACGCAAGGTCGGCCAGCTCACCATGGAGCTGGACCTGGTTAAAAAAACACCGCGCCAGTTGATCGCCGGCGACAGCGGGAGCTCCTCCATCATCACCGGTCCCCGGCCTGCTCTGTCAGACGGGGGTGCAAAATGATCGATCTCCCGAGGAGCACCTACTATTACCGATCAAAGGCAAAAGCTTTAAATCTCGGCGACAGCGAGCTCGTTGCAATCATAGAGGACATCCAGGACGAGCTGCCTTGCTATGGATACCGGCGCGTGACACACGAGCTTCAGCGAAGAGGCCACCTCGTTAATCACAAGCGTGTCGCCCGCGTCATGCGGGCCAATGGCCTCGGTATCAAGCCTCGCAAGCGGTATGTTCGCACGACGGATAGCAACCACGATTCGCCGATTTACCCAAACCTTTATCGCAATGTGATCCCGTCGCGGCCTGATATGGTCTGGGTGGCCGACTTCACGTACATCCGCATCGCCGCTGGCTTCTGCTATCTTGCTGTCATTCTCGACGCCTGCAGCCGGAAAGTCGTCGGCTATGGCCTGTCGAAACGCCTGGATACGCCGCTGGCTTTGGCAGCATTGCGTTCGGCGATCGAGAACAGAAGGCCCCCACGCGGCTGCATTCACCACACGGACCGCGGATGCCAGTACGCAAGTGAGACCTATCGACGAGCGCTCGATGCGGCAGGCTTACAGGGGTCTATGAGCGCCGTCGGCAACCCTTATCACAATGCGCAGGCAGAGAGCTTCATGAAGACCCTGAAAGTCGAGGACGTCTACATCGCCGGCTACGAAACATTCGCGGATGTGGCCGAACGCTTGCCCAGGTTCATTGAGGAGATCTACAATGCCAAGCGGCTGCACTCGGCCCTTGGCTATTTATCGCCAGCAGAATTCGAAACTCAACTCGCCCAGCAGGCGGCTTAGTTTGAAGCGTTTCGATGGTCCAGCCCGAGGGGTTCACTCCATTAGGCGCATAATTTCCATTGAGAATTGAGCCATGTGAACCTTCCCCCCAACGCGGTGAGCGACGGGGGCAACGGAGTGATCCACATGGGACTTTTAAACATTATCCGTCGGATGGCGCTGCGCGAGAAGCAGTCGATCCGGGAGATCAGCCGGCGCACCGGGCTGTCACGCAACACGATCGCGAAGTATTTGAGCGCTGGTACGATCGAGCCGACGTTCACGGTACCGGAACGACCGAGCAAGCTTGATCCCTATGCCGACAAACTTGCTGGCTGGCTGAAGACCGAGGCCGGGAGGTCGCGCAAGCAGCGCCGAACGCTGAAGCAGCTTCATGCGGACCTGGTGGTTCTCGGCTTTACCGGCTCCTATGGTCGGGTCGCCGCATTCGCCCGTGACTGGCGGGCTGAGCAGCAGAAAGCGGGCCGCGGCATATTCGTTCCGCTATCCTTTCGCCCAGGCGAAGCATTCCAATTCGATTGGAGTGAAGATTATGCCGTGGTAGGCGGCGAGCGCACGAAGCTTCAGGTCGCACATATCAAGCTGTCGCACAGTCGCGCGTTTCTGGTCAGGGCCTACCTGCTGCAAACGCACGAGATGCTGTTCGACGCCCACTGGCACGGCTTCCGTGTGTTCGGCGGCGTACCTGGCCGCGGCATCTACGATAATCTATGGACGCCTCCCGGGCGAGATGAACATTTGGCGGCACTCGGCATTGGATGCGTGAATCTATCCGGCCTATCGCTGGAGCGATCACGCTCCTGGCCTTGATGGGAGTCCGCTGCCTCTTTCCTCATAACATGATCGACCTTTGTGGCCTTGTCGTAAATCAGGATCCGAAGCTGCGGTCCGTGCCGTTACGCCATCAGTTCTTACCTCGCATTCATCATTGCCTCACAGGCAACGATTGGCAAATGACTATTTTGCGGCATAGCGCTCCTGTCGTGTGAGCAAGGCCCATGCTACCCGCGCGGTCTTGTTGGCGAGCGCTACGATCGCTTTATTAAATCCACGGCGAGCGACGAGCTCTTTCAGCCATTGCGATCGGCGATCGTCGTGACTGGCAAGTCGGCTGATAACTGCGCGTGCACCATGGATCATTTGGCGACGGAGGTAGTGGTTCGCTCGGCGGCCAATTCCGCCGAGGCGTGGTTTGCCGCCAGTCGTGTATTGTCGCGGGACCAGCCCGATCCAGGCCGCCAGTTCTCGCCCCGATTTGAAGTGGCGCCCGTCCTCAACGCTGGCCACCAGTGCAGTTGCAATGATCGGACCGACGCCAGGCAGTTCGCACAGACGGTGGCAATCTTCTCGCTCGCGGCAAATCTCGCTAATCTTCCGGTCGAGCCTGGCAACCCGGTCATTCACATCGGTGAGCTGGTCAAGGAGTTCGAGGAATAGCTCGCGCCCGAGATCGGAAAGAGGTGCATTCTCGACAGCCGAGGGTGCCTGAGCAGCAAACCGCCATGGCCCCTGCGGCAAAACGATTCCATACTCGGCAAGAAGGCCGCGGGCATGATTGATCAGCGATGTCCGCTGAACGATCAGACGCTCCCTAACTCTATGTAGTGACTGAAGGTCTTGCTGTGCGGTCGACTTGACCGGTACGAACCGCATGGTTGGACGTGTCGCCGCTTCATAAATCGCCGCAGCATCGACCGCATCGTTCTTGGAGCCACGGACAAAGGGCTTCACGAAGCGTGGATTGATCAGCAAGACCTCTCGCCCGTCATGCTGGAATTGCCGCCCCCAATGATGAGCGCTGGCGCAGGCTTCCATCGCTACCATCCTGGGGTTTATCGCTTTGACCGTTTCGGCCAACTTCGAACGGCTGATCTTCCGCGACAGGATAGCGCCATCCGACGCGATGCTGTGGAGATGGAATGACGACTTTCCAAGATCGATTGCGAGCAATTCGAATGTCATGACTTCCTCCTTTAGTTGGGCCCCTCATTCTGAGGCCTCGGAGGGAGGCGTCCATCCCATAACATGAAGACCGCGGTCGATCGCGTAGGCCGGGGCAAGGAGCGGCAGGTCAACATCCGCTTCCTGGCGATGACGAACCATTATGTCTTTGCGCCCGAGTTCTGCAATCCAGCGGCAGGTTGGGAGAAAGGTCAGGTCGAGAAGAACGTCCAGGATGCCCGGCCACGCTTGTGGCAACAGATGCCGGACTTTCCCGATTTGGCGGCGTTGAATGACTGGCTGGACCAGCATTGCCAGGACCTATGGCGGGAGACGGCGCATGGAACCTTGTCCGGCACGATCGCGGATGTTTGGGCTGATGAGCGTGCAGCCTTGATGGCGCTCCCCGCCATGTTTGACGGCTTCGTCGAGCAGAGCAAGCGCGTCTCACCAACATGCCTGATCACCTTCGAGCGGAATCGTTACAGCGTGCCAGCATCGTTTGCGAACCGGCCCGTCAGCCTGCGGATTTATCCCGAACGGCTGGTCGTTGCGGCCGAAGGCAATATCCTCTGCGAACATGTGCGGGTCATTGAGCGCAGTCACGACAAACCGCCGAGGACGATTTACGACTGGCGGCACTATCTTGCGGTCATCCAGCGCAAGCCCGGTGCCCTGCGCAATGGTGCACCCTTCCTGGAATTGCCGCCGGCCTTTCGGCAATTACAGGATCAGATGCTTCGCCGCCCCGGCGGTGATCGTGAGATGGCGGACATCCTCGCCCTCGTTCTTCACCATGACGAACAGGTCGTACTCAGGGCTGTGAAGCTTGCCCTGGATGGGGGCGTCGCGACCAAAACGCATGTGCTGAACCTGCTGCATCGGCTGATCGACGGCAAGACGATCGACGGTCCCGACATCGATACCCCGCAGGCGTTGACCTTGCTTCGTGAACCCGAGGCTAATGTCGAGCGCTACGATGGTCTGCGTGTCCGGGTCGCGGGAGGTCGCAATGCGTCATGATCCCGCCAGCGCCGCCGTCGTCATCATGCTGCGTAGCCTGAAGATGTATGGCATGGCCCAAGCCGTCACGGACCTTATCGAGCAAGGGGCTCCAGCCTTCGATGCAGCCGTGCCCGTCCTGTCCCAGTTGCTGAAGGCCGAGATGGCCGAGCGTGAGGTTCGCTCCATCGCCTATCACATGAAGGCTGCCCGTTTCCCTGCCTACAAGGACATCTCCGGGTACGACTTCGCCGCCAGCGAGATCAACGAAGCGACGGTGCGCCAACTGCACCGATGCGAGTTCATGGACGGAGCGCAGAATATCGTTCTCGTCGGCGGGCCTGGCACGGGAAAAACACATATCGCGACCGCCCTCGGTGTCCAGGCAATCGAGCATCATCGCCGAAAGGTCCGCTTCTTCTCTACCATAGAATTGGTCAATGCGCTCGAGCAGGAGAAGGCCAAAGGCAAGGCAGGCCAGATCGCTGAGACTCTGGTCCGTCTCGATCTGCTGATCCTCGATGAGCTCGGATACCTTCCGTTCAGTGCTTCAGGCGGAGCGCTGCTCTTCCACCTGCTGAGCAAACTCTATGAGCGCACCAGCGTCGTCATCACCACCAACCTCAGCTTCAGCGAATGGGCTACCGTCTTCGGCGACGCCAAGATGACCACGGCTTTGCTCGACCGCCTGACCCATCGTTGCCATATCCTGGAAACCGGGAACGACAGCTTCCGCTTCAAAGCCAGCTCGGCCGCCGCGGCACAGAAAAGAGGAGAAAAGACCAATCCCTTGACCAAACCCTGATCAGAAAACCATACTCAGAGGTGGCTCACTTCTCGGTGGAAAAACCGGCTCAGTTCCGCGTGGAAACCAACACCAGAGGACATGACTTGCCGCTGCAGTCGGGCTTGGCCGGCATTTCGTCAGGGCAACACGGCATGTCGCCTGACATCTCCATGCCGGACATGCCGTGCATCGCGGGTCCGGAGGCCGCCATTACGCTGTCCGCCGCCCCGATGCTCAAGGGACCGACCACAATCCCCAGCAGGGCGGTCACGAACAGCAGTCGATGGATGACCTTCATGAACCTCACCCGCATAGTCTGGCACGAAGACATCGGGGTTGGAAGAGGTCTCACGGAAAAGTGCGTTATCGACAGCGACGCACTTCGCGCCTGCTCCGGTTACGTGTCGATCTGCAGCCATGTAAGTTCACGAGACAGTCGGGATTCGGCAGGTTGCAACTTTCTCGCCTGGTTTGGATTTCACAGCTGTTATGGAGGATTGTCGTGCGTGACCAACATTTGCAGATTATCGAGGCGCTCGGAGTAGCGAAGGAATTCGACGCGTCCGCGGAAGCCGAGCGCAGAACGGCCTTCCTCGCGGATTACATGCAAGCCTCGTCGTGCGGAGCGCTCGTCCTTGGCATCAGCGGGGGAGTGGATTCGCTCACCGCGGGACTGCTTGCCCAGACTGCGGTGAACCGCCTCCGGGGCAGAGGGCATAAGGCGGAGTTCATCGCGGTCAGACTGCCTTATGGCACGCAGGCCGACGAGGCCGACGCTCAGAGAGGGCTCGCGTCCATCGGCCCCGACCGCGTAGTCACCATCGACATAAAGCCCGCAGCCGACGCGATGATGGCCGAGGTCTGCGGGGACGCAGGCGACCTGTTCGAAACCGTTCGGCTGGACTTCCACCTTGGCAACATCAAGGCGCGCCAGCGGATGATCGCCCAGTACGCGCTCGCCGGCGCGGTTCGTGGCCTGGTGATCGGGACTGACCATGCGGCGGAGGCATTGATGGGCTTCTTCACGAAATTCGGCGACGGCGCTGCGGACGTCCTGCCGCTTTCCGGACTGACCAAGCGGCGCGTGCGGGCGCTCGCCGAATATCTCGGAGCGCCGAGGGACCTGGTGTTCAAGGTGCCGACCGCCGATCTGGAGTCCGACGCTCCGCTGCGGCCCGATGAAGACGTCTACGGGGTCACGTATGATGACATCGACGACTTCCTGGAAGGAAAGCCGATCGGAGAACCCGCGTTTCAGCGCATCCTCGCGACGCACGTCGCGACGGCCCACAAGCGCGCCCTGCCACTCTCGCCGCAATGACAGGAATGGCCCTTAGGCCCCGTTACCGTGCTGACGTACCGTCGCCCACCTCGGCGGTTCCGCTTTGCGTGGTCTGCAGGACCAACAGAAGGGCCACGCCTGAAGAAATCCAGACATCGGCCGGATTGAACACGAACGGCTCCCATTCACCAAAGCGGAGGCTCAGGAAGTCAGTCACGGCGCCCCTCATGCTGCGGTCGATCAGGTTTCCGAGCGCGCCAGCCAGGATCATCGACAGGGCTGCCCGTTGCCAGCCGCGCGAACGATACGCCCATATAGCGATGACAAGTGTTATAATGCCCGTAACCCCGATCAGGACTGCTTTGCCGATTTCGCCGTCGACAGCGAACATGCTGAACGACACGCCTTTGTTGAAGGTCAGTCGCAACGGTACCAAAGGCAGAAAGTCCGTGGGGGGGCCGTAAGGTTCAAGGCTCGCCCGCGCCCACGCCTTCGCTCCCAGGTCAAGTGCCGCGCCGACCAGGACCACGGCAATTGAAGCAACCGCCCTCATCTGTCCCTCGCCGCAGAGAGGTCCTGTCTTGCGTCCCGGATGATCGACCACGCCGATTGAAGGAAGAGGCCTGCAACTGCGAACGCGACCACGAGGTCAGGCCATTGTGTTCCCGTCCACCAGACCAAGCCCGCGGCGGCCACGACCGCGAGATTGCCGATCGCGTCGTTTCGCGAAAACAACCACACCGCCCGCATGTTCGCGTCGCCCTTGCGGTGCGGGATGAGCACCACGGCCGCCAGAACGTTGACGACGAAGGCGACAAGCGCGAAGCCGCCCATGAGCACGGATTCCGGCTGATGCTCGATAAACACCCTGTAGATGGTGGACGCGACGACGCCAAGTCCGAGCAGGCCGAGGAAAACACCCTGTAGAAGAGCCGCCTTGGCGCGAGCGGCGAGGCCCCATCCGACCGCGACCAGCCCCAGGAATGAGATCATGCCGTCCCCCAGGAAGTCGAGGGCGTCCGCCTGTAGCGCCTGGGAGCCGGCGAGGAAGCTTCCGACGATCTCAACGACTCCGTAGCCAACGTTCAGCAGCACGACGATCCAGAGCGCCCTCTTATATGCCGGGGTGACATGCGACAGGTCCGGAATCCTGTCGTCGTCATCGCCGTCTGCCGTGTCGCTGGATGGGCCGATGCGGTCAAGCTGATAACCCAGACCCGTGATGGCGCTTTCCAGCAGAGGCAGGCGGTTCGCCGGCTCGTCAACTTGCAGTGTCATAATCTGCGATGCGATCGATACCTTCACGTCGGCCACGCCTTCGACCTTGCGCGCGGTCCCCTCGATCTTGGCGGCGCAGGAGGAACAATCCATCCCCGTCACCTGATAGCGGATCGTGTCGGTTGCAGCTGCTGCCATTTCGTCGGTCCTCGATATTCGAATTCGACCATGGTACTACCTGTAGTGACTACAGGAGCAAGACGAAAAATGCAGATCGGCGACTTATCCGAGAAATCGGGCGTGAACATAGAGACTATTCGCTATTACGAGCGCATCGGGGTCCTCCCAATCCCAGCCAGGATGTCCAACGGCCGTCGCACCTATGGCGAAGCAGACGCGCAACGACTGTGCTTTATCCGGAATGCCCGGGAACTTGGTTTCGATCTGGCATCGGTGCGCGTTCTTCTGGCTCTCCAGGAACAACCGGAAGCATCGTGTGAGGATGCAAGCCGCATCGCCCAAAGCCAACTCGACGCCGTGGAAGATCGTATCGCCCGTCTTACGAACCTGAAAACGGAACTGCGGCGGATGATAGCCGAATGCCGTCTCGGTCAGGTGGCCGATTGCCGGATCATCGACGCCATGGCGGGAGGAAGACCCTGAGGCTGACATCAAAACTGTGTTGGCAGACTTCAACCGACAGTTCCGGCGGACGAGGCCCGGCAAGTGGATGTTGCCCAGCGTCTCGGTGTCGCGCAGCCGACTGTCGCAAAGCGTCGGCCAGTGTTTTAAGCGGCCCGTCATTGTTGTTGGAACTGGACATTGAGGAGCACGGCCTTCGAGGAGAAACTCACGCAATCTCGGTACCAGACGCAGTCGCACAAAGACAGGCCGTCGGCGTGGTTGGGCTGCTTGCGTGGCTCAACGTAACCGGTGTTCTGCGCCCACATTGTCTTCCGTTCTTGATCTTTGCATGGAGATGGATCGGGCTGCTTACCTTGGACATGCGTGCCCGGTTGTCCTATTGTGAACGCGTTGATAGAGCGGGCCCCGTCATGGGCTCTCGTAGAACCAGTCGCATCGGGCACTCGCGGAACTTTGTTGCGCTGGGACAAGTCGATGAAGACACTTGGAAAAGGGTTCAGGTAGCGGGTCGTGTTAAGAGTATTGCGGAAAGTCGCCGTTGATTTTTTCTTTGGGAATTATTCTGTTTACAACAATTCAATCGTAGGGGCTTTGATAGTTCTTTTTCTGCATGTTGGTTTCGGCATTGAGAATAAACTGGCGCTCGTGATTTGCTACCTTGTTTACACATTCTCGATGATCTTTGTGGGGCGAGCGCGTAAGTAGGCCGTCAAGGTAAATTGCTTCAATGCTATGGCCTGATGGAGCGAATGGCGAGCGCTGAAGCTCCTTGCGTCCGATTAGCCTCCTTCCGCCAGTCTATTCCAAGGCAACAACTCATCTATCCTGCTCTGCTTGTGGCCGTTTACGATGGCGGTGAGCGTCGTGGTCAGGTAGGCCTGCGGATCGACGGCATTGAGCTTGCATGTCTCCACGAGCGAAGCGATGGTCGCCCAGTTCTCCGCACCAGCATCATGACCTGCGAAAAGTGCGTTCTTCCGATTGAGCGCAATCGGTCGGATGGTCCGCTCGACACTGTTATTGTCGATCTCAATGCGGCCGTCAGTCAGGAAGAGCTTCAGACCATCCCAGTATTTGGCAATATAGGTCAATGCCTCGCCGAGTGGCGACTTGGTCGCGACACGGGCGCGGTGATGAATGAGCCAGGCATGCATGTCGGCGACGAGTGGCGCTGACCGTTCATGCCGTCCGGCGAGGCGAGCCTCCTGATCGAGACCGCGCAGTTCGGCCTCGATGCGATACAGCTCGCCGATCCGCCTTACGCCCTCCTCGGCAATCGGGGCTGAGCCGTTGCGGGTGATCTCCACCAGCTTGCGCCGGGCATGCGCCCAGCAATAGGCGAGCTGGATGTCAGGACCGACACGTTCCGGCGCAATCAGCCTATTGTATCCCGCATAGCCATCCACTTGCAGGATGCCGGAGAAGCCGTGCAGTATTCGTTCGGCATGAATGCCTCCCCGGCCAGGAGCATAGGTGAAGGCAACACCTGGCGGAGCACCGCCGCCCCACGGGCGATCATCCCGCGCCAGCGCCCAGAAGTATCCGGTCTTCGTCTTGCGGGAGCCCGGATCGAGAACCGGGGCACGGGTCTCATCCATGAACAGCTTGGTTGAGCGCTTCAGGTCGGCGATCAACGCATCAAAGACGGGCCGCAGTTCATAAGCTGCCCGACCGACCCAGTCGGCCAGCGTGGACCGGTCGAGGTCGATGCCCTGGCGGCTCATGATCTGAGCCTGGCGGTAAAGCGGAAGGTGATCGGCATACTTGGAGACGAGAACATGCGCGACGGTGGCTTCCGTCGGCAGCCCAGCCTGGATCAGTCGTGCCGGAGCTGGAGCTTGAACGACACCGTCAGTGCAAGAACGGCACGCATATTTGGGCCGCCGGGTGACGATCACGCGGAACTGTGCCGGGATCACGTCCATTCGCTCGGAGACATCCTCGCCAATGCAATGCAGACAACCGCCGCAGGCGCACGTCAGGCTTTCCGGCTCGATCACCTCTTCGACACGCGGGAGATGCTTCGGAAGGGAACCGCGATTGATCGCGCGTGGCTTGGCAATCCTGCTTCCAGCCGGAACGTCCGCCTCATCCTCGGCATGGATCACGGCCATAGCCGTCTCCAGGTCTTCCAGCGCCAGGTCGAATTGGTCCGGATCGGTCTTCTCGGATTTGCGTCCGAAGGCTGCCTGCTTGAATGCTGCGACCAGCTTCTCAAGCCGTTCGATCCGCTCATCCTTGCGGGCGATATGTTCGTCCTTGCTGGCTATCGCGACATCCTTGGCCGCCTCGCGGGCCTGCGCCGCGATCAGCATCGCCTTCAGGGCGGCAATATCATCGGGAAAGTCGGCGGCACCAAGCATGGCTGGAAGCTACCAAATCCGGAGCCGATTTGCCTTCGGAATTTGTTGTGCTGAGTCATCGTGCCGCAGCTATTCGATAGCCTCCGGTGTTCTTGTCTGGATGGCATGAACCCGCCGCCAATCAAGGCCCGCGAACAGGGCTTCGAACTGGGCGTGGGTGAGCGTCATCAATCCATCTTTGATGCCTGGCCAAGTGAAGGTGTGCTCCTCCAGCCGCTTGTAGGCCATGACGATCCCGGAGCCATCCCAGTAGATCAGCTTCAACCGGTCCGCCTTGCGTGAGCGGAATACAAAGACCGTTCCGGTGAACGGGTCCTTGTGCAGCTCGTTCTTCACCAGCGCCGCCAGGCCGTCATGACCCTTGCGGAAATCCACGGGTTTGGTCGCCACCATGATCCTGACGCGGTTCGACGGAAAGATCATGTCGCTGCCGCCAGGGCGCGAGCGATGGCAGCGATCCTGGCAGCAGACGCACCTTTCTCAAGACGGATCGTAACTGGACCCACGACGATCTCGGCGCGGGAAGCGGCCTTGACGGTCTGCGGCTCCGGCGCTGGAGCATCAACAACGATGGCCACAAACTCGACTGCGTCTTCCGGCTCGGGCAACACCAGCTTGCCCTGCCGAGCCAACGTCCGCCACGATGACAGGTGGTTGGCCTTCAGCCCGTAGCTTCCTGCTACTTCGTTCACGGTTACGCCTGGTCTCAAGCTCTCCGAAACGATCCGTGCCTTGACCTCATCGGGCCATTGGCGATGGGCCTCACGCCTGCTCCGCCGCGTTGTGAGAACCTCCAACGTAGACTCCATGGAGAAACTCCTTGTCGCTCATCCATGGAAACTCGATCACAGATCAGGCAGCGGCTGCCAATGTGGGGGAAGAACACCGGTTACGGCTCAACTGAGGATCAGGCTCGCCATTTGCAGCTCAACCGGCTGATCGGCACATCAAATCTTCAACGCCTCGACAATAACCTTGAAGGCTGGCGAGTTCTGCCGTCTGCCGGGATAGAACAGATAAGCATGGACGGCTGTTGGCATCGAACGCCTTGAAGGGATACGAACCATCGCCCCTATTATCACCAGAGCCTACCGACCATCTCGTCCAAACACTTGGACAAGTCTCGCACCAAATCGGAAGGAGTGCGGGCCTATTGTGGCCGGCCGCCAATTAATCAAAGGAATCCTACACCTGTGCGACGATCTCTGTCTTCAGAATCGTCTCGACCGCCGCATAAAGATCAACCGCGGCACCAGGCGCGCGAATGGTCACGATCAGCGAATAGCGCGCCTTCTCGTTGTATCGGTCCAGATACGGCTTTTCCTTCCACCAACCGCCAACTGGATAAATACCGATGGCGTCACGCTCGGCAAGATCAGCCGCCGTTCCCCGCCAGAAATCCGAATGCAGCGATCCGCTGTCGCGGAATGTACCCAATAACCAGCTTTCGCCGACGTTGACGGGTGTACCTTCTTCCTCGTTTCGGGCAGCCTGGTTGATGCGGGCACGGAACTCGTCGACGGATTCCGTGGCTGTTTTCATCTGGAAGCGCAATCCGTGAGAAGCGTATCTGTGACGCCTAGTCCAGCCTCGCTCGCCGGGGTTCGGCTCGATGAAATAGGACAGCGTGACCCGGACCTCGACAGGCTCAGCGCCCAAGGCCAGCAGATTGTCCTTCGGCCAAGGAAGCAGATGAAGCTTCATATCTCTCATTTTGACTGATCCGCTCCCTTCTCGCTGGAAGGGTCGAATGTCGTCCTCGATCATCAAAGTCAGATCGTTATTGGCGGAAAGCAGCGCTCTGCCGAGATTTGGCACGCCGTAACCGTAGCGGCGCAAAATCGATTGCAATTGCGTTTTGTTGCCGTGGCAGGCCGTGACGCGGGCGGCCATCGCAGGTGTCCATTCGGCAGAATGAACCAATAAAGCACGGACAGTCTCGGGCCAGAGCCCCGGCCGGCTGACCATGATCTCTGCCGCGAGCTTGGCAGCTTGCGCGGTTGCGGAACTGGTGTCGCCAATCGTAGAGAAGTAGCGGTTTTCGGGCCGGAAGTGCGTCGTCAGAATGCGCAGGTCATCAATCGGCTCACCAGGATTGACGCCGTCATGCGCCAGGTTCCCGCCCTCCATGACGATGTCCGGCTTGACCGGCCACTGACGATCCCAGGTGACGGAGGTCCTGCTCGCCGGAGACAGTTCTCCAGCGGGCGCGATCGGGGCGTAGCCGGCAAAAGGCGCATCGATAACGTCAACTTTGTTGGTGAAAGCCCCGACGGTGATTGCGTTCCAAGCTTGCGCTGGATCATCTAGCGGTTCGATATCGTTGCGAACCAGGTGATCCGCAGGGCTTAAGTCAACCCGTATGTTTCCAGCAGCTATCAGGATCAACCGCTGCGCATCCGTCTCGAAGCAGAGTTGGTCGATCGAAGCAGACCAGGATGAGGCTCGCCCCCGCGAAGGAGCCGTGCTTGTTATAGCAGTCGCTACGACCCGACTTCTGTGCGGCGCCTGAATCTCGGCTCGAGCAATCGCCTCACCGGTAATCGCGCCGTAGAGATCAGGTCGGTTTTCATCCGCGTCGCCAGGTGGCAGAATTCTAACACTTTCCAGCCGATATTGCAGTTCGACAGCGTCCTCAGAAGCAAGCGGATCAATCAGATCGTTATAAAGTGCTACTCCGGCCATTCGCGTGCCGTGACCCTGCCAAGCTGGCGTGTCGTCGGCGCCCCAAGCCGGATTGATCGTATGCCAATCATCGATCGACAACACCGGCTCGATCAAAGGATGAGTGCGGCGGACCCCGCTGTCCAAAAGGCATATAGCAACGTCACCGGCAGTCTGCGAGACCTGAACGCGACCAGCGAGATCGTCTGTCCAAGCTCTTTGTTCTGCACCTCCAAGACCTTTGAAAAACGCTGGCGTATCTTTTGCCCGGCGCAACTCAGCGATGGTATCGCTGCGAGCAACGACGCGATCCATGGTCACGGTGCTTGCCAACGCCAAGACGACTTCGCGCTCGGGGAACCGGATGGCGTGCTGGCGCAGCTCTATTTCCAAAGCGGCCGCTATGGCTTCAAACTTCTCACGCCTGCCTTCGCGCAACCAGATTTCCCACCACACCGCGAGTTGCTGGTCGGGTGGAAACAGCGCTGCGTCATCCGTGAAGAGAGAACGCGCGGATGCCAGCTGTGCGGTTTCGATCCTTGAAATTAGAGGCTCATTTCGAGGACGCCCTTTGTCGGTGTCCGTCGATCGATACTGCTCAATCTTGTTTAGGAAGTAGTTTTTTGCACGCTCGGGCACAAATACCGAGGCCTTGACGATACCGCCGTCGCCTTCCGGCTCGCGGACTGCGACAACCTCCATTTTTTGTTGTCTGTTCGCGAGCTGGTCGATTGCGGCCCCCTCGGAGGCAGGAAGATCGAACTCGAGATAGAAACCGCGCGTCTCAAAGGCTGTTACCCCGGTTTCGGCAAGCTGCTGCTCTGCCGCCGCGACAGCTCCTCCGACTGCCAACGCCAGCGCCTGGGCATGAGCCTGCCTATTGCGTTGAGGTAGCGCCGGTGGGTCAATTTTCCGGTTTGGGCGCCGGTATGGCTCTGCCGCGCCGTTATCTCTCAGCAGGAAATGCGGGCGATCGCGTGGTCCGGTTGCCATTATGGCCTGTTGCTCGCATCCATAGCTTGGGCAGCCAAGCGGCGCTCGGCAAGCGCGTCAAATATGCTTGCAGCAGTGACCGTGCCCGAATTATCCAGAATGACGGACTTGGCGGCGTCGTCAGCCACACGAGTAATATCTGCCGGCGAAAGGCCGTGTGCCGCGTTCGCGACATCTACCCACGACAGTTCGGGTGTTGCGAAGCGATCAAGCCTGTTACGAAGGATCGCTTCGATGAGTGACACATCCGGAAGCGTGTATTCGATAACGTCGTCGAAACGACGCAAAAGCGCCCGGTCCAGTAGTTCGGGATGGTTCGTCGCAGCGACGATTAAGGCCTGGCTTTCATCCTGTTCTACGAATTGAAGGAAGGAATTGAGCACACGCCGGATTTCTCCGACGTCCTGCCGGTCTCCCCTCTTCGCTCCGATCGCATCAAACTCATCAAAGAGATACACGCCGCGGGTCGCGGTCATGGCATCGAAAACCAAGCGCAACTTCGACGCGGTCTCGCCCATAAACTTTGTGATGAGGCCGTCCAAGAGAATGGTGAACAAGGGAAGATGCAGTTCTCCCGCCAAGGCGCTCGCCGTCATCGTCTTGCCGGCGCCCGGCGGACCGACGAGCAAGATCTTGCGGCGCGGCTGAAGTCCGTGGCTTTGGAGGCTCGCCTGCTGCCGCTGCTCGGCTAAAATACGATCGAGACGTTGGCGAAGGGGTTGTGCCAGAACCATGTCTGTTAGGCGGATGTCGGGGTAACGGGCACTCAGCAGACCGGCGAGTTCACCCTTCGGCTGCACAAGTACGATCGCCCCGCCCGCCCGGCGCATGCTCGGCTGGCGCGTCTTTGCTGTATCAACGAGATCTTTAACCTCCTGCGCCAGCTTACCATGCCCCTGCCGCGCCTCATGGGCGGCCAACTGGAGAGCCGTCGACAGGAAACGGTCCTCATCGCCGGCGATGTGGCTTTTCAGAAGAGTCACAATGTGGCGAGCGGTGGTCATCGTAATCTGCCGTTTCGTTCTGCTTTTGGACTATCAGCTGCAGCGCAATTTGCAACGCAATTCCCCCAAGGTTAACAACCAATCCCTTACTATACCGTTCCGCGGAACTAAGTGACGGTCTAGCGGCCCCGCCCCGAAGTTAGCATAACCTTTTTATGTCTGCCGGTCAGAACTCATAAAATCCCCCACGCCCGAAACCTTCCCCTGCCCGTCATCTCGCGAAGACCGAGCTCCTGCACGATGCGCCTCGCTCCTTGAGGCGTGACCTCAAGCGTCTTCGCCACCATCCCGGCCGAGATCAACGGCCGCGCCATGACCAACTCGACCAGCTCCGGCAGCCTGGACGACGTTCGCCGTCCCTCCAGCTTGCGCATCATCATCTGCCGCGCCAGCACCAACCGGTCATGCTCCTTGAGCCCCGTCTCGGCGGAGATTGTCAGCGCCCTTGCTATCGCCAGCAACCGCGTCTCACGGTCACGATGCCGGCGCCGCTCGACCGGAATGGCCTTGAGCCCGAGATTGATCGCTGCGTGATGACCGCCAGTGGTAACGCCGCCCTCGCGCAGGACCGAGGCGGCGAGCAAACGCCCTAGCCAAGGCGCATGCTGGAGGACAGCGATCTGGTTCCAGGCATCCAGCGCCACGATTGCCTGCAGGACCGGCGGCAAGTCCTGGGCACGCGCGAGCACGGCCCGCCACTCCTCCAGCCGCTCGTCCTCATCCCAGTCGAGGTCATAAACGAACGGATCCTTTTCCGGAGCGTTTTTGGCGCTCCCCGGCTTCTTCGCCTCTTCGATCGCGACCCCGGATCGGGCGAGTACTGCATCGATCGCTGCAAACGCATCACCCAGACCATCAATCTCGGGATCTTCCGCATCCCCTATCTCGGCCGGAGCGTCGCTCACCTCAACACTGCCATCCCGCACCCCCTCCCTGTCTCCACCCAATGATGCTCCGGCCCACGACCGGCCGCGGAGGGAGGCGAGGCCTTGATCAGAGAGGGCCCAGGCGGGGGGATGGGCGGCGATGCGACGGCGAGTTTTCAGGATGTCGCGGGCAATGGTGAGTTCATGGGTGGGAGCACGGATATCCCGGAGCGCGTCATGCAGGACGAGGTCTTCGAGATGAACGAGTTCACCGTCGACCCAGAGCGAGGCATGCGCGTCGAGGAAATGCGACCGCTCGAGAAAGCCCTCGCCGACGGGGGAGCGGGCAATGCGCTCGTCGAGACGGGCAAGAGCAACAGCGGCCTCGGAGATCGGCCGCAGCAGGCTGTGGATGGGCAATTTGGCGAGATCGTAAGACATTGAATTTATGGTAAATGATTTGTTAAGCGAAAGCTATATCCGCAATAGCGTTCTGTACTCCTCACAGCTATGCCGATGGTCTATGACCTCCGATAAGTATCTCTTATCGGATGTGATTGATTTCGAATCGCAAATCAGAAAGAATCCGGTAAATCCACGGCCGCTCGGCCGTTAAAAGCCGCCGATCCGGAGTTTCTCTGTGGCCAAACCGTCCATTTCCAAGACCGCAGTCGATCGTCGCGCCGACGAACTCGACACCATTGCCAGCGTGCTGCCGATCGATCGGCGTGACGAACTGGCCGAATTGTTGACCGACCAAGACATCGAAACGCTGCGCCATCTGGTCAACGAGGGCATGGGCGAAAACACCTTGCGCGCCCTCACCTCCGACCTTGGGGTCGGTTCCGGCTGGGGGCGGAATGACACCCTAAGCGTTTGCCTCCGTGGGCCAAAGATATTCGCCGGTCAGCAGGATATGCGCCCAGCCCAGAGGAGAGATGTGGGCTAAAAGTTCGGGTGGCACATCGAGGCCTTCGTTTCGCCGTTCGGCGACGGCGTGGCCAAGGTGGACGGTATTCCAGTAGATGATGATCGCCGTCAGCAGATTCAGCCCGGCGATCCGGTAATGCTGCCCCTCAGTGGTTCGATCACGGATTTCACCTTGACGGCCGATGCGCAGGGCACTCTTGAGGGCATGGTGGGCTTCGCCCTTGTTGAGGCCAATCTGGGCGCGGCGCTGCATATCGGTATCGAGGATCCACTCGATGATAAAGAGAGTGCGCTCGACGCGGCCGACTTCCCGAAGCGCGGCCGCAAGATCGTTCTGTCGGGGATAGGATGCGAGTTTCCGGAGCAACTGGCTCGGTCTGATCTTTCCGGCGGCCATCGTGGCAGCACAGCGGAAGAGATCAGGCCAGTTTGACACAATCAGTTCTTCGCGGATTTTGCCGCCCACCAGCTTGCGTAAATCTTTGGGTGTCCCCGCGGGATCGAAGACATAAAGCCGTTTCGACGGTAAGTCGCGGATGCGCAAGACGAGCCGGTAGCCGAGCATGGCACTGGTCCCGAACAAATGATCGGTAAACCCCGCCGTATCGGCGTATTGCTCGCCGACCTGCCGGCCGACTTCATTCATCAGCAGGCCATCGAGGATGTACGTAGCTTCACTGACGGTTGCGGGAATAGTCTGTGAGGCGAACGGCGCGAACTGGTCATTGACGTGGGTATAAGCCTGGAGCCCAGGCTCACTGCCGTACTTGGCGTTGATCATGTTCATGGCCTCGCCCTGTCGTGCCGAAGGGAAAAACTGACCATCGCTTGATGCGGTTTTTCCCATGCCCCAGAACCGGGACATCGGCAGCTTGCCCTGCGCGGCCACGACCATCGCCAGCGCCTGGTTCATGCCCTCGCTTTCGACATGCCAGCGGGCAAGGCGCGAGAGCTGCCAGTAATCATGCGTGTTCGAGGCTTCCGCCATTTTTCGAAGGCCTAGGTTCAGCCCTTCGGCGAGCAGAACGTTCAGCAAGCCGACCCGATCGCTGCATGGCGCTCCGGTTCTGAGATGGGAAAAGGCGTCCGAGAATCCGACCGCCGCGTCAACTTCCAGCAAGATGTCAGTGATCCGCACAGGCGGCATTCGACGATAAAGATCGAGGACCAGTTCCTCTGCGCTTTCGGGAACGTCTGCGGTCAACCGGTCGATCCGCAACGTTCCATCTTCAATGCTACCATGGGGGATGGTCCCGTCGCGAGCGGCACGTGCCAGCCGCGTCAGACCATCCGCAAGGCGACCCTTGCGGTCAGCCAGCCAAGCTTGAGGATCGAGAGGAACAGCCATCCTGGCATTCGCCTGCGCCGAGGTCATCGGAACAAGCACCTGCTTGAGATCGCCGTAGCGGCGGGAATGATCCAGCCATATGTCTCCAGACCGGAAAGCATCGCGAAGATGAAACAGCACCGCGACCTCCCATAAACGACCATCGCCTCGGTCTTGCGCTCGGAGATGGCGATGCCATTTCGAATTCGGCCGCAGGAATGATATACCTGTTGATGTCGGCGCACGTGTTTCGCCGATGGCTTTCGCGGCTGCAATCAATGGCTCCGCCACCGACGCAGCCTTGAGCTTCAGGCATCGCAACATCCGCGGCGCATATCGGCGAAAACGATGATACCCTTGTCCGACGTGAGCCAACGGCTCGTCTGCCAATGTACTGGTGAGTTGCGTCCCTACGGCAACCAGCTGTTCAAGCTGATGCCATTCGGCCGACCGTGCCAACACATTGTCCAACGGAACACCATCGTCGCGAGCTTCCAGCAAAGAGGCTCCCAATGCCGTGAAAGCGCGAAGCGTATCGGTGACTGCGGCCTTGGAACCGGCAATCCGCTCGTCATGTAGCCGTTTCGCCTCTCGCCAAGTTTTCCCAACGATGCGGTCGTGGGTTTCGATGATGGCATCGGCGATCGCGGCTTCCCATTCGACGACGCAAACGGCGAGGATCGCCCACCGCCGATCCGAACTGATGTCGCGCAGGCCATCCGTGAAGTAACGCTCGCCCTGCCGACGCAGGCGCGCGATGCGGTGTGGCGGTACGCCTAGGAGGATCTGGGGATCGACTTCCAGACCGCGCAGGAACTCCAGCCGATCAAGCAAGCGGTTCGCTGATGCGGAATTGCTGCCGACTTCGAACTGGCGAAGCCAGATGAAACGGCTGATGTTTCCGTCAACCATTTCGGTCAGAAGCCCGTCCAGTTGCTCGCGCACACTAAAGTCGAGCCTTTCCGCTATCCGTGTCTCAATGCATCGCTCGGCGGCAACAAGGGCATCGGCGCACAGACGCTCGATCGTTGACGCCGCCGGCAGGATGGTCACCATTTTCCTGCATTGCGCGACGAAGCGCCGCGCCAGATCTTCGTTCGACCTGGCATCTTCAGCCTGATCGAAAAGCCAATCCCGCAGATCACGGGCCCCGCGCCCCGTGAATGTCTTGTAGCCGTAGATCTCGCGCAACGCCTCCATATGTTGCTGGCGGGTCTGACGCCGGGCGGCATAGGTGAGAAGCGCATCGGCCGGAACGCCGAGCTGAGCTCCGATGAAGGAAAGGACTTCATGCGGAATCATTTCGCCCGGAGCCAGCGCGCGCCCTGGATAGCGTAGTGCACAAAGCTGCAGGGCGAAACCCAGCCTGTTTTCTGGTCTGCGGCGTTCCTGAATGTTTGCCAGATCGTCGTCGCCCAATGTGTAATGCTTCAGCAGTGATAACTCGTCCGTCGGCAGGTCGAGCAACGCCGAGCGCTGTCGCTCGGCGAGAATATGTCGTCTTGGCATGCGCGCGTTGTCCCTGTTGAAGTACAGTCTGTTTTGGACAACAATCGCCCCATGCAAATCAAGGCTTTGCGAGCCACAAAACCACGAGGGTTCAATTGGGACAACGCGTGGCCATCTATTGCCGGGTTTCGACGGCTGATCAGTCCTGCGAACGACAGGAGCGAGATCTGACCGCCTTCGCCGGACGTGCCGGATATAAAATTGCCGGCATATATAAAGAGACGGGCTCGGGCGTGAAGCTGGACCGGGCCGAGCGCAAGAAGATCATGGCGCTCGCTCAGGCCAGACATATCGACGCCATCCTGGTCACAGAACTCTCCCGCTGGGGACGCTCGACGATCGATCTCCTCAACACGTTGCGCGAGCTGGAAAGCTGGAAGGTCTCAGTCATCGCCATGAACGGCATGACCTTCGATCTGTCATCTCCTCATGGCCGTATGCTGGCGACTTTCCTCTCCGGTATCGCTGAATTCGAACGCGATCTTATCAGCGAACGGGTCAAATCGGGCTTGGCCGTTGCCAAAGCGCGCGGCAAGAAACTCGGTCGACAGCGGGGGCAGCGCCCGAAGTCGGACCGTCTGGCTCCGCGAGTTCTGGCGCTCGTTGCTGAAGGCCGCAGCTATCGGCTCATTGGTCGCGAACTTGGGCTCAGCAAGAACACCGTCTCCGATATCGTGCAACGTAACCGCAACGCTATCGTCGCTCGCGAGCCAAATCGTTGAGCCCGATAAAGGTCCCGATGACATCGAGCGAGAACCGGAACGCCGGTTGATCGCCGGGCAACGCCGGCTCCATGACCAGAGATACGCCTACATCGTCTCCCGTTCGCCAAAAGCGAACTGATTGTTTCGGTGTTACCGGCTCCTTAGCTGGCGTACTCTGAGCCAGACATTGAGAAAACTGGCGGCGATCAAACCAGAGATGCCGACGTAGGCCAGGACAAGGCTTGGCATGAGACCGAGAAACACGACCGCTATCGCCAGCGTACTGAGCCCCCCGATGATGAGAGCCCACGGTTGATGATGGCTGCGTGTTCCAAGATATAGCCCGAGTAGGGTGACGGCCAGAAACGCTGCTAACAATGGGAACAGGATCGCATCTCTTTTGATGAAGCCAAGCCCGACGGCCGATACAATCGAAAGGAGTACCGGGGAACCGAGGCAGCAGAGCGCCGCGAAGACCGATCCGGCGGCCCCGAATTTGTCCAGGTGCCGTTTCCAAAAGGTACTTTGCTCGATGGTGTTCGCGGCCATAGCTGCAGTCTCCTACACACCTGCAACTTCGCACCCGCCGGGTGGATATTTTCGACGGCGCCGTTCACCCTTTGAGGCAGCAGCGTGCCGATGTGGAGCAGCGAAGAGAGGTGATACCGCTCTCCGCCCGCCGCCGCCAATCAGCCGGCGGCTATTGCGCCACATGCGACGGATAGCCGGCGTTGGTCGTCGCAGCAATGAGGGTCGGTACGCCGGTGACTGCGTCATCGAAAGAGACCGTGGCGACAGCACCCGACATTGCGTCGGCTTCCTTTGCCTGGACCGCTGTGACACCCGAGACACGAGAGAGGGCCGTTTTGACGATGGGGGCGCAGAGCGCGCAGGTGGCGTTGTCAACGTTCAGTATAACAGTCTTCTCGCCGGCCACGGCGGCGAGCGGGGAAAGCAGAGCGAGGAGAACGGCAACTGCGACAGGGCGGATCATGGGATCATTCTCCTTTGGCTTAGAGGAACAGGGGCGCAAGTCTCGGGAACCCTAGTCCGACGATGACGAGGACGGTGGCAACCCAGAGGCCGGCTTTGGCGATCCGTCCCGACTTGGGCTGGGCGCAATAGGAGCCCTCAGCGCAGGCGACCTTTGGCTCGCGATAGACGAGATAGAACCCGTAGCCGAGGATACCGAACGTCATGGCGGCAAAAATCGGTTGATACGGTTCGAGGGCGGTGAGGTTGCTGATCCAGGCTCCGCCGATGCCCACGGTGAACAGGGCAAACGGGATGACGCAGCAACTCGAGACGGCGATCGCCCCGAGAATGCCGCCGGCGGCGAGCAGTTGCTGGCGTCCGCCCCGCTGGTGTTCCGATGTCACGTGGATGGCGGCGGTCGCCGACGTTCGGGATCCTTTGAGACCTGATGATGCCTCCATAATTGCTCACTTTCTGCATCGTTGAACAGCGATTTGCGAAGTAGCCTACGCCTTGTAGTCACTACAGACTCAAGGGGGATTTCAACGATTTGCGATCACGCTTCTGTGAGGGCGTTGGAAAGTGGAACCCGTTGAGCAGTCGCTGTCGTCTGAAGACCGTAGCTGGGGTTTTCAAGCATCATGAACCGTGGCGCTACCAATCTCTGTTTCCGCAGTGCCTACGTGGCCAAGCGATCAAGATTTTGTCTTGACCCTGTACCGAGTACAGGGTGTAACGAATCTCTTTGGCAGCGATCGCGTCATCGGGATACCCGACGCGGTCGTGCTTGTGATTAATGGACCGCGCCGCAGCGATGCTATGGATCTGCGATCAGAACGGAGAGCGCCTTGGACGACAAACCGACCGCCGGCATCGTGACCGCGATCATCATCGCGCCTTTAGTCGCGCTTTGCTGCCTTGGACCGGTAGTCATCGGCTCGGCGGTGGGCGGCGTTTTGGGCTGGTTCAGCGGGCAAGGTCTCGTGATAGGGGGTGTGCTGACACTCCTGGCTGGAGCCGCCGGCTATGCCCTCATGCGCTGGCGCCGGGCTTCATCTCGTCGGGAAGATGCCTCCCCGACATGCACATGTGACGAGCCCAAAGCACGGCCCGGCAGCCGCCAACCACCAACCATCCTTTGAGCCGGCACACTCCAATCGCGAAATACCCCGTACACTCGGAGATACGCCCTTGCCCATGACCACGCCGGCCGCGGACCTCGCGGAAACGATCGAAGAAAACTCCATTCTGACGCCGCAATTCAACGCGGATGGGCTCATTCCTGCAGTCGCCACGGATGCGGCGAACGGTGTGGTGCTAATGCTGGCGTGGATGAATGCGGAGGCGCTGGAAAAGACGATCGAGACCGGTCAGGCCTGGTACTGGAGCCGGTCCCGCAAGTGTCTTTGGCATAAGGGCGCGACGAGTGGGCAAGTCCAGCAGGTCGAGGAACTGCGCATCGATTGTGATCAGGACGCGGTGTGGCTCAAGGTGCGCGCTGGCGGAGACGGCGGATGTTGCCATACCGGCCGGGCGAGTTGCTTCTATCGCCGGATCGTTACGGCGCCGGGTCGCCCGACGCTCCGCCGGGTGCCGGATGCCCCGCCGAGATAGGTCCTCAGGGTAATATCGATGTTTTCGAGCGCGACCAGGCGCTCCAGTATCACGGTCAGAAGACCGACCAGCCGCCGAAAACCCTCCAAAGCCACCTCCGGAAAGCCGTTCCGCCGGCGTGTCGCGATGGAGAGAGTATTGATCGTGCCATCACCGAAGCGCAGCGGAACGATAAGATAGTCGGTAAAGCCGTCAGCCCTAAGTTCGCCGTAGAGGTCGCACCGAAACGCTCGGACGTCCTGCAGGCGAGGAACGCGGAGCTCCGTGCGCGTCGTGTGCACATGATGATCCGGGGAAGCGAGATAGCCCGGTCGGTTCTTCAGACCATGCGGCCAATCGATGACACGAACTCTGTCGTCGTCGGCAAGCCAGAGATAGGTCCGGGCACGGAAGGCCGGATGCAGCGGCTGCGCGCTCACAAAGATGCGATCGACGCGAAGCGTTGCCGCGGACAGCAACCGTCCGATATCGCGGATCACCGCACGCGCGTCGGTCGACGCAGCGGCGCTGTCGGAGAGACCGAGTGCGAGGCGGCCGAGATGCATGCCCGGATCGCCGTAGGGTGCCTCGGAATCACAGACCCGGCGCTTGGTCATGGGCGTAATCCTGCTGAACGGGCAGGACTAAGACGCTCGACCGTCGGGAATCGCTGACTGGGGGACATTCCTTTGCTCATGCTGTCCTCGATGGTAAGGCCGTTGGCCGTTCGAAACGATCGTGTGTCTGCCGGTGGGGCGCCTCCCAAACTCTGCTCCCCGTCGCGTCGAGCGTTTTCAGAGACGCCCGCAATCGAAATGCCAGCCTTGCCGCATCAGCTACACCATCGAACTGATGTCCGACGCATAGCTGGGATAGGCGAAGATGATGCCCTTGATCCTGTTCGCGGTCAGCCCTGCGCCCATAGCCATGGCAAAGAGATTGATTTGTTCCTCCGCTCCGGGGCCGATCAGATGTGCACCAAGAATATGGCCGGTCCCGTTCTCGACCAGAACCTTGTAGGCACTGTAGCGCGCCCCGACCCGCAGCGACGAGTACCAGCCGGCGGTCTTTTCGAAATGCGTGTCAAAGGCCAGCCCCTTGTCGCGTGCTGCGGCTTCGGACAGGCCGACCGAGGAAAGCTGCGGCAGCGTGAAGACAACGCTTGGGATCGGCGGATAACTGACCGCGCGCTCATCCTTTCCTGCGAGCAGGTTCTTGCCTGCAATCCGGCCTTCGTTGGCCGAAACCGGGGTCAGATTAGGCCCACTGTCGGCACAGTCGCCGGCTGCAAAAATGGCGGAATTTGTGGTCCGCATGTAGGGGCTGACCTTGATGCCTTTGCGGCCGTATTCCACGCCCGCGGCCTCCAGGTTGAGATGCTCGATGTTGGGCACGCGCCCGGTGGCATGAACCACCAGATCACAATTGATCGTCTGCTTTCCTTCCGGCGTCTTATAGGTAACGGTGAAATCCGACCCGTCTTTCTCGATCTTCAGAACCTTGGCCTCGGTCCGCAGGTCAATCCCCAGATCGGCGGTCGCCTCGGAAAGGATACCGACCAGGTCGGGGTCGAAATTGCCCAGCGGTCGCTCCATCATCTCCAGAACCGTGACTTCCCGCGCCCCTGCGCGTTTGGAGATATGGGCAAATTCCATCGCAATGAATCCGCCGCCGACGAACACGACCCGGTCCGGCCGTTCGGGCAGCTCGAGAAAGTCGGTGCTAGTCGCCAGCAACTCCTCGCCGGGGATATTCAGCGTCATTGGCCGAGCGCCGGTGGCGATATGAAAGTTCCGGGACGACAAGATCTCGCCATTCACCTCGATCTTGTCTCGCCCGGTGAAGCGTGCCTCGCCATGCAACACGGTGATACCGGCTTTCTCCAGCCCGCCCTCGATGCGACCAGGCATCGCGTCGGTGAACGTGCGCTTGAAGGCGATCATGTCCGCCCAGTCGACGGATGTCTGTGCTTCCAGCCCCTTGCCGCTCAAGTTGCGGGCCCAGTCAATGCCCTCAGTCACGGCGATCAGCATCTTTTTGGGATCGCAGCCTCGCAATGCACAGGTGCCGCCGAAAGGAAGGGCGTCGATGCTGGCGACCTTCCAGCCAGCGTCAGCGGCCATCCGGGCGACACCATTTCCACCCGTCCCACCTCCGATCACGATCAGATCGAAGCTTTTGTTATCGCTCATGCAATTCTCCTCTCCTAAAAGACTACTTTTCCCCCTGACAAAAAACCTAACCCCCACAGCAAGGTTTGCAACGCCCTGCCTGCAATAATACCCTTCTCAACATGACATCCGGCGACGCTTTTGAGCAGAACTACTTGCGCCGACCGTATATCGGTTGACCGACGGGGCCTTTGCCGTCGGTCTTGCCATTTGCCCGCGCGCGGTGCCGCCACAAGTAGATTCCGACAATGGCCAAGACGGCCGCTGCCAGCCAGAAGTAGCCGCCGCCGACCAGCCAACTGGCAAGGCCGGCAAAGCTGATCGCGCCTGTTGCTGCCAGTACAATCGCGCCGCAGCAGACGATCTTAGCCGCGAGCAATCCCGCAAGGCCGTATCCGTTCGAAGGTTCCATCGAAGCCTCCTATCCGGCGCAGCATGACAGCTTCGCCACGTCCTTGCCGAAGCCCTGCGCCGCCAGTTTCAACCCTTCGACCGTGGTGAGATAAGGGAAGATTGTCTCGCCGAGCGCCTTCGCCGTCATGCCGTGCTTGATGGCCAACACCACCGTCTGGATGCTGTCGGCGCCCTCGGGCGCGAGGATCTGTCCACCAAGCAATCGGTCGCTTTTGGCGTCGGCAACCAGTTTGATGAGCCCGCGCGTGTCGCGCGCGGCCAGCGCCCTCGGGACCTGGTCAAGAGATACGATCGAAGTCTTGGTCTCGAAGCCGGCGTCGCGAGCCGCCTGTTCGGTCAGGCCGACGCCCGCGACCTGCGGATCGGTGAACGTCACCCACGGCATGGCCGCATTGTCATAGACAAGGCTGTCACCGTTCAGTGCGTTTTGGGCAGCGAGCTTGGCGCCATAGGCTGCCATATAGACGAACTGGTCGCGACCGGTGACATCACCTGCCGCATAGACGCCAGGCTTTGAGGTGCGCATCCGCTCATCAACCAAGACGCCGCCATTACCGCATAGCTTAACTCCCGCCTCGGCAAGGCCAAGACCGCCGGTGTTCGGGGACCGCCCAGTGGTCAAAAGCACCTGCTCGGCCGCGATCACTTCGTCCGCTCCGTCGATGGCGACCGTCAGTTCGACACCGCGGTCCGTGCGCGCGATCCGGCGATAGGAGAGGCCGGTTAGGACGGTAATGCCCTCGTCGCGAAGATAACCGGTCAATGCTGCGGAGATTTCCGGCTCGGCTTCCGGCAACAGGCGGCGGCGGGTTACAAGTGTCACTTCCGCCCCGGCACGGGCGAACATCTGCGCCAGTTCACAGCCGATATAGCCACCGCCGATCACCAGCAGCGAACGCGGCAGCTCGGAAAGCTCGAGCGCGGTCGTGCTGGTGAGGTAAGGCACATCCCCAATGCCGGGAATGTCCGGCAGGGCCGGCGCTGATCCGGTAGCAATGATGATTTTGCCAGCCATGATCGGATCGCCGTTCACAATCAGAGCGCCCTGACCATTCAGGCGCGCTTTCCCTTCCAGATAGGCGACGCCGTTGTATTGTGGCAGAAGGTCGACATATTTCTTCTGCCTGAGCGTGGTCACCAGGTCGTCCTTGGCGGCGACCAAACGGCCCCAGTCAGCGACGTTGGCTTCCCCGGCAAGACCGGGAAAGCGATGCGCGGCGCGTGCACCATGCAGCGCCTCGGCAGCGCGGATCATCGTCTTCGACGGTACGCAGCCGACATTGACACAGGTGCCGCCGATCGTGCCGTGGCCGATCAGGGCGACATTCGCCCCCTGCTCAGAGGCCGTGATTGCGGCCGAGAACCCGGCCGAACCGGCACCGATCACCGCAAGATCGTAGCGGCCATTGCCTTTTTGGGGCGCACAGCAGTCAGACATGAAAATCTCCTAATGTTTCCTGGTATCGATGTGTGAACGATGTCGCCACAGCAGGTAACCGGCTGCGGCAATGATGAGGATGAGAATTGGCACCAGACCGTAGACCGCTGTTGTCAGCGCTCCCACGCCGATCAAACCTGCCGCCACCAGCAGGATCGGCACCAGACAGCACAGCGCCGCGATCAAGACGCCAACCACTCCGACGCCAAGCATGGACCGGTCAGGCACGGACTCAACTCCCGATCGCCTTGGCAGGATAGCCAACATTGGTGGAAGCAGCGGCAATGGCCGCGACCGTCGCGGTCGACGGGTCATAGGCAACCGTCGCCGTCTTGGCCTCGAAATCCACCTTGACCGACTTCACGCCCGCAACGCCTTCCATGGCCTTGCGCACGGTGACCGGACAAAGGGCACAATACATGTTCTCGATTGCGAAGGTCTGCGTCAGCTCCTTGACGGTAACCGTTTCCGACGCGGATTGTGCGGACGCGGGAAGGGCAAGTGGCAGCATAATAGTACCGCTCAAGCCAAGCGCAGCCGCGGCGACCAGATGTTTCGACAGGTATTTCACGTGGTTATCTCCTCGTTTCAATAGAACAGCGGCGCCCACCAGCCGATGGTGCTGGCGAGCACGATGAGGATCGTTGCGATCCAAAGCGCGGTCTTGGTGATGATGGCGGAGCGCGGACGGGCGCAGTAGGAACCCGGCTCGCACGCGGCTTTGGGCTTGAAATAGACCTGCCAGAAGCCAAACCCGAGCGGCACGAGTGTCGCCGCCGCGATATAGGGCTTATAGGGTTCGAGCATCGTCAGGTTGCCAATCCATGCGCCCGATACACCGAGTGTCACCAGGAGCAGCGGGACGATGCAACAGGCCGATGCCAGAAAAGCGCCGATAACGCTTATCGCCGCGAGCCCGCCCTCGCGCCGATCCGGTTCGGCGGCCGCCTTCGAAGAATTCAATGTCTTGCTACCAATTTCGTTCATCGCAAACCATCCTCGATTTCTGACTGAAAACAGGATAGGCTCTGTAGCCAGTACAGACTCAAGAGGTATTTTCACCATGAATTCTCTTCTTTCCGCCAAGGGACTGCAGCGCCACCAATTGGCCCGTGCGACCGGCTGCCATCTGGAGACCATCCGCTATTACGAGAAGATCGGCCTGCTACCCGACCCGCCGCGCAGCGCCAGCGGTTATCGCATCTATGACGAAACCGACGTCCGCCGCCTGCGCTTCATCCTCAGGGCGCGCGAACTCGGCTTTGGCATCGACGAGGTCCGCGGCCTGCTTCATCTTGTCGATTGCAGAAGCCAGACCTGCGCGGAGGTGCAGCGCCGGACCGAACCGCATCTAGCCGAGGTTCGCGCCAAGATTGCCGACCTCCAGCGCATTGAAGCGGTGCTCGTGACAATGATCTCGCAATGCTCTGGCGAAGACGTGCCGGAATGCCCGATCCTTAACGCGCTCGCCGCTTGACGGGCGCTTAGGGTGTCATTTCGCCCCATACCGGAACCGACCCCACCTTGCCTATCTGCAGGCATGGTCGCTGGCCGCAACCGGGGCCTCCCTCCCCTGGCCGGCGCCCGAAGCCTTGGCTCTGAAATTCGTCGCCCACCATCTCTGGCAGCCCGACCAGCGCGAGATCGATCCTCACCACGGCATGCCAGCTGATGTCGAGCAGAGCCTGCGCGAGCAAGGCTTTCTTCGATCTTCAGGACCGCATGCACCCGACACGGTGCGGCGGCGGCTCTCCAGTTGGTCGACACTGACGAAATGGCGAGGGCTGTCAGGCGTCTTCTCCTTCCCTTCGCTGAAATCCGCGATACGCCTCGCAGTTCGGGCGACGCCGCGGCCAAGGAAACGCAAGAGCGCGAAGGCCGTCACCGGCGACGTCCTGGCAAAGCTGCTCGCGACCTGCAGCACCGACAGCCTTCGTGACATCCGCGACCGGGCAATCCTGATGGTGGCTTTTGCCTCGGGCGGTCGTCGTCGCAGTGAGATTGCCGGTCTGCGCAGGGAGCAGCTCACCGTCGAGCCACCCATCACCGTCGAGGGTGTCCCTCCCCTCCCCTCTCTCGCCATCCATCTCGGTCGCACCAAGACGTCAGGTGCCGAAAGCGATGAGGCCGTTTATCTGACGGGCCGGCCCGTGGATGCTTTGAACGAATGGATGGCGGCTGGAAGAATCGAAAGCGGGAGTGTTTTTCGGAAGATCGATCGTTGGGGCAATGTCTCGAAGCGGGCGCTGGAGCCGGGCGCGGTCAATGCGATCGTCAAGCAGCGGGCCGAGATGGCTGGACTCGACCCTGCGGAATTCTCGGCGCATGGGTTGCGGTCGGGATATCTTACGGAAGCCGCCAACCGCGGGATCCCCCTCCCCGAAGCAATGGAGCAGTCGCGACACCGTTCGGTGCAACAGGCCTCCAGCTATTACAACAACGCGACCCGCCGAAGCGGGCGCGCTGCGCGTATGCTTTGAAGACGCGGATCGGCCGGCACTGCCTCGACAGGATTGTTCGCCCGAAACAA
Organism: Rhizobium sp. LjRoot30; assembly: GCF_964253915.1. NCBI lineage: Bacteria > Pseudomonadati > Pseudomonadota > Alphaproteobacteria > Hyphomicrobiales > Rhizobiaceae > Rhizobium > Rhizobium sp. LjRoot30. The sequence goes on along the minus strand of NZ_CAXUSG020000014.1, from coordinate 40,390 downwards.
CGCCGTCTCCGTTGGCCCCGGCGAAACGGCGTTCACCGTTATTCCGCCCGCAGCCAGTTCAAGGGCCCAGCTCCGGGTGAAGCTGACAAGCGCCGACTTTGCTGCGGCGTAGCTTGGCGGGGCTGGAGCCTGCGAAGTTTCGGCACATGGGCTACGATCAGGATATCTGACCGAAGCGGCTAACCGCGGCATACCCCTCCCCGAAGCCATGGAGCAGTCGAGGCATCGTTCAGTGCAGCAGGCGTCGAGCTATTACAATAGCGCTACCCGTCGAAGCGGTCGTGCTGCACGTTTGCTGTGAAGGCAGGCGTCTACCCGCGATAAGCTTTCGTCGTCCGGTAGCGTGAAAGCCGCTCTCGCGTCGATTGGTATAGACCAGGCCCAGCCATCAATTCAACGAGAAATTACGCGCACTCATCTCGTATAAGCCTCAGTAATTTATGAGGAAAATTCCGAAAAAAACGGCTGACAAGATTGTAGCGGTTGTATGAGAGCCCTACCTCGTCATAGGTTCAACACATTGCGCTTATTGACATCGCTAACCCGCAAGCCGGTTGCCATCGCCGTTTGCCTTGAGCAGCGACATCAGCATAGGCCCAATTGAAAACTCTCCTCGTTCCGAGCGTTTAGTCAGGTCACGTAGATAACCACCGGCCGAGTTGATGTAGTTCGAGCGCTCTAGGATGCACGCCATTGCCGCGGCAGCATTCTCCGGCCCCATCGCATTGCAGGCCTCTTCGTAGGCCGAAGGGCTTACGCCGAGCATTGAGCGGACCACTACGGCCGCCGTCATCAACTCGCGCCAATTAGATATGCCACCGCCCGGCCCATAGTCTGCGATCTGGGGGCAAGCTCGAAGGACCATACCGAGCGGAAACGACTTGATCGGTTCTGCATTCGCCCTTTTCTGTTCAACGCCTATCCTCTTGGCCGGCGGCTCTTCCGGCAAGCTTTCGCCCTGCTCTTTTCCAGAGCTAGGTTCAAGTTCAGAGATAGATTCGGTATTTGAATTCTGTATGTGGCGTTCATTTTGAATGGCATTGCCGTGCATATAGTCGGTATTTAACTGCATCTCCAGGAGGTTGATGACTTCATTCCTCAAAAGCTCCATCTCGTCGAGTGTTGCTTCGACCTGGGTTCTGTCGGGATAACGAGGTAGTCGACCAAGAATTCCAACATACATCATCTCGACGTCCAGCCAGTTTCCTGACGCTCCTTCTTCAATCGCAGCCGTAATCAGCTTACGGACATCGCGACGGCAGATCGTCAGTGCTTCTTTTGCCCTGCGGAAGCGTACACGTTCTGCTGCGACTTCCTGCGCAAGTAGGGCAAGCTCCGCCGCGCGCGTCAGCAGCGGGCTGAGATCGAAGCCGTATGCCTGCTCAATTACGCCATCTCGACTGCGATGCGCGTAACGCTTGCCGTTTGGACTATCCCGGCGCTGGATAAGTCCGGCATCGACCAGTGCTCCGAGTTGCCGGCGGAGTGTGCTTTCTGTGATCCCATGAGCGCGGACAGATAGCTGCGCATTAGATGGAAACACGACAAGTCCATGATCCTGGTCGAGCTGTGGCTCAGGGTAGAACGTCAAGAGAGCATCGAGAACAGCGAGCGCTCTGTCTTGCAGACCGAAGCGCTCCCTCGCCTCACACACGTCACGAAACACTTTCCACTTTTCTACGCGTGCGCCTGGGCTCGGCGCTGTGATGGCCAGTTGCCCCTTAACTAGGGCAAGAGTAGCCGGTCGCCGCCCAAAAGGCGTCGTTACATGTCCCGTTTGCATTTTTTCCCTCACCTTTCTCTAGGCAAAAGAAATTCGCTCACCAAATCGGTGCCAACACTCTTGACTGCGATTCCGGGAAATGCGATTCTCGATCCTGCTAGAGATGACGAGAGAGGCTTCCACGGTTTACCGATTGGGGGCCTTTTTCTTTTGCGGTTTAATCTCCGTTGCGTTCGGTTTTTGACCGTTTGTACTCGTCATACAAACGGTCCATCCGGCCCGAAAGCCAGTCGCTGAAGGGCTTCGCTTCGACATTCGAAAGCTCAATCGCAACCTTCTTCGATTTGGTGTTCATTACGAAATTCAGTGAACTGTCGCTCGACGTCCAATCCCTCCCGGATGCGTTGCCCTTGGGCTTCTTAGCAGCCGATTTGACCTTGTAGCGCTTCAGGTAATCATGAAGTTCGTCGAACCGCTTCTCTTCTGCCAGTTCAACGAACCCTGCGGTCTCCGTAAATTCAGTGGCAACCTTCAAGAGGGCAGGAACGAGAAGTAGTTGACGCAGGCTAAGCCACTTGTCGCGCCCGATTTTTTTGGACGCACCGAGAGCTTTGATGATCGCAGCAGGGACCACTTCCACGACACCGAGCATCTTGGACAACATCGCCTCGTCGATCGCGAGAGACGACCGCACCACGTCCTTCGGCATGTTGGACGCAAGCAGGTTCTGTGCGAAGTACGCACGTTCGATGAAGGATAAGTTTGAGCGGGCAGAGTTTTCCTGCCCTTGGGCGATTGCGGACGTGATGTCGTCAAGTTTTTTGACAACCGCCTTGACCGAAATCCCGAGCTCTTTGGCGACCTTGAGACGACGGTGCCCGAAAACGACCATGAAGCGTTGGCTGTCATACGAGCTAGGCCGAACCAGGATTGGTGTCGTCTGACCGGATTCTTTGATCGCCTGTTTGAGCTCCTGGTATTCTTCGCCCTCATCCGACAGCCGATCGGCCACGAATGATACATCCAGCAGCCGCGGATCCAGCTCCACGACGACCTCGCCCTCCATGAGCTTCTTGGTGTTTTCGGCGAGATCTTCAATCGATCGCACAACCGTCTTCGCGGCGCCCGTCATCGCGTATCCAGGCTTTACGGGAGATTTGTCGGTCGATATCGACGCTATATCAAGCTTCGCAAATGGATTGTCACGCGCCATGACCGAACTCCAGCTTTGGCTTCAACTCCGCTAAGGCATTATTTCGCCTTGCAAAAATAGGAAAAAAAACGGCTGACAAGTTTGTCATTTCCGCCCCCAAGCATTGTGTATCAGGTCGACAATTTCACCATTTGCGGCATTCAGGCTTTCCATTGCTCGATCGTAAGTAGACCGAACGAACTCTCCCCGCTCGACCTCGTACAGAGTCTGCTTTTTGATTGAAGCGTCGGAAATAGCGGTAGATTTAAGAACGTGGTTTCGCAGCATCTGCTGAGCAAACATCGACTGCATGAAGCCGACCATCTGCGCTTGCGGAATGTCGGTCGGCTCAAAGCGTGTCACGAGGTAGCGGAACCATTCCACCCTGATTTCGGCACCAGCCTCTGCAACAGGGGTCATAATCCCTCCCAGCATCTGTAGGAACTGGCTCATCGACATGATGTCCAACATCTGGGGATGGATTGTAATCAGGATGCCCGTGGAAGCCATCAACGCGGTGATAGTAAGGTAGCCGAGCTGCGGCGGGCAGTCGATGACAACCACGTCATACTTGTCGTCCACTTCTTTAAGCGCATTGACGATGCGCATGTGGAACAACCGACCCTCGTCACCTTTTCGAGAAGAAATTGACAGTGGCACATCGTATTCAAATTCCTGCAGCACAAGATTCGCCGGTACAACGTCTAGTCCTGGAATATTGGTCGACTGAATTACCGCTGATATTGGCTTTCGCTCCTCATCGAAACGAAGCGCTTCGTATAGGGACGCTGTATCATCGAGTTCGGGCTGAATGCCGAACAGTGACGTTAGCGACGCCTGGGGATCTAGATCGATGGCAAGCACACGGTGACCGGTGAGGGCGAGATACTGTGCTAAGTGTGCGGCGGTCGTTGTCTTCCCGCTTCCACCTTTGAAGTTCACGACCGAAACGACTTGCATCGGCTCGCCTTCGCGACGTTGAGGAACGTAATAGCGCTTGTCGGATTTTTTGTTGGCTTCGAGATATTCGCGAAGCTCCCGCATTTGATCGGCCGTATAATATCGGCGACCGCTGACCGATTCGATCTCCGGGCCTTTCCCTTCGGAATGGATTTGTCGGAGATGGCTTTGGGTCACACCCATGAAATCGGCGACCTCGCCGAGCTGAAACTTGCGTAATCCCTTACGAGCGTCCGGCGGATACTGTTGGCTGCGCAGCATATGCAACGCGCTTGAGATCTTTGCCCCTTGCTGGGCGATCTCGACGTCAAATCTGTTGGGCAGCTGGCTCATTTTGCAAACTATTTCCTAGGTGGCGTCACTTTCGAAAAAATGGCCATAAAGCCATAATTTGCGCAACTATCGTCCGATTCCCCCTGCGCGACAAGGAATTTAAAGTTAACAATGTCTTAAGATGATCCAAGAACATCGCAAAAACGCGTGATTAGGTGTTATATTTCAGTGTGTTGAGCATTTCATCGCCATCGTCCATGTCCTTTCTTTCCTCAGATTTTTCCGCCCTTATCTGAGGCGACCCAGAAGCCCATTGAGAGAATCGATGGGAACCTGACGGAATCACCTCACGCAGGCGACCCACAAATTTGTACGTGGACATCAAAGTGTGGCGCGGCTCTTTTCCCTCACAAACCAATCAGCGAGGAGAAAGCTGCAATGCTTCAGTCGCATTCCCGCCTTGTGCGCAAGCTTCAAGAAGCACTGGGCGATCGTTTATGTATCGCCCTCGACGACCCTGGCGTCGTCGAGATCATGCTCAACCCGGACGGTAAAGTTTTCATCGAGCGGTTAGGGCAGGGCATTGCGCCCGCGGGTGAGATGGCTGCGACAGCAGCGGAAACAATCATCGGCTCCGTCGCACACGCTCTACAATCTGAGGCGGACGATGAGCGGCCGATCATTTCGGGCGAACTTCCCATTGGCGGACACCGCTTTGAAGGGTTGCTGCCCCCGGTTGTCGCGTCCCCAACGTTCACGATCAGGCGCAGAGCCTCCAGGCTCATCCCACTCGACGACTATATCGCTGACAAGGTGATGACTGAAGCGCAAGCCGCAGTCATCAGGAGCGCAATCGCGAATCGGCTCAATATCGTGATCGCCGGGGGAACGGGCTCGGGCAAAACGACTCTCGCCAATGCGGTGATCGCTGAAATCATAGCCTCAGCGCCGGACGACCGCATGGTCATTCTTGAAGATACTGCGGAAATCCGGTGTGCGGCAGAGAATGCGGTGTGCCTGCATACCAGTGACACGATCGATATGGCGCGACTGCTCAAGAGCACCATGCGCCTCCGTCCCGACCGCATCATCGTTGGCGAAGTCCGCGACGGCGCCGCACTAACGCTGCTGAAAGCCTGGAATACTGGCCATCCCGGTGGCGTCACCACCGTCCACTCCAATACCGCCATGTCCGCCTTGCGTCGTCTGGAGCAACTGACCGCCGAGGTCAGCCAGCAACCGATGCAGGCTGTGATCGGCGAGGCCGTTGATCTTGTCATCTCGATCGAGCGCGCGGGGAGGGGGAGACGGGTACGAGAGGTCATCAATGTCGAGGGCTTCAGCGGTAGCCGGTACCAGACCGAACATTACGCTCAAATTGATGAGGACATTCATGCTGCATAATCGCTCTTTTCGCCTCGGACTGCTCGCTGCGATGTTTTGCGCGGCGCTTGCCGCGCCAGCCCTTGCCAGTTCCGGTGGGAGTCTTCCCTGGGAGGGGCCGCTTGAACAGATTCAGGAATCCATCACTGGGCCAGTCGCAGGAGCAATTGCCCTCGCCGCCATGGCGATCGCCGGCGGAATGCTGATCTTCGGCGGCGAGCTCAACGATTTCGCGCGACGCCTCGTCTACATCGTACTGGTCGCCGGTATCCTGCTGGGGGCGACGACGATTGTCGGACTGTTCGGTGCGACCGGCGCGTCGATCGGCATCACTGCCACAAGTTTGCCAGGGACCGTTTCCCAGCCGATGTCCGTTGCAAGAGGGGAGGGGGCCAATGGGTGAGCCGCATTCCGCTCTCCAACGCAATCGCATTCACCGCGCTCTTTCACGACCGAATCTGCTGATGGGGGCAGACCGGGAGCTCCTGCTTGTCACAGGGCTGGTGGCGATCATCCTGATCTTCGTCGTGCTCACCCTGTATTCAGCGCTGTTCGGCATCGCCATCTGGTTCGTGATCGTCGGCGCACTGCGCATGATGGCAAAATCCGATCCCCTCATGCGTCATGTCTACGTGCGGCATTTGCGCTACCGGCATCACTACCTGCCCACGTCTTCGCCGTGGCGGCGTTTTTAGAGGTGCAATGATGGTCGCTTTGCGTTCCCTTCGCCCGTCTGCACCGTCGTTCGCCGATCTCGTGCCCTATGCCGGACTGGTCGACAATGGGATCATTCTTCTCAAGGACGGAAGTCTCATGGCGGGGTGGTATTTTGCCGGCCCTGACTCCGAGAGCGCCACGGATTTCGAGCGCAACGAGCTGTCCCGTCAGATCAATACGATCCTTTCAAGGCTGGGTTCCGGCTGGATGATCCAGGTCGAGGCCGTGCGCATCCCAACGACTGACTATCCTTCTGCGGAACGCAGTCATTTCCCCGATGCTGTCACTCGCATGATCGATGATGAGCGACGCAAGCACTTCGAACAGGAGCGCGGGCATTTCGAGAGCCGGCATGCGCTCGTCCTGACATATCGCCCTCCCGAGCGCCGACGATCTGGCGTCACGCGTTATATCTACTCGGACACTGAGAGCCGGACGGCGACATATGCCGACACGGTGCTCGACAGTTTCAGGCGCTCCACCCGAGAGATTGAGCAGTACCTCGGCAACGTCATCTCCATTGAGCGTATGCGGACGCGTGAGGTGCCGGAACGCGGTGGCACCCGCATTGCCCGCTACGATGAGCTTTTCCAGTTCATCCGGTTCTGCATCACCGGTGAAAACCACCCAGTCCGTCTACCTGAAATTCCCATGTATTTGGATTGGCTAGCGACCGCGGAGCTGGAGCACGGCCTTACCCCGAAGGTCGAAAACCGGTTCCTCAGCGTGATTGCGATCGACGGTTTGCCGGCCGAGAGCTGGCCAGGCATCTTGAATAGCCTCGATCTCTTGCCGCTCACCTACCGCTGGTCGTCGCGCTTTATCTTTCTGGATGCTGAGGAAGCCAAACAGCGGTTGGAGCGCACGCGCAAGAAATGGCAGCAAAAGGTACGGCCTTTCTTCGACCAACTCTTCCAGACACAGAGCCGATCGGTTGACCAAGACGCAATGGCGATGGTCGCGGAGACTGAAGACGCTATCGCCGAGGCTTCTTCGCAGCTGGTCGCTTATGGCTATTACACGCCGGTGATCATCCTGTTCGACGAGAGCAGAGAAAATCTTGCCGATAAAGCCGAGTCCGTTCGAAGGTTGATCCAGGCTGAAGGATTTGGCGCGCGGATCGAGACGTTGAATGCGACAGACGCGTTCCTCGGGAGCCTGCCAGGCAACTGGTACTGCAACATCCGGGAACCGCTGATAAACACCCGCAACCTCTCTGACCTGATCCCCCTCAATTCCGTCTGGTCGGGCAGTCCGCTTGCGCCCTGCCCGTTCTATCCATCCGACGCGCCGCCACTGACACAGGTGGCTTCCGGATCGTCACCCTTCCGGCTGAACCTTCACGTGGATGATGTCGGGCATACGCTTATTTTCGGACCAACCGGTTCCGGCAAGTCAACGCTTCTCGCGCTCATCGCAGCGCAATTTCGCCGGTATCGGGGTGCGCAGGTTTTCGCCTTCGACAAAGGCAACTCTATTCTGCCGCTGACGCTGGCCGTGGATGGCAATCATTACGAAATCGGCGGCGAGGCAGGGGAGGGGGCTAGGCTTGCCTTTTGCCCTCTCTCCGACCTCTCGACCGATACCGACCGCGCCTGGGCTTCCGAATGGATCGAAACACTCGTCTCCCTGCAGGGTGTCACGGTCACCCCGGACTACCGAAACGCCATATCTCGGCAGATCGGTTTGATGGCGGGGGCTCCAGGCCGGTCGCTGTCGGATTTTGTGAGCGGCGTGCAGATGCGGGAGATCAAGGACGCGTTGCACCACTACACTGTTGACGGCCCCATGGGCCAACTTCTCGACGCTGAACGGGATTCGCTAACCCTCGGTCTGTTCCAGTGCTTCGAGATCGAGCAACTGATGAATATGGGCGAGCGAAATCTCGTCCCCGTGCTGACCTATCTGTTTCGCCGGATCGAAAAACGGCTCACGGGGGCACCAAGCCTCATCATTCTCGATGAGGCTTGGCTGATGCTCGGCCACCCGGTGTTCCGCGACAAGATCCGCGAGTGGCTGAAGGTGCTGCGAAAGGCAAACTGCGCTGTCGTTCTCGCCACACAGTCAATTTCGGACGCAGAGCGCTCGGGCATCACCGATGTCCTGAAGGAATCCTGCCCAACCAAGATCTGCCTCCCGAATGGGGCTGCCCGCGAGTCCGGGACACGAGAATTCTATGAGCGCATCGGCTTTAATCCTCGCCAAATCGAAATCGTCGCAGCCGCTATTCCAAAGCGGGAGTATTACGTGACGTCGCCGGACGGACGCCGCCTTTTCGATATGGCGCTGGGGCCGCTCACCCTCTCCTTCGTCGGTGCTTCCGGCAAAGCCGACCTCGCTCGGATCCGGGAACTTCTCTCAACCTACGGCAAAGACTGGCCGACCCAATGGCTCAATGAAAGAGGGATCAATCGCTATGCTTGACCATATCCTATCGCTCAGAAGCAAATCCGCGACCGCTGTCGTGGCAGCTTTTACAGTCTGCGCTTCGGCACCAGCATTTGCCGGCTCAGCGACGGGCGCTGCGACCGAGTGGACACAGCTTGCCAACAATGCACAGCTCGTCGACCTCCTTAAAAGCTCCGGCCTGCAAGTCGACAATCAGCTGACACAGATCAGTCAGTTGGCCGAGCAGATCCAAAACCAGCTGAACATCTACGAAAACATGCTGCAAAACACGGCGCAGCTGCCCGATCACATCTGGGGCCAAGTCGAAAACGACCTGAACCGGCTGCGGGATATCGTCGATCAGGGACAGAGCATCTCCTTCTCGATGGGGAGCGCAGATGATGTGCTGAAGCAGCGCTTTCAATCCTATGCTGAGCTACAGACTGCCGCCGCCAACGGGACAGACCTGTCCTCGAGCTATGCCAGTTGGTCAGATACCAACCGCGACACCATCGCCAGCGCGCTCAAGGCTGCAAGCCTGACGGCTGACCAGTTCGACAGCGAGGAGGATACGATGGACTCCCTCCGAAACATGTCGGAATCTGCCGATGGCCAAATGAAAGCTCTCCAGGTCGGCCACGAGATTGCAGCGCAGCAGGTTGCGCAAACACAAAAGCTGCGTGGTCTCGTATCCCAGCAGATGACGATGATGGGGACGTGGCTGCAAAGCGAGCAGACCGACAAGGATCTGGCACAGGCTCGGCGGGAAAAGTTCTTCAACGCCGACACCAGTGGCGTCCCAGAAGGTCAGAAGATGGAGCCCCGCTGGTGAGCCGCGCGGTTGTCATCGCTATCGCGCTTTTGGTCGCGGCGGCTTCAGTGTCCGCAGCAACGGTGTTCATCATGAAGTCCGACGAGAGATCCGCATCCAAAAAGAGCGAGAAATTTTTCGGTGTGAAAAAGGACCTGCCCCCAATCGAAAAGGGCCAGGAAATGCGTCCGAGATGGTGAGGGCACGGATCGAGTTGATCTTTTTCGCAACCGGACTTGCCTGCCTTATGCTGGCCGGCCCTGCGTTTGCACAGCAGGGCCAAGTCCTCACAGAGCTTGAAAATCAGGTTTCTTCCGCTGCCAAGGGTTGGGAAACAACCATCATGGATGCGGCAAGGTCTCTGTTCTGGATCCTCGCCGGAATAGAGGTGGGGATTGCCGCGGTGTGGCTCGCCATTCAGTCGGCATCCCTCGACAGCTGGTTCGCTGAGCTTGTGCGGAGGATCATGTTCATCGGCTTTTTTGCCTTTGTTTTGACCCAGGGACCGACGTTTGCCAAAGCTGTTGTCGATAGTCTCTATCAGATCGGGGCCGGCAGCGGGTCAGCTTCGCCTGCGGAGGTGTTCGATGCGGGTATCCGTGTCGCTTCGCAGATGTCGGAACAGGCCAAGTTCGGTGTCTTCGAGGATAATGCCCTTGCGATCGCAGCCGTTCTCGCCATGGGTATTGTTGTCATCTGCTTCTCGCTGGTGGCAGCGATTTTCGTGGCTGTGATGGTCGAGATGTATGTCGGCCTACTCGCGGGAATGATCATGCTCGGCCTTGGTGGATCCTCGTTCACCAAGGACTTTGCTGTCCGATATCTCGTTTATGCTTTCGGCGTTGGCATGAAGCTCATGGCGTTGGTCATGATCGCTAAGATCGGCTCCGGTGTCCTCTTAGGGCTGGCTCAGGCCCCTACCGCCGAGACCGACCAGTTCATCACGACACTTGCGATCGCCGGCATCTCGGTCGTTGTGTTTATCATCGCGATGTATGTTCCAAACATCATGCAGGGCGTCGTTCAGGGGGCGTCTGTTTCCGGCGGGATGGAAGCCATTCAGCACGGTGGGCAGGCGGCGTCTTTTGCAACCGGCGGAGCCTTCCTGGCCGCAGGTGCGGCCGGAGCAGGATTTGCAGCAGGGCAAGCGGCGCGGGCCGCCGGATCATCCTTTGGAGGAGCGGCTATTCGCGGAGTGGGTGCAGGCCTTGGCTCGGCCGGGCAAGCAGCAGGATCCGCAGCCAAGGAGAAGGCGATCGGGTCGCCCGGCGCTTATGCCGGCTCCATCCTTGGCCTAGCGAACGCGAAGCTCGACCAGGCTCGTGGCAAAGGAGCCTCGCCCGGTCAGCCGCCGGAACGACACGACAAATCGTAAATTTAAGACAGGGAAAACAATATGGCAGCGCAACGCGCCCCCGAGAACCCGTACCTTGCCGCAAGGCAGGAATGGTCGGAACGATACGGCTCTTACGTGAGGGCGGCCTCGGCATGGCGAATGGTCGGAATCTTGAGCCTCGGCATGGCGGTGATCGGTTTCGGTTATTCGTTGTATCTGAGCACGCAAGTGAAGCTTGTTCCGTACATCGTCGAGGTCGACAAGCTCGGAAACACCATCTCTGCAGGATTTCCGCAGCAGATCGAATATGCCGACGCCCGGGTCATCCGGGCAACGCTCGGCGGCTTTATAACCAGTTTCCGCTCGATCACGCCGGATGCCGTCGTTCAGAAACAATACATCGACAGGACCTATGCGCTTCTCAGGACGAGCGATCCATCGACCCAGAAGATTAATGCCTGGTTCCGTGGCAACTCGCCATTCGAGAAGGCCGTGAATGCGACCGTCGCCATCGAGGTGAACAACATCGTCGCGCTGTCGAACCAGACCTATCAGATCGACTGGACTGAGTACGAACGGGACCGCAAAGGCAAGGAAATCGCGACACGCCGATTTCGCGGCATAGCCACGGTGGCGATCACCCCACCCCAGGACGAGGCGACCATCCGGCTCAATCCCATCGGCCTCTACGTCAAGGACTTCGACTGGACCGCGCAACTGTAAGGGCAGGGGACTTCAATGAATACAAGGTTAAATCGGGCAGCGCTTTGCTGCATGACTGCACTTGCGCTTTTGATCACGGCGACGACATCGGGCTTTGCCCAGAGCCTGACGACGAATGAGGCGAAAGGAACCACCCTCTCCAACAAATGGCGTGGGCAGCGGGGACTGGTGACAACTGGGGCCGACGGAAAAGTCATCTTCCTGTTCGGTGAGACGCAGCCTTCTGTCGTCTGCTCACCTTTACAGGTCTGCGACATCGAGCTTCAGGGTGGGGAGATTGTCCGCGACGTTCTTGTCGGCGACACGGTACGCTGGAAGGTCGAGCCGGCCACATCCGGTGCTGCGGGCGGACAGGCAACTCACCTGATCGTCAAACCGTCTGAGGCCGGGCTGGTCACATCGATGGTCGTGACGACGTCGAGGCGCACGTATCACATTCAGCTCAAATCGCATCCAAGCCAGTACATGGCTCGCGTTGGTTTCGAGTATCCGGAGGAGGCCGCGACGAGATTGTCCGACATCAACGCTCGCATTCAGACGATGACCAATGCCGACGGCGGCGTGCCGCCAGAGCAACTTGCCTTCGCCTATTCACTGAGCGGCAGCGCGCCCTGGAAGCCGAAGCGCGTCTATTCGGATGGGCAGAAGACCTACATACAGTTTCCGCGAACACTCTCCGGTCAAGATGCGCCGGTCCTCTTCGTGGTCTCTGGCGGGCAAAACCGGATCGTAAACTACCGGATGAAGAACGACATGATGATTGTCGATTACAACATCGACAAGGCTGTCCTTGTTTCGGGCGTCGGCTGGCGCCAGCAGAAAATTACCATTAGGAAAGGAGGCTGACCGATGCGCTTATGCATTCTTCCTTTCGTCTCCGCCGTTCTTCTCTCTGGTTGCCAGACCGGAACAGACGCGCTCACGACGAGCGCCGCGCCTTCGACTGTAACGGGCCCCGCCGCAAGCGCGATCGCTGGTGACATAGCTGGACGTTATGCGGAGCAGGCAGGGACAACCGCCACGCCGATCAGGCTTCACAACGACACATCGGATTTCGCGGCCGCGCTCGAGGCCGCGTTAAAAGGGTGGGGTTTCACTGTCGTGACAGATGACAAGGCACGCTCGGGGAAAGACACCGCCAAACCGATCGAACTGGCATATTCGTTGATCGACATCGACGGACAGGTACTAGTGAGGCTTTCCAGCGAGACGCTAGAGCTTGGGCGGGCCTATTCGGTGTCATCAGGTGGCGCTACGCCGACGAGCCCGCTTTCATTAATGAAGCGAAACTGAGGAGAGACAAATATGGTCCAGTCGCTCCAGCTCGGCAATCCGAGCAGCGCCGCGCAGGAAAAGGGCATGAAACGGCTCAATCGCCTGCCGGTGTTCTTTGGAATCGGTATCGCAGTCGTCGTCGCCGGTGTCCTTGTTTACGGCATCTCATCCCGGGGACTGCGGTTCGGCGACAGAATTCCGGATGACGCAGGCTCGAACGTCCCGGCCTCGACCTTCGCTGATCAGATGAAGCGCGGGGTGAAAGACGGCATCATCGGGGATCGCGAAGAGCAGCCCGTATTCCAGCCCACGCCCACAACCCAGACAAATGTCGAGGCCAAGCCGATTGAAGAAGAGCAGATAAGGCAGCAGGCACGGGAAGAGCGCCGACCGCAGATGGAGTCGGAAGAAGACTGGTTGGCCCGACTTCGCCGCGAGCAGCGCGAACAAGTCCTGCGTGAACAGCAGCGACAGCGCATGGCCAGCCTTCAGGCCCGTGCGACTGCGTTTGATTCGCCGCTGAAGGTCAAAATCTCGGAGCTGGGAAATATCTCCAACGACACCAGGACAACGGAGCGGCAGCCGGCCACCAATAACGGTGCCTCCGATCTCTATGCGGCAGCCATGAAATCGGGTTTGATGGGCCAGAATGCCGATCCAAACGGGCAGACTTCGAAGGAAGATTTCTTCAACGCCGACATCAAGGATCTCGGCTACCTGCCGAACCAGGTTGTACCCCTGCAGTCACGCTATGAACTGAAGCGCGGCTCGGTCATCCCTGCGACCATGATTACCGGTATCATTTCCGATTTGCCGGGCCGGATCACAGCGCAGGTGAGCCAGCACATCTACGACAGTGCCACCGGGCATTTTCTTCTCATTCCGCAAGGTACCAAATTACTCGGACGCTATGACAGCAAGGTCTCGTTTGGCCAAAGCCGCGTTCTGGTCGTCTGGACGGATGTCATCTTCCCGAATGGCTCGACACTGCAGATCGGCGGCATGGCTGGAACGGACTCGCAGGGCTATGGGGGGTTCTCTGACAAGGTCAATAATCACTATTTCCGCACCTTCGGTTCGGCGGCGCTTGTTGCACTGATTGGTACTGGCATCGATATGGCAGTTCCGGAGAGTTCCACCCTCGCCACACAGGATACAGCCTCTGACGCGGCGCGCAGGAATTTTGCGGAGACCTTCGGCCGCGTCGCGGAGCAGACAATTTCCAAGAACCTGAACGTTCAGCCCACCATCCAGATCCGACCGGGCTACAAGTTCAACGTACTCGTCGACCAGGATATTGTCTTTCCCGGAAATTATGGCGGTTGAGGCACACGTTGTCGCAACCGCCCTTTGGACAACTCCTGGATCAGGCCGATATGCGCACGGGCTCGCTGGCTGCAATTTTGCGCGGGCGATATCCTGCATAGAGGGGAGCCGCGACACCGAGCGCCTGCTGCATGCGCGTGCGAACTTCCTCTGAAACTTCGAAGATACCGCAGCAAACCGGAGAGCGACCATAGCCGTCCGCACGGCCGACCTCTTCAACGGCGAGCCCCGCCCGACGATAGACCCGCGCCAGGTGCGGCTCGTAGTTCGAGACCAGCGTCTCGATACCGTGCGACAATCCGCATTCGCACAATGCCAGCAACAGCATGCCGAAAGCTTTCCCTATTTCCAGGCTCGGAAAATCCTCGGAGAGTGTTTCCTCATCGAGGCACATTCTCGTTCCTTCGTATATTCCGGGTGCGATCAGGCTGGCACCCGCAAACGTGTCGCGGAAGACGTCGTAGAGAAGCGTCGGGCCGGTGGTTGGCATCAGCCGCAGCGTTCCGTAAAGGCGATCCGCGCGATCATTGCACCACATCAGGTAAGCCGGCCGCAGAGCATCGTACTCGTCGCGCTCGCAATCACCGTCGATTGTCACGGCCCAACCGAGTTGATCGTGAAACACGCGTTTTCGCAGGCGAAATGCCTGATCCATGAGAGGTTTATAACGGGTGTACTGATGCGCCTGAACCAGAATGAACAAGGTTTATCTCCAGCTGTTGATACTTGCTGGAAGATGCCGCTTGGCGGAGGAGCCAGATATTCCCCCATATGGTCAAGCCCATATGCGGGTATTGCCCAGAGGTATCCGGGCGATCGGCTCATATCGCGATCACGCGTAGCTTAAGGGCAAGAGTGGCCGCCGCCGAGATCGTGGCGCAACCAAGTTTCGTCCTGGCCGACTTGATGTAGCTGCGGGTCGTGTGATGGGAAAGGCCGAGAATAAGCGCGATATCCTTGTAATCCTTGCCGAGCGCGCTCCAGTAGAGGCACTCACGTTCCCGCGGACTCAAGACCGGAATCGGATCGCTCGCTCCATGTAGCTCGAACACTGCCATCTGGTGGACGAGATACGCGAGATCGACCCACTCACTCCGATGAGCACCGACCATATCCTCCCAGTCTTCGGCGGACGCGTTCGAATTCAAAGAGAGGATGGCCCGTCGGCCTGCTTTATCCGATATCGGGATGGAAAAACCAAAGCGGCCGATCCCATGGCTTATTGCGTCTTCCAGAAACATCAGCATCTCGGGCGCGACTTCGAGCTCTCGCCAATCGAATGGCAGCTGGCGCAGAAAGCCCTCGCGCGCGACAGGATCGATGGTGACATAGCCCTTCAATAGATAGGTGGATACCCACGCATCCGGGTAGGTTGTCCGCACGAACGGCGCGTCAAAATCACCAACCACCGTCGAAGCAAGGTGGTAGGTTATGAAATCGACGCGATAGACCGACTGTATGAAATGGAGCGCTTCGGTCACCGAGCCCGTCTTTGCAAGGCGCTCCTTGAGGTCGGAAAAATCGGCGAGAGGTCCTGTCAATATATGCTTCCTAAGCACTGCGGCCTGACAATCGGCCTCAGAGATCGAATGATCAGCCAAAGGAGTTCGGCAGCGATGCAGAACTTCATGGGATTGTGCCGTAACCTGATTGCTTTCTCGGTTCAAACGCAACTTCCCGGCGAGGATAGGCATTGCTATGCGGAGGTTAATTTAGTTCGACGATTGGACGATCCTTCGTTTCAGTTTGGACACCAAAACGACAGCGACTCTAGGCTCCTTCTTCAATCGCTGGCCGCGAGCCGACCTCGGACGCCAACAAATCTGCGGTGGCGCGGATGAGGTTAGGTCGCTATAAGCGCTGGTGAGGCAGTACGCGCTGCCTCCGGGCTTAGTAACCCGACGCATGCCGGTTTGGCGTCCGCCGTTAGGGCGCCGAATTCCTCGACCTATGGTCGGGGAGCCATGGACGTATGTCCAGGTTCCTCGGAACTAAAGGTCTATGGGCCGGCGCATGCTCGGTTACTAACTCCCCGATCGCCAGGGGTCAGGAACTATGCGGGGGCGCACCGCGCATTCCTGTTTTGGGAGTTGAACATGGACGCCGACGACCGATTGAATGGCGAGGCAGTCGATCTGAAGCCGCTGATAGGGCTCTTGCATGGGCTTCCGTCACCGCTCGTTGAGCGTCTCACGATCGATGCAATCCGCGAACATCGGGATCTATTGGAGCGGGCAGAAAATCTGTTCAATGAACTGCCGGCTGACGTTAAAGCCGGCAAGGAGCTTGTTAGCGATACCCATATTGCCTATCTCGAAGCAACCATCAGGATGCACGCGCAAATGTCGGCGCTGACCACCCTCCTGCACATTCTGGGCTATACGCCCAAGGCCTGACCCGCCAGATCAGCCTAAATCAGGCCGCGTCGGATAGCCAAAGCCACCACCTGCGCATGATTGGCCAGATTGTAGCGCGTTCTGACATCGTCAACCGCAGAGCGGACGCCAGCATACTTTGCCTGCTCCAGTTCAGCGATCACCTCGACCGTTTTGCCAAGCGACAGCCAGCGAATGTAGTTCACCTGCTTCGGCGTCAGGACGATCTTTTCCTCGATGGAGGGCGTGACCCGCATGTGCTCAAGACGGGCATGAAGTTGAGCGACCGCTGATGCAGCCATAATGGCATCAATCTCCATATCACTGGCAAGAGAAGGCTTCGCCGATGCAAAGGTCAGCATGGACATCGCACCGTTGGCGGTGGCGACCGGGATGGAAACGCCCGAGCGAATGTTGAAATCAGCGGCTTTCGAAAAGAAGTTTTTCTGCTCTTTTGACAGCGAGCTCTTTTCGGCTTCGCCGGACCAGGCGAAAGCGCGCCTTATCAGTTGGGCCTGCCGCATGACCGGATCGATGAACCGGTAGTCCAGCGTATCATAGATTTTCTGCCAGTCGATATCGTAGTTGGAGACCGCATAGGTCTGCCCCGGACGAATGTTGACGAAGGCATAGCCCACAAAATCGAACCGATCAGCAAGATTGGCCAGTGCGCCCTTCACCATGGACTGATCGTTTCCGATCACAGTGATATCCAGCAGCTTCTCGACCCAGTTTGACATCCATACTCTCCCTGTAAATCGCACCCGTTCCGCGGTGGCGAAATGCGTCGGCAGTCAGAAGGACCGCGACGCGCGCGAACAGTGACCTGGTAAAGAATGAAGCATATTCAATCGCGTAAGTTGACCATCAAGGAATGGTTTTCTAAATGGTTTCCGCGAGATTGAAAACCTCGGAAATTGCTTATTCGCGGAAAACGTGTCAGCTCACAAGCAGGCGGAGCGATCTAAGCTTCATGGCCTCTGAGCAGAAATCTGTCATTGTTTCGCGAAATGCTCTACATGGAAGGGGTCATTTAGAGCGATCCCATGTTGCAGCTTACCCACGACACAGAACAGCTTGCCCGAAAAATTGCGGCCCGTGTCGGTCGCAGACCGGACGATATCATACGCGCTGCGCTCGAACGCGAAGCTCAGGCCCTCGGGGTTTTCGGCAATCTGCCTGTCAGGCATCGCATGACCGTCGAACAGATGACAGCGATCGGGGAAAAGGTTTCTGCCCTGCCGCTGCTTGATACATCATCCCCGAAAGAAATCCTCGACGACCTGCATGAACCATGATTTTCGTCGATCACTTCGCAGTCATCGTCCGCGTAGCCGCAATCAGGACGCAGGAGATCAGGAGCACCATGTGCTTTACCAACTTGACGAACTTAACCAATCTTGCCATATATAGTTCACCGAACGGAGGGTGAGACATGGCATCTCTGAAGTCGAAAACCAGCATACGCGACGGCGCGAGCGGGCGCGACAAACCGGGCGCTGAATCCATGGCTTTTTTCCTGACCACAGGCGCCGCCCCGCTGGCGAAGGGGAGAGCCGCCTTCAAGATCAAGATCCCGGACAATGCATCAAAAGCGCTGACCGGCAATCCCAATCGCGTCAAGGCGCTCCTCCAGGAATACGGTCAGGCGATCGCAAAAAGCCGTTCTGCTGGCCACCCGGTCAGCTTCCGTGTCGATGTCGATTCCGAAGGTGAGATGGTTGTCACTCCCGTTGAGGCGGTGGAAATGACAACGGTGCCTGTCGTAGAGGAAAACGATGCACTGGATCCGGAGTTGGAGCAGGCGTTGGTGGCCGCACGGGCGCGGGGACGCATAAAGGCTGCTGAGGTCCTCAGCGGCACTGACATGCTGAATGCCGACGAATTCGCCAAGTTGCTTGGCACGACAAGGGTAACGGTGAATTCAAAGCGCCAGACCGGACTGGTATTGGGGCTGGATGGCGCGAAACGCGGCTTTCGCTTCCCGGATTGGCAGATCGATGCCGATGGCAAGCCGTTTGCAGCGCTTGCAACGCTCCACGAGCGACTGGGCGGAGCCTGGGCGGTTTACCGGTTCCTGGTCCAGCCCCACGGAGAGCTGGACGGACTGACAGGTCGCGAGGCATTGGAGCGGGGACGCACCGAGCAAGCGCTCGAGGTTGTCGAGAGCATTGGTCGAGATTTCCGCTGAATGGCACGTACTCTGCCGCCTCCCGGCTTTGCAAATGCAAGCCTTCACCTGCATACGGTCGCAGCCGGACTTCGGTTCGGTCGCATCTATCTGGGCACCTACCCTGATCCACTGGGCTTCGGTAAAACGCCGAGCCGTTTCAGCGATCCACGCCGGCGCAAATTCGCTAACCGGTTCGGGGTGCTCTATTTGGGCGATACGGTGAAGGTGTGCTTTCTCGAAGCCGTCTTGCGCGATCAACGCGATGGGGTCCTCGGCGACCTGCCGATAGCTGAATCCGAATTGTACGACCGCAATTTCGCAGAGATCGAGGTCATCAATCCGCTGATGATGGCCGATCTTCGAGACGACGGGCCGATCAAGATGGGTGTGCCGACGGATGTCGCGAAGGGCTCAAAGCAATCCCTCGCACGGAAGTGGGCGGTCGCCTTCAATGAACACGACAGCCAGGTGGACGGCATCATCTACCCGTCTCGGCTCAACGGCCACACCAACCTTGCAGTGTTCGATCGAGCTATTGGAAAACTGAAGGCGGTCCGCACGACGAAGCTGATCCGCGCGCCGGGTCTGGCTGATGTACTCAACGACCTCAATGTCGCAATTGTCGAACCTGATCCCTGATATTTTACCTGTCGTCGAAATCGAACCCAGCGCTATTTCTGCCCACCAATCCGGGACAAATCGACCCGAATTCCCGCAGTCCCAACCTCTTTTTCGTCTGAGGGATCCGCTTCGATCTGGGAGGGCGTGGCGTCCGCCGGTTCGTCCGTGGCATCCGGAGCAATTTCCTTTCGATCGACGATCGTTCCACCAGGATCCTCCGCCTGAAACACGCTTTGCCCCTCGAACTGGCCGGAGTTCCAGGCGTAGACGGCATCTTCGAAGATCTGTGGAAGCACCTCTTCGCTCGTTGGGTTGCCATACCACTTTGAAACGATGCGCATGATCTTGGAAAACATCTTCGTCCCCATGCGAAGGTTTTCGCAAGGCTCCATCAGATCTGATTTCAGCTCGGATGCGTCCTTCACGCCGACACCCGCCGGGAACTGTGTAAGGCCCACACGCACGACGGCTTGCCCGACATACTGGCGTATGATCTCCATAGCCTCGTCGGGCGTCTTCGGTTTTGGTACGAGGATGAGCCGTCCTCCGGCTTTCACCGTGACGGCCAGCGGATCGCCAGGACCGACAGCGGCTACGAACTGCTCGACGATGGCGGGTTTCAGGGAGGGATCGGCGCATTCCGCGATAAAGGCAGCATCCATGACGAAGGCTCCAAAGTTCAGGTATTGAAGGAAATCACAAGGGGAACGCCGAACAGAGCGGACCAGGCTTTGGCGCTCGCGCGCTGGATAGCGATGATGTTGCCACCCGTCGTCCACCAGCCATTGCCGATCAAAACGATCGCGTCGGGTCGATAAAGCATCGACTGGAGAATGGGCCACAGCACAAGCTGCTCGTAGCAGATCAGCGGCGCGATCTTTCGGCCCGCGACCTCGACGACGGGATTGGCGAAGAGACTGGCGCGGGCGCCGCCAGTCTCTCCTGTCCATCGCTCCCATGGACGCCACATCGAAACCGGCACAGGCATGCGCTCGCGATAGAGGACACGCCCCCCATGCGCATCGATGGCCACCATGACGTTGTCGTAGCCAACTGCATCGACGACCGCCGCGCCGGCGACTACAGTCACGTGCGTTCCTTGCAGCTCATTCCGCCAGAAACGTTCAAGCGTTGGCGTCCAAAAGCCCAGTGTGCTCTCGGGAAGCACGACGACGGTCTCTCGTGTTCCGGCAGCCTGCCGAACATCCGTCACCAGGTCACGTTGACGTTGAAGGGATCGATCGCGGCCAAGGCTCGCACCCATTTCAAGGTCGACACCACGCCACCCCTCCGGTAGAATCTGATTTGTCCCCGATGCGGCGGACCAAAGCCATAGACCTGGCAGGGCGATGGCGATAGCCGGCCCGATCCGGGTTACGAGACCGATCAGGACGGCTGTCAAAGCGAGCAGCCCCCACCATCCCCATCCCGGAAACAGTATGCCGGCCGCTGTCAGCGGATGCGCCCAGCCTGTGATCCCGAGTGGCGGAAAAGCAGTGAGACCAAGGACCATGAGATAGCGCGCGGGCTTTGCCCATCCGCCCCACACTGTCCAGAGTACCGCATGGACGGCAATGAAGGACGATGCCGCCGCTATCCAGAAGAGGAGGCCAACCCAGAGGTCGGCGGAAAAGAACTGGGCAACGCCGGCAGGCAATCCACGCGACGCCGCCAGGAAATAGCCGGCCGCAACGACGGCCGCTGCGATCCGCGTTGGTGACAGGGCCCACAGAAGCGGGAAGAAGGTTGCCGCAGGGAGCAGGTACGCCTGGCCGCTCCAGCCAACCGCCCCGACGAACACGGCAAGCGAAACGAGAACGGCAATCATCATGACCTCACGGCGCATAGGTCAACACCTCCTGCGCCAGACCGAGCACGCCTGACACAGGCACCGGCCCGAAATATCGGGAATCCCATGAGCCGATGAAGTCGGAGTGCAGATACACCTCTCCGGCTCGCACCATTCCGCTTTGACCGTGCCGAAGAGATCGCCTCTGTCCGTCCTTCTCCATGATGCGGGAGCCGGGGATCGGTACGCCATCAATGGCGACACGATCGGTGACGTCCACGCGCTGTCCCGCCACCGCGATGACAGTCTTTATCAACGGTGCGAACCCACCGGAGCAAATTCCCGTACGCAGATATCCGCGCTGTCGCGCCTCGCGCATGGCGGCATGGTCAGGCGGGCAGACGAAAACCGTATCCCCCGGCAAGACGGAGCGATTGAGAGGAACGATGCGCCAGAGGCCGAGCGGCTCACTCGGCGTCGTATTGATGCGCAGACCACCGATCCAACCTGCCGCAAAGAAGACGCCCAACAGGCCGGCAGCCACGAAAAGCGTGACCAATGCGGAGCTTCGTTGGCGAGGCATCGTGCCACCTCCAAGCATCATCATAATCATTTCAGGGAAAGCCCCTTGGTCTGGGTTTGCCGCGCTGTTTCAGCCTGCTTCAATGCCAGCGTGGTGCGCTCGTGCGCGGCGAGTTGCTGCACAGTGCGCATGCTGTTCCAGGCCGACTGCACTTCGCTTTTCTGCGAAGGGTTCATCCCGGCGGTCAATTTGTGAAAGGTCTCGCCGTTTACATCTTTTGCCGAGATCGGCAGCAAGCTGCGTTCTCCGAAACGCTCGGACACAGCCTTGGCAAACCCCTCCAGTTCCGCTTTGACGTTTCTGTCGGCCAGCGCATATTCGAGACCGGCGGGAAGATCGTTGCGATCGATCGCATCGCGGATCCGCTCAAGCGTTTGCTTGGCCGATGGCGAGAGGGCAGGGATGTCGATGGAGACCTTGAGACGGATTGCCCGCTCTTGCGCTTCATGCTTGCGCTCCGCCTCGACGCGCGCCGTCACATAGCGCTCGAGGTTTCGCGCCAAGGCAGGCGCGTTGACAAGTGCGGTGTCGCGCGCCGCCTTCTCATTCGCTCCGGCGAAGATGCCGGTCTTGCCCTTGAGCGCTCCAAACCTTTCCGGCTCAGCTGCGATCTTCGCAAACGTTGTCTGCGCTCTTGCCGGATCTTTCAGCATGGCATCGACATTGACCGCCTTGAACGCGGTCTCCGGCTCGGCGAAGACTTGCATAAAGCGTGTCGTGACCTCCTGCCATTGCTTCTTCAAACCCGGATCAGCGACTAGGCGATCCTCAACGGCCTGATCGATCGATTTCGGGAACGTCGTCATGCCTGATACCATCGGCCTTGCCTCCATGTCGGGTTTCGAGGTCGTTTGAATGTTCGAGCGTTTGAGACCGAGCTGTGCGCCGATCGTCGCCAGGCGGGCGGTGAGATTGACGAGCTTCTGTTTCTGGCGAACGGTCCAGTCGAGGCGGTCGCGAACGAGGGTGCGCGCGACACTGACCAGATGCAGGCCGCGCGCGTCGGCGAAGCGAAGGGCCGCGCGATAGAAGGCGCCCTTCTTGTAGTCGAGCGTCGTTTCCTTGGAGTTCTTGCGCGATAAAAGCTCGGCCAGGCCACCCGCCTTGGTGAAGGATCGCGCGCCATAATAGACGCCGAGATCCTCGCGATGACGAGTCATCGCCACATAGGTCAGGTGCCGGTCGAGGGAAAGCGAGGCCAGAACCTTGACCCTGTCGACGGTCGCGCCTTGGCTCTTATGGATCGTCGTCGCATATCCATGATCGACATTATTGTAGAACCGCTGCTCTACGCTGATAGCTTTGCGATGTTCGCCTTCACCAATTTCGGCAACGATACGCCCCGGGGTGGCTTCCACCACCTTGGCCAGCATGCCGTTCTTGACGCCCAACGAGCCCTCATTCTTCAAGAAGACGATCTGGTCGCCGGCGGCAAAATGACGAATACCGTCTTCCGTCTTGAAGGCGTGACCGTCATCGACAAGGCCGCGCTCCACCAACTTGGCGCGCGCCAGCTCGTTGAGCATCCTGACGTCGCGGCGAAGGTGTGCGAGGATCAGCGAGGACCGGGCCGGATCGTACTCGCGGTTCCAATCGGAGATAAGGTTTTCGACGGCTTGCGACTTCAAGGTCGATCCCATCATCCGACCGTTTGCGCTGTAGGACTCGACAGCCTTGGCGATGTTGCCGCGGGCGAGATCGAGTGACGCGTCGCGCATCCATTGCTCGCGCTGGCGATAGATGGTTTCGAGTTCGGCGTAGCCGATGCGATCAGTGATGGCGCGGAAGGCGGCACCTGCCTCGATCGGCTGCAACTGTTCGGGATCACCGATGAGAACGAGCTTTGCCCCGCGCACCGTTGCCTCTTCGACAAGCAGTGCCATCTGCTTCGAAGAGACCATGCCGGCTTCGTCGAGGACCATGACAGTCTTGTCGTCGAGCTGATCGCGACCTTGGGCCCAGCGGAGTTCCCAGGAGGATAATGTGCGGGAAAGAATACCCGCTTCCTTTTCCAATCCTTCGGCCGCCTTCCCCGCCAGGGCGGCGCCAACGACACGATAGCCGGCCGCTTCCCATGCCTCGCGCGCCGCCTCCATCATCGTGGTCTTGCCGGCGCCGGCGCGGCCGATCACGGCTGCGATCCGTTCAGAACCTGCAACATGCTCGATGGCCGCTTTCTGCTCATCCGAGAGGCGCTCATGGCGCTCGAACACCGCCTCGATGATCGTCTGACGGACGCCGTGTGATGATCGCTGGGACAGCCAGATCGACCGGTTTACCATCTCGGCCTCAAGGCGGATCATCTCGCGCGTCGTGTACCGCGCCGGCGTCCGGACACCAGAGGTAAAGTCGATACGCTCGCGGTCGAGACGCAGCACGTCCAGATGCTGCATGATCCGCGCCATCAGGCTCTGGAAGAGAGCCGCGTCGTCGACATAGCGATGGAGGACTTTCGCAACGTCCTGGTTGTCGAAAACGCTCTTCTCCCGAGTGATGAGATCAAGCACGATACCGGGATTGCGCTGGATGCGCCGGACGTTTTCCGCGCGCCGCTCCTCCTGCAATTCGATCCGCTCGAGCTTCCGTGACCGGGCTGTAGCCGGTCCGTTTTGCGTTTCCGATTTTCGCTCGATGGCTGTGGCGCCGACCCCGATATGAATGGTGGGTGCCAGGTCGATACCCTGCTTTTCGAAGGATCGGCCATCGATGCGGATATCCAGCCCGGCAAGCGCCAGGTGCCGATTCTGGACAGCAAACCATCCTTCACGTAAGGCATTGAAGTCCTCGGTGCCACCCGCCCAGAGTTCATAGATGATTTTGCCGGCGTCATTGCGCATGGGCTGGCCGTCTGGTCCAAGAACAGCAACCTTCTTGGCACCGAACCCGTCCTCGCTCAGAGGCCGCAATGTCGTCATCATGTGGACATGCGGGTTGCCGGGTGCATCGTGATAGACCCAGTCTGCGACCATACCCTTTGACGTGATATGCTCGGCAATGAAGTCTCGCATCAGCGCTATGTTCTGCTCGGACGAGAGTTCGATCGGCAGCGCGATGGTCACATCCTTGGCGAGTTGGGCATCGACCCGCTTTTCGAAAGCTTCGACTCTGTTCCAGAACGCTTCCGAGGCTCCCGAGACCGATCGATCGGCAATCATGGCGCGCAGCCAGTCTGGCGCATCGGCAGGGATCACGAACTCCTCGTGCAGAAGTCCCTGCTTGCCTGTGTAGTCGATTGTGCGTGCTTCCCGCTCATAGTCCATCCTCGCGCAGTGCCGGTAGGCCGCAGACAGCACTGCGCTGCGGCCAGAGCCACGGGCGACGATGCTGACTGAAAAATGCGGGGCGGCCACGAGCGGAGCGCTCCTTCTTACGAACGAAATCAACAGGTTGATCGCAAGAGGTGGCCCCGCCAGGGGCAAAAGCAGAACGTCGCGTCAGCGACGTATAATTGCGCCCTTGGATCCGCTCTTGTCGAGCGGCGGGATCATTCGCCAAATGCTGACGCTTTGGCGAGGTACAAATTTGTACCTGTCCTGCCGGGAAAAAATCGGGGACTCTCTGCCATCATTCCACGGATATCACTGGAGATTGCATCCCGATGAAGAAGCCAACGTCGAAAATCCGCGAAGAACTTGCCCGCTTGCAGGAACAGCTGAAGCAGGCGGAAACGCGTGACGCCGAACGCATCGGCCGCATTGCGCTGAAGGCCGGACTTGGAGAGATCGAAGTCGACGACGCCGACCTTCAGGCAGCTTTCGAGGACATTGCAAAGCGGTTTCGCGGAACGAAAGCCGGATCGAACGGAAAAGAAAAGGGTGCCGCTGGAGCGACCGGAACATCGTCGGCCACGTCGCTCAGCGCTGGCGCGGCTACGAGCCAGGCTGGCGAGGCTTGAGCGGATGCAGCGGCTGACCACAGCAGAGGCCAGAAAGAAGGACGCTCGCGAGAAGATCGAGTTGGGCGGCCTGATCGTCAAAGCCGGGTTGCGCTATGAGAAACGCGCGCTTTTGTTGGGTGTGCTGATCGAAGCGCAAAAGAAAATCAAGGGCGATGAGGCGGAGCGATCCCGTCTGACCGCAATCGGCGCGGAGGCATTCGGCAATGACAGCGAATAAGATCCTGCTCGCCCTTGTCCCGCCGGCGATGATGATCGGCATTGCACTGACGTTGCCGGGGATCGAACAGTGGCTCGCGACGTTCGGAAAAACGGCGGAGGCGAAATTGCAGCTTGGCCGGATTGGCTTGGCACTTCCTTATGTGGCGAGTGCTGCGATCGCACTGATCTTTCTCTTTGGCGCCCAGGGATCGGTCAATATCAAGTCGGCAGGGTGGGGCGTCGCTGCCGGATCGGGCACCGTTATTGCCATTGCCGTCGTTCGGGAAGGAATGCGGCTTTCGCAATTTGTCGGACAGGTGCCTGCGGCCAGGTCGATCCTGTCCTATATCGATCCGGCAACAATGACAGGTGCTGCGGCAGCTCTCTTCTCCGGCATCTTCGCGCTGCGGGTAGCGGTGATCGGCAACGCGGCATTCTCGCGTTCCGAGCCGAAACGAATCCGGGGTAAACGTGCGCTGCATGGCGAGGCGGAATGGATGAAACTGCCGGAAGCAGGGAAGCTGTTCGCAGAGGACGGCGGCATTGTCATCGGCGAGCGATATCGTGTCGATCGCGACAGCACGGCGGCACTCTCGTTTCGGGCCGATAAGCCAGAAACATGGGGCGCCGGGGGCAAGTCACCGCTGCTTTGCTTTGATGGCTCGTTCGGATCGTCACATGGCATCGTGTTCGCCGGCTCCGGCGGTTTCAAGACCACGTCAGTGACGATCCCGACGGCGCTGAAATGGGGCGGCACGCTGATCGTACTTGATCCATCCAATGAGGTGGCGCCGATGGTCAAGGCGCACCGGATTAAGGCCGGCCGTGATGTGATCGTGCTCGACCCGAAAGATCCGGATATCGGGTTCAATGCCCTCGACTGGATCGGCCAGCATGGTGGGACGAAGGAAGAGGATATCGCCGCCGTCGCTTCGTGGATCATGAGCGAAAGCGGCCGCGCCAGCGGCGTTCGGGACGATTTCTTTCGGGCATCCGGCTTGCAGTTGCTAACGGCGATTATCGCCGATGTCTGCCTCTCCGGTCATACGGAAAAGAAGGATCAGACGCTGCGGACCGTGCGCATGAACCTCTCGGAACCGGAGCCGAAGCTGCGGGCGCGGCTTCAGGAAATCTACGACAACTCCGAGTCCGATTTTGTGAAGGAGAACGTGGCAGCGTTCGTGAACATGACGCCGGAGACGTTTTCCGGTGTCTATGCGAATGCGATCAAGGAAACCCATTGGCTGAGCTATGCGAACTATGCCGGTCTCGTGTCCGGTTCGGCCTTCTCGACCGATGACATCGCGTCCGGAAAGACCGACGTGTTCGTCGCCCTGGATCTTAAGACGCTGGAGACCCACGGGGGTCTCGCGCGGGTGATCATCGGCTCATTCCTGAACGCCATCTATAATCGTGACGGGGCGATGCCGGGACGCGCTCTGTTCCTTCTCGACGAGGTCGCTCGCCTGGGTTTCATGAGGATCCTTGAGACTGCACGCGATGCCGGCCGCAAGTACGGGATCACGCTTCTGATGATCTATCAGTCGATCGGCCAGATGCGCGAAACCTATGGCGGACGCGACGCCACCAGCAAGTGGTTCGAAAGCGCGAGCTGGATCAGTTTCTCAGCGATCAACGATCCGGAGACCGCGGACTATATCTCCCGGCGTTGTGGGACAACGACAGTCGAGATCGACCAGGTGAGCCGCAGCTTTCAGGCGAGGGGTTCGTCACGAACCCGATCGAAGCAACTTGCCAGCCGACCATTGATCCAGCCGCACGAAGTCCTGCGCATGCGTGGCGATGAGCAAATTGTGTTCACCGGGGGAAATGCGCCGCTTCGATGCGGTCGCGCGATGTGGTTCCGGCGAGCCGACATGAAGTCCTGCGTTGGCGATAACCGCTTCCATGGAAAACGTGGACCATTGGAAATCAAGGTCTGAGGGACAACCCAGACCCGGAGATCGAGCGATGAGAGATTGGGAAGCCTGCGAGGCACAGGTCACGGCAGAAGCGGCCAACGAAGAATGCCGCATCCATCAAATTGAGGCAATCGTTCGCAATAGCGATAGCGCTTTAGTAGATGTCACGACCGGTGATGTCATCGCTCAGCCAGACCAGCAAGCCAACGATTGCGGCGCCGATATTCTCGGTTACCTGGGATACTGATCAATGGAAGTCGGCTATCACGGGAGGATCGTTACCGGGATCGGTGAAGACCACAGGTGGGCTTCGTTCGCTTCAGCGAATAGAGCCGTACGCCCAAGGCGGACCGCCCGGTGCTCCTTCTGTCCATACTTCACAAAACTGAATCGTTCCGCGACCATCGATTCGCAACTCTCATTGGACGCATGGGCACGATTGCGCGATCCTCTCACCATGATCGCCCAGCCCTATCACCTCTATATCGAACGCACGGATGCCGAGAACAACATGGCGCGCTTCTATGCAATGTCGATCGAACCGACTCTCTTCGGAGAGGCCTGTCTTATGCGGCGTTGGGGACGCATCGGAACCAGGGGCCAGCTAAAGGTTCATCACTTCGAGCAAGAGAAAGACGCGGTTGAATTGTTCCTTGATCTCGTCAGGCAGAAACGCCACAGGGGATACCGTACAATCATCTCGGCGCACCACACGTATCCGGGAAAGCCTGCAGCGGCGTTAGCGCCGGCTTCACCGAAGAGCGATATGAAAACCATCTCTGACGGGTAGAATTCAAATGGAGAACCATGGAATTGCAGAAGAATGACCATAGCCTTCGGCCAGAGGTCCGTTATCTCGTGAGAAAGATCATCGTCGCGATCGCAGTATCCGGCTGTGCGCTGGGCGCTCACATATTTGGGATCGTTCCAGTCGCCGAGGCTGCGAGCTTGGTCATCAGTCCGGAGACGACATACCGGAAATGTTTCGGTGGTGATCGCTTCGCCTGCGTCGTGGACGGAGATACTCTCTGGATTGAGGGCGCAAAAATCCGCATTGCCGATATCGACGCTCCCGAGATCAGCGAGCCGAAATGCGCAACGGAGCTGGCGCTGGGAAATCGAGCGACCGATCGCCTGATCGAACTGGTCAATCAGGGTTCCTTCAAGCTTCGCGCATGGCCCGGACGCGACGAAGACAGATACGGTCGCAAGCTCCGCGTCCTCATCCGTGACGGCAGGAGCCTCGGCGATATCCTCGTATCGGAAGGCCTGGCCAGAACCTGGACGGGCCGTAGACAGCCCTGGTGCTGAAACTGGCCCACGATTGCTGGCCGTTGCACAACGCCGTTATCGGCGCCTGCTCCAATCTGTTTCAAAGGAGATCTCGATCTCGACGAAGAACGGGATCTTGATCGCGAGCTTCAGGCCGAGTTTGCCCTTGCGGAAAAAGTGGCCGATCACCTTGCCAAGGGAAGAAAGCTTGCGGCCTGTGGCGGCCAGGAATTGTGCGAGGCGTTGCATGGTGGTTTCTCCTTGTCGATTGCGGACATCGCAGGGATCTGCCGCAGGCCGGGACAAGGAGGGTTGCATCGGTACGACCGCAGCGAAGCGGAGGACTTATCGACATCTGAATTTTGGCGCGCAAGGAGACGCGAAGCGGCGGGGAAAATTCTGATGGCGATGAGTTGCTGCCCGACGACCGGACTGCAACATCCCTGATGTCGATGACCTCACTCGACAGGACACCGTGCAATGTCTCCACCTTTCGACACCTTACACAGAGACAACGCCTGGCTGTGTAGTCTACCGCCCTCAGAAGGGCGGCCCGGCATCGACGCTACCGTCCTGCTCTGCCGTGATGATTGCCAACTCCGCTTGAGCCAGGTCCAGCTCGGTCTGGATCTCGCGGCGCTCCGCAGCGTCGCAAGCGGTCTTCAGCTCGGCCCGTTATCCTGACAGTCAACCACGATTATTGTCCGTGGGAGATTGTGACCACCTCGCGAAGAGATCGCCTGAGACTGCGCAACACGATCCCGCAGAGGTTGCCAATCGCGGCGCCTCACGTATCCTGAACGACTTCTTCGCTCGATTTACGCTTCACCTTCAATGTCAGCGCAGACGCGATCAACGTATATACGCAGCAGCCGAGTGCCTGCCATGACAGGGGTATGCCAGCGTCGATCAACAGGCCCATCATGATGGGGGACGCGCCACTGGCGACAACCATCCCCGCCTCGACGGAGGAACGCACACGGGCGAGCTCTCGGGTTCCGAACAGTTCGACCCAAAGGGCCGTTGCCAAGGTGGAGCCAAGCGCCATCGATATCGCCATGAGGATCATGTAGACGGGCGCTATCCATGGTGCGCTGACAAGACCGAGAACAAGCATTGCCAAGGCTTGCGGCAACAGGAACAGGGGCAGCAAACTCTTCGGCCCGATTTTGTCAATGATAGGTCCAATAGCGACAGATGCTACCGCCTGGACAATGGCGAAGGCGGCAAAACTTGCGGCCACCGTGGAAATATCCCAGCCCTTCTGCTCGGCCAGCCGTGCCTGATGGAAGAAGAAGCCGGTGACAATGAACGGCCCGGCGAGCACGGCTGGTAAGGTCAACAGGAGACGGGTATCGCGCCAGAGCGCCTTGACCTGCTCGTCGCCTTTGCGAGGTTTGTCTTTCCGGCTGCGGATTGCCTGGTCGCCTTGTCGCGGCAGAAAGATCAAGGCGACGGAGACACCAGCGATAACGAGACCTGCATTGATCATCCAGGCCGTGCGCCAGCCAAGGTGTTCCATCATCGTCACGCCGGCGATCGGAAAAAGACCTTGCGCGACGGAAAGACCAAGCGCGATCAGCCCAAGCGCCTTGCCAGCATCCTGCGGAAACGCGCGGGCTGTTGCGGTCAATGCTGTGTGCGTCATCAAGCCCTGTCCACCGAGACGCAGGAAATAGAAGGCCACCGCCAGCATGATGAAATGTGAACTGACTGCAACGAGAACGCAGGCCGTGGCGAGAAGCAGGGCTACGCACCAGGTGAAACGGCGCACCGTCGTGTAGTCGATTAGCCGGCCGGCCCAGGTCAGGGTCAATGCGCTCAGGAAAGTGCCGGCCGCATAGGTTGCCCCGAGACCACCGTCGCTGAGGTTGAAGGCTTCGCGGAAATACGAGCCCGATACGGAGACGAAATAGG
Organism: Rhizobium sp. LjRoot30; assembly: GCF_964253915.1. Classification (NCBI taxonomy): domain Bacteria; kingdom Pseudomonadati; phylum Pseudomonadota; class Alphaproteobacteria; order Hyphomicrobiales; family Rhizobiaceae; genus Rhizobium; species Rhizobium sp. LjRoot30. The sequence goes on along the minus strand of NZ_CAXUSG020000014.1, from coordinate 9,535 downwards.
TCTGCCCGAAGCTTGAGAGCGCCATCAGAAGGGCGCCGAACAGAAGCTGCTGCCAGTTGACCCTGGCGAAATCGATATAGGCTCTAACCATCTACGGCTTTCTGAAATATGCGCTTATGGCTCCCGCCTGAGCATGGCGAAAATGCAGAGCCGCCTTCGCGGTTCCACCTTTCTGGTCGGTAAAGCGTGAGACTTCAATCGACTTGTCGCGTGTCGGATTTTTCCAGAGCAAGTCGCCCGATGATTGTCTTCACGTCGATGAAGGTGTCGGCCGCATCGATGAGCATCGGAGGCGGCGCAATGGTTGAAGACGCATCCAGGGTCGAAATCAACGTGACCTTGATGTCATAATCCCGCAGACCGGCAAACATCGGCTCCAGTTTCCCATCACCCGCAAGCACCATCACATGGTCCCCAGGTTCTGCAAGCAAAAACGCGTCGACCGCGATCTGGATGAGATTGGTACCATATCGTTCCCGCGGGTCTCCACGATCATGGGTGCGACCCTTCACGACGAAACCGTTATGTTTGAGCCAACCAAAAAGGGGCCGCTGGCGTTCCGCTTCGTTATCATCGCGGACGTCACGATAGTAAATCGCCTGATCGACGGGCAAGCCTTCATTGGCAGCGTCAGCCAGCTTGCGTAGATCGAACGGTGTCTCGAACACTGAACGCAAACGGTCATAGTGGCTTCCGTCGATCAGAAACAAAGTCTGTTTTTGTCGCGACATGATCGCTCCTCCCAAACGCTTCGGACAAGAAGGCGGGCAAAATGCCCGCCCGTCTGTGCTCAACGGAAGATGACGACCGGCACCTTGCAGGAACGGATCATCTCGGTGGTGGTCGAGCCGATGAAGAGGGAGCGCAGCCGCGAATGGCTGTAGGCGCCCATGGCGAGAAGGTCGAAACCTTCCTTTTCCACCATGTCCGAGATCACCTTGTCGGCCGCGCCCTGCACGAGGGCTACTTCCGGCGCATAGCCAGCGGCCTTGAGGATGATCGCGGCATCATCGAGCTTCTTGCGGTTCTCGCTGGTGTCCGCACCCGCCATCACCAGTTTGGTGCCGAGGCCGTCGAGGATCGGGCTGCGGGAGACCTGGTCCACTGTCTTCATGGCCATTGTGCCGCCGTCATAGGCGATCAGCAGCTTGGCGACCGGCTTGAAGGCCCGTGAGGCGATAACGATCGCCTTGCTGGTCGAGCGCACGACACGTTCTAGGTTGGAGCCGAGATGGCCCTTGGCGAAATCCGCCCCTTCGCCACGCTTGCCGATAACGATGATATCGGCATTGGCTTCGAATTCCAGAACGGTATCGATCAGATCACCGTTGCGAAGCTTCGTCTCGACGTTTGCAACGCCAGCCTCGTTCAGCCGGGCCTTTGCCTCGTCCAGCAACAGGCGCCCACGCTTGTGGGCAACCTTGGCCTTCTGCGCATCGAGTTCAGCCAATTCCTCGAGGAGAGCCGTGCGGGCACCGAGCCCGATATTGCCGCTGAGGTTGACTGGCTCGGAGGCGAGATCCCGCCTGCCGATGACGTGGAGAAGCTCAACTGTCACGTCGGCCTTGCCCGCAATCCAGGCGATGTGGTCGCATACGCTCTGGGCATAGGGCGAGCCGTCGATAAGTCCAAGTATTTTTGTCATTGTTCGTTCCTCCCTCAGTGGCCCATCAGGCGTTCCATCGCGCCGGGCTTGTCGTGAATGGCGAGCTTATCGACGATGGTCTCGCTGGCCTGATTGAGGCCGATGATCTCGACATCGGCGCCTTCGCGGCGGAACTTGAGGACGATCATGTCGAGAGCCGCGACGCTGGAAATATCCCAGATATGGGCGTGGGTGACGTCGATCGTGACCTTGTCGAGTGCTTCCTTGAAATCGAAGGCCTTGTTGAAATCGTCGACTGAAGCGAAGAACACCTGTCCCTGGACGGTATAGGTCCGATGCGCCCCATCAGCCGACAGGGCCGAAGTGACGCGGAAGATCTGGGAGATCTTCCAAGCGAAGAAGACGGCAGACAGCAGCACGCCGATCAGAACGCCGATGGCGAGATTGTGCGTGTAAACGACGCCTACCACGGTCGCCAGCATGACGATGGAGGACGAACGGGGGTGATCCTTCAGGTTCTTGATCGAGGACCAGGAGAAGGTACCGATCGAGACCATAATCATGATGGCGACGAGTGCTGCCATTGGAATCTGGCTGACAAGGTCACCCAGTACCAGGATCATGAACAGCAAGAAGACGCCAGCGCAGAAGGTCGAGAGCCGTCCCCGGCCGCCCGACTTCACGTTGATGATCGACTGGCCGATCATAGCGCAGCCGGCCATGCCGCCAATGAAGCCGGTCGCGGTGTTAGCAATACCCTGGCCAATACACTCGCGGTTCTTGTCGCTCGGCGTGTCGGTCAGATCATCGACGATCTGCGCTGTCATCAGCGATTCCAGAAGACCCACGGCTGCCACTGCCACGGAATACGGCAGGATGATCATCAGCGTTTCGAGATTGAACGGGATCTGCGGGATGAGGAAGATCGGCAGGGTCGAAGGCAACTCACCCATGTCGCCGACGGTGCGGATGTCGAAGCCGAAACCGATCGACAGCGCGGTCAGGACCACGATGCAGACCAGTGGCGAAGGAACTGCCTTCGTCACGTATGGAAACAGGTAGATGATCCCGAGACCGGCCGCGACCAGAATGTAAGTGAGCATCGGAACATTCGTTAGCTCCGGCAACTGTGCCATGAAGATTAGGATGGCAAGCGCATTGACGAAGCCGGTCATCACCGACTTTGAGACGAAGCGCATCAAATAACCGAGGCGGAAGATACCGGCGACGATCTGGATCAAACCTGCCAGGACGGTGGCCGCCAAGAGATACTGGAGGCCATGGTCGCGCACCAGCGTCACCATGAGGACCGCGGTTGCTGCCGTCGCGGCAGAGATCATGCCCGGACGACCACCTACGAAGGCGATCAACACGGCAATCGAGAATGAGGCGTAGAGGCCAATCTTGGGGTCGACACCGGCAATGATCGAAAAGGCGATGGCTTCGGGGATGAGAGCCAGTGCCACGACAAGTCCAGCGAGCACATCCGCCCGGATGTTGCCGAACCATTCGGTTTTGAGGGTTCCTATAAAATCGCGATTCAAGTTTTTGTTCTCCATGCCGGCGACGCTTGGGAGTCCGTCCGCGCGGCGGGTCAATTGTGAATAGGTGAGCGGCGTCGCGCACACGGATCGTGAGCGTGTAGGGCACGGCAAGCGCCGTGTGGTGACCGACGTCGGTTTTATGGCGTGATCAGGCCGTCTTGGTCATTGGGGAGATCCAATCGGAATACTCATGGCAGCGATATCGAGGAAGATATGTGCAGGAGTTAGCTGGTTGCCGGGGGATAGGCGCCCGGAGAAGCCACCCGCAGGGCGGGTCCGTTGATGGTGGCAATATTGCGGCAAATAGGCGTGAGATCAAGCTCAAATTGCAAGTGGTCCCAGGCTGAGCAAAAAAACGACGAGGAAGCCGGCGGGTATAGACGCATATTCCTCGCCCCTTCGAGATCTTCTTGTGGAGATGCTGCTGTCGCTCCGGCGTGCGACATCATAAGAAAGAAATATCGCCGACCTCATTCGAGCTCAGCGAGATAGAGTGCGATGTCGCTTGCAAACTGCTCATCCTCAGCTTGGGCCTGAGCGACGAGGGCGGCAAGCTCGGCCTCCGCCATAGCGCGTTCGGTCTTGGTGAAATAGCAGCTCCGAAGCTCCGCGCGCAGTTCGTTGATTTGATCGAGAGTGGTCATGTTGATCGTCTCCTTTTTGATGACGTCAACGGGCGACGTGCGCACGAAGCCCGGGTCAAGGAGCGCTAAGCGACCGCCAGCGGCGGCGAGTGGGGTGCCGGTTTTGTCGGAGCGCAGGGAAACGGAGCGGAGGCAAAATCGGGGGCCCACGCTCGTCCTTGAGGCGGGGTGAGCAGCCGTAAAGTAGGACGGCAGAAAGAAGAGAATCCGCGGACCCGACCAGGGGACGCGACCGTATTCCATAAAGAGCTATCGTCTTGTGACGTCGATATCGGAAAGAACCTTCTCGATCCTTTGGAGGTCTTGCTCGACGGCCAGGCGCTGAACTTCGGACAATCTCTTCTCCTTCAGCACGCCCCTGGCATTGTCCGCCGCCCCTGCCCATGCGGGGCGGTGGTGTGCCGTTATACAGGCGTTGGGGCATCTCGACGGCTCGCACAGCGAGATCATCGGAGCAGACTGGTTGCCGGCGGCATGGCGAAGACAGACGGCGGTAGCAGGATCAAAAAAGCAATCGGCCAACACGCCGACATGGAGGGTGCGCGCCGTGTCGGCCAACATGACGCGGAGGCGACCACGGTCAGCGATCATGCCGGAAAGCGGGTGCAACTCGGACGCCGCGCCGTCGAGCGACTTGGCGATCCGTACCGCAGCAGGGCCGGAAAGCCCGGAGCCCAATTGCCTCTCGTCGAAATAGGTGAGGATATCGTCCATCTGTCCGAGGCGCCGTTCAGTCTCGACCTCTGTCAGAAATCCTGATCGGCTGGAGCCCGCATAGCCTTCGAAGGTCGCAACGGAGACGTGCTTGTACTGGACCATTCCTGCGACCGTCCCAAAGGGCCTGTTGGCTATGTGCCAGGCAATTGTTCGACGGAACTGGCGCGTCGTCAGTTGCCACGGCCTTCCATCGGGGCCTGGCGGTATGATCGGCTCGGCCTCGGTTCCAAATCGATCGTTCAGATAATCGCGAAACTGGTTCAGACGGGTGACGACGTCTGTTGCGAGCGCCTGCTTGCGAGCGTGTGCGAGAGACAGGACTGGCCAAAGCGTCTGGGTGCCTCGCTGCTGCACAGAGCGGAGGTTGAGCTGTTCGAGGACTGAAATCGCCGTCGCCACGGGTGCGATGGTGATCCATTCCGCCTCTTCGCCCCGCACTTCCTTGCCCTTGTAAGCGACCGACTTCACGCGGTGCCTGTTGATCAGCCCGTCCTCGCTGCGAGTGACCGACAGACAGCCGGGACGCATCGCCTGCACTTCACTGTCGCGCATGCCTGTCAGGTAGGCGCAGACGACATAGCAGGCGGCTTGCAGCATCCGCTCTTCTATCGCCAACGCCCGCGCATCAAAACGAGACCGCCAGGGCCGGCCGGTATCAGGATCGACTGAAATCTGCGTATCCATTCCGCCGATCTCGGTCCCCAGTTCGCCGATAGCAGCTTCGACGGTGCGCCTCATCTCGTCATTGGGTTGACCGCCGGCAGATCGTTGAAGATTGGCGTCGGCGCCGATATGGAGATAGATCAATTGCCAGTTCAGAGGCGGTTCTAACCCCGAAAATGATGCTGGCCCGCCGATCCTGACAGGCCAGGCTGGAATGCCGCGACCCTGCCGACGGCGTTCATCGAGATATGCATACAAGCGAGCTTGTCGCTGCGCTCGTCGTTCGTTGCGATGCGTGATCGCATCTTCAGCACTGAGCGCCTCGTGGTGCTGTTGGAGTGCCAGCAGTTCATTGCGCGCGGCGATAATGTCGGGCGCGAATACAGTCACATATTTGAGCGACCATGCGAGCAACGGTTTGATGATCGCTTCCGGGATCCGCGGTGTACGGTTCTCCTCCGCCCTAAATCTATATCCGGCGACCTCTGCGGGCTTGCGACCATCCCATGGCTCAAAGGTGAGCTTCGCCACGATCAGGTGTTTGCGGAAGACATACAGGTCGAACACAATGCCTAATAATTGCATGACGATGATCGGCCGCCGACCACGACGAAGAAACCTGGCGAAATCGTCAAGCAGGGCCTGGTTGACGCCGCGGAGGTCGAAGACACCATGAACCGCCTTGATGAAATCGAAGAAGCAGCGCGCGCAACGGAAAAGGCGCCGGACATTCACTGGCGTCGCTCGCATCTTGTATCCCGGCAGATCAGTGTTCAGTCGGACATACAGGTAATCTCGAAGAGCCGCCGCGATCTTCGGGTCGTCGATAACACTGAAATCCACAGTAGCGTCGGAGCTACGGGCGTTCTCGCGGAAAACCGCAGGGTTCAAATCCCATCGGTCGTCGCCATAGCGCGATAGGTCCGACCGGTCGAAACCGGGGCGAAAAGCTGCGGTGGCCAGCACGGGGCGGCTGTCGAAACCGGTAGTGACGATGGGCAGATTGGCGATGGCCTTCACAGTAACGCCTCCGGGGGCATGTAGTTGGACACCGGTTCGCTGGCGAGCACACGACGTGCCTCCTCGACGGTCGCCGCACTAAAAGCTGGCAGGATCTGCATGGTGATGCGAGCGTGCGCGGTTGCGAACTTCGCCGCCCAATGGCTGGCGGAAAGCGACAGGCGCTGGTCTTCAAGGAAAGCGAGAAACGACAGAATGGCGGGGAGCTTGCGGGCGGTGATGACAGCGTTCGGACATTCGAGACAACCCCAGAAGGGTTGTGCACAAGGCGAGCCGGGATCGGCATAGGGGCTGGAAAAGAAACCGCCGCAGCTTGCCAGCCAGATATCCTGCTTTCCATCGAGAAGTGAGATCGGATCGCATCCCGCTGGTGCCGCCTTTGAAGCGACCACGGGATCGTTCCGCCAGAACTCCTCCTGTTCTGGCGTCAAAACGGTGGACGACAAAGCCGACGTGAGTGCCTCGGTGAAAGCATCAGCGATTGTGCTTTCGTGCAGCGGGAGGAGTGCTGGAACATTGGCATAGTGCCGTGCGGCCACCTCTTTGGTATGACCGACGGCAAAACGCGTCATGTGTCCCTCGGTCTTTAGATACCAGAGCGCCTTGTGCGTCTTGCGAAGTCGCGAAAGCGTTAGATGGAATGGCCGACCGTCATCATCACGAATGTTATGCTGTACCGTCCATGCATCGATGCGGTGCTGGGGATGATTGACACCGGATTTTAGCCCGCCGAGCCCGTAGTAAAGCCAAAGGCAGTCGGTCGGCCGATGTTTGCGGGCGGCGGCGGTCCAGGCGATTATGTGGCGGATAAGTCCTCCCGGCGTTCGCGGACCGCCGTCGCGCACACGAAGTGTCTTATGCTCAGCGCCACGAGCCCGCCGTTTGACATAAGCAATCTCGACCGTGCCGTTTGCAGGATTCCGAAGGCAATCGACCCTCAAGCTCTTGCAGCACTCGGGTTCCAGTCCGGTCTCGAGCGCCAGAAACACCAGGAGCGGGATGATGTCGTGAGACGTCAAATAGTGTCGTTCGTGAAGCTGATGGCAGAGCCTTTCCGAAGAGAGGCCATGAACCCTTCGGGCATCATTGAGAACGTGATATTTGGGATCTGTGTGACGGACGATACCCTTGGCCTCGATGTGCGAATGGATCTCTTTCTCCATAGCCAGCAGTCCGCTGTACGAGTTCATTGGCTTAGGATCGCGAAGGCGTTGAACGATCGCCATGATATCCGCACGGGCAGCATCGCGAAGCTGCCGTGCAATGTAAGGGCTGTATGCATCGCGTGGATGCGATGGCGGTATCGGCCTCAGCGTCACGTAGGCCAGCCGATCGCGAAGCTGCTCATCAAATGCAACAGCCCCTTCGGATGCCACTTCTCGCAGCGCCACAATGATCTTCGTCAAAATAAACAGCAGATGAATGTTCGACTTGCCCTTTTCCACTAACCAAGCTTCAAAGCCATCGATATGATCTGCCCTCAGGCGGTCAGCGGCATCAGGTTCATTTTTTGTCTCGACCAGGTACGTCAAGAACATCGGCAAGATACGCACGTAGTCCGTAACAGTTGATTTGACGGACAGGCGACCACCCAGACCAGCAAGTCGTCGTAGCGCTCGTGCGAAAGCAATCGCAAGCCATCGCGGGGCAAGATGAGCGTAGTCGATCAGGACTTTGCTGCCATCCTGTGTGTCGATGATAAATCGTAAACCGGTCACTGTCTCCGGCTCATCGCACGGGGATATGGCCAACTCGCGATTGAAAGAGACGGCTCGGCCTTTGCGAGGATGCTGGCTCATAGCCGGTCCCCGCCTGGTAGCAGTGCAAGCAATTCGGCGACAGCGGTGTCGACTGTATCTGCGCGGGTGGCGATATGATCCAGATAAATTGAGGTGGTCTCGAGACTTGCATGACCCAGAAGCCGCTGCACCTGTTGCAGGGGATCTCCGAGGATCCTGCGATAGCCTTCCGCCGGTCCGGCCGAACTCGCCAAGGAACCGCCATCGAGCTGGCGCTGAATCAGCATTGCGAGCATATGGACTGCGAAGGTGTGCCGGAGTTGATGTGGACTGATGTCGATCGGCAGTCCGTTCGCCTGGCAGCGATGGCACGCCCGTGCGAATGCGACTTCCCAGGAATTTGGGCGCACCGGCTGGCCGACCTCCGTCACCCACAAAACCGCTGTTTCGATTGGCGTGCTATCCGCATCACAGATGACCAAACGCTCCCGTTCGTCCGGCGAGAAGACTTCCAGCGGGACAGTTCGCCCGTCGACGAGTAAAAGATTCCCTGAGCACGCGGTCGGTCGACGCACCAGAATTGGACGTTCTACGAGGTTCCAACCTTCGCGGGCCTTGAACTTTGTGACTGCGTGGGTGCGCTCAACACGAATGTAGGTCTGGAGCCGCTGAAGCAGACCGTCGGGGATGAGGATTGCCCGTCCGCGCTCGCCCTTGGTGAGTCCTGCCGGCAAATTGAGCCATGTCTGACGACGAGACGCATTCGCCGCAGGCAAAGCGTCGAGCTCGAACACCAGAAGAAATGAGGCCTCTTCGAGCCTCAAGCCGGTTACCACCAGCATCTCCGCAAACAACGCGTTGCGAAGTCCGTTCCTGTCGCGTGCGCCCGGGCGCTCCGCTCCGTTTGCAGAAAGGCCGCGTAGCCCGACGTCCCGGAACTGTCGAAAATCCTCAAGCGTGACAAAACGGATGGTGTTTTGATTGGCACGTCCTTCGAATGCATCATTGCGCGTGATTAACTTGCCTTGACCACGCGTCCGATTGCGTCGCCAGATCTCGCGATGCGAAAAAGGGCTCGAAGGCAGAAGTCCCTCGCGCACTCCCCACTCATACAGCTTGTCGATTGCTGCGATTGATCTGTTCCACGACGCCGCCGAGATCCGGATTCCCGGTTCGCCTCTTCTACGAATGCGGTGGAAGGCTACGACATCAGCGCGGGCAGCTTCCCAGACGGTCTTGTCGCAGACTTCCGTGAGGAAGCGCAACCACACCATGATGTCGTAGCCGTAAGCGCGAAGAGAGTGCCGGGAGCGAACTCCGTTGAGCGGCAGGTCGAGAAAGAAACGGTCAACGTCGGCGTCGTACAGTTCACCGTCGCATAAAATACGCGGCACATAGGCATCGAGGCCATCGGCGGCCCGCCGCTCTTCGAGCGTGACCTTTGATGAAGTGTCAAGAATATGCATCGTTTGTCCGACCCTCCCCCAGACCCCCACCCGGGAGCCCGCGTCTACGGGAGGTGCTAGAGCCGCCGGCACTCTCCAGGCCGGCCTCCGCCAGCTATTTGGGAGCGCTGCGACCGGCCTGGAAAGCGCCTTCCCT
>NZ_CAXUSG020000013.1:0-145197 GCF_964253915.1 Rhizobium sp. LjRoot30 | reverse complement strand
AGTCCAACCGGAAACACTTATCTCTGATATGCTTTAAGTGTTTCCGGTCGGCAAAGTTTGCTCACGGGAAACACTTATGAGTCGCGGACCTGGCCGAATTGAACGTACCATTAAGGATCTGCTGGCTGAATGCCCGACGAGTGCGTTCACAACCGACGAAATCATCCAGGCGTGCTTTCCTGACGAGTCGACCATATTGAAGAAGCACCGCGTGTCCGCCTTGAGGTCGCTGCGGAAGACCTCAATCGGCTGGTTTTCGGAAATGATCAGTCATTCTCACGGAGCTTTCGTTATCTACAATCCTTACAACTTGCGGTCATACGCGATTGGACGAACGCGAGCTCGTGAGTGGGATGAGAGCAGGAGATTGTCGCGCAGCATTCCCGTGACTTCTAAAAGAGCTGAGGAAATGCTCCTGGGCGACATAGCGTCTCCTTATCCGAGGGACTGCTCCAAATGGATCAGAACCGATGGGCCGTACCCTGTTGCGGTAGCGCGGTGGAACGCCATGAGGTTCGGAGACACAGCCGAAGCTGAGCGACTGTGGGAGAGATTTAAAAAGCTTGCACAGACGGCAGTCTACCGGCCTGAAGCTATCACGGGTGATATCCATCCTGACTTCCTGCAGGCTGCCGCCTAACCCTCACCGCCACCACCAACTCTACCAAAACGACGGCGCGCCCGGCGGTGAGCCCTGCTGCGCAAAAAAATACCCCGCCGAGTGGCGGGGTGAGATGGGGGTGACCTGATTGGAGTCCATACCGAAACGCGCCGTGGGCGCGCTTGTTCCAACTGAGGAGAAGCAAATGACTCATAAAGTAACCGTCGACGTCTTGGACGAGGCTGTAACGCCCGGCGCCATCATCGATGCCGCTAACCGCATTATCGAAAAATCCATCGACCTCGACCTGGACATCGATGACATGACCGCTGACCAACAGCGAGACACCGCGGAGGCCCTAAAGACGTGCGCTGGTATGTTCAGCGCTTATGCCGCCGACTTCCGAAACGCGGCAACCAATAACTCCTACTAACCACCACCACCACCATCATCACCACCACCACCCTGCCGGCAAGCGCCGGCGGGCGCGCCTCTGTACGCCAATCTCTCCGGAAAGGATTGAGAAATGACGGATGAAGACTACCACCTGTACACGGCCTACCTGATGGCCGGCGATAAGATTCGTGGAAGGCATGGCTTCCGCATCCCGGCTCTCGTTATGGAGCAATGGGAGCGACAAGGGTATGCCGTGCTGCGTACCAATACGCTCGCTCGGCACTACGGTGTCGGCCGGAAAACTATGTGGCGAACTATACAGGCCGCTATCAACGCGGGGTTCATCCATGAGATCGGACGCACCGCCGAGGGGAAGGCAATGTACATTCCCTGCTTCGAACGCGGCCGGGAATGGCAGGCTTCACGGGAGATGCGCGCAAGTGGCAGTCACTGATTTCTCCGACGGGCCAGTCGCGCAACTCAACCTCCTGCGCTCCATCATCCTATCTGGATGGTCAACAAGCCTGGACCACAAAATTTCAGCAGTGATCATAGGCAGGTACTACCGGAAGCATAATGGTGCACGAGCCAGTCTTCGCTTCCTTGAGGAAGGGACCGGGGCCACCCGCCCCAACATCATCGCGTCTGTTCGGCGCCTGGTCGCTCACGGCGCTTTCGCTGTGAAGGTTGAGGGTAAAGGCACCCGCCCCACCGAATATGCTTTAAACTTCAACTTCTCTAGCGGTATTGCCCACGATACCTCTGCTAGCGGTATTGCCCACGATACCTCATGCGGTATTGCAGACGATACCTCTAATCCTGCTAGCGGTATCGCCCACGATACCAAAACCTACCTACATGTACCGGCTTACAAAGCCGGTTTACATGAAGGTAGGAATTTCGAAGCCGCGCCGTTGGCGCCGCCTGTACTCGGCCTGGCGGCCAGTACGGCGGACACGGCTTCGGGAGATGATTTTGATGAGTTTTGGAGGGCATGGCCTCGCAAGCATGGAAAGAAGAAGGCTGAGGCCGAATGGAAGAAAATCGTTGCCGATGCTCGAACTGTGATTCTCGCAGCACAGAAGTGGGCGTCGCATTACGATCAGGCCGGCACAGATAAGAAGTGGATTCCCGAGCCCGCAAACTGGCTGAGGGACGAGCGCTGGGATGAGGATCTGCCTATCATCCATATTGACGCCAAAGGGGCGGCAATCGCGAAATCAAAGGCAAACGCGTCGGCCAGCAAACGGTCGCTGCCTGCCGCCGTCAGCAGCCATTCGGCAAGCCCCGCCAAATCAGAAGAGCCCAGTAGGTTTGGGGTGTCCCCTGACAGGTTGGCGACTGGCACCATCGAGAAAGTCGAAGACTACACTTATGATGCGGATGATGGCGCGAAATCACTGACGGTCTACTATCGAACCCAAACAGATGAGTTAGTTGAGCAATTCATAATCTACGAGAGCCCTGACGAAAGCGAGCAGCGAAAGGGGCAAGCTGAACTGCAGCAGCTGTTCGCCGCAGTTGAACTTGATGGAGCAACTGGCGCTGCGGAACTCGTGGGTCGCAAAGCCGATCTGGTGCTGAATGAGAGCAAGGTTACGTCTGTGAGCAAACCCTGGGTGCCAGGTCCGAAAAACCCCCGGAACTTCCCGCGCTGGAAAGACGTGGTGACGAACACTCCATGGGGCGGGTGGGCGAAGAAACTCGGAACCAGTACAGATGAGGATGAGGCGGCGTGAAAGGTGGCAGATTGCAACGGAATCTGCCACCTTCCTTATCAACCCTGCCTTACCGCCGGAAGGCGGCAGCCAGCCCGAAAAGACCAGATCCCTTGCCCTGAAGGTTCAGAATCGGCTCAAGCTGGCGCCGGAGGTCAGTCTCAATGCGAAACCGCTCCGCTTCACTGGTGGCCAAGAGGTGAACGTGAACCTCGTTTGCTCCGAGCAAACGGGCCAGAAACATCTTGTCGCGATAATGTTCTGACATCCGGCGATCATAGTCGCCGGTCTGCCCAACGTACTTCGCGTCGCAATGCCCGTAGCCATTGTGCTGTGCAAAGAGATACACCGCGGGGCCTTCATAGTAGAACTGATCAATCGGAAAAGCCGAAGTGATCCATTGCGTACCTGAAGCGCCACGCCACCATCCAATGCGACCGCACGTCGCCGTGGAAAAAGTCATGTATCCAACTTTCTGCGGCTTGATCAAATGACCTGAACGAAGTAGCACGGGATTGTCAGATCACCGATTTCAAATCGCGCGTTTGCTTCGGCAAGCTGCTTATCCGTGCAAACTCAGGTTAGTGGGTGATTCCACTGGCCCGACTCTGATTCGTTTTGTCGGAATTTGCAATCGATGCAAGCGTAGATTTGGTGGCTATCCACATGAACAAAACGAAAACCAGCCCCTACATGCAGTAAGGGTGTGTCAGCACGGCCAAAAGAAAAATTCTGCTTTCCACATCCAGTGCGGGCGGAGAGACAATCGGAGGCAAATTCGTAACCGTTACGATTTTCCTCCTCCGCCATTGCAGAGGCGCTGCGGGTAGAGATGGGCAACAGGCGCGGAGGCGATACTACTTCCGGCAAACAGAGCAATGTGCAAAATTTTGCACATTGGACGGGCCAAAAGACCCGCGAAATCGTCGCCGAGAAAGCCGGCTGCGGTCTTGGTGAAGCGGTCTGCCTTGTCTTCGATCAGTTCGCCATCGTGGCGAACTGATTTTCTATCACCGCCCTCTCCGATCAAAGTCTCAATTTGAGACTTTGATTTCGGCAATCTCGCGCATCCCGTGCGCCGATCCCGACGTTTTTGATCTCGTCGCAACTTGCGACGAAATCACAGTGGGCGATGGTGGCGTCGCGGTTGGCCACGTTGGGTCGTGGCCAGAAAAAGCAGATGTGGAAATTTCCATATCTCAGCCACCCGCATACACATTTTCCATAATTTGTCAATACACCTATTGACAAATCTTTTAGAATGTGCTAGACACCGATAATCGCCCTAATGGCGACTCCCCGACAATCGATTCCTCAAATTCACGGTGACGGCCTTGAATGAAGAAATCCCGGTTTTTGACCGGCGCGACACTCTGCCTGCAATTCTCGAAAAGGGCGAATGGGCGCCTCGTCGAACTCGAATCCGCTCGTCGGGCGTGACGGTGCGATTACCTGGAGACCCGCCGCCAAAACACTGGTGGGCGGCTGCGCCGGAGGGACGGCAAGAAGAATGGATGAGCCTTTGGATCAGAAACGGGGCAGCCTGGTATTCTTCTCAATGGTCGTCTGGGCAGGAGGCAAATGACAACGAAGACTGGCCGCTTCAAAAGCTTCTCCGCACGGAAAAGAACGAGCATTGCCTCAACTTGGCCGTCCGATACAGAAATCTGCACGATACCGCGACCATGCCGACGCAGCTGGTCGGACGGGAAGCCGTCGACCTCTACGTCATACACAGCAAGGACGAGGAAGGCCGGGACAAAGGACCGAAGGTCGTTACCGGCAAGCGCGCCAATATCGACACGCCTCCGCGCCGCGCTGCGGTAACAAGCGACGAAACCAAGAAGCGCGCCGCGCCGGTACCGAAGGCATGGACCGGCGACTGGCCAGTCCTGGCAGCGATTGACGCCAAGCGCGAGATCGCCTTGCTCCGCGCCAAGCTGGCCTATGTGCCCACCATTATTGATGCCTTCGAATGGTCTGTCGTCGATGGCCTGACTCTTGAAGCAATCGGCAAGCGCCTCGGCGCCGGAAGCAAGGGTGCGAAGGGTGAAGCCCGCGCTCGCATCTTCGATGGCTTCGGGATTGTCGACCGTCATTGGCGTGGCCAGCGACAAAAGGCAGCGTAGGGGTACCTCATTTTCCCGCGCCAAAGGGTAACTATGTCAGAGGGTCGCAGCGATGCGGCCCTTTCGTATTTCAGGGCGGCCGTCACCGCTCTGACAGGTGGGCGGCCGCGCGCGGTTGCTCACCGCCTATCCAAGCATCGGCGGGTTTTTTTCCTTTCCCGCTGATCACCCCGCCGGCGCTGCATAGCGACGCGGGGCAAGTTTCCCCGATATAGTCGGATTCACCAGCTGCGCCGATTGGCGCAGCTTTTTTTATTTCAACCAAAGTGACCACCGTTGTCAGTCACGCGCGTCAGAGGAGGCGCCGATGTTCGATACCAAACAGATCGCAAAGGCGATCCATCTTTCGGAAGCCGCAGTTCGCCAATGGCTTTCGCGCTCCCCTGACCTGGCGTTGGGTCACATCGACGGCCATGCCCGAAAGTTCGATAAACACGACGCGATGACCGTTGTCATCGGTGCCGAGATGCTGCGACACCGCCTCGGCCGCCCTCACGAGTGTTTCGCCGCGGCACGTCGGATCCTGGCGACTGGCGCGTCTGAAACCTGGGCCTTTCGTCCTCACGGCGGCGCCATCACCACCACCAGCGACCGACCGGAAGGTGCGGCTGTGTTTCTGCCGATAGATTTTTTGGGACATCGGCTGTGTCCGGTGATCGAATTCGCCACAGGAGCCGCAGAAGTATGACGACTGCCGTTCTTAGGGCTTGCTGCCCTGCTGGCCAGGAACGCGCGCAGGGGTATCTGGCATCACCTGACGGCGATGTCACCGGCTTCGGGTACACAAACTGCTCCGGACCCGCGGTCGGCGTCGTCGAGCACTTCATCGAAGAGCGTACCGCGTGGCACGAAGCCGCGCACGCCGTTATCGGTTATCTGGCAGGCTGGCCGATTATCTCCGTCAGCATCGTGCCGCCTGAACGCGTCGTATTCGCCATTCGCAGCTCCGAACGCGAGCCATGGCTGAGAATGGTCGGGGCACTCGCCGGTGGTGCCGGTGAGGACGCCCGCATCGGTTGGTTCCTCGATGAGCCAGCTGACAGCGTCAATGATTTTGTCAGTCGTGCATATGATTTTTGCGGCGGTCAATGTGACGGATGTCGGGCAGCAACGGCTGCCTGGCAAATCGTCGGATTTTCTGCATCGCAGAACGCCGCAGCCGATCAGTGGCGGGCGGCGGAAACCGAGGCTCGGAGGCTATGCGCACTCCCGCGCGTGCGCGCCGCCATCGAAGACCTCGCAAACGCACTTATGGCGGCGGGCACCCTGACCGGAGAAGGCGTCGCTGCCATCATTTCGAAAAACATCAAGTTCGGCGCGCTCGCCGAGAAAGGAAAATATGTTCGAGAAAATTCGAAAACTGCTGAAGTCGCAAACAGCTAGCGACATCCGCCAGGCACTTGCAGAGCTCGGGGTTGCCGAGTTCGCCAATGCGCTTGCTGCAGCAAGGGCGAGGCGAACGGACCTGTTGCTTACCGGAACTGACGAACAAGTCCTGGAGGCAGAGAAGGCTGTCGAGGTTGCGCGCCTCAGCTTCGAACGCGCCGACGCAGCGCGCACTGAGCTCGAGGCAAAACTTGCCGCTGCCGAGGCGGCCGAATGGGACGCCGCATTTCAAAAAAAATGGAATGCCGCAGACGCGGACGCCGCTGCGACATTCGAATTCATTCGTGAGAAGGTCGTCCCTGCAGTCCAAATCATAGAGGAAGCGCTGCAGCGCAAAGCCGCAAGCGACGCGAAAATTCGCGAGATTGTGCAAACAATTACGGTCCATTCTTTTCAGGACAATGCCGCTGGCCGCGCCGGCCTTCCGCAAGACGTTAAAAGCCGGATAAACTCGTCCGCCATCTTGCCGTCCTGGCTTTCAGCCAGGTTCGAACGCCACTAATCGGGATTTTCAATGACCCAGAATATTCAAAACCTGCCCCGGTTCGGGCGGGACGCAGAGGTGCGTTCGGCCTCCTTTGACGAGGCGGAAAACACCATCGAAGTGATTTGGACTACCGGCGCCCCCGTGCGCCGTTGGTCGTGGCGGCACGATCGATACTACCAAGAAATCCTTGAGGTCACTCCGAAGGCGGTCCGCCTCGACAGGCTTAATGCCGGCGCGCCGTTTCTGGACTCGCACAGCGATGGCCGTCTCGCGCACGTCATTGGCTCCGTTGTCCGTGGCTCCGCCCGTATCGAGGGCGGCATCGGTTATGCCCGGATCAAGCTGTCGCGCGCCGATGAGGACAAAGCCATCATCGACAAGATCCGCGACGGCATCATCCGAAACATCTCTGTCGGCTACGCCATCCATAAGGTCGTCAAGACCGATGCGGACGGAGACGGCAATGACGAAGAGTGGCGCGTCGTGGACTGGGAGCCGCTGGAAATCAGCGCTGTTCCCGTGCCTGCCGACGCGGGAAGTCAGATACGCGGGCGCGAGCACAACGTCGAGATGCCATGCGAATTCGTCACAGAGACGGATGAGCGGTCGACAGCCGAGATCCGCGAAGCGATGGCGAGTCGCCATTTTGCAGCGCTGCCCAATTTGGCAACTCGAGCCCACGACGCATTTGGAAAAGGCGCAATTTGCGAGGATTTCCTCCGGTCGATCCTGGCGGCAGATGAGGCTACGCGCGAACATTCCGATCCTCTAGTCGCCGCGGAGGCAGCATGGGCTGCCTGCGCAGGAATGGCCCGTGAAGACCGCATCGCCGCCTACGCCGCGGCATTTGCGATTACCGCAGCCTGACCAGCGCACCACCATCAACACCAAGCCGCCGGCACCCGTCGAGCGGCTTTTCCTATGTCCAGAAAGGACGATCAATGACCAGCTACACACTCTCCACGCCCGTTGAACATAACGGCGTCACCTATTCGGAATTGACTTTCCGCGAAGCGACCACCGGCGACCTTATGGCGGCCGATCACTTCAAAGGCGAGAACAGCAAAATGTTCGCCATCCTCGCTTCGATTTCGGATGTGCCTATGCCTGCCTTTAAGAAGATCAAAGTCGGCGACCTGACGAAGATCATGACGGCCACGGCATCCCTCATGGGGGAGCTCTCGGAGCCGGTGGAGATTACCGCCTGAAGGCGGGCGTTATAGCGGCGGTTCTCCACGAGCCGCCGTCCAACATCGAACGCTGGCCGCCGGCCAAGACCGACGCCTGGTATCAGACGGCCGTCGAAATCCGCCAAGCCATTGGCTGAGCCCGCTTAAGGCGGGCCTCTTTCTATCAGGAGGTGCCATTGGCCGTCCTCAGTTCCACCCTCAAGCTGTCACTGCTGGATCATGTGTCCGCGAACGCTCGCCGGATTACCGGCGTTCTGAATGGCCTGCAGCGCCAGCAAACCCAACTGATGGCGCCGTTCCGCGGCGGCCTAGGCCAGATCATGGCTTTGGGCGCGGGATACGTTGGCGCGACTGAAGGCATCGATTCAACGGCCGGCGCGGCGATGCGCTTCGAGTCTGCGTTCGCGGATGTGCGAAAGGTCGTTGATGCGACCGACCAGCAGTTCGCGGAAATGCAGAGAAACATCCTCAGCCTGGCGACAACGCTGCCAACGACCGCTACTGACCTGGCCGCGCTCTATGCAGCCGGAGGCGAGTCCGGCATTGCCACCGCTGATCTGAACGAGTTCGCATTGATGGCTGCCCGCGTCGGCATCGCCTTCGACTTGTCTGCTGGTGAAGCCGGCGAATCCCTTGCCAAGCTGAAGACGCAGCTGGGCCTGTCAATCGGCGAGACCGGCGAGTTCGCCGACGCCATCAATCACCTGTCGAACAACATGGCCAGCAAGGCCAGCGATGTGACGGACTTCATGCTTCGCGTCGGTGCGTTCACAAAGATTGGCGGCCTGGCGAAAGAACAGACCGCCGCACTTGGCAGCGCCATGATCGCGGCCGGCGCAGATCCTTCCACGGCTGCGACTGCAATGCAGAATGTCGTGAAGGCCATGACGCGCGGGGCATCGGCGAAGAAGTCGCAGAAAGCCGTAGCCAAGGCGCTCGGCCTCAATCTTCCGCAGCTTGCCAAGGACATGCAGAAGGATGCACCGTCGGCAATCAAGAAGGTTCTGGCCGCAATCGGCAAGGCGCCGAAAGACCAGCACGTTGCGCTGCTTTCGGACTTCTTTGGCGATGAAGCCAAGGCTTTTGCCCCGCTGATCGGCGATCTGGGACTGCTGGATGATGCACTTCAAAGTGTTGGCGACCGCACCAAGTATGCCGGATCTGCCTTCCGCGAGTATGTGGAACGCGCCAAGACGACCGAAAACGTCCTGTCGATTCTGCGCAACAAGTTCTCCGAAGTTGGTATGCAGTTGGGCGACCGGATGCTGCCCTCCATTCGTGAGGCGGCGCTGGGCCTGGGCAATGTGCTCGATACCCTGAGCGAACGCAAAACGGTCTTCGAAGACTTGAACTGGGCGGCGCAGGGCTTCCTGCAGGGCCTGGGCATGAAGGGCGGAATCAAGGAGTCCATCCAAGAGCTTGGCGACCTGCTACTTGGTCCGGCGGAAGGCCCGACAAAAAAACAAGATCACATCGCCGCGGTATTCGCTCGGTTTCGCGAGTATGGCGCAAATCTGCGGGAACTCAATGACGCTATTCGCTCCAGCCCTGTAGCGTCGTTCATCACTGATCTCGGCCTCGCCGTTGGCGGCATGGGCTTCAGCAAGTGGTTTCGGATCTACGCAATCGCGACAGGCATCAAGGCCGTTGTGGATGCAGCTCGCGGCGCCTCATCAATTAAGGAGTTCACCGACAACCTTAAGGGCCTGTCAGCCCTCGAATGGGCGGGCGTCGGTGCCGGACTGCTCATGATTGCCGAGCGGGCGAAGGCGGCAGTCAGTTGGTTCGAAAAACTGAAGAACGTCACGCCGAAGGTCCCGCCTGTGACGCCCGGAGGCGCCACATCTGGCACGACGACTGGCAGCACCACGCCGTCCCGTGCAGCTCCTGCAGGTGGGTTCAACCTCAAGAACTTCGCCGGTGGACTGCTCAAAGGTGGCGCAGCGGGAGCGCTGGGGTACCTCGGCGAAATGGGGATTAACAAGCTTTTCGATTGGGCTTTGGAAAGGGCTTCGCGGAGAATCTCGTTCTCCAACGTCTTGCGCCCGAGGATGCGTTCAAGCTCGCGCACGCGATCTTCCAACTTCTTCATCTCGGAATTGCCGATAACCGGCTCGTCGGAATCCACGGCCACCGCACCTCCCTCGCTCAGGAGCCTACGCCAGCGATACAAGAGGTTTGGCGCAACTCCATGCCGCCGCGCCGCAGAGGAAACGGTCTCCCCGGCGGCATAGCTTTCCTCGATGATCTGCAGTTTGCGTTCCGTTGTCCAGCGTCGCCGCCGGACGTCACCGATCATCAGATCAACCTGTCGAAACTCGTTAGACATAAGCCTATCCTCAAGCCTGTGCTTGAGCCTTCCTGCTTATGCTGAGTGTCCGGTCGAAAGTGGGGGCAGTTCAGCGGGAGCTTGGAGAGTGAGTTTTCGCTCATCCGGCAATATCCGTTAGCTAGGTTCAGTAGGGAGGGTTACGCGAAAAACGCGGGCGTGTCTCGGCGAAGGGCCCATTGTGAAAGTGAAAGCTTCTTGGAGCGATATTGCTGGAAGTGATTAATTCACCTTGATTGTTGTAAATAAATGCGAAATAAATTTGATATGCAACTTTATCTTGTAAACATCAAAAACATTGGGGAGGCTTTATCTTGATGTACATGAAAATAATAAGCATGATGGGTTTCGCAACGTTAATTGCTACACCGGCGTTTTCCAATGGTTGTGAGAGCATAATTGCTCTTTCAAAAGTTCAATCTGTGACGATATCAGATGAATCCACGGTTGATCAGCACGCAGCAAATTTTTGCAATGAATATTCAAGTGGCTCCCGAAAGACCGAAGGCACAAGCTTTGGAGCGAGCTACGAGTTTTTGTCTGCGAGCTTTGGCCAATCTGGATCGTCCCTAGAGGAAGTCGCAAGTAAATACTGCTCGGCCAGCGAAACAGGCAAAGCATCGAAAGATTCATATAGACAATACGTCGAATCTATCTCGCCGAACGCCTACAAATCATACGAACAGTGCGTTAAAATGAGCGAGCAAAGTATCAAATATAATATAGATGAGGCTAGCATTCTACCAGAAGAATTTACGTTAACGGTGTCATTTTCCGCGGCATCCACAAACGATAATACAGCCGAATTGGCCGTTTCATCGCCAAGGGATGTTGCTTGCTCTTGGGGAAACAACAATGAAGACAATACCGTTATACGCTCTGGAGCAACCGAATTCCTTAAGTGCTCGAGGACAGACACCCAGAAAAAATCTTACGTCACCGTAATCAGCAAATCTCACGCGAGCACACCAATGTCCCTTTCTTGGCCAGCCTACAGCCCGGAGGGATATCCTGTGGACAGACTAAAAGAAATGCACGCGCTGCTTGAAAGCTTAGTGGACGCAGGGAAAGCCAATAAATCGGAAATCACTGACCTCAAGCGCCGCCTGAATGATAGAATCAATGGGATTAAATTGAACATCACACGGGGTGCTGATCTTTATGATATCGGCGAAAATGGCGGAGAACGGAATTGCGACGGCGACGGCATTGCTTATGGCTTCAAAAACTCAGCTAACCATTCGCTAGACATGTGGCGGTGCGCTTCCGTTGGAGTCACCGTTCCGCCCGAGCAATAGTCTATATGCGGCGCTTGAGAAAAAGCCCGTCCCTGCATGCGGCACAGGGACGGGCTTTGCGCGCCGCAGGCGGGCCAGCTGGGCGCGCGGGATCGCCGCTCGGCCGGGCGGCCTGTGGTGCTGGCGGCGGGGATGGGGGGAGTTAAGCGGCCTCGGCTTCCTGCGGGTCCAAGCCAAGCAGGCGCCGGTACATCGCGACATCATCGGCGCGCATCGTTTCGATGCGCAGAATGCGGAGGCTGCAGAGGTCGTCGATCGAAACATCCACATGATGGCCGCGACCATTGAAGAACATGGCCTCGACCTCGCCGTTAGCATGAAAGCCGAGGATCGTGACGACCCCCTTGGTGCCGCCGGCCTTTTCGAAGGTGATGGAATCGCCGATGCCGAAAAGTGGTGGATCGGGTGAGAAGAAATGGTCAAGAATGCCGGCCAGCGGCGGGACCATCGGGAGGCCGTGTGGTCTGGGGGCGTGGGCGTTCATGGTCATGCGCTCCGTCTTCTCGGAACCAGTCGGCGGGGAAGTGCAAGTCTGTCGGGGGCAAGCGGGGTCGTTCGCATTTTGGGGTGCGCTCCGTTGATAAATTTTGTGGCGTTTGTTACGGTGTAATAAGAAACTACCACCCTGTGACAACAATGTCAACACGGTGTGCTAGATATTTGTTACAGGGTAATAATTATGACGCCGACCCAGCTTCGAATGGCCCGATCTGCGCTAAAGATCGGTGTTCGCGATCTCTCCGAGATGGCCAGTGTGACGACCGCCACCATAACTCGATATGAAAATGAACGCGGCGGCTTGAACGCTTCGACTCGCGACAAGTTGCAGACTGCTCTTGAGGCTGCCGGCGTTGAATTCATCGAGGACGGCGTTCGGCTACGCGCGAAGTCATGACTCTCCCGAATCGTGGAACGGCAAGCTCTGACTACTCAGGAAAGAATGAGTGCCATTAGGCTTCCATTAATGTCACCAAATTGCTGCCAGTAGTGGCGACTCGGTGGCGACCAAAGTCCTCAAGCGGTTCAGAAATTGCAACTAAGTCTTTGATTTTTTTGGTGAGAGCGCAGGGATTCGAACCCTGGACCTACTGATTAAAAGTCAGTTGCTCTACCGGCTGAGCTACGCTCTCCCACAACCGGGGTAATGAGACCCCGTCCGGAAGTGCGCGGAACATAGGCAGGTCATTTTGCGCGGTCAACCGAAAAAATGATGGAAATCGTCTCTTTGCATGCTTTTCCTCAAGCAAACGCGAAAAGGTGATTGGCGCAAGCGGTCCGGCGTGGTTAGGAAGGCGCATTGTCCGTCCGTCCGGAGTTTCGTTTCGTGATTGCCGATGTCTCCTTCCTGAGCGCGCTGTTTGCCGGGGCGCTGTCTTTCCTGTCGCCTTGCGTCCTGCCGCTCGTGCCGCCCTATCTCTGTTACATGGCTGGCGTTTCGGTGGAGGATTTTCGCAACGGGCAGGCAACGAGGGAGGCAACGTTCCGGCGGCATGCGGTCCTTTTGGCGGCATTCTTCTTCACCCTCGGTTTTGCCACCGTCTTCGTGGCGCTGGGCGCCGGCGCCTCGTCGATCGGCACGCTGTTGCGCCAGCATCTCGACCTGCTCGCCAAGATCGGCGGCGTCATCATCATCGTCATGGGGCTGAATTTTCTGGGTGTGTTCCGGATCGGCCTTCTGGCACGCGAGGCGCGGTTCCAGGGTGGTGGCAAGCCGGCGACGTTGACGGGTGCCTATGTCATGGGCCTGGCGTTTGCCTTCGGCTGGACGCCCTGCATCGGCCCGGTGCTCGGCGCCATCCTTGGCGTTGCGGCATCGCGTGAAACGGTTACCGATGGTGCGGTGCTGCTTGCCGTCTATTCGCTCGGCCTTGCGGTGCCGTTCTGGATTGCCGCCGGCTTTTCCGGCGCCTTCATGCGGTTCCTGACAAGGTTCCGCCGTCATCTTGGCCTGGTCGAGAAGATCATGGGCGTCTTCCTCGTGCTCACCGGCCTTGCCTTCATCTTCGGTTTCGTCAGCGATGCGGCGATCTGGTTCCAGCAGACCTTCCCAATCCTGATGCAAATCGGCTAAGGCACGGTCAGACTATAACGGCAGGGCGGTCTCGCCGCACCCACGATTGGAAAGCGCATGGCTGCCATTTTCGGGCTGTTGATGCCGTTCTTCGGCCTGATCCTCATCGGTTACGCCGCGGCGCGCATCACGCGCCAGCCGGCCGAGGCGCTGGGCTGGCTCAACACCTTCATCATATACGCCGCCTTGCCGGCACTGTTCTTCAAGCTCGTCGCCCGCACGCCGATCGAAGAGCTGACGCGGGTGGATTTCATCGCCACCGATCTTGCCGCGACCTATCTGGTCTTTGCCGTCATCTTCGCGATCGGATGCTGGATACGCAAAAATTCCGTCGCCGACAGTACCATTCAGGCCTTTGCCGGCGCTTATGGCAACATCGGCTACATGGGACCGGGATTGGCGCTGCTGGCCTTTGGCGAGAAGGCGGCAGTTCCGGTGGCGCTGATCGTCTGCTTCGAAAACGCGCTGCATTTCATCGTCGCGCCGGCGATGATGGCGCTGGCCGGCGGCGACAAGCGGTCTCCGGGGCAACTGGCCAGGGACGTGGCGCGCAAGGTGGCGCTGCATCCCTTCATTCTGTCCTGCGCCGCGGGCTTTCTCGTTGCAGCGCTTGCCGTGCCGATCCCGACGGCAATGCAGGGGCTTGTGGATTATCTCGCCCAGGCGGCGGCCCCTTGTGCGCTTTTCGCCATGGGGGTCACGCTGGCGCTTCGGCCGCTGAAGCGGGTGCCTGCAGAAATCTTCTACATCGTGCCGGCAAAACTGATCGTCCACCCGCTGCTCGTCTACGGGCTTTTGACCTGGGTCGGCGGTTTCGATCCAGTGTGGATCTCGTCGGCGGTTCTGCTCGCTGCGCTGCCCACCGCGACGAATGTCTTCGTCATCGGCCAGCAATATGGCGTCTGGCAGGAGAGGGCGTCCGCCACCATCCTGCTAACGACGGTCGCATCCGTCGCCACCGTCTCCGTCTTCCTTTATCTGTTGAAGTCCGGCCTATTGCCGCTTTAGCTTTTCGCGGAAAAACGCCGGCAGCGAGCGCAGGCCGCGGCCGGGTTCGATGCCCTCGCGCATCACCAAGCCGCGCAGCGGCGGCACGCCGGACAGCAAATGCAGGCCGGCGGCCCGCATCATCTGCACCGGCAGGAAATCGGAGAGCAGCGAGCGGTTGAGCAGGTCGACACCGGCCGTGCGCGTCATGATGTCGGCGCGGCGGCGGCGGTCGAAACTGTCGCCGGCCGTCGCCGCAATCGGCGTTCCCGCCTGGCCGGACAGGATCTCGGTCAGGGTGATGATGTCGCGCAGCGACAGGTTGAGGCCCTGCGCGCCGATCGGCGGGAAAACATGGGCGGCTTCGCCGATCAGCGCCACGCGACCCTTGCCGAATCGGTTCGCCATCATGCCCGACAGCGGCCAGGTCTGGACGCTGTCCTCGACGCTCACTGCGCCCAGCATCGATTGCATCCGTGCCTCGACGCGCCGGCCGAGTTCATCGAGCGGCAACTGACTGAATTCTTCCGCGGCTTCCGGTTTCAGGACCCAGACCAGGCTGGAACGGTTGCCCGGCAGGGGAACCTGGGTAAAGGGTCCGCTTTCGGTATGAAACTCGGTCGAGACATTGCCGTGCGGAATGCTGTGGGCAAAGTTGAGCACCAGCGCCGTCTGCGGATAGGACCAGCGGCGCACGCCGATGCCGGCGCTTTCGCGCAGCGGCGACCGGCGGCCGTCCGCGCCGATGGCGAAAGCCGCTGTGATGATACGCTGGTCCTGCAGCCGCACAGTCACCTCGTCGGCGGAAATATCGATCTGCTCGGCACGGTCGGTGAAGACCGTAATATTGCCTTCCGCCGCCACGGCATCACGAAGCACGTCGCCCAGGATGGCATTGGGGATGTTGTAGCCGAAGGCATCCAGCCCGACTTCGCTCGAACGGAAGGCGACCGTCGGTGCGCGCAACAGGCGATTGGTCCCGTCGATGATCTGCATGACGGAAAGCGCTGACGATTGAGGTTTTATCCGCGGCCACAGCGTCAGGCGCTCCATCAGCCGGATAGACTGGTCCATCAGCGCCGTCGTCCGGCGATCGTCGTTTACATGAGGCGGGGCGGCAAGGGCGACGGAACGGCCGCTGCGCGCCAGCGACAATGCGGCGATGGAACCGGCCAGGCCGCCACCGATCACGACGATATCGAACTCAGTCATCTTCTTTCCTTTATTGGTCTTTGGACCCTAATGCTTTGACCTGTTGAAATCCATGGGATGAATTGGCGCAGAGGGTGAATTTCCCGGGCCGCCACGGTACGGTGGCGGAAAACGCTCGGCGGACCACTGGCAACATTGTGGAAAGAATGCATATTTGCCATGGGTGCCGGTCTGCAGGCTCCGACGGGGCGGATACGGAGAGACATGAAGATTTTCAATTACAAGCGGGTGCCCTATGCCGAAATGCGGGCATTTTCCGTGCATATCCTCACCGCCTCCGGCTCGTTCCTGGCCTTTCTCGGCGTTGTCGCCGCTGCGGAGCATCGCTTCGTCGACATGTTCTGGTGGCTCGGCCTGGCGCTGCTCGTCGACGGCATAGACGGCCCGATCGCCCGCAAGGTGAAGGTCAAGGAAGTGTTGCCCAACTGGTCCGGCGACACGCTCGACAACATCATCGACTATGTCACCTACGTGCTTTTGCCGGCCTTTGCGCTCTATCAGAGCGGCATGATCGGCGAGCCCTGGTCCTTCGCCGCCGCCGGCATGATCGTCGTCTCCAGCGCCATCTATTATGCCGACATGGGCATGAAGACGGACGAATATTTCTTCTCCGGCTTCCCGGTCGTCTGGAACATGGTGATCTTCACGCTGTTCGTGGTGCAGGCAAGTGCGCTCGCAGCGATGATCGTCGTGACGCTTTCCGTCATCCTGACATTCCTGCCGATCAATTTCCTGCATCCGGTGCGGGTGCAGCGGCTTCGGCCACTCAACATGGCAATTTTCGCCGTCTGGTCCATTCTCGGCATTGCAGCGCTGTTGATGCATTTCCAGACGCCGCTCTGGCTGAAGGTGCTCTTCTGCCTGACCGGACTTTATCTTTATTGCATCGGGGCGGTGCTGCAGTTCTTCCCCAGCCTCGGAAAAAGGATCTGAACCGATGTCGTCAGGCAAAACCAGAGCGATCGTCATGCGTGAGACCGGCGGGCCGGAGGTGCTGAAGATCGAGGACATCGATCTGCCGCCGCCGGCTGCCGGCCAGGTGCAGATCCATCATGCGGCTGTCGGCCTGAATTTCATCGACGTCTATTTCCGCACCGGCCTGTACAAAGCGCCGAATGGCCTGCCTTTCGTTGTCGGCAAGGAAGGGGCAGGGACGGTTACCGCAGTCGGTGCCGGAGTAACGGATTTCGCCGTGGGGGACCGCGTCGCTTACGCCAGTTCCGACGGCGCCTATAGTGTCGAACGCAATATCGAGACGCGCCACCTGGTGAAGGTGCCCGAAGGAATTTCGCTGGAGACGGCGGCGGCGATGATGCTCAAGGGCATGACCGTCGAATACCTGCTGAACCGCACCTACAAGGTCGGCCCGGATACGGTGCTGCTGTTTCATGCTGCCGCAGGCGGCGTCGGCCTGATTGCCGGCCAGTGGGCCAAGGCGCTTGGTGCGACGGTGATCGGCACAGCCGGGTCCGACGACAAGGTCAAGCTGGCATTGCAGCACGGCTACGACCACGTCATCAATTATCGCGACGACAACTTTGTCGAGCGCGTCAGGGAAATCACCGGCGGCAAGGGCGTCGATGTCGTCTACGACTCGATCGGCAAGGATACGTTTCCGCATTCGCTCGACTGCCTCAAGCCGCGCGGCATGTGGGTCAGTTTCGGCAATGCCTCCGGTCCGGTCGATTCCTTCAGCATGAGCCTGCTGGCACAGAAGGGTTCGCTCTTCGCCACGCGACCGACACTCTTCGCTTACATTGCCACGCCGGAAGAACTGAAGGCTTGTGCAGAATCGCTGTTTGCTGTTGTGCAAAGCAACAAAGTGCGTATCAATATTCCGCAAACCTATCCGCTGGCGGATGCCGGTCGGGCGCATGCGGATCTGGAAGCAAGAAAAACAAGCGGAACAACGGTGCTGATCCCCTGATCCACAGGTGGCCGGCAAGAATCTGAGGGGGCTCAGTGACGGCGAACGAAATGTCGCGATCCGATACATTGCTGTCGGTTCGCAAGCTGACGAAGCTTTTCGGCAGCTTTGCAGCCTGCGACGGGATCGATCTGGACATCCGCCCGGGCGAGATCCATGCGCTGCTGGGAGAAAACGGCGCGGGGAAATCCACGCTGGTCAAAATGCTGTTCGGCGTCCTGGCGCCGACCTCCGGCCAGATCTTGTGGAAGGGCGAGCCAGTGCGCATCGCCTCGCCGGGTGCCGCCCGGCGGACCGGTATCGGCATGGTGTTCCAGCATTTTTCGCTGTTCGAAGCCCTGACGGTGGCGGAAAACATCGCATTGTCGCTCGACCCCAGGATATCGCTCGCCAAGATTTCCGAAGAGGCCGCCGTCCTTTCCCGCAATTACGGCCTGCCGCTGGACCCGAACGCCCATGTCGCCGATCTCTCGGTTGGTGAACGCCAGCGTATCGAGATCGTCCGCACCCTGTTGCAGAACCCCGAACTGATCATCCTCGACGAACCCACCTCGGTGCTGACGCCGCAGGAGGCCGACCGGCTGTTCGAAACGCTGGCCAAGCTCAAGGCCGAAGGTCGCTCTGTTCTCTATATCAGCCACCGGCTGGAAGAGGTGCAACGCATCTGCGACCGTGCCACCGTTTTGCGTCATGGCAAGGTGACCGGCGCCTGCGATCCAAGGGCGGAAACGCCGGCCTCGCTGGCCCGCATGATGGTCGGCAGCGAGGTGGCCAACGTCACCGCCGCCGGGATGAACACCAAGGGCAACGTGCTGCTCGAAGCCCGCAACCTCAATGTCGCGGCACGCACGCCTTTCGCCACCGCGCTCAAGAACATCTGTCTCACCGTGCGCAGCGGCGAAGTGCTGGCAATCGCCGGCGTGGCCGGCAACGGCCAGAGCGAGCTGTTCGATGCCTTGTCCGGTGAATACCCGGTCGCTGAGGCGGACGCCGTACGGATTTCCGACAAGGGCGTGGGTACGTACGGCATCACCGCCCGGCGCCTGATGGGTGCCGGTTTCGTGCCGGAGGAACGTCACGGCCACGCCGCCGTTCCCGGCCTGCCGCTGTCCGACAATCTCGTCCTGGCGCGTAGCAAGTCCGATCGCAGGGTGTTCCTCGCCGGCGGGATTCTCGGCATCATCCGTTATGTCGCCGTTCGTCTGGCGACGAAGCGTATTTCGGCAGCCATGGACGTGCGCAAGAGCGGCGAAGATCCGCCAGCCGGCTCGCTGTCCGGCGGCAACCTGCAGAAATTCATCGTCGGCCGCGAGCTTGACCGGCAGCCGAACGTGCTGATCGTCAACCAACCCACCTGGGGCGTGGATGCCGGTGCGGCAAGCCGCATCCGCCAGGCGCTGGTCGATCTCGCCAAGTCGGGTTCCGCGGTGCTGGTCATCAGCCAGGATCTCGACGAGATTTTCGAAGTCGCCACCGAGATCGCCGTCATCAACGAAGGGCGCCTGTCGCCGGTCTATCCGGCCGAAGGCATGACCCGTGAAAAGATCGGCCTGCTGATGGGCGGTTTCCACGGCAAGGCAGAAGAGCGTGAGGCCGCGGATGCGCATTGAACTGGAAAAGCGCGCCGGCGCGTCCACCCTTTACTCCATCCTGTCGCCGTTCATCGCGCTTGTGCTGACGGTGATCGCCGGCGGCATCATGTTCGCCCTGCTCGGCAAGGATCCCGTTTCGGCGCTCTACAGCTTCTTCGTCGAGCCGCTTCTCGACATCTGGTCGCTGCACGAGATCGCCATCAAGGCGGCGCCGCTGATCCTGATCGGCGTCGGGCTTGCGGTCTGCTACCGCTCCAATAACTGGAACATCGGCGCCGAAGGCCAGTTCATCGCCGGCGCCATCATGGGCTCGATCCTGCCGGTCACCTTCTACGACTGGCATTCGCCGCTGCTTCTGCCGTTGATGATGATCATGGGCATGATCGGCGGGGCACTGTATGCCGCCGTGCCGGCCTTCCTCAAGGCGCACATGAACACCAACGAAATCCTGACGAGCCTGATGCTGGTCTATATCGCCCAGCTCTTCCTCGACTGGCTGGTGCGCGGACCGTGGCGCAGCCCGGATGGCCTGAATTTCCCGATCACCCGCGATTTCGTGCCGGAAGCCGTCCTGCCGGAACTGATTTCCTCCGGGCGCGCCAACCTGGGTTTCGCCTTCGCCATCATCGCCGCGCTGCTGCTGTGGCTGATGATGCGCTACACGCTCAAGGGTTTTGAGA
Source organism: Rhizobium sp. LjRoot30 (assembly GCF_964253915.1). NCBI lineage: Bacteria > Pseudomonadati > Pseudomonadota > Alphaproteobacteria > Hyphomicrobiales > Rhizobiaceae > Rhizobium > Rhizobium sp. LjRoot30. The sequence continues at coordinate 125,194 of NZ_CAXUSG020000013.1, read as the reverse complement.
TCACCGTGCTCGGCCAGTCGGAGCGGGCAGGGCGTTTTGCCGGCTTTTCCTCACGCCGGATGATCTGGTTCTCGATGCTTCTGTCCGGCGCGCTTGCCGGGCTTGCCGGCATCGCCGAAGTCAGCGGCGCGATCAACAAGCTGCAGCCGATCATCTCCCCCGGATACGGTTTTACCGCCATCATCGTCGCGTTCCTCGGGCGCCTCAATCCGCTCGGCGTCATCGTCGCCGGCCTGCTGCTGGCCCTGACCTATGTCGGCGGCGAGGCGGTGCAGCTGACGCTCAGCGTTTCAGACAAGGTCACCCGCGTCTTCCAGGGTCTGCTGCTGTTCTTCGTGCTCTCCTGCGACACGTTGATCCTCTACAAGATCCGGATAGTTTTTGCCGGCCGAACCGCCGAAGACGGAGCGAACTGATGGGTATCGTCGAAGCGATCCTTTTGACCGTCATCACCGCCGCCACGCCGCTGGTGCTGGCCGCCATCGGCGAACTGGTGACCGAGCGCGCCGGTGTCCTCAACCTCGGCGTCGAAGGCATGATGATCATGGGCGCGGCGCTGGCCTTTGCGGCAACGCAGATCACCGGCTCGCCCTATATCGGCATTCTCGCCGGCATCGCCTGCGGCGCGCTGTTTTCGCTGCTCTTCGGTTTCCTGACCCTGACGCTGGTCGCCAACCAGGTGGCGACGGGCCTGGCCCTGACCATCCTCGGCCTCGGCATCTCCGGCCAGATCGGCGAACCCTATGTCGGCATGTCCGGCATCAAGCTGCAGCCGATCGTCATCCCCGTTCTCGCCGACATTCCCTTCATCGGGCCGCTTTTGTTCAAGCAGGACCTGATCTTCTACATGTCGATCGCTTTGATCATCGGCGTGCACTGGTTTCTGTTCCGCAGCCGGGCCGGCCTGAAGCTGCGCGCCATCGGCGACAGCCATGGTTCGGCGCATGCACTCGGCATCCATGTCATCGGCACGCGGTATCTTGCGGTGATGTTCGGCGGCGCCTGTGCCGGCCTTGCCGGCGCCCAGCTCTCGCTGGTCTATACGCCGCAATGGGTGGAAAACATGTCGGCAGGTCGCGGCTGGATCGCCTTGGCGCTGGTGGTCTTTGCCTCGTGGCGACCGGCACGGGTGCTGGCCGGCGGTTATCTCTTTGGTGCCGTGTCGATCAGCCAGCTGCATGCCCAGGCCTTTGGCGTCGGCATCCCCTCGCAGTTCCTGTCGGCTCTTCCCTATGCGGCTACAATTGTCGTACTCATTCTCATATCTCACAATCGGCGCATGACGCTGATCAACACGCCGGCATCGCTCGGCAAGCCGTTCGTGCCCGATCGGTGAGCTGCAAAAAACAACAAAATTACTCCAACCGACAGAGGTCGACATGAAAAAACTGATATTCGCCCTTGCCACATCGGCAGCCGTTCTGGGTTTTGCCGCGGCGGCAGCCGCTGAGGACAAAACCAAGATCTGCTTCATCTACGTCGGCTCCAAGACCGATGGCGGCTGGACCCAGGCCCATGACCTCGGCCGTCAGGCGCTGCAGGAAAAGTTCGGCGACAAGATCGAGACGCCGTTCCTGGAAAGCGTGCCGGAAGGCCCGGATGCGGAGCGCGCCATCGAGCGCATGGCCCGTTCCGGCTGCGCCCTGATCTTCACCACCTCGTTCGGCTTCATGGATGCGACCGTCAAGATCGCCGCAAAGTTCCCGGACGTGAAGTTCGAGCACGCGACCGGCTTCAAGTCTTCGGCCAACCTCGCCACCTACAATTCGCGTTTCTATGAAGGCCGCTACATCCAGGGCCAGATCGCCGCGAAGATGTCGCAGAAGGGCGTCGCCGGCTACATCGCTTCCTTCCCGATCCCGGAAGTCGTCATGGGCATCAACTCGTTCATGCACGGCGCACAGTCGGTCAACCCGGACTTCAAGGTCAAGGTCATCTGGGCCAACACCTGGTTCGACCCCGGCAAGGAAGCCGACGCCGCCAAGGCGCTGATCGATCAGGGCGTCGATATCCTGACGCAGCACACCGACACCACCGCGCCGATGCAGGTTGCGACCGAACGTGGCATCAAGGCCTTCGGCCAGGCCTCCGACATGATCAAGGCCGGCCCGGAAACCCAGCTGACGGCGATCGTCGACACCTGGGGCGCCTACTACATCAAGCGCACCCAGGCGGTTCTCGACGGCACCTGGAAGTCGGAGCAGATCTGGGACGGCCTGAAGGACGGCATCCTGACCATGGCGCCCTACACCAACATGCCTGACGACGTGAAGAAGATGGCCGAAGAAACCGAAGCCAAGATCAAGTCCGGCGAACTGCATCCGTTCACGGGTCCGATCAAGAAGCAGGACGGCACCGATTGGCTGAAGGACGGCGAGAAGGCCGACGACGGCACGCTGCTCGGCATGAACTTCTACATCGCCGGCGTCGACGACAAGCTGCCGCAATAATGAATACCGAAAGGGCGCCGAAACGGCGCCCTTTCTTTTTCAGGAAGAAGCGCCATCGGCCTCGTCTCGCCGAACAAGCTCATACGTAAAATTAGAAATTTTCTATATCTTTATGTTATTAAATAATAATATTGAATTTGGTGGATTTTAATGCGTTGATTCAGCATATCCACGTAATGATATGTTTTTATTGGAAACTGCGACAAAAACCTCTTTCTCAAAACGCCATCGATGTAACGGAATATTTGAGCCCGGTTTCCGTCTGTGACTTGCCGCTTGGGCGGTTCAAAGGTTAGGGCAGGAGCCGAAAGATAAAGCGGAATTTTCGGAGATTCTCATGGAACGCAGTTGCCTTGCCGTCATCCTCGCCGCCGGTGAAAGCACCCGCATGAAATCGTCGATGTCGAAGGTGCTGCATCCGGTCGCCAACCGCCCGATGATTGCGCATGTCATGGATGCGATGGCAAGGACGGGCATCTCATCCGTGGCCCTCGTGGTTGGCCGCAATGCCGAAGAAGTCGCCAAGGCGGCCAGTATCGACGGCGTGATCGTCGAACCCTTCATGCAGAAGGAACGCCTCGGCACCGGCAATGCGGTGCTGGCGGCGCGCGAGGCGATTGCGCGCGGCTATGACGACATTCTGGTCGCGTATGGCGATGTGCCGCTGATCACGGATGGGCCGTTGCGTGCCGCCCGTGAGGGGCTCGCCGCCGGCAACGATATCGTTGTCATCGGCTTCCATACAGACCGGCCGACCGGCTACGGTCGCCTGCTGGTCGAGAATGGCGAGCTGGTCGCCATCCGCGAGGAAAAGGATGCCACGGACGCCGAACGCGCCGTCACCTGGTGCAACAGCGGCCTGATGGCGATCAACGGCCGCAAGGCCCTCGACCTGCTCGGACGGATCGGCAACGACAATGCCAAGGGCGAGTTCTACCTGACCGACGTGGTCGAGATCGCCCGCACGCTCGGCGGCCGGACGATTGCCGTCGATGCGCCTGAGGACGAGCTGACCGGCTGCAACAACCGCGCCGAACTCGCGGTCATCGAACGCATGTGGCAGGAGCGGCGCCGGCACGAGATGATGCTGGCGGGCGTTTCGATGATCGCACCGGAAACCGTCTTCCTGTCGCACGACACCAGCATCGCCCAGGACGTGATCATCGAGCCGAACGTCGTCTTCGGCCCCGGCGTCACCGTCGAGACGGGCGCCGTCATCCATGCCTTCTCGCATCTGGAGGGCGCGCATGTGAAGGCAGGCGCCACCGTGGGGCCCTTCGCGCGGCTGCGGCCGGGCACGGATCTGGCCGAAGGCGCCAAGGTCGGCAATTTCTGCGAGGTGAAGAATGCCGAGATCGGCGCCGGCGCCAAGGTGAACCATCTGACCTATATCGGCGACGCCTTCATCGGCGCAGGCAGCAATATTGGCGCCGGCACCATCACCTGCAATTACGACGGCGTGAACAAACACATCACCCGCATCGGCGCAAACAGCTTCATTGGCTCCAACTCGGCGCTCGTCGCGCCGGTGACCATCGGTGACGGTGCTTATGTCGCCTCCGGCAGCGTCATCACCGAGGATGTGCCGGCCGATGCGCTGGCGCTCGGCCGTGCCCGGCAGGAAATCAAGCCGGAGCGCGCCAAGATCATCCGCGAGCGCGCACTGGCGTTCAAGGCGGCGAAGAAAAAGACCTGAGCCGGTAACGAAGCGAAATCGAAAGTGAGCGGGCCGCCGATTGCGGTTCCGCCGAAAACCGCTACTGCATAGTCCCGACATCGAAACGGATCGAAGGCCACCTTGCGTTGGCATCGACGGGATCTGCGGCAAGCTGAGAAACAAACGGAGACGTCCATGTGCGGGATTGTGGGGATTGTCGGGAAGAGTCCGGTGGCAGGACGACTGGTCGATGCGCTGACGCGACTGGAATATCGCGGATATGATTCCGCCGGCGTCGCAACCATCAACAAGGGACGGCTGGAACGCCGTCGCGCCGAAGGCAAACTGTTCAACCTGCAGAAGAAGCTGGCCGATGAGCCGCTCGATGGCACCATCGGCATCGCCCACACCCGCTGGGCCACCCACGGCGTGCCGAACGAAACCAATGCCCATCCGCATTTCGTCGAGGGGGTCGCCGTCGTCCATAACGGTATCATCGAGAACTTTTCCGAGCTGAAGGAAGAGCTGGCTGCCGCCGGCGCCCAGTTCGCGACGCAGACCGATACGGAAGTGGTCGCCCACCTTCTGGCAAAATACCGCCGCGACGGTCTCGGCCGCCGCGAGACGATGCATGCGATGCTGCGGCGGGTGACCGGCGCCTATGCGCTGGCGGTGCTGTTCGAGGACGACCCGTCGACGATTATGGCGGCCCGTTCCGGCCCGCCGCTCGCCATCGGTTATGGTCGCGGCGAGACCTATCTCGGCTCCGACGCCATCGCGCTGTCGCCCTTCACCAACGAGATCACCTATCTCATTGACGGCGACTGGGCTGTCATCGGCACCGAAGGCGTGGCGATTTTCGACATCGACGGCAACCGCGTTTCGCGCCCGCGCCAGATCACCCAGGCCGCTGCCTATCTCATCGACAAGGGCAACCATCGCCACTTCATGGAGAAGGAAGTCTACGAGCAGCCGGAGGTCATCTCCCACGCGCTCAGCCACTATGTCGATTTCGCCAGCCACACGGTGCGGGTCGAAACCGGCGCCATCGATTTCGCAAAGGTCTCCAGCCTGGCGATTTCCGCCTGCGGGACCGCGTTTCTTGCAGGTTCGGTCGGCAAATACTGGTTCGAGCGCTACGCCCGCCTGCCGGTCGAAATCGATGTCGCCTCGGAGTTCCGCTATCGCGAAATGCCGCTGTCGCCGAGCCAGGCGGCACTGTTCATCTCGCAGTCCGGCGAGACCGCCGATACGCTCGCCTCGCTGCGCTACTGCAAGGACAACGGCCTGAAGATCGGCGCGGTCGTTAACGCCACGGAATCAACCATTGCCCGCGAGGCAGACGCCATCTTCCCGATCCTCGCCGGCCCGGAAATCGGCGTCGCCTCGACCAAGGCCTTCACCTGCCAGCTCGCCGTGCTCGCTTCGCTGGCCATCGGCGCCGGCCGGGCGCGCGGCACGCTCGACGCTGCCGACGAAAAAACGCTGGTCAAGCACCTGACCGAAATGCCGCGGATCATGAGCCAGGTGCTCAACCTGATCCAGCCGCAGATGGAAAGTCTGGCGCGCGACCTGTCGAAGTGCAAGGACGTCCTTTATATCGGCCGTGGCACCAGTTATCCGCTGGCCATGGAAGGCGCGCTGAAACTCAAGGAAATCTCCTATATTCATGCCGAGGGTTATGCCGCCGGCGAGTTGAAGCACGGCCCGATCGCCCTGATCGATGAAAACATGCCGGTCATCGTCATCGCCCCCCACGACCGTTTCTTCGAAAAGACGGTGTCAAACATGCAGGAAGTCGCGGCCCGCGGCGGCCGCATCATCTTCATTACCGACGAGAAGGGGGCTGCCGCCTCCAAGCTGCCGACCATGGCGACCATCGTCCTGCCCGTCGTCGACGAGATCATTTCGCCGATGATCTTCTCGCTGCCGATCCAGCTGCTTGCCTACCACACCGCCGTCTTCATGGGCACCGATGTCGACCAGCCGCGCAACCTGGCGAAATCGGTGACCGTCGAATGATGATCCGTACGGAAGGGCCGGACGATGCGGCGGCAATCGATGCCGTCACCCGCGCGGCCTTCACCGATCATCCGCATAGCGACCAGACCGAACACTTGATCGTCGAGCGACTGCGCCGGTCCGGCGCGCTTTCCGTGTCGCTGGTGGCGGAAGAGGACGGAAAAATCCTTGGGCATATCGCCTTTTCGCCGGTGGAGATCGGTGACGGCATATCCAACTGGTACGGATTGGGCCCGGTTTCGGTCGCGCCCGACCGGCAGGGCGAGGGTATTGGCGGCGCTCTGGTCCGCGCGGGGCTTGAACGGCTTTCGGAACTCGGCGCCGGCGGCTGCGTTGTCATGGGCGAGCCCGGCTATTACGGCCGCTTCGGCTTCGGCCACCATCACGATCTCGTGCTTGCTGATTGTGCGCCGCAATATTTCATGGGACTTGCCTTGTCAGGCCCCATGGCTTGCGGCATTGTTCGCTACAATTCGGCCTTCTACGGGTGACGCGGCAAGAGAATGATCGGCGAATGACGGAGACACCGAAAGGCGAGAACTTCGCCACCCGGCTGCGGAACAATTTTCTGACAGGCCTGATCATCTGCGCACCGATCGCCATTACCATCTGGCTGACCTGGACCTTCATCCATTGGGCCGACAGCTGGGTGAAACCCTATATCCCCGAGCGCTACAATCCCGAAAGCTATCTGAAATTCGCCGTGCCCGGCTTCGGCCTGCTGATTGCGGTCGTGTTCATCACCATCATCGGCTTCTTCGGCAAGAACCTCATCGGCCGCTCGATCGTCGATTTCGGCGAATCGATCCTCAACCGCACGCCGCTGGTGCGGACCATCTACAGCAGCGTGAAGCAGATCTTCGAGACGGTGCTGAAGGAACGGTCGAACTCCTTCAAGAAGGTCGGCCTCATCGAATATCCCAGCCCCGGCCTCTGGTCGCTGGTCTTCATTGCCGGTGATGTGAAGGGAGAGCTTGCCAGCCGCTTCAATGCCATGGGCCAGGAAATGGTCACCGTCTTCCTGCCGCCGACACCGGTGCCGACAGCGGGTTTCCTGCTGTTCGTGCCGCGGGAAAAAATAATCGTGCTCGATATGAGCCCGGAAGAGGGCGCCAAGCTTTTGATTTCCGGCGGCCTGGTCACGCCTGAATTCATCGAAAAACACGCGCCGGAAGCGTTGGCCGAGGTTCCCGAGCGGATCGGCAACGACTGATCAGCCGGCCCGCAGGAAGCGGATCGCTTCGTCGCGGCGGTGCAGATAGAGCAGGGTACGCACCGCCTCTCCGCGCGGGCTGGTCAGTTCCGGATCCTTCTCGATCAGGTAGGCGGCATCCTTGCGGGCGATCTCCAGCAGGTCGCCATGCGCTTCCAGGCTGGCGATGCGGAAGCCGGGCGTGCCGGATTGACGGGTGCCGAGCAACTCGCCTTCGCCACGCAGCTTCAGGTCCTCCTCGGCAATGACGAAGCCGTCCTCCGTGTCGCGCAGGATCGACAGCCGTGCATGGCCGGTTTCGCTGAGCGGCCCCTTGTAGAGCAGGATGCAGGTCGATGCCTCGTCGCCACGCCCGACGCGGCCGCGCAGCTGGTGCAACTGCGCAAGACCGAACCGTTCGGCATGCTCGATGACCATGATCGTCGCATCCGGAACGTCGACGCCGACTTCCACCACGGTCGTCGCCACCAGCAGCCGCAACTCGCCGTTCTTGAAGGCGAGCATGACGGCATCCTTCTCCGTGCCGCTCATCCGGCCGTGGATCAGGCCGACATTGTCGCCGAAGACTTGCACCAGTGTCGCATGCCGCTCCTCCGCCGACATAAGATCGGACTCTTCCGATTCCTCCACCAGCGGGCAGATCCAGTAAGCCTTCTTGCCCTCGGCCACCGCATGCCGCAGCCGGCCGACGATGTCGCCGATCCGCTCGGTCGGCACGGTGATCGTCTGGATCGGTTTGCGGCCGGCCGGTTTTTCCGTGAGTTTCGACACGTCCATGTCGCCGAAGGCGGCGAGCACCAGCGTGCGCGGGATCGGCGTTGCGGTCATCACCAGCATGTGCGGCGAGATGCCCTTGGCCGTCAGCCTCAGCCGCTGGTGCACGCCGAACCGGTGCTGCTCGTCGACGACGGCGAGCACGAGATTGCGATAGTTCACCGCATCCTGGAACAGCGCGTGCGTGCCGATGACGATCTGCGCCTCGCCGCTGGCGATCCGCTCCAGGATCGCCTCACGCTCGCGGCCTTTCGTGCGCCCCGTCAGCACCTCGACAGTCACGCCGGCCGCATCGGCCAGTTTCGAGATAGTCGCAAAATGCTGGCGCGCCAAAATTTCCGTCGGCGCCATCAGCACCGCCTGGCCGCCACTCTCCACCGCCGCCGCCATCGACAGCAGCGCCACCAGCGTCTTGCCCGAGCCGACGTCGCCCTGCAGCAGCCGCAGCATGCGCTCGTTGCCGGCCATGTCCTTGAGGATGTCGGCAACCGCCTCCGACTGGCTGCGCGTCGGCGAAAAGGGCAGGGCGGCGAGGATTTTGCCACTCAGGGCGCCAGTGCCGCGAACGGGATGCCCGGCCACCTTGCGCAGCCGCTGGCGCACCAGCGACAGCGACAATTGCCCGGCCAGGAACTCGTCATACGCAAGCCGCCGCCGCGCCGGCGCCTGCGGATCGAGATCGCTTTCATCGCGCGGATCGTGCAGATCGCGAAAACTGTCGTCGACCGTGAGGAAACCCTGCTGGCGGCACAACGTTTCGTCGATCCATTCCGGCATTTTTGGCACGCGCGTCAGCGCGGCATCGATGACCTTGCGCAGGAATTTTGCCGAAAGCCCCGCCGTCATCGGATAGATCGGCTCCACCAGCGGCAGGTTTTCCGCCTCGCCGACCTTCACCATGTAATCCGGATGCACCATCGAGGCGCGGCCGTTGAACCAGTCGACCTTGCCGCTGACCATCACCGTCTCATCGATCGGCAGCGCCTTTTCCAGCCAGTCGCCCTTGGCGCGAAAGAAGGTCAGCGCAAGTTCGCCGGTCTCGTCGTGCAGGAAGACCCGGTAGGGCACGTTCGACTTGCCCTTCGGCGGCGGCTGGTGGCGATCGACCCGTCCCGTCAGCGTGACGATGACGCCTTGCGGCGCCATGGCGATGCCCGGCTGCTTGCGCCGGTCGATGAGCGAGCTCGGCGCATGAAAGACGAGGTCGATGACCCGCGCATCCTCCGCCGTCTCGCGCCCGAGCAGCTTCGCCAGCAGGTCGGCGAGTTTCGGGCCGACACCGGGCAGGGAACCAATCGTGGAAAACAGGGGATCGAGCAGGGCGGGACGCATGGGGCGCAAAATGCGATGAGAAATGCGGTCTTGGCAAGGCTGACAAGTGGAAAACCAACCGCTATATAGCGGGCATCCTCTTAACGCCGCAGCCTTCCATTCGGCCGCGGCGACAATAATGATTCGTGACGATGCCGATGATGTCCGCCGATGCGGTGCCCGCGCTTGCCCCTCACCCTAACCCTCTCCCCGCAAGCGGGGAGAGGGGACGAGTTTGCCTCGACCGCTCGATTTCTCCTAAAACGAGCGGGCGCAGCATGTTTCTTCTCCCCGTAAGAACGGGGAGACGATGCCGGCAGGCAGATGAGGGGCATGGCGCCGGGCTATCCAAAACATCGTCCCCAACCGGAAAGACCATCCCATGACCGGCCTCAGCCGCACCAGCGCCGACCTTGATCCTCGCCGCAGGCGGATCCTTTACCGTTGCTGGCATCGCGGCATCCGCGAGATGGACCTGGTTCTCGGCCAGTTTGCCGAAGCCGAGATCGCCGGCCTCAACGAGGCCGAACTCGATGCGCTGGAGGTGATCATGGCCGAAGAGGACAACGACCTGGTGAAATGGGTGACAGGCGCCGCGCCGACGCCGGAACGGTTCCGCACGACGCTCTTCGATCGCATCGCCTCCTATCGTCCGGATTTCGACCCCGTCACCGCCGCCACTCTCAGGACTGCAGAATGATCCCCGGTTTCGATCCCGAATTTCTGGCCTCGCTCGGCACGGCGCTGACGGTCGGCAACGTGCCGCCCGGCATGGAGCCGTTCCTGATCGCCGAACTGGCAAAGGCAGGGCGGCCGGTCGCTTATGTGCTGTCCGACGGCCAGCGCATGGCCGATATCGAGCAGATGCTGGGTTTCCTCGTGCCCGAAATCCCGGTGCTGACGCTACCGGCCTGGGATTGCCTGCCCTATGACCGCGTCTCTCCAAGCGCCGACACGTCCGCCCGGCGCCTCTCGGCGCTCTCCGGCCTGATTGCTCACGAAAAGAAGCCGCATCCGGCCATCGTGCTGGTCACCGTCAACGCCATGCTGCAGAAGATGGCGCCGCGCGACGTCATCGAAAGCCTCGCCTTTTCCGCCAAGCCCGGCAACCAGATCCGCATGGACGACATCGCTGCCCGCCTGGAGCGCAACGGTTTCGACCGCGTCGCCACGGTGCGCGAGGTCGGCGAGTTCGCCGTGCGCGGCGGCATTCTCGATGTCTTCGTGCCCGGCACGGAAGAGCCGGTGCGCCTCGATTTCTTCGGCGATACGCTGGAGAGCATCCGCACCTTCGATCCGGCCAGCCAGCGCACCACCGGCCAGGCCCGTTCGCTGAACCTCAACCCGATGAGCGAGGTGACGCTGACGCCGGATACGATCAGCCGTTTCCGCAAGAACTACCTGTCGCTCTTCGGCGCCGCCACCCGTGACGATTCGCTCTATGTCGCCGTCTCCGAAGGCCGACGTTATGCCGGCATGGAACACTGGCTGCCGCTGTTCTACGAGAAACTGGAAACCGTCTTCGATTATCTCAAAGGTTTCCTGATCGTCACCGACCACACGGTGCGCGAAGCCTCGGAGGAACGCGCCAAACTGGTCCTCGATTATTACGAGGCACGCCAGAGCGCCGGCCAGCCGGCCAAGGGCCAGATGACGCAAGGAGCGCCCTACAAGCCGGTTTCCCCCGGCCAACTCTACCTCGAAGCAAAACTCTTCGGCCGCACGCTGGATGCTTTCGGTGCCATCCGCCTGACGCCGTTCAACGAGATCGAGGGCGAAAGCCGCAAGGTGGTGACGGTCGATGCGCATGTCGGCCCGCGCTGGGCAAAGCCGGCGGCGGAGAGCGGTGACGGCGAACGCGTCAACGTCTTCGACCTCGCGGTCAAGCATATCGGCGAGAAGCGTGCCAAGGGCAAGAAGGTGTTGGTCACCGGCTGGTCGGAAGGTTCGCTCGATCGCCTGCTGCAGGTGCTTGCCGAACATGGCCTGGAAAAGATCAAGCCGGTCACCCGGCTGAAGGACCTGTCGGGCCTCGGCAAGGGCGAGGCGGCATCGACGGTGCTCAGCCTCGAGGCCGGCTTCGAGGCCGGCGATCTCGTCGTCATCGGCGAGCAGGACATTCTGGGCGACCGCATGGTGCGCCGCTCCAAGCGCCGCAAGCGCGGGGCGGACTTCATCTCCGAAGTCGCCGGCCTGGACGAAGGCTCGATCGTCGTGCACGCTGAGCACGGCATCGGCCGTTTCGTCGGCCTGAAAACCATCGAGGCCGCCGGCGCGCCGCATGCCTGCCTCGAACTGCAATATGCCGACGACGCCAAACTGTTCCTGCCGGTGGAAAACATCGACCTCCTGTCGCGATACGGCGGCGAGGGCACCGAGGTGCAGCTGGACAAGCTGGGCGGCGGTGCCTGGCAGATGCGCAAGGCCAAGCTGAAAAAACGCCTGCTCGACATGGCCGGCGGCCTGATCAAGATCGCCGCCGAGCGCCTGACGCGTTACGCGCCGCTGCTGACCACCCCGGAAGGCCTCTACGACGAATTCGCCGCCCGTTTCCCCTATGACGAAACGGAAGACCAGATGAACGCCATCGAGGCGGTGCGCAGCGATCTCGGCGCCGGCCGGCCGATGGACCGCCTCGTCTGCGGCGACGTCGGTTTCGGCAAGACGGAAGTGGCGCTGCGCGCCGCCTTCGTCGCGGCGATGAACGGCGTGCAGGTCGCCGTCGTCGTGCCGACAACGCTGCTCGCCCGCCAGCATTTCAAGACCTTTTCCGAACGCTTCCGCGGCCTTCCGATCCGCGTGGCGCAGGCCTCGCGCCTCGTCGGGTCCAAGGAACTGGCGCTGACCAAGAAGGAAGTGGCCGAAGGCAAGACCGACGTCGTCGTCGGCACCCATGCGCTGCTCGGCGCCGGCATCAATTTCGCCAATCTCGGCCTGTTGATCATCGACGAAGAGCAGCATTTCGGCGTCAAGCACAAGGAACGGCTAAAGGAGCTGAAAAGCGACGTGCATGTGCTGACGCTGTCGGCGACGCCGATCCCGCGTACGCTGCAGCTTGCCATGACCGGGGTGCGCGAACTGTCGCTGATCACCACGCCGCCGGTCGACCGCATGGCGGTACGCACCTTCATCTCGCCCTTCGATCCGCTGGTCATCCGCGAGACGCTGATGCGCGAGCATTATCGCGGCGGCCAGAGTTTTTACGTCTGCCCGCGGCTCGCCGACCTCGCCGACATCCAGGCCTTCCTGCAGTCCGACGTGCCGGAGCTGAAGGTGGCCGTGGCCCACGGCCAGATGCCGGCAGGTGAGCTCGAAGACATCATGAACGCCTTCTACGACGGCAAGTATGACGTGCTCCTGTCGACCACCATCGTCGAATCCGGCCTCGACGTGCCGACGGCCAACACGCTGATCGTTCACCGGGCCGATATGTTCGGCCTGGCGCAGCTCTACCAGCTGCGCGGCCGCGTCGGCCGTTCCAAGGTGCGCGCCTTCGCGCTGTTCACCCTGCCAGTCAACAAGGTGCTGACGGCGCAGGCCGACCGGCGCCTGAAGGTGTTGCAGTCGCTCGATACGCTCGGCGCCGGCTTCCAGCTCGCGAGCCACGACCTCGACATCCGCGGCGCCGGCAACCTGCTGGGCGAAGAGCAGTCCGGTCACATCAAGGAAGTCGGATTCGAGCTTTACCAGCAGATGCTCGAGGAGGCGGTGGCCGAGGTGAAGGGCGTCGACGAGATCGCCGATACCGGCTGGTCGCCGCAGATTTCTGTCGGCACGCCCGTCATGATCCCCGACGACTACGTGCCGGACCTGCACCTGCGCATGGGCCTTTACCGCCGCCTCGGCGAAGTGACGGAGCTTTCCGAAATCGACGGTTTCGGCGCCGAGATGATCGACCGTTTCGGGCCGATGCCGATCGAGGTGCAGCATCTGCTGAAAATCGTCTATGTGAAATCGCTCTGCCGCAAGGCCAATGTCGAGAAGCTGGAGGCCGGGCCGAAGGGTATCGTCGTGCAGTTCCGCAACCGGGAATTCCCCGATCCGGCGGCGCTGGTCGGCTACATTGCCAAGCAGGGAACGATGGCGAAGATCCGCCAGGACCACAGCCTGTTCCTCAACCGCGACCTGCCGACGCCGGAAAAACGCCTGTCGGGCGCGGCGATGGTGATGACGCAGCTGGCCGGACTATTGGACAAGAAGGCCTGAGAACGCAGGCGCGGTGTGAAGCAAAAGGAAGAGGTGGATGGCAATCTATACGGCGACGATCAGCTGGCAGCGTGGTGAGACCGAAGGGTTCCTCGATAATCGCTACTCCCGCGCTCATCTCTGGGAGTTCGATGGCGGTATCTCGGTTCCCGCATCGTCCTCGGCCCACGTCGTGCCTCTGCCGCTGTCGATAGAAAATGCCGTCGATCCGGAGGAGGCTTTCGTCGCCTCGCTCTCCTCGTGCCATATGTTGTGGTTTCTGTCGCTGGCGGCCAAGGCGGGATACCGGGTGGATGCCTATCGCGATGCCGCCGAAGGCGTGATGGCGAAAAATGCCGCCGGCAAGATCGCCATGACGGTCGTGACGCTTTATCCGACCGTTACTTTCTCCGGCGACAAGGTTCCGGGAGAAGCCGAACACGAGGCGCTGCATCACGCCGCACATGAGGCCTGCTTCATCGCCAATTCGGTGCTGACAGAGGTGCGTTGCGTTCCGCGCGTCGAGTGAGGTTTTGGGGCGGTTTGTCGGCGGCGACGGCCCCTCATCCCCCTGCCGGGACCTTCTCCCCGCAAGCGGGGCGAAGGAGGATGGAGCGCCGACAGTGCCACAAGCCCCTTCTCCCCGTCAGAACGGGGAGAAGGTCCCGGCAGGGGGATGAGGGGCCGTCGCCAACGCCAACGCCAATCAACCCATCAATCTCGCTAAACCTTCTCATTTTCCGGCGTCACCGCCACGGCCGCCTGGCTGTCGGCAGCCGCGACGGGCGGCGGCAGAGGCGTGCCACGCTGGCGCTCGCGGATCAGCGTCAGCAGGCCGGAGCCGACGATCAGCACGATGCCGATCCAGGTGGGCATGTCGATGCTGTCGCCGAAAACCAGATAACCGAGCAGGATCGCCCATAACATCTGGCTGTACTGGATCGGGCCGATCAGGGCTGCCGGCGCATGGTTGGCCGCATACATCAAAAGCACGTTGCCGGCTGCCGCCAGCAGGCCAAAGCCGGCGAGATAGACCCATTGCACGCCGCTGGGCGGCACGAAGTTCGAGATCGTCAGGAGGCCGCTGATCGTCATCCAGCCGAGCACACCGGCGCCGTAAAGCGAGATGTTCTTTTCCTGCGGCCCCATGGCGCGAAAGATGATGATCGACACAGCGCCGGTAATGCCGCCGACGATGGCGCCCAGATGGCCGATGGACAACTCGCGAAAACCGGGGCGCAGCACGACGAGTACGCCGGCAAAACCGACCAGCACCGCCGCCCAGCGCCGGATACCGACCTTCTCCTTGAGAAAGATCACCGACATGATGGTGACGAAGGACGGCAGCAGGAAGATCAGCGCAAAGGCTTCCGCCATCGACAGATGCGTGAAGGCGGTGACGCTGCCGATGGCGCCGCCGGCAGCCGCGAAGAAGCGCAGCATCCACAGCGGCCGGTTGGTGCTGCGGAACATGTCGCTCCAGCGGTCGCCTTTCTTCATCAGCAGCGGCAGGGCGAGAAGCCCGAAAACCGCACCGAAGAAGGCGGATTCATAAGGCGACAAGACGCCATCGATCAGCTTGACGCTGGCATCGCTGAAGGAAAAGGCGGCAAACGCGGCAAAGGCGAACAGCACGCCCTTCAGACTGTGGTCCGGGGACACGGCAGGAAACTCCAAGAAGACGGGGTGTCAGACGGTCCCTTGGGAGCAGGACGGCACATGCCAGCCGACACGAATGGAGCCTTGTTTAGCGTTTCCTGCGCGAGTCGTCACCGCTTCTTATTGCGCCTGCGCTTTCTGCGCGGCGATTTCCCGCAGTGCACCTGCCAGAACATCCGGCGTCTGCGCGCCGCTGACGGCATATTGGTGTTCGAAGATGAAGAACGGTACGCCGTTGACGCCCATCTGCTTGGCCGAATCGATTTCCGTCACGATCATCTCGCGGTCGGCGTCCGACGCCAGCAGGCGGCCGATCAGTTCCGTGTCGAGCCCGGCCTTTTCGGCGATGTCGAGAAGCACGGCGTGGTCGCCGATGTTTTTGCCCTCTTCGAAATTCGCCTTGAACAGCGCCGTCACCACCTTGTCCTGGATATCGCGGCCTTCGGTATGCGCCCAGAGCAGCAGGCGGTGGGCATCCATGGTGTTGGGGCCGATCTTGATGGCGGCGAAATCGAAATTGATGCCGACTTCCTTGCCGAGTGCCGTCAGGGTTTCGTGGGCGCGGTCCATGTTGGCCTTGCCGCCGAGCTTTTCGGCCAGCGCCTTCTGCTGGTCGACGCCCTCAGGCGGATAGTCGGGGTTGAGCTGGTAGGGGCGCCAGTTGATATCGACAGCCACCTCGTCGGCCACTTCGGCCAGCGCCTTTTCCAGTCGCGCCTTGCCGAGATAGCACCACGGGCAGACGACGTCCGAAACGATATCGATGGTAATCCGCTCCATATGTTTGTCCTTTGTCTGAAAGAGTTATCGCGATCTAGGCTTTCGGTGATTCGGATTCAACCGGTTACCAAAAGGGAACCCGCGATTATTGCGCGCTTGCATCCCACCATGTCGGCAGCTGGTAGCCGTAGAGCGGCAGGGTTTCCGGCCGGCCTATGCGGCGATGGCGGGCCACCCATTGTTCGCCGAGATGGTAGAGCGGCACGAAATAATGCCGGGAAATCAGCATCCGGTCGAAGGATCGCACTGCAGCCTGGAACGATTCGGCGGTGCGGGCGCCCAGCATGTTGGCGATCAGCTTGTCGAGATCGGGATCGGCGGTGCCGGCGTAATTTTCGCTGCCCTGCCGGTCGCGCGCCTGCGATCCCCAGCGCGAGACCTGCTCGATGCCCGGAGAAAGCGACGAGGTGAAACTCTTCATCACCATGTCGAAGTTGAAACTGATGGTCCGGCTCTGGAACTGCGAATCGTCGACCGTGCGCACCGACAGCGCGATCCCCAGCGCCCGCAGCGAGCGCTGGTAGGCAAGCGCCAGCTTCTCCTGGTCGGCATTCTGGGTCATCACCTCGAAGGCAAGCTGCTTGCCGCCGGCATCGACCATCACACCGTCCTCGATGGCATACCCCGCCTCTTTCAGGAGATCGACGGCCTGCTTGAGCACCGCGCGATCGCGCCCGGAGCCGTCGGTGACCGGCATGCGATAGGTGCCATCGAGAACGGCCGGATCGATGCGGCTGGCGATGTCACCCATCATTTCGCGCTCCAGCGGACCGGCCGGCACGCCGAGGCTGGAGAGGTCGGAATTCTGCCAGTAGCTTTGGGTCCGCTTATAGGCGTTTTCGAACAGGTTGCGGTTGGCCCATTCGAAATCGAACACCAGCGACAGGCCCTCGCGCACCCGGGCATCGGCAAAATAGGGGCGGCGGGTGTTGAAGACGAAACCCAGCATACCGGTCGGCAGCCGCGGCTTGAAGACGTCCTTGACGATGGCGCCCGACGTGGCGGCCGGGAAATTGTACGCCCGGTTCCAATGTCCCGGATTGCCGTCCAGGTAGAGATCGATCTCCCCCTTCTTGAAGGCTTCGAACAGCGTATTTTCCTGCAAAAAATATTCCACGGCGATCTCGTCGTAATTGTCGAAACCGACCTTGGCGGGAATGTCCTTGCCCCAATAATTCGGATCGCGCACGTAGACGATCCGCTCGCCCGGCGCCACCGACTTGATGCGATACGGGCCGGAACCGACCGGCGGCGATAGCGACGACTGGTCGAAACGCTCGATATCGACGGCATGTTTCGGCAGCACCGGCATGTAGGCGGCGATGATCAGCGGCGTTTCCCGGTCGGCCTTGTCGTTGAAGGTGAAGCGGACGCCGTGCTCGCCGATCTTTTCCAGCCTGGCGATCGATTCCATCCGGCGGTTGAAGGGCAGGCGGCCCTTGTCGCGCAGCAGTTCGAAGGTGAAGATCACGTCTTCGGGCGTCACCGGCTTGCCGTCGGACCAGCGGGCCTTGGGATTGAGGTTGAACTGCGCAAAACTGCGAGTGTCGTCCCACTCGACGCTTTCGGCCAGCAGCCCGTAGAGGCTGAAGGGCTCGTCGGCCGAGCGGGTCATCAGCGATTCGAACATCATGCTGCCGAATTGCGGATCCCACATGCCGCGCGCCGTGGTGCGCATGCTTTTGAGAATGAAGGGATTGAGATTGTCGAAGGTGCCGACCACGCCATAGGTGATCTTGCCACCCTTCTTCACATCCGGATTGACGTAGGAAAAATGCCTGTAATCCGCCGGCAGCGCCGGTTCCCCATGCATGGCGATACCGTGCAGCGGGGCGGCATGCAGCCATGGGGCAAGGGCGAGGCTTGTCAGGGCAGCAATCATCAGTCGGCGCACGGCTTTTCCTTCAATATCGGCAGCGGCACAGGAGGTCGCTGCGGGTGTTCCTGGCGAATCCACCACGCGATTATGTTAATTGTCGAGCGGCGGCGGCGGAAGATCAAAGAAATGCTGGATATCCGCCGCGGCCCAATGTAACAGGGGTTCCGGGATTACAGGGTCATCTATTTGCCTCATTTGAACGACAGGTGACGGCAGAATGAACCAAATCAGTCAGGACCGGTGGAGAGCCGTTCCGGCACCGGATTTCAGGAGACGGATTTCGTTATGACGATCAAGGCAAACACCTTCACGCGGGCGGGGTTTTCCGCTCTCGCTCTTACCTTCGGCGCGGCTTCCATGCCCTCGACTTCGGCAGCGCAGGATGCAGCCGCCGCCGGTCAGCCGCCGCTCGGCTGGTTCAAGACCTGCAGCAAGCAGGAAGACAATGACATCTGTGCAGTACAGAACATCCTGCGCGCCAATAGCGGCCAGATGATCACGGCCGTTGGCCTCATCACAGTTTCGGGCAAGGTCAACCGCAAGCTGCTGCAGGTTTCGGTTCCCTCCGCGCGCCTCATTCCTCCGGGCGTCGTCATGCAGATCGACGGTGGCAAGGGCCAGAAGCTCGATTACGCTGTCTGCCTTCCGGACCGTTGCACGGCCGAAGTCGCCCTGACCGACGGCATGATCGCCTCGCTCAAGAAGGGTGGCGAAGTGATCTTCACCTCGATCAATTTCCGCCGCGCCCCGAACCCGATCAAGATTTCGCTCGAAGGCTTCACCGGCGCATTCGACGGCGAGGCAATGTCGGAATCGAAGCTCGCCGAAAGCCAGCGCAGCCTGGAAGAAGGCATGCAGAAGAAGGCCGAGGAAGCCCGCAAGAAGCTGGAAGAAGCCCAGAAGGCTGCAACCCAGCAGTAAGCTTCGCGACCCGAAGAATAAACAAAAGCCCGGCCATCGGCCGGGCTTTTTGCTTTCAGTTCGTCGTTATCCCTCAGTGGGAGATGTTGTACTTCGGTCGGTATTCGCCAGCCTGGCTCTTTTCGAAGATCTGGCCGATCTGCGGATTGCGCAAGGGAAGGCCGCTTTCGTCCGCCACGAGATTCTGCTCGGAGACGTAGGCGACGTATTCCGTCTCGTCGTTTTCGGCCAGCAGGTGGTAGAATGGCTGGTCTTTGCTCGGGCGGATTTCGGCCGGAATGGCGTTCCACCACTCTTCCGTATTGGAGAATTCGGGGTCCACATCGAAAACGACGCCACGGAACGGGAAAATCCGATGGCGGACGACCTCACCGATTCTGAACTTGGCGTTGCTCTGCTTCATGGCATGTTCCTTTCCCTGCATAATGTGGTGCCAATCGACGCCGACATCAAGAGTTATCGGACCTTGCTGTTAACAAGCTGTCACATTGCCTGCGATCGCCGCGGCAACGGCGCTGTCGCCAGTATAACGCCGCCCATGACCAAAACGATCCCGGCGGCATGATAGCTTTCGAATTTTTCGCCCAGGAAGATCGTGGCAAGAAGAATCGAGATCGGCGGCATGAGGTAGAGCGAAAGGCCGGCCGTCGAGGCGCCAAGCACCCGCACCGCATGCTGGAAGCAGGAAAAGGCAAGCAACGAGGCGAAGACGATAATACCGGCAATCCTCGTCCAGTCGAAAAGACTGTCGGGCAGCGGCGCACCGGCTGCGGCCTCATAAGCTGCGACCGGCGCGAGCAACAGGGCGCCGCCCAGGCAGACCGTGCCGAACAACGACAACGGCGCCAGGCGCCGCACTTCCGGGCGACGCAGCAGCAGCGAATAAGCCGCCCAGGCGACGGCGGCGGCCAGGATGCCGAGATCGCCGACATTGAAGCGGAAATGCAAAGCTGCCCGCCAGTCGCCCTTGAGCACGATGACGGTAACGCCGGCAAAGGCGATGATCATGCCGACAATTTCCCGCCACGAAATCAACCGGCCCCGCAGGACGCGCTCCAGAAGGATGATGAACAGCGACGAGGTCGTGTAGATCAGTGTCGCATTCGAGGCGGTCGTGTATTTCAGCGACCAATAAACACCGCCGCCGCAGACGCCCATGCCGAGAAAACCGAGCAGCAACCAGATCCCCGTGTGCCTGCGCATGAAAGGCAGGCTTTCCTGCCGGTCGCGATAGACAAAGGGCAAAAGAAACAGTGCCGCGCCCGACCAGCGCAGGAAGGCGGTGATGAACGGCCCGACATCGGCACTGATGCCGCGCCCGAAAACCAGGTTGCTGGAGAAGAAGACGGCCGCAAGGATGAAGATGAGCCAGTCGACGGGGCGGGCTGAAGATGAGGTCATGTCACTGCAATCGGCCATGGCGGCGCAGACATGGCCGGACCGGCGGGTTCGAAGGTCGGAAGTGGTTCCTCTTAGACCTATGGCTATCGCTTGGGAAGAGATGCGCACGGATAGAAGGCGAGGTTTTTCGTACGTCCTGCCGCGCCGTCCGGCTTGCTTGCACCATTGTGGAAATCGCGCTACCTGACGTAGACAGGCAATTTTCGAACGGGTGATGATCGTGGCCAATCAATGGGGCAGGGATGCAGGCCCGGGTGGCAAATCCTCAGGTGCGATGGGCGTGATCTTCGCCATCGTGATCAGCCTCGTGCTGGGTGCTGCCGGCAGCTACGCCTATGTTCGATTCGGCACGCAGCCGGACACCGCCGCACTGGAAGCGTTGCGCGCCGAACGCGACGAACTGACCCAACAGGTGCAGCGCCAATCGGGCGAGCTTGACCAGATGACCGAAAAACTGCTTGCCGCCGACAGCGGCAAGGGTGATTCCGATGGCCGTGTCGCAACCGCTGAGAAAGCGCGCGACGAGGCGCTGGCAGCAAGCAAGGATCTGGAAGAACAACTCAAGGCCTTGCAGCAACTCACCGAACTGACGTCGGGCAACGCCGAGGTTTCGGACACGCAGAGCAAACAGCTCGCCGAAAAACTGGCCGCCGCCGAAAAGTCACGCGATGCCGCACTCAAGGATAAGGCATCGGCAGAGCAACAACTGGCCGACCTTGAAGAGTTGACCAAGCTGACCGCCGGTGAGGCGGATGCTTCCGGCGAGGCTCTGAAGCAGCAGGTGACGCTTGCAGAGAAGGCGCGCGACAAGGCTCTGGCCGAAAAATCCGAGCTGGCGCAGCAGGTGGCTCGCCTGACGGCGCTTGTAAACGAGGCCGAAACGGCTGCGCAGAAACAAGGGGATGGCGCCCTGAAGGCGGCCGAGCAGGCCCGTGACCGGGCTGTCGCAGACAAGGCGACTGCCGAAAAGCAGCTTTCCGACCTGCAGGAACTGACCAAACTCACATCCGGAAACAACGATGCGGCCAACACCGCATTGTCGCAAAAACTGGCCACGGCCGAAACGGCGCGCGACCAGGCGCTGAAAGACAGAGGGGCCTTCGAAAAACAGATCGCCGCGTTGGAAAAGCAGCTTGCCGATCTGCAGGAACTGACCAAGTTGACGTCCGGCAACAACGACGCGGCCAATGCCGCGCTTTCGCAGAAGCTGACTTCCACCGAATCCGCCCGCGATCAGGCGCTGAAAGACAAGGCGGTTCTCGAAAAACAGATTACCGCTTTGCAGCAGGGGGCTGGTGGCCGACAGGCTGCAATCGATGAAGAATTGCGGACGCTCAAGAACAAGACCGTTCCCGACCTGCAGCTGCTTGTCGACCAGCGTCAAGCTGAATTGATCCAGGCGGACGACGCGCGCAACAAGGCAGTGGAGCAGGCAAAGGCGCTGGAAAAACAGCTGGACGAAACAAGGCAAGCGGTTGCCGCCCTGCAGGAAGAACAGGGCAAGGGATTTGAAGAGCGTCTGCGGCTGGAGGCGGAACTGGCCGAAGCCAAACAGAAGCTGGCGAGCGCGACCAAGCCTGAAACGCAGGCGACACGCCCCACACCTTTGAAAACGCCACGTGATGCTTTCAACGTGGAGCGGGCGCTTTCAGGCGCACCCGGCCTCGACGGCTTGAGTTCGTCCGATCGGCTAACCCTGAAACAAATGTTGGTCACCGGCGAATGCGTCACCACATCGCTTGAATCGGTACTCGGAAAAGTTCCGGTGATTTCACTGCGGAATCTCATCCGCGATCTCAAGAGTAGTTGCTGAGCGGAGGAAGATGAAGGATGCGTAATCGTTTCAAGGCCTGTATCGCGGCAGTGGTGATGGCATGGGCGGTCTCCGAAGCCACAGCGGCGGAGTTTCAGCGCAACATCATGACCGGCGGCGCCAGCGGTACCTACATCCAGATCGGCCGTGACATCGCCACGCTGGGCAAGGCCTGCGGCCAGACGCTTAACGTGGTCGAAAGCGCCGGCTCGCTGGAAAATTTCGTCGGCGTGCGCAACCGCCGCAACACCCAGTTCGGCATCGTGCAAAGCGACGTGCTCGAATATCTGAAAACCTTTGAGGCCAACGATCCGGATGTGCAGCAGGCGGTGCGCGGCGTGCGCATCATGTTCCCTCTCTATAACGAAGAGATCCACATCCTGGCGCGCAAGGACATCGCCAGCGTCAAGGATCTGGCCAACCACAAGATCGCCGTCGGCAAGAAAGACAGCGGCACGTTCCTGACCTCGTCGCTGATCCTCGATATCCTGCAGGTCAAGGGCGGCGAGCGCCTGCCGCTCAATCCCGACGAAGCCTTGCCGAAACTGCTCTCCGGCGAGATCGACGCCTTCTTCTACGTGGCCGGCGCACCGGCGCCGCTGTTCAGGAACGAGAGCATCGATCCGGCGAAATTCCACCTGTTGCCGATCACCGATGCGCCGCTTCTGGCCACCTATACACCGTCGAAGATCGAGGCCGGCACCTATTCCTTCCTCGACAAGCCGGTCGACCTGATCGCCGTCAAGGCGGTGCTGATGACCTATGACTACGACGTCAAGCGCAACGCCTACCAGCGTGAAAGCTGCAAGTCGGTTTCGGACTTTTCCAACCTGATCCTCAATAATCTCGACAAGCTTTCGCAGACCGGCCATCCGAAGTGGAAGACGGTGGACCTCACCGCGCTGCCGCCCGGCTGGCAGGTAGGCGTCTGCGTGAAGGCAGGCATGGCGCTCGACTACAAGCCGTCCTGCACCACGCCGGCGAAGACAACGACGAACAACGACGGCAACGAGGAATACCTCAACCTGCTGAAGCAACGACTGAAGCAGCAGTAAGCAGGCCGGATCACAAGGCCGAGTGGGCGTTCATCGTCCATTTTCGTCATCCTCGGGCCTGTCCCGAGGATCTGCCGACATCACCCAAGCCATTGACGATAAATAATGTATTCGACGTGCTTGGATGCTCGGCACAAGGCCGAGCATGACGGTGGAGAGGCTTCAACCTTGCCAAAAAAATGGGGCGACTCTTCATCCGAAGATCGCCCCTTGTCGTATCTGCATCGATCCCGCCGAAGCGGGACCGATGTATTGGCCTTGATCAGGCCGAATAGTACATGTCGTATTCGACCGGATGCGGGGTCATTTCGAAACGAACGACTTCCTGCATCTTCAGCTCGATGAAGCTGTCGATCTGATCGTCATCGAAGACGCCGCCGGCGGTCAGGAACTTGCGGTCCTTGTCGAGGCTTTCCAGCGCTTCGCGGAGCGAGCCGCAGACGGTCGGGATCTTGCGCAGTTCCTTCGGCGGCAGGTCGTACAGATCCTTGTCCATCGGCTTGCCGGGATGGATCTTGTTCTTGATGCCGTCGAGGCCGGCCATCAGCATGGCGGCGAAACCGAGATAGGGGTTCTGGGTCGGATCCGGGAAGCGGACTTCGACGCGCTTTGCCTTCGGGTTGGAGCCGAACGGAATGCGGCACGAGGCAGAACGGTTACGCGCCGAGTAGGCGAGCAGAACCGGCGCTTCATAACCCGGGACCAGACGCTTGTAGGAGTTGGTGGTCGGGTTGGTGAAGGCGTTGATCGCCTTGGCATGCTTGATGATGCCGCCGATGTAATACAGGCAGCTTTCCGACAGGCCTGCATACTCGTCGCCTGCAAACGTCGGCTTGCCGGCTTTCCAGATCGACTGGTGCACGTGCATGCCCGAACCGTTGTCGCCGAAGATCGGCTTCGGCATGAAGGTTGCCGTCTTGCCGTAGGCATTGGCGACCTGGTGCACGACGTACTTGTAGATCTGCATCTTGTCGGCGTTGCGCACCAGCGTGTCGAACTTGACGCCGAGCTCGTGCTGGGCGGACGCAACTTCATGGTGATGCTTTTCGACGACGACGCCCATCTCGGTGAGAACCGTCAGCATTTCGGAGCGCATGTCCTGGAGGCTGTCGACCGGCGGAACCGGGAAATAGCCGCCCTTGACGCGCGGACGGTGGCCGAGGTTGCCGGTCTCGTAGTCGGTGTCGTCGTTGGACGGCAGTTCGGTGGAGTCGAGCTTGAAGCCGGTATTGTACGGATCGGCCTTGTACTTGACGTCGTCGAACACGAAGAATTCCGGTTCCGGACCGACGAAGATGGTATCGCCGATACCCGACGCCTTGAGATAGGCTTCGGCCTTCTTGGCCGTGCCGCGCGGATCGCGGTTGTAGGCTTCGCCCGACACCGGATCGAGAATGTCACAGAGGATGACCATGGTGGACTGCGCGAAGAACGGGTCCATGTGGACCGTCTCGGTATCCGGCATCAACACCATGTCCGACTCGTTGATGGCCTTCCAGCCGGCAATCGAAGAGCCGTCGAACATGACGCCGTCGGCGAACATGTCTTCGTCTACAACCGTGACGTCCATCGTCAAATGCTGCAGCTTGCCCTTCGGATCGGTGAAGCGCAGATCGACGAACTTGACGTCGTTCTCCTTGATCTGCTTCAGGATATCACTTGCGGTCGTCATTTAACATTTTCCTTGAGTGAGATGACGATTATGATCCCGTCTGACGACGGGGCTACTATATGGCATCGATACCGGTTTCCCCGGTACGGATGCGAATGACCTCTTCGATGTTGGAAACGAAGATTTTTCCGTCCCCGATGCGTCCGGTCTGGGCGGCATTGCGGATGGCCTCGATCACGGCCTCCGCATTCTCGTCCGCCAGCACGACTTCGACTTTGACCTTCGGCAGAAAATCGACGACGTATTCCGCGCCACGATAAAGTTCCGTGTGGCCTTTCTGGCGACCGAAGCCTTTCGCTTCCGTGACGGTGATCCCCTGCAAGCCGACTTCCTGAAGGGCTTCCTTCACTTCGTCGAGCTTGAAAGGCTTAATGATCGCTTCGATCTTTTTCATGAGAAAATATCTCTCCGCTTCTCCCGTTAAAGCAGGCTCCAGCCCGCTCCGCCTCGTTAATGCACATAGTGTGCCAGACCGAATGCGCTTTCGACAAAATTTTGCGCCGCCGCCGCCCGTTCTTACTGTTTGTCGCCTGAATTTGAGGAAAAAACCAGCCGTCTTTGCCTATTTTTTGTTTAAATCGCTTCGATTTCACAAGGAGTTAGAGCATGGCCGTCCGAATAGCGCGACGCGCGCGCGCCCGGATTGGAGTGCAAAATAGGCAAATGCATAAAATAGCGCCACAATCGCCGTCGGCATTGATGTTGTGTTCAGCCGGATTTCGTTTCAGAGATAGCGGATGAGCGTTTCAATCGAGCATCTTCTCCTGACGCCCGCCGAGATGGGCGCCTGCGATTCCGCCGCAGCCGCCTCGGGCATCGATTCTTTCGGCCTGATGGAGCGGGCAGGCCAGGCGGTGGCCGCGTCGGCGCTGCGGCATTTCCCCGAAGCTTGCCGGTTCGTCGTGCTCTGTGGGCCGGGAAACAATGGTGGCGACGGTTATGTCGCCGCGCGTGCGCTGGTTGAAAGCGGAGCAGAGGTTGCGGTCTTTCACCTGGGAGATCCCGCCGCCTTGAGGGGGGACGCGGCAAAGGCAAGGGCATCATGCCCGGCCGTCTCGGCTCCCATCGAAGACTACGGGCCGCAGCCGGACGACATGGTCATCGATGCCCTGTTCGGTGCCGGGTTGTCGCGCCCGGTTCCGCCGGCAGTGGCAGATGTCATCGAGCGGGTAAGGGCTGCCGGAACCGCGGTCTTGGCCGTCGATCTGCCGAGCGGCGTTTGCGGCCTGCGCGGTCTGGCGCTCGGGACGGCATTCCAGGCAAAAAGGACTGTCACCTTCATGACGGCAAAACCCGGCCATCGACTGATGCCGGGGCGCAGCCTGTGCGGCGACGTCGAAATCTTCGATATCGGCATGCCGCACCGGATCGTCGAACGGCATGCCGGCCCATTGTGCGAAAACACGCCGGCGATCTGGATCGATCATCTGCCGGAAACCGGTGTCGATGCCCACAAATTCAGGCGCGGTCACCTGGTGGTCTTCTCGGGCGGACCGACGACGACCGGAGCGGCAAGGCTTTCCAGCCGGGCAGGTTTCCGCATCGGCGCCGGACTGGTAACTTTGGCATCGCCGGCGGAGGCGCTTGCCGTCAACGCCGGTGCGCTGACATCCGTCATGTTGCGCGAGGTGAATGACGCCGCCGCGCTGACCGCATGGATCGAGGACGCCCGCTTGTCCGCCTTCGTGCTCGGGCCGGGTTTCGGCATCGGCGAAAAGGCAAGGCAATTCGTCACGGCGCTTTTCCAAAGGCCGCTGGTGCTCGACGCAGACGGCATCAGTTCCTTCCGGGAAACACCGGAGGCATTGTTCTCGCTGTTTGCCGGTGGAAAAACCCGGCTGGTGCTGACGCCGCACGAGGGCGAATTCGCCCGGTTGTTTCCTGACATCGCCACCGCCGACAAGTTCGGCAAGACCGAAAAGGCGCTCCGCGCCGCCGCACGCGCCCATGCCGTCATCGTCTTCAAGGGTGCAGACACAGTGATCGCCGCGCCCGATGGGCGTGCCGCGATCAACGTCAATGCACCGCAGTGGCTCGCCACAGCCGGCTCGGGAGACGTTCTCGCCGGCATGATCGGCGGGCTCATGGCGCAAGGCATGCCGGCTTACGAAGCTGCCTGCGCCGCCGTCTATCGTCACGGCGAGGCAGGCACCCGCCTTGGCGAGGGCCTGACCTCAGAAGACCTCGCCGAAACCGTTCGCCGCGCCTGAGACGCCTTCCATGGGAACGAAGGATCCGGACGCTACGCGTCCACCTGTTTTTGCAGGGCAATTGCACCATGGGGCGCATTCACCTTGCCTTCATGGATCATGAAGGCGAAGACGTCACGCGGTTTGGCTTCCACCTTTCGGCCTTGGTCCACCAGCGGCAGGTCGTCCGGCAGTTTGCCTTCGGCCCAGTGTTTCAGCCGAAACGCCCAATCCTTCATATCTTTTTCCGGATAGCAGGTCGGAATATCGTCAGAGCCCTTCTGCAGACGGGCATAGACAAAATCGGCGGTCACGTCGGCGACCATCGGATAGTCGAAATGTTCGGCGCAAACCGGCGCCACGCCGTATTTAGCCAGTAGCGCGACGAATTCCGGCACCTTGAAGGAATCGTGGCGAACTTCGACCACATGCCGCAGAGACAAGCCGTCCTGCTTCGCCGGCAGGAGTTTTAGGAAAGCCTCGAAATCCTCGGGGTCGAACTTTTTCGTCGGCGCGAACTGCCAGAGCAGTGGGCCGAGATGATCGCCAAGTTCGCTGATACCCGACGACAGGAATTTCCCCATCGATTCTCCGGTCTCCGCCAGCACGCGGCGATTGGTGACAAACCGGGTCGCCTTGAGCGAGAAGATGAAGTCATCCGGAACATCGGCCGCCCACTTGGCAAAGGTTTCCGGCTTCTGCGTCGCATAATAGGTGCCGTTGACCTCGATGACCTTCAGTTGCCGGCTGGCGTAGTTCAACTCGTCCTTCTGCTTGAGATCGTTGGGAAAGAAATGTCCGCGCCACGGCTCGAACGTCCAGCCGCCGATACCCACGCGGATCGTACCCGATTTGCTCATTCGTTCCTCCTCGCTGGCGAGGTTCACCCCGCGTCGATTGTTTTTGCCATGTCGACGATGGTCCATCCTGGCCGATAGGGATTGGGCCGTCGACCCGTTTCCAGAAAACCGAAGGTCAGATAGAGCGCGATATTCCGCTCCATCCTCGCATTTGTGTACAGCCGCAGTTCGGGCAGGGACCATTCCCGCGCCTTGGCTTCCAGCCAGTTCAAGATCGCCAGGCCCTGTCCCGACCGCTGGAATTCCGGCGACACTGCAATACTGAAGAGCATCACGTGATCGGAATGGCGCTCGACCACCGCCAGCCCGGCCACGCTGCCATCGATCTGCCGCAGCCAGACTTCACCGCGCGCGATGCGCGGGCCATAGTCCTCCGTCACCGGAATCGGCGGGTAACCGAAAGCGTCGGTGTAGGGCTGGTAGGCCGCAGCCGTCAGCGCCACGACAAGCGGTAAATCCGCGGCAGTGGCGAGCCTCATCGTCATTCGGCTGCAACTGCCTTCTTCGCCGGCCGACGCTCCAGCAACTCCTTAAGGAATTGGCCTGTATAGGAGCGCTCCTCGCGCACGATCTGCTCCGGCGTACCGACAGCGACGATCTCGCCACCGCCATCGCCACCTTCCGGACCGAAATCGAGGATCCAGTCGGCTGTCTTGATCACTTCTAGATTGTGTTCGATGACTACGACGGAATTGCCCTGATTGACCAGTTCCTGGAGCATTTCCAGGAGTTTGGCGACGTCATGGAAATGCAGGCCGGTGGTCGGTTCGTCGAGGATATAGAGCGTGCGGCCGGTGGAGCGCTTCGACAGTTCCTTGGCGAGCTTGACGCGTTGCGCCTCACCGCCCGACAGCGTGTTCGCCTGCTGGCCGACCTTGATGTAACCAAGCCCGACATCCTTCAACGATTGCAGCTTGTCGCGGACAGCCGGAACGGCCGCGAAGAAATCGACGCCTTCTTCCACCGTCATGTCGAGGACATCGGCAATCGACTTGCTCTTGAAGGTGACGTCGAGCGTTTCGCGATTGTAGCGCTTGCCATGGCAGACGTCGCAGGTGACGTAGACATCCGGCAGGAAGTGCATCTCGATCTTGATGACGCCATCGCCCTGGCAGGCTTCGCAGCGGCCGCCCTTGACATTGAAGGAGAAGCGGCCCGGCTGGTAGCCGCGCGCCTTGGCTTCCGGCAGGCCGGCGAACCAGTCGCGGATCGGTGTAAAGGCGCCGGTATAGGTCGCCGGGTTCGAGCGCGGTGTCCGGCCGATCGGCGACTGGTCGATGTCGATCACCTTGTCGATATGCTCGAAACCGTCGATCCGGTCGTGATCGGCCGGGTTTTCGCGCGCGCCCATGACGCGCCGGGCCGCCGACTTGTACAGGGTCTCGATCAGGAAGGTCGACTTGCCGCCGCCGGAAACACCGGTCACCGCCGTGAAGACACCGAGCGGAATGGCGGCCGTGACATTTTTCAGGTTGTTGCCGCGGGCACCGACGACCTTGATCTCCTTGCCCTTTTTCGGTTTGCGCCGGTCGGCGGGAACCGGCACGCCGAGTTCTCCAGAGAGATACTTTCCGGTCAGCGATTTCGGATTGGCCATGACCTGCTGCGGCGTGCCTTCGGCGACCACCTGCCCGCCATGCACGCCGGCCGCCGGTCCGATATCGACCACATAATCCGCCGTCAGGATGGCGTCCTCGTCATGTTCGACGACGATCACAGTGTTTCCGATGTCGCGCAGGTGTTTCAGCGTATCGAGCAGCCGGGCATTGTCGCGCTGGTGCAAGCCGATCGACGGTTCGTCGAGCACGTACAGCACACCCGTCAAGCCGGAGCCGATCTGCGACGCAAGCCGGATGCGCTGGCTTTCGCCGCCGGACAGCGTGCCGGAATTGCGCGACAGGCTGAGATAATCAAGGCCGACATCGTTGAGGAACTGCAGGCGTTCGCGGATTTCCTTGAGGATACGGACGGCGATCTCGTTCTGCTTTGCCGTCAGTTTTTCCGGCAGAATCTCGAACCAGTCGCGTGCCACCCGGATCGACATGTTGGTGACTTCGCCGATATGCAGGCGGTTGATCTTGACGGCCAGCGCCTCCGGTTTCAGGCGAAAGCCGTTGCAGGCCGGGCAGGGGGCCGCCGACATGTAACGCTCGATTTCTTCACGCGCCCAGGCGGAATCCGTCTCCTTCCAGCGGCGCTCGAGATTGGGAACGATACCCTCGAAGGTTTTTGTCGTCGTGTAGGAGCGTGCGCCGTCGGCATAGAGGAATTCGATCTTCTCCTCGGTCCCGTGGAGGATCGCCGCCTGCGCCGAGATCGAAAGATCCGACCAGCGATCATTGAGCTTGAAGCCAAATGCCTTGCCCAGCGCTTCAAGCGTCTGGTTGTAATAAGGCGAGGTCGACTTGGCCCAGGGCGCCACCGCGCCATCCTTCAGCCGCTTGTCGTGCTCGGGCACGATCAACGCCTCATCGATCTTCTGCAACGAGCCGAGACCATCGCAGGAGGGGCAGGCGCCAAACGGATTGTTGAACGAAAACAGCCGTGGCTCGATTTCCGGAATGGTGAAACCGGAAACCGGGCAGGCGAATTTTTCCGAAAACAGCACCCGCTCGTGCGTTTCGTTCAGCGACTTGTTGGCCGATCCGCCGGCCGCCGTCTCTTCCGGCGGCAAGGGCTTGTCGGCGAATTCGGCAACCGCCAGGCCATCGGCCAGCCGCAGGCTGGTCTCAAGACTGTCGGCAAGGCGCGCCGCGATATCGGACCGCACCACAAGGCGATCGACGACGACATCGATGTCATGCTTGTATTTCTTGTCGAGCGTCGGGGCGTCGGCGATCTCGTAGAACTGGCCGTCGATCTTGACGCGCTGGAACCCCTTCTTCATCAGCTCGGCGAGTTCTTTCTTGTACTCGCCCTTGCGGCCGCGGATCATCGGCGCAAGAATATAAAGGCGCGTTCCTTCCTCGAAGGCCAGCACGCGATCGACCATCTGGCTGACCGTCTGGCTTTCGATCGGCAGACCCGTCGCCGGCGAATAGGGAACGCCGACACGCGCAAACAAGAGGCGCATGTAGTCGTAGATTTCCGTCACCGTGCCGACCGTCGAGCGCGGATTGCGCGACGTGGTCTTCTGCTCGATGGAGATTGCCGGCGACAGGCCGTCGATCCTATCGACATCCGGCTTCTGCATCATCTCGAGGAACTGACGGGCGTAAGCAGACAGGCTTTCGACATAGCGCCGCTGGCCTTCCGCATAGATCGTATCGAAGGCGAGCGACGATTTTCCCGATCCGGAAAGCCCCGTCATGACGATCAGCGAATTGCGCGGCAAGTCGAGATCGATGCTCTTGAGATTATGTTCGCGGGCACCGCGAATGGAAAGCGATTTCAGTTCACTCATGGGTTCACTCATATCCGGGGACAAGACCGGCGCTATCCGGTAAAGGCAGTCCTTATGTAGTCATGCGATTGCGCGTGTCGAGGCGGAATATTCGATTCAGTTGACAGGACTATAGAGATTTATTAGAACAAATAAAGAACAAAATTGTCTGTGGATTACGAAACAGGGTGAACCATCGCGGCGTTTCGATGGTTTAAGATGACCGGATCAAATTTTTCTCGTGAGATGCCGCAGGACAGGCGGCGGGCAGGGTGAAGCGTATGGCTGGCAGCGTCAACAAGGTAATTCTGATTGGAAACGTGGGCGCCGACCCCGAAATCCGCCGCACGCAGGACGGCAAGCCGATTGCCAACCTGCGCATCGCCACGTCCGAGACCTGGCGGGACCGCAATTCGGGCGAGCGCCGCGAAAAGACGGAATGGCATAGCGTCGTCGTCTTCAACGAAGGCCTATGCAAGGTCGTCGAGCAATATGTCAAGAAGGGCGCCAAGCTCTACATCGAGGGCGCCCTGCAGACACGCAAGTGGCAGGATCGCGAC
Organism: Rhizobium sp. LjRoot30; assembly: GCF_964253915.1. Classification (NCBI taxonomy): domain Bacteria; kingdom Pseudomonadati; phylum Pseudomonadota; class Alphaproteobacteria; order Hyphomicrobiales; family Rhizobiaceae; genus Rhizobium; species Rhizobium sp. LjRoot30. The sequence continues at coordinate 93,411 of NZ_CAXUSG020000013.1, read as the reverse complement.
GGCCAGGACCGTTATTCGACGGAAGTGGTGCTGCAAGGCTTCAATTCGACGCTGACCATGCTCGACGGGCGTGGCGAAGGTGGCGGCGATCGCAGCTTCGGTGGCAGCAGCGGGCGTCCTTCCAGCGACTTCGGCGGTGATTACGGTGGCGATGATTACGGCCAGTCGCCATCATCGTCGCGCGGCGCGCCCGCCCGCGGCAGCTCGTCGTCTTCCTCGTCCGGCGGCAATTTTTCCCGCGATCTCGACGACGACATCCCATTTTGACCCGCTGCCGTCTGTCGGCCGTAATCAGATCGCGAATGCGGAACGGATGCCGTCGACGACGAATTGGGCGGCAAGGGCGGCCAGAATGACGCCGAGCAGCCGGGTGAGGATCGCCCGGCCGGTAACGCCGAGGAAACGGTCGATCCGTTCGGCGATGATCAGCGTGGCGAACAGCACCAGCGTGCAGAAGGCGATGATCAGGATCAGCTGAAACCGGTCGAATGCTGAGGGCATCGAGCCGGCGAGCAGGATCGTCGCCGAAATGGCGCCCGGGCCGGCAATCAGTGGCAGGGCCAGCGGAAACACGGCGATGTTGTGGATGTGGTCCTTGGTGATCGCCGCCTCGGATGTCTTTTCCTTGCGCTCCTGGCGTTTCTCGAACACCATCTCGAAAGCGATCCAGAACAGGAGCATGCCGCCTGCGATGCGGAAAGCGCCGATCGAAATGCCGAGGATGCCGAGCACTCCGGAGCCGAACAGCGCAAAGACGGCAAGGATACAGAAGGCGATCAGCGTGCCGCGGAACGCAACTTGGCGGCGTTGTTCGCGGCTCATGCCGACAGTTAGCCCAAGGAAGATTGGCGCAAGCCCAGGTGGATCCAGCGTCACCAGTAGCGTCGTCAACGCGTTGATCATCACGTCCATGGCAACGGTACCCCTTTTTGTTCCCCGGGCGCGATTGTGCCGCCTGCGAGCATCAAGGTCAAAGCCCTATGACGCGATTTTTACGATCCGGCGATCCTGGAAGGGCGGGCGTCAAACACGCGCCGCACCGCGTTTGACGGGCAGCATGATCGTCACCGCCGAAGACCAGGGCAAAATCCGCCAATTGCCTTGTTTTGGCCGTTGAAATCTGTTCACAACCGCCTGGAAAATTGGCGCCGCGGGCCGCTTTCCGCTATAAAACCCCATCTGATTCCGAAACAAGATCGTGATTCAATTTGACTGAACAAACACCCCCGGGTGGCGGCAAATATCCGCCAGGCATCGAACCTATTTCCATTATGGAGGAAATGCAGCGGTCGTATCTCGATTACGCCATGAGCGTGATCGTCAGCCGCGCGCTTCCCGATGTTCGCGACGGGTTGAAGCCCGTGCATCGGCGCATCCTGTACGGAATGTCCGAGCTCGGCATCGATTGGAACAAGAAATACGTCAAATGCGCCCGCGTCACCGGCGACGTTATGGGTAAATACCATCCGCACGGCAATGCGGCGATCTACGATGCGCTGGCGCGCATGGCGCAGGACTGGTCGCTCCGCCTGCCGCTGATCGACGGCCAGGGCAATTTCGGCTCGGTTGACGGCGATCCGCCGGCGGCCGAACGTTACACCGAATGCCGCCTGCAGAAATCGGCGCATGCGCTGCTGGACGATCTCGACAAGGAAACTGTCGATTTCCGCGATAACTACGACGGCACGCTGAACGAACCGGCCGTCCTGCCGGCAAAGTTTCCCAACCTGCTGGTTAACGGCGCCGGCGGCATCGCGGTCGGCATGGCGACCAACATTCCGCCGCACAACCTGTCGGAAGTCATCAACGCCTGCATCGCGCTGATCGAAAATCCGGCAATGGAACTGCCGGAGCTGATGCAGATCATTCCCGGCCCGGATTTTCCGACCGGTGCCCTGATCCTCGGCCGTTCCGGCATCCGTTCCGCCTATGAGACCGGCCGTGGCTCGGTCATCATGCGCGGCGTCGCCCGCATCGAACCGATGCGCGGCGATCGCGAGCAGATCATCATCTCCGAAATTCCCTACCAGGTGAACAAGGCGACGATGATCGAGAAGATGGCCGAACTGGTGCGCGAAAAGCGCATCGAGGGCATCTCCGATCTGCGCGACGAATCCGACCGCCAGGGATACCGCGTCGTCGTCGAGCTGAAGCGTGATGCCAATGCCGAGGTGATCCTCAACCAGCTCTATCGCTACACGCCGCTGCAGACCTCCTTCGGCTGCAACATGGTGGCGCTCAACGGCGGCAAGCCGGAACAGCTGACGCTGCTCGACATGCTGCGCGCTTTCGTTTCGTTCCGCGAAGAAGTCATTAGCCGGCGAACGAAATACTTGCTGCGCAAGGCGCGCGAGCGGGCGCACGTCTTGGTCGGCCTGGCGATTGCCGTCGCCAACATCGACGAAGTCATCCGCGTCATCCGCGAGGCACCGGATCCGCAGACGGCGCGCGAAACGCTGATGGAGCGCCGCTGGCCGGCCGTCGAGGTCGAATCGCTGATCCGTCTGATCGACGATCCGCGCCATCGCATCAATGACGACCTGACCTACAACCTCTCCGAGGAACAGGCACGCGCCATCCTTGAGCTTCGTCTTGCCCGCTTGACGGCCCTCGGTCGTGACGAAATCGGCGACGAACTCAACAAAATCGGCGAAGAAATCAAGGAATACCTCGATATCCTGTCTTCACGCCTGCGCATCCAGAGCATAGTCAAGGAAGAACTCGGCGCCATTCGCGACGAGTTCGGCACGCCGCGCCGTACCGAGATCATCGACGGCGGCCTCGAAATGGAAGACGAGGACCTGATCGCCCGCGAAGACATGGTGGTCACGGTTTCGCACCTCGGCTACATCAAGCGTGTACCGCTCGCCACCTACCGGGCGCAACGCCGCGGCGGCAAGGGCCGCTCGGGCATGGCGACGCGCGACGAGGATTTCGTTACCCGGCTATTCGTTGCCAATACGCACACGCCGGTATTGTTCTTCTCGTCCCGCGGCATCGTCTACAAGGAGAAGGTCTGGCGCCTGCCGATCGGCACGCCCCAGTCGCGCGGCAAGGCGCTGATCAACATGCTGCCGCTGGAACCCGGCGAACGCATCACCACCATCATGCCGCTGCCCGAGGACGAGGACAGCTGGGACAACCTCGACGTCATGTTCTCGACAACGCGCGGCACGGTGCGCCGCAACAAGCTGTCGGACTTCGTCCAGGTCAACCGCAACGGCAAGATCGCCATGAAGCTGGAGGAAGACGGCGACGAAATCCTCTCGGTCGAGACCTGTACAGGCCCGAATCTCGATCTCGGCCTTCCGGGTGACGACGTTCTGCTGACGACGGCGCTTGGCCAGTGCATCCGCTTCCCCGTGGAAGACGTGCGCGTGTTTGCCGGCCGCAATTCGGTCGGCGTTCGCGGCATCACGCTCGGCAGCGGCGACCGCATCATCTCGATGACGATCGTCGGCCATGTCGATGCCGAACCGTGGGAGCGCGCTGCCTATCTGAAGCGCTCTGCGGCCGAGCGCCGCGCCAGCGGCGTCGATGAAGAAGATATCGCTCTTGTCGGCGAAGAAGTGTCGGAAGAGGGCCAGCTTTCCGATGAACGCTACGAATACCTGAAGGAGCACGAGCAGTTCGTGCTCACGGTTTCGGAAAAGGGTTTTGGCAAGCGCTCGTCGTCTTACGATTTCCGCACCTCGGGCCGTGGCGGCAAGGGCATCCGTGCCACCGACACCTCCAAGACCGGCGAAATCGGCGAACTCGTCGCAGCCTTCCCGATCCTCGACGCCGACCAGATCATGCTTGTCTCCGATGGCGGCCAGCTGATCCGCGTGCCGGTCGGCGGCATCCGTATCGCCAGCCGCGCAACCAAGGGCGTGACGATCTTCTCCACCGCCAAGGATGAGAAGGTGGTTTCGGTCGAGCGCATCAGCGAACCGGAAAGCGATGAGGAAAACGGTTCGGATACAGCAGTCGAAGACAGCGTGGCCAATGACGGCGGCGACGAAGCCGGCACCACCACCGAATAAACTGCCGATATCAACGGAACGAACAGAACGGGCGGCCTCAACCGCCCGTTTTGCGTTTGTCTCACTGCCGTCCGGGCAAAGAAAAACCGGACGGGAGGAGCCATCCGGTTTTTTTTGAACAAGCGGCGGGAGGAGGAGCCGCTTGGATAAGGGATTCTATCAGAAGGCGCGGTGAGCCCGCGTCAATTCCTTCATGTCTTCGCTTTCACGACGCAACTCTGAAAGGGCAGACACCACGGACGCGACGAACATCGAGCTAATGAGAGCGGCGAGTACAGTCAAAGTCAGAAACATGGATCTTTCCTTTCCCTGGTGAGTGGCGATCGTTGCCGCCTGTCTTGCCCTTAATATTGGCTGAGCTTGTATGAACGCGCTGTTACTTCGGTGACGCCGGTTTTAGCGACGGCGGTGCCGTTTTCGCCGTAGAGCGAGACGGTCGCCGTCAGCATGGCTCCAACCATGCACATCCAGACCAGGCTGATCATCGAAATCTTGTCGAACATGAGTTTGTTTCTCTTCAGATTTTTTTGCATCTCTGCTTTCCGGTATCTAAATGCGCTGGGTTAAAATTTGTTCCAGGGTGCTGGTGAGATTACCTTAACCAAAATCCGTCTTAAGCCTCTTTGAATGGCCCGTTCATCTGGCGTTCAGCTTTCTGGAGCCGCATCGGCTTGCGCTGGCCGCGGGGGCCGGCAATTTCTGCGGCCAGATGGCGCCACGCCGCCGGCGTCCGCCACTCGACGCTGCAGGTCCGGTCGAGCCGGTGGTAAGCCCATTCGAGCACAAGCGAGGCGGCCACAGTGCCGAGGGTCAGCAACACAAGCATCGTCTTTTCCGTCCCGTATTCTGCGAGGCGGCACCCGCCTCATCCTTGCCGCAATCCAACCATTTTCAGGCTGAAACGGGCTTGAATGGCGCATTCATCAGCGGTTCACCTGCAAGGGTACGGGGCAGGGCAGGGCGAAAGCCGCAAAAGGCTTGCAGCGCCGGCTCTTCCGTGACAAAAGGCCTCGAAACTGAAAGCCGGGCGATCATGATCACAGCTTTTTATCCTGGGTCCTTCGATCCGATGACCAACGGGCATCTGGACATTCTCGTCCAGGCCCTCGAGGTGACGCCGCGGGTCATCGTCGCCATCGGTGTTCATCCGGGCAAGACGCCGTTGTTTTCCTTCGGAGAGCGGGCGGATCTCATCCGGGCGGTGATCACCGAGGCGCTGCCGGAAAAGGCAGACGGTGTTTCGGTCGTGTCTTTCGGCAATCTCGTCGTCGATGCGGCGCGCGAGCATGGCGCCAGCCTGCTCATCCGCGGCTTGCGCGACGGCACGGATCTCGATTACGAAATGCAGATGGCGGGTATGAACCGGCGCATGGCGCCGGATGTCCAGACCGTCTTCCTGCCGGCGGAACCGGCCTCGCGGCCCATTACCGCCACATTGGTGCGCCAGATCGCAGCGATGGGCGGGGATGTCAGTGGTTTTGTTCCCGCTACGGTTTTCCGGGCGCTCAAGGCCCGTTTTGCGTCTTGAGCCTTAGCCATACGAATGGAGCTCACATGAAATATTTTACTCTCGCCTTTGCGGCGGTCCTCTATGTCGCCTCCTTCGCCGGCGAAGTCATCGCCCAGCAGGCGCAGAATTTCCTCACCATCCAGCTGAAGGATGGTCCTGTTGTCATCGAACTCGACCCGAAGTCGGCGCCCAAGCACGTCGCGCAGATCGAAACGCTCGCCAAGAACGGCGAATATGACAACGTCGCCTTCCACCGCGTCATCGAAGGCTTCATGGCCCAGACCGGCGACGTCCAGTACGGCGACATGAACGACGGTTTCGACGCATCTGCTGCCGGCACCGGCGGTTCGAAACTTCCCGATATCCCCGCCGAGTTTTCCGAAGTGCCCTTCAAGCGCGGCACCGTCGGCATGGCCCGCTCCCAGGACCCGAACTCCGCCAACTCTCAGTTCTTCATCATGTTCGCCGACGGCGACTTCCTCAACGGCCAGTATACCGTTGTCGGCAAGGTCGTCTCGGGCATGGAAAATGTCGACAAGATCAAGCGTGGCGAAGGCCAGAACGGCGAAGTCAGCGATCCCGATCGGATGATCAAGGTCACCGTCGGCAAATAATCAGCGCACCAGCGTACCCATAAAGGAGAAACACATGGCCGAGATCAAGGATCCCGAAAACACGCTCATCCTCGAAACCACCAAGGGCAAGGTTGTCATTCAGCTTTTGCCGGAAGTGGCGCCGGAGCATGTTGCCCGCATCAAGGAACTGGCCCGCGAAAAGGCCTATGACGGCGTCGTGTTCCACCGCGTCATCGAAGATTTCATGGCCCAGACCGGCGACGTCGAGTATGGCAAGCAGGGTTCGGAAACCTTCAACCCCGGCCGTGCCGGCATGGGCGGCTCTTCGAAGCCGGACCTGAAGGCGGAATTTTCGGCAACCTCGCATACGCGCGGTACCTGCTCGATGGCCCGCTCGCAGAACCCGAACTCGGCCAACTCGCAGTTCTTCATCTGCTTCACCGATGCGCCCTGGCTGAACAAGCAGTATTCCGTCTGGGGTCAGGTCATCGAAGGCATGGACAACGTCGACAAGATCAAGCGCGGCGAGCCGGTGCGCGATCCCGACTCGATCGTTTCCGCACGCGTTGCAGCAGACGCCGCAGCCTGATCATTCTTGCCATCGCGAAACCGCCCTGCATGTCCGGGGCGGTTTTTGCGTTTTCACTTAGAGCGTTTCCGCTTTTCTCCGAATCGCCAAAACACTCTATCGTTTTTGTTTCTAAGCAATTCCCGACGCAAAACCGCTCAGCACTTTTGCCGAAATTGCTTTAGACGACATTCTTCCAGGGATCCGTTGTCATGGCTGGAATTTTATGGGCGCTGTTCGGCATTGTCGCAGGCGCCTGCATCGCATTTCAGGCCCCGATCAATGCACAGCTCGGCCGCGGCCTGGGCCTGCCGGTTGCCGCGGCGATGATTTCGTTCGTGGCCGGCGCCATCGTACTCGGTATCGTCACCTTTGCCTTTTCCCGCGTTGAGGGCACGGTGCTGGATTGGCGCGCACCGGCTCCCTGGCTGTATGTCGTTGGTGGTTGTCTCGGCGGCTTCTACGTCACCGCGTCGGTGCTTTTGACACCGCGCATCGGCGCAACCGCGCTGATGGCATTTGCGATCGCCGGCCAGCTCTGTGCCGGACTATTCATCGACCGGTTCGGCCTCCTCGGCGTTGCCGTGCGCGAACTCAGCCTGGGGCGACTGGCAGGAGCCGTCCTTCTGTGTGTCGGCGTTCTCATGATCCGGATGTTCTAAGCCATGCGCGTCGATCTCTTCGATTTCGATCTTCCCGAGGAAAACATCGCGCTGCGACCGGCAGAACCGCGCGAAAGCGCCCGCCTGCTCGTCGTGCAGCCGGATGGCGAAGCCTTGCTGACCGATCATCGCGTCGGCGACCTGCCATCCTTCCTGCGGCCCGGCGATGCGCTGGTGTTCAACGACACCAAGGTCATTCCCGCCCAGCTTGAAGGCATCCGGCGGCGCGACGGCGCCGGCGGCCAGCAGGTTTCGGCAACGCTGCACATGCGTGTTTCGCCGGAACGTTGGAAGGCTTTTGCCAAGCCCGGAAAACGCATCAAGGTCGGCGACCGCATCAGCTTCGGCCACACCGGCGAGGTCTGCCTGCTCGGGACGCTCGACGCCACCGTCGAGGAGAAAGGCGAAGGCGGCGAAGTCACCTTGCGGTTCGATCTCTCCGGCCCGGCACTCGACGAGGCCATCGCCACCGCCGGCCATATTCCACTGCCGCCCTACATCGCCGCCAAACGCCCGGATGACGAGCAGGATCGCCGCGACTACCAGACGATCTACGCGCGGGAGGAGGGTGCCGTTGCAGCCCCCACGGCCGGCTTGCATTTCACCCCAAGCCTGTTCGAGACACTCGACAAAGCCGGTATCGAACGGCATTTCGTCACGCTGCATGTCGGTGCCGGCACCTTCCTGCCGGTCAAGGCGGACGATACGGCCGACCACAAGATGCATCAGGAAATCGGCCACGTCGACGCCGTGACGGCAGGCAAACTTAATGCGGTCAGGGCGAGGGGCGGTCGGATCGTCTGCGTCGGCACCACCTCGTTGCGGCTGATCGAAAGTGCCGCCGAAGCCGATGGCACGATCAAGCCCTGGTCCGGCGCAACCGGCATCTTCATCACCCCCGGCTACCGATTCAAGGCGGTGGACATGCTGATGACCAATTTTCACCTGCCGCGTTCGACGCTGTTCATGCTGGTCTCGGCCTTCAGCGGCCTGGAGGCCATGCAGGCGGCCTATGCGCATGCCATCGAAACCGGCTATCGCTTCTATTCTTATGGCGATGCCAGCCTGCTTTTCCGGAAAGACTGATGAGCGAAACCTTTCAATTCAACCTGAAGAAGGTCGAGGGCGGCGCCCGCCTCGGCGAGATCACCATGCCGCGCGGAACGATCCGCACCCCGGCCTTCATGCCGGTCGGCACCGTCGGCACCGTCAAGGCAATGTATCTCGACCAGGTGCGCGAGAGCGGCGCCGACATCATCCTCGGCAACACCTATCACCTGATGCTGCGGCCCGGCGCCGAACGTGTCGCCCGCCTCGGCGGCTTGCATGAGCTGATCCGCTGGCCGCACCCGATCCTCACCGACAGCGGCGGCTTCCAGGTCATGTCGCTCTCCGGCCTGCGCAAGCTCGACGAACAGGGCGTCACCTTCAAGAGCCATGTCGACGGCTCGACGCACCATATGTCGCCGGAACGCTCGATCGAGATCCAGGGCCTGCTCGACAGCGACATCCAGATGCAGCTCGACGAATGCGTGGCACTGCCGGCCGAACCGAAAGAGATCGAGCGCGCCATGGAAATGTCGCTGCGCTGGGCCGAACGCTGCCGCATCGCTTTTGGCGAACAGCCGGGCAAGGCAATGTTCGGCATCGTCCAGGGAGGCGACGTGCCGGCATTGCGCGTGCGCTCCGCCGAAGGCCTGAAACAGCTCGATCTCAAGGGTTATGCCGTCGGCGGCCTGGCGGTGGGCGAGCCGCAGCAGGTCATGCTCGAAATGCTCGACATTACTCTGCCGGTGCTGCCCACCGAAAAGCCGCGTTACCTGATGGGCGTCGGCACACCGGACGATATCCTGAAATCGGTGGCGCGCGGCATCGACATGTTCGACTGCGTCATGCCGACCCGCTCCGGCCGTCACGGGCTGGCCTTCACGCGCCGCGGCAAGGTCAACATCCGCAATGCCCGCCACGCCGAGGACACCCGTCCGCTCGACGAGGAATCGACTTGTCCGGCAGCGCGAGATTATTCCCGCGCCTACCTGCATCACCTCGTCCGCTCCAATGAAGCGCTGGGCGGCATGCTCTTGTCGTGGAACAACCTGCACTATTACCAGCAGCTGATGCAGGGCATCCGCAAATCCATCGAAGAGGGCCGTTTCCGCGATTTCTACGCCGAAACGCTTGAAAACTGGGCGCAGGGCGACATTCCCCCGCGCTGAGGCGAAACGTCAGATGCCGGTGCTCTGCGTCGTGCGGAGCATCTGCACGCCGTTGATCTTGTAGCTGCCGTCCGGCTGGCGCTGCAGCTGGTAGACAGCCGAATAATCCTTGCCTTCCGTGCCGGTGATCAGCAGCTCCTGGATCACCGTCTCGCCGCCATTGATGCTCTTCGAGCGGCCGAAGGCATAGTTGCCGGGCCGGTACACCGGCGTATAACTTTTCCGCACCATATCGAAGAAGCGACCCTTGTCCGGAAAGATCGATCTGATCGTCGGCGAGGCGTAGGAATAGGCGGCATCGGCATCGTTCTTGAGAAAAGCAGCGATCTGGCGCTCGATGATCGATTGGCCCGCCTCCACGGGATCTTCGGCGTGGGCAGCAACCGGCAAGGCAAGAAGAAGGGCACTGACCGCAAGCACTGGCGAAAGGCGCATGGTGATTCTCCTTCGGTGAAGAAAGAATATTAGAACGGAATGTTCTTTTGGAAAGTTTCATCCCGCATTTCTCTGCTTGAAACGTCAGCGCGGAACCAAATCGCGCGCCGCAAGTTCCCTTTGTCATCAAGGATGAATTGGAGAACGTCATGTCTCGATACCTGTCCGCGACCACAATCGCGGCAGCAGGATTGTTTTTGTCCGCTGTCGTTCCTGCGTCTGCCGCTCTCGAAAGCGATGTTGCTTTTTCCCCACTGCCGGAGGTGCAACTCTCCTATAACGACGTGACAAGCTCGGTGACGAAACGGTCGGGCTGCAACGAGGTCAAGGCGACGATCCTCGTCGATGAGCAGGGCCGTATGGTGGCGCTTCTCTATACCTCCGATCCGGAAGCGTCCTGCTAAGGCAAGAGGAACATTTGCCCAATCTCCGGGTTTCGAATGGACGGTTCGAAAAAGGAGAAAAACCATGCCCAGAGGCGACAAATCGAAATACACCGAAAAGCAGCAACGCAAGGCCGATCATATCGCCGAAGGTTACGAGGAGCACGGCGTTTCCACGAAGGAGGCCGAGCGGCGTGCCTGGGCGACGGTGAACAAGGACAGCGGTGGCGGCAACAAGTCCGGCTCGGGCCGCGGCCATCCGGATACCAACGCCTCCGCAAAGAAGGGCGGCAAGAAAGGCGGCGAAGCCTCGGCCAACCGGTCAGCGGCCGAACGTTCCGCTTCGGCAAAAAAAGCCGCTGCGACCCGCAAGCGCAATGAACACCACGCCGGTCACTGACAGCGGCAGGTTGCCGCTTTCCGGAGATATCATCCCCAAATGCATGCACTGGATTTCGAGCCGCCTTTGTCACTTTACGATAGCAAAGGCGGCGCGTTATAGGAGGGCAACCTGGGAGGATATATCCGATGACGAAAGTGCGTGCGCTTGTTCTCGAACGCCAGCATGAGCTGGCCCTGCGTGATATCGACCTGCCGATGGAGGTCGGTCCCGGCGAAGTGAAGATCAAGATCCACACCGTCGGCGTCTGCGGATCGGATGTGCATTATTACACGCACGGCAAGATCGGCCCCTTCGTCGTCAATGCGCCGATGGTGCTCGGGCACGAGGCGGCGGGCACGGTCGTCGAGGTCGGGGCAGGGGTTTCCCACCTGAAAGTCGGCGACCGCGTCTGCATGGAGCCCGGCATTCCCGATCCCAATTCGAAGGCAAGCCGCCTCGGCATGTACAATGTCGATCCGGCTGTGGTGTTCTGGGCAACGCCGCCGGTGCACGGTGTGCTGACGCCCTACGTCGTCCATCCCGCCAACTACACCTACAAGCTTCCCGACAATGTCAGCTTTGCCGAAGGCGCCATGGTCGAACCTTTCGCGGTCGGCATGCAGGCGGCGACCAAGGCCAAGATCGTTCCGGGCGATACCGCCGTCGTTCTCGGCGCCGGCCCAATCGGCACCATGGTGGCGATCGCAGCACTCGCCGGCGGCTGCGCCCGCGCCATCGTCGCCGATCTGGCGCAGCCTAAGCTCGATATCGCAGCGCTCTATCAGGGTGTGATCCCGGTCAATATCCGGGAGAAGAATCTTGCCGACGAGGTCAAAGCGCTGACCGATGGGTGGGGTGCCGACGTGATCTTCGAATGCTCCGGTTCGCCAAAAGCCTGGGAGACGATCATGGACCTGCCGCGCCCGGGCGGCGTCATCGTCGCGGTCGGCCTGCCGGTAAACCCTGTTGCGTTTGACGTCTCGACGGCCTCCACCAAGGAATTGCGCATCGAATCCGTCTTCCGCTACGTCCACCAATACGAGCGCTCCATCGCCCTGCTGGGCTCCGGTCGCGTCGATCTCAAGCCGCTGATCTCGGACACCTTCGGCTTCGAAGACTCGATCAAGGCCTTCGACCGCGCCGTGGAAGCGCGGCCGAGCGACGTAAAGCTGCAGATCGTCATGGAGTGAAGCAAAAGCTGCCATCCCTGCCATTGTCGCGACAGGGATGGCAATCGAACAATCACTCGACCTGATACTGTTTCGCCACCTCTTCGAGATGCCGGTTGGCGAAATAGACCGCCGCCTGCTTGCGCGACAGGGCTTCCCATTGCGCCGCCGCCGACAGGTCCGGCTCGATACGCTCCGCGACCCGCGTCATGGCGCCGACCGCGGCATCGAACGACGGGAACCAGCCGGATCCGACCGCCGCCGAAATACCCGCCCCCAGCGCCGACGCTTCGTTCGAGAGGCTGCGCACCACCGGCAATCCGGTGGAATCGGCAACGATCTTCAGCCACAACCGGCTGTCGGCGCCGCCGCCGATTACCAGGATCTGCTCCAGCGACAGGCCGGCCGTCCGCATCAATTTCAGCGCCCGGGCGAATTCCAGCGTGATGGCTTCGAGGCCGGCGCGGTAAAGATGCGCCTGTGTGTGCTGCGGGCCGAGGCCGGTGAAGGTCGCCGTCGATTCGATATCCCAATAGGGATCGAGGCAGCCCATCAGGTGCGAGCAGACAGTGACGCCTTCGGAGCCGACCGGCATTTTCAGCCCCGCTTCCTCCAGCCGCCGGAACGTCGCTTCCGAGCGACCGCCGGCAAAATTGTCGACGAACCAGTTGACGAAAAACGCCCCGGCCCGCTGCACCGATTCCAAGATGTAGCCGTCACCCGTCGGCGAGACCAGCGTTCGCCAGGCCTTGCTGATCTCCGCCGTCGGGGACCAGACGCCGCCGACGACGGCCGTGCCGAGGTTGAGGTAGACCACACCCGGCTTGATCGCTCCGACGCCGAGGCCGGCGCATTGGCCGTCGCCGCCGCCGGCAAAAACCGGCGTCCCGGCCTTCAAGCCGGTTTCGGCTGCCGCCGCTTCGGTGATCGCTCCGACCAGTTCACCCGGCCGCAGCAGCTTCGGCAGTTTCTTCGTCGGGATCTTCAAGTGGTCGAGGGTGGTGCGCGACCACTGCTTTTCATGGATGTCGAGAATGCCGAAGGGATCGGCGCTGGTCCATGTCGCCGCCGAGGTTCCCGTCAGCCGCCGCGTCAGAAAACCATGGACGTCGACGATGCCGGCAGCGCTGTCCAGCAGGTCCGGCATATATTCCCGGTACCAGCGCAGGCGGTAGACGCAGGGAATGCAGTCCACCGGCTTGCCGGAGATGCGGTGCATCTCGTGATCGCCGATCTCCGCCGCCATGACCTTGGTGATCTCGGCCGCGCGGCGGTCCAGCCAGAGCGTTGCCGGCGCCAGCGGCTTGCCGTCGGCATCGACCAGCGCCATGGTTTCGCGCTGGTTCGAAATGGCAATACCGTCGATCAGGGCGGGATCGATGGCGCCGGTCACCTGCCGGATCGCCGTCACCGCCGAACGCCACCAGTCCTCGGCATTCTGTTCGGCGCGCATCGCATCCGGCTGGAGGATGTCCAGCGGCGCGCGGCCTTCCGCCACCGCCGTACCGTCCTTTGCCCAAACGATTGCCTTTACGGATTGGGTCGAGCTATCGATCCCAATCACATACCGCTCCTCCCGCGACATCCTGTCCTCCTCGTCAGACCTGGAGCAATTCCAGCAAAAGTGCGCACCGGAATTGCGTAAAAACAAAGGGATAGAGCGTTTTCGCGTTTCAAAGAAAAGCGGAAATGCTCTATTTGCCGAGCAACGCTTCTCCCGTCGCGATGTCGGTTACGAAATGGGTTGCGTAGCCCCCGATCAGCGTCGCATGGATCGCGGTGATCTTGGTCTTTCCTCCGGCAACGCAGATACGGCTCGGCACCTGCTGCAGCTCTTCCAGCGCCAGGCCGACCATGCGGTCGTCGAGATCGCCCAGCAGCGGCCGGCCGGCAGCATCGATGAAACGGCCGATGATGACGCCGACGGCGCCATGGCGGACATATTCGTCGATATCCTCTTGGCTGGCGATGCCGGACGCGCGCACCGTGCTCTTCACGCCGATATCGCCGACGCCGAAGACGATCCGATCGGTGGAATGGATCAGTTCGAACTGCTTCTTCAGCACCGGCTCGTCGAGCAGCATCTCCTTGAGCTCGCGCGTCGTCAGCACGGCAGGCGCCAGAAGGTTGACGCAGCGCGCCTTGATACGGCTCGACATCACCGAGGTGCAGAGTTCGGCGGAAAAATCCGGGCTGCCGGTCGAACTGCCGGTCACCTGCACGACGGTGAGGTTTTCGATCGGCTGCGGCAGCGAAATCAGGTCGGCCACGGCAAGAACCGTGCGCCCCCAGGCGACGCCGATCGTATCACCCGGCTTGATCTGCTCGGCCAGCACCCGCGCGCCTGCTTCGCCAAGCCGGTCGACCAGATGCGGATCGTCCAGCGACGGGATGACGAAAACGCCGTCGAGGCCATATTTTTCGGTGAGTTTTCGCGCCAGCGTCGTTCGGCCGTTGGCCTCGCTCGAAATACGGATCGAGACGATGCCGCGCTCGCGCGCTTCCTGCAGATAGTTGACGATGGTGGCGCGCGAAACGCCCAACCGCTTGGCGATCTCGCTCTGTGTCAGCTGGTCGGCATAATAGAGCCACGCCGCCCAGACGACGGCATCGTCGAATTCCGTCGGCAAGGTCAGCGACCGATCGGGGGCAGGGTTCTTTTCTGAAATCATCTCGGACATGAAACGCACCTTGGCGGCAAGCGGTGGCATTTGTCAATTCCGCCTGTCTTCTGTCTTGACAAGTGCCAACCGAGGGTGTCTTTTGTTCGTCAAGAAAAAACGAGCAGGTCTAGGGATATGGAAACGGCATCGCAAACCACGCGCCAGGCCGATGCGCCGGCCGGCGGTTGGACAGCACAGATAGACGACATGGTCGCCGGCCGCTGGGTCAATCCGGAAACGGGCAAGCCCGCAAGTGTGCCCTATGAAAGGATCGTCATCGAGGAAAGCCTCGACGGAGCCGAAGCCGATCTCGTTGCCAGCCTGAAGCTCGGCGAAAAATTCACCGTCGTTGCCGATGCCGATACCTGGGACGCCATGGGCTCCCGTATCGCCAAGTCGCTGAAAAGCCTCGGTCCTGTCGATACCGTCATCCTCGATCATCCACATGCCGACATGGCGCATGTGGAGATGATGAAGCACAAGCTGAAACATTCCGAAGCCATCGTCGCCGTCGGTTCGGGAACGGTCAACGACCTCTGCAAGTTCGTGACCGGCCTCGACGGCCGCCGCTACTGCGTCTTCGGCACCGCCGGCTCGATGAACGGCTACACCTCCTCGACCGCCTCGATCACCCTCGAAAGCGGCCTGAAAGTTTCCCTGCCGTCACACACGCCGGCGGGTTTTTTCGTGGATCTCGGCGTTTCGGCCGCCGCTCCCAAGCATCTCGCCGCTGCCGGTTTTGCCGACTGCCTGGTGCGCTCCGTCGCTCAGGTTGACTGGTGGCTCTCGCACCGTCTGTTCGGAACCCTGTACAAGACGGTCCCCTATACCATTCAGGAAGAAGACGAGCGCGAACTCAACGCCCGCGCCGGCCTTCTGCCGAAGGGCGACGTCTCGGCCCAGGGTTATCTCTACCGCGTATTGACGCTCTGCGGCCTCGGTATTTCCTTCACCGGCATGTCGAACCACGGCTCGATGGGCGAGCACCAGATCTCCCACTATATCGACTGCTTTGCCGGCGATCTGCACAAGGGCACGCTGCACGGCCAGCAAGTCGGCGCTGGCGTGCTGACCATGGGACGCCTGCAGCAGCAGATGCTGGCAAGCGACAAGCCGCCGGTGATCAAGCCGACGCAGATCGATCGCGACGGCATGGCGAAACGCATGGGCGCCGAGGTCGCCGCCCAATGCTTTGCCGAAATCCAGCCGAAGATTTTCGACGAAAAGGGTGCGGCCGAACTCAACGCCAAGCTCGAAGCACTCTGGCCCGAACTGCGTCAGGAACTCCTGGCCTTCATCATCCCGATCGACGAGATGAACCGCCTTCTGGCCGCTGCCGAAGGTCCGATGACCGGCCGCGACCTCGGCCTGCCCTCGGAATTTTATCGCGAGGCCGTCGTCCATTGCCGCGAGATGCGTAACCGCTATTCCTTCCTGGATCTCGCCGCCGATGCGGGCATCCTTGAAGATTTCGCAGCAGGCGAGGTCTAAGCCATGCGCCCGGTTGCCGACATGCCGCTCGAGACTGCCGCAAACATCACGATCCTGTTTGCGGATATCGACGACACGCTCACTCATGAGGGACGGCTTCCGGGCTGCGCCTACCAGGCGCTCGAAGACCTGATGAAGGCGGGCATCGCCGTCGCACCGATCACCGGCCGCCCGGCCGGCTGGTGCGACATGATCGCCCGCATGTGGCCGGTCACCGGCGTCGTCGGGGAAAACGGTGCCTTCTACTTCTCTTATGACGAAGCCGCCCGCAAGATGCGCCGCAGCTTCGCCATTCCGGCCGAGACGCGTGCAAAAGATCGGGAACGGCTGGTGTCCGTGCGCGAGCGCATTTTGCGCGAGGTGCCGGGTGCCGCCGTTTCCGCCGACCAGCTTTACCGCGCAGCAGATCTTGCCATCGATTTCTGCGAGGACGTGCCGGCTTTGCCGCGCGCCGATATCGACCGGATCAAGCAAATCTTCGAGGAGGAGGGCGGTGTCGCCAAGGTCTCCTCCATCCATGTCAACGGCTGGTTCGGCGAATACGACAAGCTGACCATGTCGAAACGTTTTGCCCGTGAAATCCTCGACGTCGATCTTGATGCCGAAAAGGATACCATCGTCTTCGTCGGCGACAGCCCGAACGACGCGCCGATGTTCGGCTTCTTCCCGAATGCCTGCGGTGTCGCCAATGTCCTGCATTTTCGCGGACAGATGGAAGCGGAGCCGGCCTACGTGACCCAGAAGGAAGGCGGCTTCGGCTTCGTCGAGGTGGCCGAGCGGCTGCTGGCAGCACGGCGCGCCAGGGCAGGTGCCACATGACGAACCGGCGCTTCGACCTCGCAATCATTGGCGGCGGCATCAACGGATGTGGCATCGCCCGCGATGCGGCCGGGCGGGGTCTTGGCGTTTTCCTCTGCGAGCAGGGCGATCTCGGCTCGGCGACCTCGTCGGCCTCGACAAAACTCATCCATGGCGGCCTGCGTTACCTCGAACATTACGATTTCAAGCTCGTCCGCCATGCGCTGACCGAACGCGAACGGCTCTGGGCCATCGCGCCGCACATCATCTGGCCGCTGCGCTTCGTGCTGCCGCATCGCAAGGGCCTGCGCCCGGCATGGATGTTGCGGCTCGGCCTGTTCATCTACGACCATCTCGGCGGCCGCAAGATGCTGCCGGGCACCGAAACGCTGCGGCTGACCACCAATCCACTCGGCGCGCCGTTGCACGACGTCTCCGCCGTCGGTTTCGAATATTCCGACTGCTGGGTGCAGGACAATCGCCTCGTGGTGCTGAATGCCCGCGACGCCCGGTCCAAGGGTGCCGATATCCGCGTGCGCACGCGCTGCATCGAAGCCCGCCGCGAGAACGGCGAATGGTTGGTGACGGTGGAGGACACGGAAACCGGCGAACAGGAAACCATCCGCGCCCGGGCGCTTATCAATGCTGCCGGGCCGTGGGTCGACCAGGTTCTGTCGTCGACGGTCAAGCTCAAGGCGCCGGGATCGCTGCGACTGGTGCAGGGCTCGCACATCGTCGTCAATAAACTCTACGATCACGATCGCTGCTACATCTTCCAGAACCCGGACGGCCGGATCTTCTTCTCGATCCCCTATGAGGAGGATTTCACCCTCATCGGCACCACCGACCAGGATTTCAAGGGCGAACTGTCGAACGTCCGCGCCTCGGAGAAAGAAATCGCTTATCTCTGCGAAGCGGCATCCTCCTACTTCAACAAGACGATCGCCCCCGGCGATGTCGTCTGGAGCTATTCGGGCGTCCGCGCCCTGTTCGACAACGGCGCCGAGAACGCCCAGAAGACGACCCGCGACTACGTGCTGACGCTCGACGATGAAAACGGCGCGGCACCGTTGCTCTCCGTTTTCGGCGGCAAGATCACCACCTTCCGCTGCCTGGCGGAAGACGCGCTCGAACGGCTTGCGGCAATCTTCCCGGACTGGACCCGCCATGCCGGCTGGACCGCCACCAAACCCTTGCCGGGCGGCGATTTTCCGGTTGGCGGCGCCGGCACGCTGGCCGCGCATCTTCGCCGCGATTACCCCTTCCTAAGCGAGAAGGAAGCCCGTAGGCTGGTGAAACACTACGGCACGGACGCCCGCATCATTCTTGGCAGGGCGAAATCCGCTGCCGATCTCGGACGCGACTTCGGAGGGTCGCTGACCGAGGCGGAAGTTCTCTTTCTCATGCAGCGCGAGTTCACGCTCTGCGCCGCAGATATCGTTTGGCGCCGCACCAAGAGCGGCCTGAGGATGACGACCGAAGAGATCGAAACGCTCGATCTCTGGATGACTGACTATCGAAAGGACATGGCGAAGCCGCTGATGAAACAGGCGGGCTGACAGGAAAGCACCGGCGGAGACGCTTCGCCGGCGCGGCAAATGCTTGAGGTACGGAATGCCGTCTAGAGAACCCCGGAGGAGGGGGCGGGACGGCAGGAGGAGGGACTGCAGGAATGGCCGTCGCACAGGTCAAACGTATCGCTATTTCGGATTCGCCGATCCCCTGGCTGGCGCCGCTCGTCGCGCTGCTGGTGGTCTTCACCATCTATCCGCTGTTCTACAACATCTGGCTCAGCTTCCACGAGTTCTTCCCGCGCAAGCGCGCCATCCAGTTCGTCGGCTTGCAGAACTGGCAGCAGCTCTGGGAGGACACCCGCTTCTGGAGCTCGCTTGGCGTCACCTTCGTCTATTTTGCCGTCGCGCTTGTCTTCGAGATCGTGCTCGGCATGGCGATCGCGCTGCTGCTCGATGCGGAACTGCCGGGTTTCGGCGGGTTGCGCGCCATCCTGTCGCTGACGCTGGTCATTCCGCCCGCCATCGCCGGCATGATGTTCCTCTTGATGGAGGACGCCCAGTTCGGGGTGCTGACCTATATCCTCAACTCATTGGGATTACTGGATAAGACGACACCGATCCTGGCCACGTCCTCGACCGCGCTGGCCGGCGTGCTGGTGGCCGAGATCTGGCAATGGACACCCTTCATGGTGCTGATCTTCATGGCCGGCCTGCGCTCGCTTCCAGCCGAGCCCTACGAAGCGGCGATGATCGACGGCGCCTCCGCCTTCCAGATGTTCCGCCGCCTGACGCTGCCGATGATGTCGAAGGTCATTGCCGTAGCCGTGCTCTTGCGCGGCATCGATCTCTTCCGCGTCTTCGACTACGTCTTCGTCATGACGTCGGGAGGGCCGGGCACGGCCACCTACACGCTGAGCCTCTATGCCTGGCAGCAGACCTTCAGCTTCATCAAGTGGGGTTACGGCGCGACACTGAGCCTCGTCAGCCTGGCGATCATCATGGTGCTCGCCAATATCTTCATCCGTGTCTTCAAGGTGAGGTGGTAAGATGCATCACAGCCGCGGCATCAGAACGCTTCGCACCATCGCCGGATGGCTCGTCGTCGGCATCTTCTTCTTCCCGATCTATTTCTGGACGACGGTCGCTTTCCGTAACGCCAAGGACATCTTCAACTGGCCGCCGATCTTCTTCGATTTCGAGCCGACACCGCGCAATTTCGAACAGGTCTTCGGCATTTCGCTGGGTTTCGGTTTCGGCGCCCAGGAAACGGTCACACCGGGCGGCGGCAATTTCTACATGGCGCCGCGCCTGTGGGATTCGATCGTCATCGCCTCGATGTCGACCGTGCTCGCCATCGTCGTCGCCACGCTCGCCGCCTATTGCCTGTCGCGCATGCATTTCCGCGGACGGCATGAATTCGTCAATTGGGTGTTGTCCACCCGCATGATGCCGCCGGTGGCGGTCGCCGTGCCAATGTTCTTCATCTTCAAGCAGTTCAGCCTGCTCGACACCTATCTCGGCGTCATCTTAGTGCACGGGCTGATGAACCTGCCGCTGGCGGTGCTGCTGATGAAGAGCTTCTTCGACGACATTCCATCCGAGATCGACGAGAGCGCGCTGCTTGACGGCGCCTCGCGCTGGACGATCTTCCGGCGCATCGTCCTGCCGATGGCCAAGGGCGGCATCGCCGCCACCGCCGTGCTCTGCTTCATCTTCTCATGGACGGAATTCCTGTTCGTGCTGACGCTGACGCAGACCAGCATCAAGACCGTTCCGGTCGTCTCCTCCACCTTCGTAACCTCGATCGGTACGGCCTGGGGGAACATGGCGGCGCTGGGTGCCGCGGCGATCGTGCCTGCCTTTATCGTGATCATGCTGGTGCAGCGCCATCTGGTGCGCGGCCTGACGATGGGATCGCTAAAACAGTAATCCGCCGGACGGGACGGGAGAACCCGCCGGCAGACCAGAGGAAGAGTGAACCGCGGGGGACAATGACGTTGCCCCGTATTGAGGAGGAGAAACATGAAAGACAGCATCAGAAAAGGCTATCTGGCGAACATCACGGACAAGTATGTCCGCGGTCAGATGGACCGTCGCGATTTCCTGCGTTTTGCCGGAAAGCTAGGCCTCGGCGCCAGCGCCCTCGGCATGGGTTTTGGCAATCGCCCCTTCTTCGGCATGTCCAGCGCCCAGGCGCAGGAAGCTTACCAGCCCTCGGCTGACGTCATGGCCTGGCTGAAGGATGTCGGCAAACCCTTCGCCGGCACGACGCTGAAGCTGGCGACGGAATCCACCCCGCCGTCCAACGCCATCAACTCGCAGCTCAAGAAGTATTTCGAGGAAGCGACCGGCATCAAGGTCGAGATCGAAGTCTTGCCGCTGGAGCAGGTTCTGCAGAAGCTGACGCTCGACGTCGCCTCCTCGCTCGGCACCTACGACCTGTACTACATCGACCAGAGCTGGGCAGCATCCTTCAGCCAGGACGTCTTCGATCCGCGTGAGCAGTATTCGGCCAAGGCCGACCTCGCCATGCCGAACTACAATCTCGACGACTTCCTGCCGGCGCTCGTCGACGGTATCGCTAAGTATGAAGATCGTTGGGTCGGCGTACCCTACGACATCCCGATCTTCATCATGATCTACCGCAAGGACATCTACGAGAAGCTCGGCCTCAAGGCACCGGCGACGCTCGAGGAGCTGTACACCAACTCCAAGGCGATCACCGACCAGATGGGTCCGAACACCTATGGTTATGCCGGCCAGATGAAGTCGGGCCACTATTCGCTGGAATGCGAATGGACCTCGTTCCTCTGGGGCCATGGCGGCTCGATCTTCAATGCCGACAAGAAGTTCAGCGGCAACGACGAGCAGGGCATCGCAGCCCTCGACTACTACAGCAAGCTCCGGGCATTGATGCCTCCGGGCGTCGACGGCTGGACCTGGGACGGTCAGGGCCAGGCGGTCGCCCAGGGCGTTGCCGCTTCCATGCTCTCCTGGGGTGAATTCTTCCCCTATTTCGACGATCCGACGCAGACGAAGATCTCCGGTCTTTGCGAAGCCGTCGTTCCGCCGCAGCCGATCGCGCTGCGCACGGTCAAGGAAACCGGCTACGGCGAAATCCCCGGCGTCGGTCACCAGGGCGGTTCCTCGCTCGCCGTGTCGAAATATTCGAAGAACCCGGATGCGGCCTGGCTGTTCATGCAATGGGCAACATGCGCCGATACCCAGGTCGGCATCACCGTGCTGGGCGGCGGCACCGGCCCGACGCGCTCCAGCGTCTATGACGATCCGCGCATCAAGGCCAACGCCCGCGTCGGCGCCGGCACGACCCGCCACCTGCAGGTCGTGCGCGAAACCATCGCCAACCACATGGGCTCCGAGCCGGACCTGCCGGAATGGGCACAGATCTCCTCCGACACGATCCCGGTCGGCCTCGGCAAATATTTCGCCGGCGGCTACGGTTCTTCGAAGGAAGCGATGGACGACATCGCCGGCCAGGTCGAAGGCATCCTGAAGGGCTGATCGGAAACGATGACAAGGCGGGCGGCCGGGCAGGGACCCGGCCGCCCGCATCCAGCATAAAGGGAGAGGGGCCTTGCCCAGGGCAGGCTCATGAATGTCGAGGAGGACGTCATGGACAAGAAACCGCTAGTCGCCATCACCGGCGCCAGCTCCGGCATCGGGGAATCGACGGCCCGCGCCTTTTCGGCAGCCGGCCACCCGTTGCTTTTGATGGCACGCCGGCTCGACCGGCTGAAGGCGCTGAACCTGCCGAATGCCGTGCTGCGCCAAGTGGATGTGCGCGACCGCGCCGCAATCGCCGCAGCCGTGGCCGATGCCGAAGCGGAACACGGCCCGGTCGACATGATGTTCGTCAATGCCGGCATCGCTCGCCTCGGAGATATCGCCCAGCAGCCGCCGGAAGACTGGGACGAGATGATCGACATCAACGTCAAGGGCGTGATGAACACGGTTCACGCCGTCATGAACGGCATGATCGCGCGCAAGCAGGGCACACTCGTCATGATGAGCTCGATTGCCGGCCGGAAAGTCTACCCGGATCACACCGTCTATTGCGGCACGAAGTTTTTCGTCCATGCCGTTTCCGAAAGCCTGCGCGAATATCTGGCGCCGCACGATGTGCGTGTTATCGTCCTGTCTCCCGGCATCATCAACACGGAAGTTCTTGATCACGTCAAGGACGAGACGACTCTGGCCAATTACAAGGCCAACAAGGAAGCTATCGGCGGCGGCATTTCTGCCGATATCGTCGGCGACCTGATCCTCAACGCCTATCAGCTACCGCAACGGGCGCTGGTGCAGGAAATCGTCATCACGCCGACCCGGCAGAAATACTGAGGCGCCCAGCGCCTCAGCCCTTTCAAAATAAGGCAGTTATGGCGCCGGTCAGGCGCAGTGGAGCATGTTCATGGCAACTGTGGAATATAACGGCATCGGCAAGTCCTTCGGCGCGATCACCATCATGCGCGACGTGTCGTTCCGCATCGAGGAACACCAGTTCGTCGTGCTGCTCGGCCCTTCCGGTTGCGGCAAGACCACGCTTCTGCGCATGACCGCCGGCCTGGAAACGGTCAGCGAAGGCGACCTGATGATCGGCGGCAAGCGGGTGAACGACGTGCACCCGCGCGACCGTGACATCGCCATGGTCTTCCAGAACTACGCGCTCTATCCGACCATGAAGGTCTACAACAACATCGCCTTCAGCCTCGAGGTCGCCAAGGTGCCGGCCGCCGAAATCAAGCGGCGCGTCGAGGCAGCCGCCGAAGTCCTCAACCTGACGCCCTACCTGCAACGTTACCCGAAGGAACTGTCCGGCGGCCAGCGCCAGCGCGTCGCCATGGGGCGCGCCATGGTGCGCGAACCCTCGGTCTTCCTGTTCGACGAACCGCTGTCGAACCTTGATGCCAAGCTGCGCGCCCACATGCGCACCGAGATCCGCCAGCTGCACAACCGCCTCAAGACGACCACCATCTACGTCACCCACGACCAGATCGAAGCCATGACCATGGCCGACAAGATCGTCGTCATGCGCGCCGGCAAGATCGAGCAGATCGGCTCGCCGGACGAAGTCTACGATACGCCGGCCAGCAAATACGTCGCCGACTTCATCGGCTCGGCAGCGATCAACTTCATGCCGGGCACGGTGGTGACGGGCGAGGGGCAGCCGGCGGTGGATACCCCGAACGGCCGCATCCGCATCCTGCCCGGCGCCTCGGTGAAACCCGGCCAGAAGGTCATCTGCGGCATCCGCCCGACCGATGCCGTGGTCAGCGACGATGGCCCGATCCGCACCAAGGCGCTGCTCGTTGAACGCATGGGTCACGACGTACAGCTGTGCACTGCGGCCCCCGCCGGCCAGTTCCTCGCCATCGTCGATCGCTCGCGACCGTTTGCCGAGGGCGCCGAAGTCCGCTTCGATGCGGCTCCGGAAAAGGTACACGTCTTCGACGCCGAAACGGAAATGCGTCTCTGAGACGCTGCAGGGCAGGGCCATAGTCGAAAGCATTTTGTTTTGCCGCACTGTCCGACGCCGAAGCGATTCCGCCTCGGGTGGACATGTTCCAGGTCAGGCCTTGGCACGCATTATCGCCAGACCAGCCAAGTCACCAGCGCAACGCTCAGGACCCAGATGGCGATAATCGCGAGCAACCCGGCCAGGCTGGTCGGACGCCCAGCGCGTACAGCGGCTTGCGCGCGAAAATCCGACATGAGTGCGTCCGGCACCAGCCGCACGGCAAGCAGGATCCCGAGTGGCACGATCAGCAGGTCGTCGAGATAGCCGAGAACAGGTATGAAATCCGGGATGAGATCGATCGGTGAAAGGGCATAAGCGGCAACGGCTGCGGCAACGATCTTTGCCAGCACGGGCGTTCGCGGATCGCGGGATGCGATCCACAGGGCGATGACATCCCGCTTGATGCGCCGCGCCCATTGTTTTGCGTCGTCGATCCAGCGGGACATCACACCTCGATCAGCCATGTCACTCTCAAATCCCGGAGCCGTCGAGCTCCTCGTCGTCCTTGCCTTGCCACGCGGCGGGCAAGGTCATGCGATCGACATCCGCCGCGGGCATGGGCATCCAGCATTTCAGTTCCGGCTCCGCATATTCGATGATCCGGCCCGGCGCGGAATCGGAGGAACGCCAGGCATCTCCACCGAATTGATCGCCATTCGACCAGTAGGCGAGATCGACGGCTCCCGGCCCCTGTTCCGATGGGCGGATCGTAACGAGAATACGGCTGCCGTCCCTCGGTGCAGTTCGCATATGCCGCCAGCGGCCCGGTTGTTCCATTGTTGCCTCCTTCTCCTCGGATACCGGAGTGTCACCTCCGGCGCCGGAACGGTCAACTCGTAGTTTTGTTATAAGTCGAGTCCGGAAAAGTGCGCGATCCGGTCGCAAACATAAATCGCATAACAGGAATTATGGAACTTAACTACCTATCCAAACCACAGATCTCCACTCTGCCGCATTTCATCTGTCCTCCCAGGATCGCAATGTGGCCGGCGTCTTCCCATATTGGAGTTCTGTCAGCCGATACCGGAACAATCAGCAGGCATTCCCCGTTCCGCCAAGGTCGGCTTCTGCCAGACCAACGACACGACGCAACAAGGCGAAGGATACGAAATTGCGAACGATGATGCTGGCGATACTTGTTGTCATGGTGGGATCGATCCTGGCTATCCCGCTGCTGCAGGCACGCGATACCGGCACGGTGAAGTCGGAAAGCGAGATGATCAAGCAGTAACGCTTCGAAAGCGTCATTCGCCTCATGGTTAATTTTGCCTGAGCCGTTTCGCCGGCGAACAACAGCAATTTCCTGAAAAGCGACTGAAAGCCCCACAAAACGGCGTCCGAAACGCCTGAAAATGACATTGCCTCAATTTCTACTTTTTCATCTAACCCCAGTTTAAGGCCCTTCTGGCATTCAAACTGCATGTTCCAATAAATCGTACAATTAGGCATTGATGGGGAAGCCATGTCCGCCCAGTCTCCGCAGTCTAGAACGTGCACCATATTACCTGAGTTCATCACAAACAGGAGCGGCAATTTCGGCGTCCTGACGGCGCTTCTTTTGCCTTTGCTGATCGCCGCCGCCGGCGGTTCGGTCGATCTCGGCCGCGCATACCTCGAAAAAACCCGCCTTCAAGGCCTTCTCGATTCGGCGACATTGGCAGCCGTGACCAAATCCGACGACGCCAGCCAGCTTGCCGAAGCCAAAGCCATGCTCGCCAAGGAGGTCGATGAGGAAATCGACATCAACGAGTTGCTCGGTCTTTCCAAAAATGCCGATGGCAGCCTGACCGCCAACCTCGACTCGTCGGTGAAGACCCCGTTCCTCGCCCTTCTCGGCATTGAAACCGTTTCGATCGGCGTTTCGTCGACGGCAATTGCCAGCCAGGCCAGCAATGGCGCCTGCCTCTACGTGCTTGGCAACCAAAGCCAGGCGGTGCTGATCAATTCCGGCGCCAACGTCTATTCCGAGCGCTGCAGCATCCAGGTGCATTCCACCGCCAATCCGGCCTATATCATGAACTCCGGTTCCAAGGTCGATACCGCCAAGTTCTGCGTCAAGGGAACCCAGTTCATCAAGAACGGCGGCACGCTGACCAATGTCGAACACGGCTGCGCGGCGCAAGCTGACCCCTATGCCGGCAAGCTGCCGGAGCCGGCGGTTTCATCGATCTGCACGACCAGCGGCGCCAAGGACGGCCAGACGATCAGCCTCAGCCCCGGCGTCCACTGCGGAACCACCTTCAACGGCAGCCCGACGATCACCTTCCAGCCGGGCCTGCACATCATCAAGGGCACGATGATCGTCAACAGCAACGCAACGATCAATGCCGAAGGCGTGACCTTCTATTTCCCTGACGTCACCAGCGAGCTGCGCATCAATGGCGGCGTCAAATTCACTGGCACGGCGCCCACCAGCGGCAGCTACAAGGGCATATTGATGTTCGAAAAGACCAGCAATGCCGCCAACAATGCCAACAAGCAGCAATATATCTTCAACGGCTCGAAGGGCGAGGTGCTGGAAGGCATCATCTACCTGCCGAACCGGAACGTCACCTACAACTCGACCACCAACCAGGTCAGCCGCATATCGCTGGTGGTCAATACGATGATCATGAACTCCGCCAACTGGCTCATGGAGCCCTACTCCGGCAGCGGCGGCAGCGGTGCGGTGGCAAACGTCCGCCTGGTAAAATGACGCAAAGCTCGTTTGGAAAACAAAAAGACCCGGCGCATTGCCGGGTCTTTCGTTTCGAACCATGCCGATAAGCGCTCAGCACCAGGGTTTTGCCTGGCCGCCGCTCTTCTGCCGGACAAGGCCGAGCGACAGCAACTCGTCGGCCAACGATTTGCCACCGCGGGTGACAACCCTCACCTTCCCGCCCTGGCTCCCATCCGCTACACCTGCCGACGTGAGGTTGAACGGGCCAGCATTCAGGAATTCCTTCAATTTGACAGCGGCGGCAAAACCACGGCGGCGTTCATCGTCGCAGCCCGCCTTATGCATGCCGGGCGCATCGATGCCCGCAAGACGGATCTTCATGCCGCGATGCCAGAAAGTGGCGCCATCGACGACGCAGTTCTTCAGCCCGGTGGTGCCGCAATAGGCGAAATGCGCCTTATACCCCTCACCCACCAGAGACTGGTCGAGTTTTCTTTCCTGCGGAATCGGAATGGCCGCGACATCCGTCCGTGTTTTCGTGGCGGAGCGGATTGGCTGCGCCACGCGCTCTTCGGCAACGGTCTTGCGGCTGATCGAGGCCGTTTTTTCCGGTGATGTCTCGTTGCGCTGCTCGGCCTGCTTCTTGAAGGCGACGATCTGGCTCGGCGTTTGCGGCAACCAGTCTGTACGGTGTTCGTAGGCATAGAGGCCACCGGCGGTCAGGACCGTCAAGGCCAGCCATGGCCATGTGCGTTTCGGCGTCCGCGGCGCCTTCGACCGGCGGTTCGTCGTCTTGCGCCGAACCCCACCCTTTGCTTTTGCCATAACCCCGACCCTTCCTGCTTTCGGCGGGATTATGCGACTCTATGGTTTCCGAATCCTTTTCATGGCGTCATTTCGGGACGGCCATCCCAAAGCAGGGCAAGGAAAATGTCAGACGAAGAAGCCGGACAGCCCCTGCCCGGCGCTGTAGGCCGCATAGGCCAGCACGCCGAAATAGAGCGTGGTCGCCACCAGGAAAAAATACCCGGCCAACACCGTCATGCCGTCGCGCTGCAGCATGCCGATGGCGAGCAAAAGAATGGCGATGCCCGGCAGCGTATTGGAGAACGGAATCAGCCCGAGCGGGAACATCAGCAGGATGCCGCCATACATGATCGCGGCGCCGTTGAGACGATTGACGAGGCCGGCCGTCGTCAGGAATCGTAGGCGCGGCCGCACGAAACGGTCGAGTTTCGATACCAGGTCAGCGCCCTTGCGCAGCGTCGGCACCAGTTTTTCCGTCTCGATCTGGCGGTTGAGCAGGCGCGCAGGCAGCCAGGGCATGCGATTGAGGATGATGGCGAGACTGATCATGATGATCGCTGCGCCGAAGACCGTGCTGACGCCCGGAATGGACACGGGAATAAGAAAGGGCAAGGTCAGGAGGGCGCACAGAAACAGGAAACCCTGCTCGCCCATGGCGCTCATCAGCTGCCGCAGCGTTATGGTCTGCCCTTCGATGCTGGCGATCGTCCGGTAAAGCGTATCGCTCATCTTTTCAGTGCTGTCGGCAAATTCAATGGTCACGTTACGCATTCCTCGTTGAAGGCGACGAACCTAGCGAATAGAGCCGGAAAATGAAATAGTCGTGGCAGAAACCGCAAAAGCAGCACCGCCGGAAACCGGCGATACTGCTTGCAGTTGGATGCATGCGAAAGACTCAGCGGCGGCTGAGCACACCCAGCATGTAGGCAATGCCGGCGGTAGCGATCAGCGTGAACAGCGGCTCTTCCCGCACTTTGTCGCGGGCCCGCTCCATCAGCAGGTTTGCCTCCTCCGTCGCAACGGCCTTGGCACCATGGCCAATGGCGGCCACGCTTTCGGAAAGTTTGGCGATGTCGGCTCGCAACGTCGCGATCTGGCTGGCAAGATCGTCGGCTGCCAACTCGGCTTCTATCTTGGCGGTAGCGGTCTTCAGCTCGGCCATGGAAATCTCCCTTTGAATGCCTGTGCTAAACGCCGAGTTTGGCTTTTTGGTTCCCGCACCGCAATAGATTCGTCTTCACAGCGGTAGATGCGGAGTCCTGTGCTGCTTTTCACCGTACACAGCTTCATTTCCTGTGCAGATTGATTTAAGGAACGTCGATTGTTTCGCCGCAACGGCGCGGAAATTGACACGAGGTTTGCATACCGATGCTTGAACTGCTGAGAAAGGGCGCCCGGACCTGGGTCGCCAAAAGTCTCCTCCTGCTGTTGGTCCTCTCCTTTGGCATATGGGGCGTTTCGCATTCAATAGTCCAGGATATGTCGAACAGCGTGATCAGCGTCGGCGACCAGAAGGTCACCGCCAACGAGTTCCGCCTCGCCTATCACCGGCAGGTCGCCAATCTCAGCCGCCAGTTCGGCACGGAGCTGACGCCGGAACAGGCCCGCGCCTTCGGCATCGACCAGCAGGTCTATGCCCAGCTCGTCGCCGGTGCCGCACTCGACCAGCTGTCGGAAGATCTGAATCTCGGCCTTTCCGAAGATCGTCTCGCGACCTTGATCTCCGAAGACCCGGCCTTCCGTGCCGTCAACGGCCAGTTCGACCGCCAGCTCTTCTCGACGCGCCTGCGCAACGCCGGCCTGCGCGAGGACGACTATATCCAGGAACGCAGCAAGGTTGCCGTTCGCAGCCAGATCGTCGAAGCCGTTTCCGATGGCTTCACGCCGCCGGAAACCCTGGTCGCTGCGCTGAAGCACTACCGCACCGAAAGCCGCGGCATTGACTACCTGCTTTTGACCAATGCCAACATCGACCCGATCAAGACACCGGCGGACGATGTGCTGCAGACCTGGTTCGACGGCGCCAAGGCCCGTTATCGTGCTCCGGAATACCGCAAAATTACCTTCGTGAAGCTTGAGCCCTCCGATATCGCCACGCCCGCCGACGTGACCGAGGACGCCATCAAGGAAGACTTCGAAAAGCGCAAGGAAAGCTACCGCACGCCGGAAACCCGCACCATCGAACAGCTGACCTTCACTGACAAGGAAATGGCCGATGCAGCTGCCACGGCGCTGCAGAGCGGCACGACCTTCGACCAGCTGGTCACCGACCAGGGCAAGACCCCGGCCGACGTGCTGCTCGGCGATTTCACCCGTGACGGCATGGTCGATGCCGCCGTCGCCGATGCCGCCTTCGCGGTAAAGGCGAGCGGCGGTACGACCCCGGTCGTCCAGGGCTCCTTTGGCCCGGTCATCGTCCGCGTTACCAATATCCGCGCCGAAACCACCAAGACGCTCGACGAGGTCAGGGAAGACATCCGCCACGAGCTGGCGCTCGCCTCCGCCAGCCAGGAAATTCTCAACGTCCATGACCGCTTCGAAGACCTGCGCGCCTCCGGTTCGACACTGGAAGACGCCGCCAAGGAACTCAAGCTGAAGCCGGTCGTCGTCAATGCCGTCGATGCCAGTGGCCTCGATCCGCAGGGCGAACAGGTCAAGGATATTCCCGCAGCCGCCTCGCTGGTCTCCGACGCCTTCAAGGCCGACGTCGGCGCGGAAACGACACCGGTATCGCTCGGCAGCGATGGCTACGTCTGGTTCGAGGTTGAAGACGTGATCGCCGAGCGCGACCGCCCGCTCACCGAAGTCCGTGAGAAGGCGCTGGCCGACTGGACGGCCGAGCAGCAGAAGGCGGCGCTTGCCGCCAAGGCCGCCAGCCTCAAGGACGAAGTGGCCAAGGGCAAGCCGCTGGCCGACCTCGCCACGGAAATGGGCATTGCCGTCGAGACCAAGACCGGCCTGCGCCGCAACAGCGACGATCCGGTGCTCGGACGCACCGCCGTAACCGCCGCCTTCGGCGGCCCGCTGGGCACCGTCGCCAATGCTGCCAGCGCTGATGGCGAGGGCCAGATCCTGCTGAAGGTCACCGAAGTCAACGAACAGCCGACCACCGACGTGCTGGCCAACGACGACCAGGAAATCAAGGCGATCGCCGGTGCCGCCGGTGACGACATCCTCGACCAGATGGTCAGCGAACTGCAGACGCAATACGGCGTCTCCATCAACCGGAACCTCGCCGAACAGGCGATGACTGTCCGATAACAGCGGGATTGGGGGAGACATGTCGCTGCTGAAACCCTTGATCGCCAAGGTGGCGAATCGTCAGGCGCTTTCCCGCGAAGAATCGCGCAACGCCTTCGACATCCTGATGTCGGGCGAGGCCACACCCTCGCAGATCGGCGGCCTGTTGATGGCCATGCGCGTGCGCGGCGAGACCGTCGACGAGATCGTCGGTGCGGTGGAGACGATGCGGGCGAAAATGCTGCGGGTCGAGGCGCCTGCCGATGCCGTCGACATCGTCGGCACCGGCGGTGACGGCACCGGCACCTACAACATCTCCACCCTCGCCTCGCTGATTGTCGCCGGCGCCGGCCTGCCGGTCGCCAAGCACGGCAACCGGGCGCTGTCTTCGAAATCCGGTGCCGCCGACGCGCTCTCGGCACTCGGCGTCAATCTCGATATCGATGCCGAGCATATCGGCCGTTGCATCAGCGAGGCCGGCATCGGCTTCATGTTCGCCCAGATGCACCATTCGGCCATGCGCCATGTCGGCCCGAGCCGCGTGGAACTCGGCACAAGGACGATCTTCAATCTTCTCGGCCCCTTGTCTAATCCGGCTGGCGCCAAGCGGCAGCTTCTCGGCGTCTTCGCGCCGCAATGGGTCGAGCCGCTGGCGGAAGTGCTGCGCGATCTCGGCTCCGAATCGGTCTGGGTCGTGCACGGCGACGGCATGGACGAGATCACCACGACGGGCATCACGAAAGTGGCCGCCCTCGAAGACGGAAAAATCCGCCAGTTCGAACTAACGCCGGCCGATTTCGGCGTCGAAACGGCAACGCTCGCCGACCTCAAGGGCGGCGACGGCGAAGCCAATGCGGCAGCCTTGCGCGCCGTGCTGTCCGGCGCCCGTAACGCCTACCGGGACATCTCGCTCTGCAATGCTGCTGCGGCCCTGGTCGTCGCCGGCAAGGCATCGACGATCCGCGAGGGCATGACGCTCGCCACCCAGTCCCTGGAAAGCGGCGCCTCGGCGGCTGCGCTCGACCGCCTGGTGGCCGTGTCCAACGAAAAGGAATAAGCGCGATGACAGACATCCTGCGCAAGATCGAAGCCTACAAGCGCGAAGAGATCGCCGCCGCCAAGGCGCGTGTGCCGCTCGACGAACTGAAGGCAATCGCGGCCGGCCAGCCCGCGCCCCGCGGCTTCCACGATGCGTTGCGCCGCAAGCAGGTCGACAAAAAATTCGGACTGATCGCCGAGATCAAGAAGGCCAGCCCGTCCAAGGGTCTGATCCGCCCGGATTTCGATCCGCCGGCGCTCGCCGCGGCCTATGAAGCCGGCGGAGCCGCCTGTCTCTCGGTGCTCACGGATACGCCGAGCTTCCAGGGTGCCCCGGAATTTCTCACCGCCGCCCGCGCCGCCTGCAGCCTGCCGGCGCTGCGCAAGGATTTCATGTTCGATACCTACCAGGTGCATGAAGCCCGCGCCTGGGGCGCCGATTGCATCCTCTTGATCATGGCAAGCCTTTCCGACGACGATGCCCGCCGCCTGGAAGATGAAGCCTTTGCGCTCGGCATGGACGTCCTCGTTGAAGTCCACGACGCCGAAGAGATGGAGCGGGCGCTGAAACTCGCCTCGCCGCTGGTCGGCATCAACAACCGCAACCTGCGCACCTTCGAGGTCAGCCTCACCGTCAGCGAGCAACTGGCCGCGATGGTGCCGGCCGACCGTCTGCTGGTCGGCGAAAGCGGTATCTTCACCCACGCCGATTGCGAGCGGCTGCGTGCCTGCGGCATCACCACCTTCCTCGTCGGCGAAAGCCTGATGCGCAAGGACGACGTCACCGCCGCCACCCGCGCCCTGCTCAACGGCGACGTCGGCAGCGTGGCCGCCGCCTGATGTCGGAGGCTCGCCTCACCCATATCGGCGCCTCGGGCGAGGCGTTTATGGTCGATGTCGGCGACAAGGCCGAGACCGTCCGCATCGCCACCGCCGAGGGTTTCGTGCGCATGGCGGCAGAAACGCTGGCGCTGATCCGGGAAGGCAATGCCAAGAAGGGCGATGTCATCGGCACCGCCCGCCTTGCCGGCATCATGGCCGCCAAGCAAACGGCCAATCTCATTCCGCTCTGCCATCCGCTGATGCTCACCAAGGTGAGTGTCGACATCACCCAGGACGACACCCTGCCCGGCCTCAGGATCACGGCGACAGCCAAACTCACCGGCCGCACTGGCGTCGAGATGGAAGCGCTCACCGCCGTCTCCGTGGCGGCGCTGACCATCTACGACATGGCCAAGGCCGCCGACAAGGCGATGGAGATCGGCGGCATCCGCCTCGTCGAAAAAACCGGCGGCAAGTCAGGCGACTATCGCCATCCGGAAGCGCGCAGATGAGCCTGCTCGCCGTCGCCGCGGCGCAGGAGCGCCTGCTTTCCAAGGCCGAACCGCTCGCCGGCAGTGAATCCGTAGCGCTGCATGCCGCCGACGGCCGCGTGCTGGCAGACGATCTTGCTGCCCGCCTGACCCAACCGCCCTTCGACGCCTCGGCCATGGACGGTTATGCGCTGCGCAGCAGCGATGCCGCGGAAATCGGCTGCGAACTCACCGTCATCGGCACATCGTCCGCCGGCCACGCGTTTTCCGGCACGGTCGGACAAGGCGAGACGGTGCGCATCTTCACCGGCGCCCCCGTACCAAGCGGTGCCGACGTCGTGCTGATCCAGGAGGACGCCGAACGCCTCGACGGCAACCGTATCCGCAACACCTTCGTGCCGATCGCCGGCCGACACATCCGTCCGCGCGGCCAGGATTTCGCCGAAGGCGAGGTCGTTCTGAAATGCGGCACGCAACTCGATTTTTCCAGGCTGACGGTGGCCGCGGCGATGAACCACGCCACGCTGCCCGTCTATCGCCGTCCGCTGGTGGCCATCATCGCTACCGGCGATGAACTGGTGACGCCGGGCAGCCAGCCGGGCATGGCCCAGATCGTTGCCTCCAACACATATGGCATCTCGGCGCTTGCCCGCACTGCCGGCGCCGAGATCCTCGATCTCGGCATCGTGCCTGACGACAAGCAACAGATCACCGCCGCGATCGAGCGTGCCCGCGAGGCCGGCGTCGATGTCATCGTGACACTCGGCGGCGCTTCGGTCGGCGATCATGACCTCGTCCAGTCGACGCTGGTCGAGGCCGGCATGCAGCTCGATTTCTGGCGCATCGCCATGCGTCCCGGCAAGCCGCTGATGGTCGGCAGCCTCGGCGACATGCATGTGCTCGGCCTGCCCGGCAATCCGGTCTCGACGCTGGTCTGCGGCCTGCTGTTCCTCGAACCGCTGCTGCGCAAGCTGTCGCATCTTCCGCCGGCGCGCCGCGAAGCAACTGCGCTTGCCGCCGCCACGCTGCCGGCTAACGACCAGCGGCAGGATTACCTGCGCGCCAGGCTGAGCCGCGATGCCGAAGGCAATCTGCTGGCGGAAAGCTACGGCAAGCAGGATTCGTCGATGATGAAGATCTTTGCCCATTCCGACTGCCTGATCGTCCGCCCGCCGCATGCCCCGGAACTGCCGGCCGGCCTGCCCTGCCCGATCCTTCTCCTGCGTCCCGAGACCTTGTCCACGGACCGCTGAAAAACGGCGGCGGAGCGGCAAAAATCGCGCTGCAACGCTTCTTGCTCCATCCGGCAGGAACTATCCCCGGCATTTTCGGTTGACTACGGAAGATTTGGTGGACCGCTGGAAACAAGCGGCCCTAAATCGATTCTGCGGGGAATCAACCGGATGGGGAAGTAACGCATGTTGGAACGCACGCCGAAGCACAAGGAACTGCAGATCGGCTTCAAGATGTTGTGCGAAAAACTGCTGACGCGCGAAAGCTTCCTGATCATGGAAGCCGGCTGGAAGCAGAAGCATGGGCGCACCGCCGTCTCCACCGCCGACCTGACCATCAAGCGCCCGTCCGAAGCCGACCTGACCGTCGTCGAGGCGAAATTCTACCGCAGCCGCAAGGTCGATCTCGCATTGTTCCGCAACGCGCTTGAGGAACTGAAGAAACATCGCGACGCCAAGAAGGCCAAGAACGCGATCATGATCGTCACCTGCGAGATCACGCCGGCAATGCGCGTCGAAACGGAGCGTCATGGAGGCATCCTCTGGGGTCTCGCCGATCTCCTGCTGCTCACCGCCAAGACGCCGACGCTGGCGGACACGCTGGCCGACCTGCTGCGCGAAGCCGATCCGGGTGCTGCGGGGCGCGACCTGTTTTCCGAAGAGCTGCAGCAGTTGGAAGAGCAGTCGCCGCGCATCAAGACAAAGAGCGAAGGCGCTCGCCTGATCGCCGATCTCGACCAGGTCAAGCCGGGCCGCGAAGGTGTGAAGAAATTCGAGCAGCTATGCGACAAGGCGATCCGCTATCTGTTCGCCGACCAGTTCCAGCGCTGGAACTCGCAGCCCCATATCGACGACCGGCTGCACCGCCCCAACCTCATCGCCCGCCTCGTGCCGAAGCATGAATTCTGGATATCGCTCAGCGAAGATTTTCGCTGCCGCTACGTGCTGTTTTCCTTCGGAAACGAGATGGAGCCACTGAACCAGGGAGAAATCCTCTCTAACCTCCGTCACCTGTCCACCGGCGCCCTGCGCACCGTTCTGCTGGTCGTCTGCCGCGGTGGACTCGACGCCGGCGCGCGTCGCGCCTCGCAGTCCGCCCTTCGGGAAAATGGGCACGTTGTCCTGATGCTGACGCTGGCTGAACTTCGCGATATGCTGACCGCCAAGGACAACGGCGACGAATTCAGCGATGTGCTGATCGACCGTGCGGCGGAATTGTTGACGGATCTGACGCCGTAACAGCGTCACCTGAAGACAAGAACTGCCAACAGTCGTCAGATGGAGGCGAGGTCATAAAACCTCTTCTTCGTCATCCTCGGCCTTGTGCCGAGGATCCAAGCACAGCAGATACACCCATTTTCGTCAAAAGCCGAGAGCGCTCGGCAGATCCTCGGGACGAGCCCGAGGATGACGTTTTTGGTCGTGGCAACCACCCGACAAAGGCAACGCAAGCGCCTCAAACGAGGCGGCTCTGCTCTAGCGCCGCCTCGATGAAGCTCGCAAACAGCGGATGCGGCTCCAGCGGACGGCTCTTCAGCTCGGGGTGATACTGCACGCCGATGAACCACGGATGATCCGGATACTCGATGGTTTCCGGCAGCACGCCATCGGGCGACATGCCGGAGAACACGAGGCCGCAGCTTTCCAGCCGGTCCTTGTAGTCGATGTTGACTTCGTAGCGGTGGCGGTGACGCTCGGAGATGTCGGTCGAGCCGTAGATCTCCGAAATCTTCGTGCCCTTCTTCAACGCCGCCTTGTAGGCGCCGAGGCGCATCGTGCCGCCAAGATTGCCGGCCGCCGAACGCTTCTGCAGTTCGTTGCCCTTCACCCACTCGGTCATCAGGCCGACGACAGGTTCCTTGGTCGCACCGAACTCGGTCGAGGATGCATCTTCGACACCCGCCAGGCTGCGGGCCGCTTCGATGACGGCCATCTGCATGCCGAAGCAGATGCCGAAATACGGCACCTTGCGTTCGCGGGCAAACCGCGCCGCCAAAATCTTGCCTTCGGACCCGCGTTCGCCAAAACCGCCCGGAACGAGGATGCCGTGCACCTTCTCGAGATAAGGCGCCGGATCTTCCTTCTCGAAGACCTCCGATTCGATCCACTCAAGCTTGACCTTGATATGGTTGGCTATGCCGCCGTGATGCAGCGCCTCGATCAGCGACTTGTAGGCGTCCTTGAGGCCCGTGTACTTGCCGACGATGGCAATGGTCACCTCGCCTTCCGGCGTACGAATGCGGTTGCAGACCTCTTCCCACTGCTCCAGGCGCGGTTTCGGCGCCGGCTCGATGCCGAAAGCGGCCAGAACCTCGTTGTCGAGGCCTTCCTTGTGGTAGGCCATCGGCACGTCGTAGATATTGGCGACGTCGAGCGCCTGGATGACGGCGGACGGCCGCACGTTGCAGAACAACGACAGCTTGCGGCGTTCCGCTTCCGGAATTTCGCGGTCGGCACGCACCAGCAGGATGTCGGGATGGATGCCGAGCGCCTGCAGTTCCTTGACCGAATGCTGCGTCGGCTTGGTCTTCAGTTCGCCGGCAGCCGGAATATACGGCATCAGCGTCAGGTGGACGAAGATCGCCGTGCCGCGCGGCAGGTCGTTCTTGACCTGGCGGATCGCTTCCATGAACGGCATCGCCTCGATGTCGCCCACGGTGCCGCCGATCTCACAGATCACGAAATCGTAGTCTCCATTGCCTTCGGTAATGAAGTCCTTGATCTCGTTGGTTACGTGCGGGATGACCTGGACGGTCGCGCCGAGATAGTCGCCGCGGCGTTCCTTGTCGATGATGTTCTTGTAGATCCGGCCAGTGGTGATGTTGTCGGTCTTGGTCGCGGAGCGACCGGTAAACCGTTCATAGTGGCCGAGATCGAGGTCGGTTTCCGCACCATCGTCGGTCACGAA
Organism: Rhizobium sp. LjRoot30; assembly: GCF_964253915.1. Lineage (NCBI taxonomy): Bacteria > Pseudomonadati > Pseudomonadota > Alphaproteobacteria > Hyphomicrobiales > Rhizobiaceae > Rhizobium > Rhizobium sp. LjRoot30. Next base: position 56,287 of record NZ_CAXUSG020000013.1, on the reverse strand, counting down.
GACCTCGCCGTGCTGCGTCGGGCTCATGGTGCCCGGATCGACGTTGAGATAGGGGTCGAGTTTTCTCAGGCGAACACGGTAACCGCGTGCCTGCAAAAGAGCCCCAAGAGCCGCGGCCGCAATTCCTTTGCCAAGAGAGGAAACCACGCCGCCAGTGATGAATACATATCGCGCCATGGGAGTCACCGGTTACCTTTTCACAAACGATTCCACCAGCCCCAAAAATCCATCATATGAATTTTTCGGGATCTGGCGGTGGATAATCAACAAAAGAAAACCGGCAGGGTCTTTCGAGCCTGCCGGCGCTTGACTCTGAGAAGTCTGTTACTGACCCGTCGGAACGCCGGTCGTGTTGGTGTTCGTCGTGGTCGTCGACGCGCCGTCGCCGGTCGTCGGCTGCGCGTCACCGGTTGCCGGAACGGCACCATCGGTGTTGGTCGCAGGCTGGCCATTGGTGTTCGTCGTACCGCCGAGCTGGTCGAGGACGCCGTTGCCCTGGCCCGTCGTGCTCTGGATACGGTCGAGAATGTCGCTCGGACGCGATTCGTAGCGTGCCAGGATGCCCATCGCCAGCGAAGTGATGAAGAACAGCGTGGCGAGAATGGCGGTCGTGCGGGTCAGCGCGTTGGCCGTGCCGCGGGCCGACATGAAACCGGAACCGCCGCCGATGCCAAGGCCGCCGCCTTCGGAGCGCTGAATCAGCACGACGCCGACAAGCGCCAGCACGATCATGAGGTGAACGACGATCAATACGGTCTGCATGGGTTTCCAGTCCTGTCCCTTGCGGGCAAAGTCAAAACGCGTTGGCGGCTCTTTACATGAGGCTTTCGTCTATTCCAAGCCCCCATGGCATTTTGAAGACGTCAAGCCAGCAATTCTTCGTATGCCCGATAGATGGCGAGGAAATCGGAGGCTTTCAAGCTCGCGCCGCCGATCAATGCGCCATCGACATTGGCGACACCCATCAATTCCTTGGCATTGCCGGGTTTCACCGAGCCACCGTAGAGAATGCGCATCGTCTTGCCCTGGTCTCCGAAGCGGGCCACCAGTTCCTTGCGCATGAAGGCATGCGCCTCCTCAATGTCCTTCACCGTCGGCGTCAGGCCGGTGCCGATCGCCCAGACGGGCTCATAAGCAATAACAGTGTTTTCCGCGGTCGCCTCGTCCGGAACCGAGCCGGCAAGCTGCCGCTTCAGGATGTCCAGCGTCTGGCCGGCCTGGCGCTGTTCGGCGGTTTCGCCGATGCAGACGATCGCGGTCAGATCGGCCGCATGCGCGGCAATCGCCTTGGCGCGCACCAGGTGATCGGTCTCGGCATGGTCCGTCCGCCGCTCCGAATGGCCGACGATCACATAAGTGCCGAAGCAATCGGCAATCATTTCCGCCGAAATTTCCCCCGTATGGGCGCCGGAAGCATTCTGATGGCAATCCTGCGCGCCGATGGCGAGCGGGCTGTCGGTGCACAGCGCGGTAGCAACGTAAAGCAGGGTCGCCGGCGGGCAGATCAACGTCTCGACCTTGTCCGAGAGAGGCGACAGGACGCCTTCAGCCATCGCCTTGATCTGGTCAAGAGAGGCACGCGTGCCGTTCATTTTCCAGTTTCCCGCAACAAGCGGGCGAACATCCGGGGTCATCAGACAGTCCATTCTTGGTTAACGAGACTTGAATGCCGGAGAAAGGCTGACGTAGCGGAATCTTCCCTTAGGCCAGCGATAGGCCGGAAAGCCTGCCTGCGCGCCCCTTCCCCCTGCACTTACACCCTTTCATAGTCGGAATAGGCTCGGAATCAACGATTTCCGGCAAGATTTTCGCGGAAAGCGAAAGTTTTCCGAAAAGGTACAGTTAATTTTTGCCACCTGCCCAGAGCTCGGCGGAAAAGCGCGGGTCTCGCCAGCCATGCAGCGATGCCGGCACCGGCCACGCGCCCTCTCCGGAAAGGTCGATATCGACCGGCAGGCGCCGGGCGCCAAACGTCCGGGCAATCGCCGCCAGGTGACCGATGAGCGCCGTGGTCGGGCGCCCGTCCTCCGGGAGTACGATCAGAATGCCATCGCAATCGCCGCCCGGCCGGAATTCCGTGAGAACAGGTGCCTTTCCCGCCATCCGCAGCGCTGCCCGGCACGCCTCCAAAAATTCAGCCGCCGCCTGCGGCGCCAATTCCACGGCAAAACGCCGGAAGGCTGCCGGCAGCAGCGCCCCGCCGGACCACGGCGACGCCTCCAGCGGCCAGAAGAAATCCCACCACGCCACCGTCTTCGCCGCTTCCCCGCCCCTCAACCCGTACCAGGCAACCCTGCCAGCCGCCTGGACAACGCGCGGATGAAAAAACCACGGCAGCAACGGCACGGTCAGAGGCAGGCGGCGACGTTTCGGCATATCCGGCAGGTCCGAACCGGCATCGGCGTGATCGGCGGCGATGACGATGCCGCGTCCCGCCATATCCAGCCAGGCCCAGGCATATTCATGCAGTTCCGCCCGCTCGCGGGCGAGCGCCAGCCCATCCTCCGGCGCGGAAAAACGCAGGAGGTGGCGCTGCACATGCGCCGAAGGCACCTTCATCAACTGCAGTTCGACGGAAAGGATCAGCCCCGTCAGGCCGTATCCGCCCAGCGTCGCGGCAAACAGCGCTGCATTGTCCTGACGCGAGCAGGTCAGCACCTCGCCCGAACTTCTAATCAGCCGCAAAGACCGAACATGTTCCGAAAACCGGCCGCGCTGCAGCGCATTCCGCCCGGCAGGATCGGCAGCAGCCATCCCGCCGATGCTTGCCGCAGCGCTGCCTGTCGTGACGGGCAGGAAGAACCGCTGCACCGCCGCCTTGCCGACAATGGCCCGCAACGTCACCCCGGCCTCGCAATCGATGACGCCGGTGCCCGGATCGAAGGAGAGGATGCGGTTGCGCGACCGCATGTCGATCAGCATGCCGCCACCGCGGACAAGCGCCCCGCCGGAAAGGCGTCCACCGACGCCGAGAAACGGTCCGCCCAGATCGACGGCCTCGTTTTCGAAACGATCGGCAGAAACGGTTTGCCTGTCCGACAGATTGCGCTCGTCCGGTGCCGCCATCCCCATCAACGGCCCGCAAGCAGCCAGTTCAGCGTCGCACGCCAGTCGATCATGCGGATCGGCGTGCCGTGCGAACCCGTCTCGAACAGAGTGAAGCGAGCCGGATAGCCGGCCTTGTGCAGCCGGTCGTAGAAGGCGATCTGATCCGTTGCGGCATAAACGCTATCCTCGCTTCCGTGAAAGAATGCGATCGGCAGCTTCGCCTTGTGGAAAACGCTCTCCGTAAAATCGGGGTCGGTCGCACCGCCGAGGATCACCATGCCCGACAGCAGGCCCGCCTCCGTCTCGCGTGTCACCCCCCAACAGACGAAGCTGCCCATCGAGGCGCAGGACAGGATCACCGGTTTTCCCGGCGATTGCGCCGCTGCATAGCGGATCAGCCCGGCGACATCGGAAACGCCCGCAGCGTCGAAACTGCGCACGCTCGGCGCATAATAGACACCGCCATTTCTGACAGCCAGGTTCTTCAGCCGGTTGAAATTCCCCCCGAACCTGTAGTCGTTGGCACCCAGCCGCCGGTCGCCGCCGCGACCGTGGACGAAGATCACCGTAAAGGCGGCGTTCTGGGCCGGTCCGGCACGAAAGAGATCGAGCTTCCGCTCGCCAAGCCCCAGCGTTTCGTTGGCCTGATATTTCTTGATGCCAAGATCGACGAAACGCCGCTTCACCCGCTGCTCGGGGATCTGGTCACGCTCGTAGATGTCGCGCATTTTCTGGTAGTCGATGCGCTGGAAATCGCCGTTGTCGCGGCCTTCCAGCACCGTCTGGGCGGAAAACAGCTCGTCCTTGAAGGGCTGCAGCGCTTTCGCGCCCGCCGCGGCCGGCGAAAAAAACGCGGCCAGAAGCGCCGTCAAAGCAAGAATCCGGAAATGAGTTGTGGACATGTGCCGCCCCGTTCCTTTGCACTGCGGTTCTGCCTTGCCATCCCCGGCTCCGCAAAGCAATCCTGATGCCAAAGTTTGCCGCTGATTTGCCGGGCATCGCGCTTTTGCAGGGTTTCCGGCATAATCCCGGTGATTCGCGGCCTGACGAACAAAGCAGGTACAAATGCGTTGGCCGTCCGAGCGCCGCGTTCTCCCAGCGCCGGCCCGATCGGCCTTGAAGGATAAGATCTGAAGAATTCGATGGATAACAACGATCTCTTTTCCGCAGTCCCGGCGCCGCCGCAGCCGGAACCGCAGGCCATGGCGCCCGCCGCCAAGCCCGCAACACGCAGCCCGGCGCCCCCGGCAACCTCCAGCGACACCTACGACGCCTCGGCGATCCGGGTGCTCGAAGGGCTGGAGCCGGTGCGCATGCGTCCCGGTATGTACATCGGCGGCACCGACGAAAAGGCGCTGCACCATCTCTTTGCCGAAGTCATCGACAACTCGATGGACGAGGCGGTCGCCGGCCATGCCAACTTCATCGAAGTGCACATGGACACGCAGGGCTTCCTGACCGTCACCGACAACGGCCGCGGTATCCCGGTGGAAAACCACCCGCAGGTTCCCGGCAAGTCGACGCTCGAAGTGATCATGACCAAGCTGCACGCCGGCGGCAAGTTCGACGGCAAGGCCTACGAGACTTCAGGCGGCCTGCACGGCGTCGGCGTTTCGGTCGTCAATGCCCTCTCCGATCTTCTCGAAGTCGAGGTGGCGAGAAATCGCAAGCTCTATCGCCAGCGCTTTTCGCGTGGCCTGCCACAGGGCGGTCTGGAGGAGCTGGGCGACGTCCACAATCGGCGCGGCACCCGCGTGCGCTTCCATCCGGACCCGCAGATCTTCGGCGACCACGTCCGTTTCGATCCGGGCCGCATCTTCCGCATGGCGCGGTCGAAAGCCTATCTGTTCGGCGGCGTCGAGATCCGCTGGAGTTGCGATCCCGGCGTCCTGCCGGAAGGTTCGGAATATCCCGAAAAGGCCGTCTTCCATTTCCCCGGCGGCCTGAAGGACTACCTGCAGGCGACGCTCGGCAAGGAATTCACCGTCACCCGCGAAATCTTTTCCGGCCGCACGGAAAAGACCGGCGGCCACGGCGCGATGGAATGGGCCGTCACCTGGTATGGCGGCGACCAGCAGATCCATTCCTACTGCAACACCATCCCGACGCCCGAAGGCGGCACGCATGAGGCCGGCCTGCGCATCGCGCTCACCAAGGGCCTGAAAAACTACGCCGAGTTGACGCAGAACAAGCGCGCCGCCATCGTCACCACCGACGACGTGATGATTTCGGCCGTCGGCATGCTCTCCGTCTTCATCCGCGAACCGGAATTCGTCGGCCAGACCAAGGACAAGCTCGCCACAGTCGAAGCCCAGCGCATCGTCGAGAACGCGTTGCGCGACCCCTTCGACCACTACCTCGCCGACAACCCCGCCGAAGCCGCCAAGCTGCTCGAATGGGTGATCGAACGCGCCGACGAACGTGTCCGCCGCCGCAAGGAAAAGGAAGTCAACCGCAAGACGGCGGTGCGCAAGCTGCGCCTGCCCGGCAAGCTTGCCGATTGCTCCCAAAACACCGCCGAAGGCGCCGAACTGTTCATCGTCGAGGGCGATTCGGCTGGTGGCTCCGCCAAGCAGGCGCGCAATCGCGCCAACCAGGCGATCCTGCCCTTGCGCGGCAAGATCCTGAACGTCGCCAGCGCCGGCCGTGACAAATTGTCCGCCAACCAGCAGATCGCCGATCTCATCCAGGCACTCGGCTGCGGCACGCGCACCAAGTACCGCGAAGAAGACCTGCGCTACGAACGCATCATCATCATGACCGATGCCGACGTCGATGGCGCCCATATCGCCTCGCTGCTGATCACCCTGTTCTACCAGGAAATGCCCGAGCTGGTCCGCGGCGGCCATCTGTTCCTCGCCGTACCGCCGCTCTACCGCATGACGCAGGGCGGCAAGACGCTGTATGCCCGCGACGACGGGCACCGGCAGGAGCTGATGGAAACCACCTTCAAGGGCAAGAAGGTCGAAATCGGCCGCTTCAAGGGCCTTGGCGAGATGATGCCGGCGCAGCTCAAGGAGACCACCATGGACCCGTCGAAACGCACGCTTTTGCGCGTCGCCATCGACGAGGTGGATTTCGAAGGCACCCGCGATGCGGTCGACGCGCTGATGGGCACCAAGCCCGAGGCCCGCTTTCGCTTCATCCAGGACAGGGCCGCCTTCGCCGAAAATCTCGATATCTGATGCTATCGGCGATGCGGCCGCGCAAGACCGCCGCATCGCCGTGCAGCAATCGATAAACCCTGTCCCGCCATAATGTTTTAGAGATTGGCTGCTAGGATCGTGACGGGGTAGAGGAAACGGCAACCGCACATGCGGACGCAAGCTTGAAACGCCGGCTTCGATCACCCATAGTCTGTGGCAAACGCGAACCTGTAAAGAAGCTGTCTTGACCGTCCCTGATCCAACACGAAGCCGCGGCGAGCCGCGATGGCTCGGTCCGTCGACCCCGCCCCGCGCCGCCCTGATCCCGCCGCTCTCGGCCGCCCGCTGGCTTCTGGTGCTGGTCTTTCTCGCCGGTATCTATTTCTTCCACGGTTTCCTGGTGCCGGTTCTCGCCGCCCTGGTCATCGGCTTCGCAAGCTGGCCGATCTATTCGAAACTGCAGCGCAATGTCGGCGGCAACAGCACCATCGCCGCGACGATCGCCATCACGCTGATCCTTGCCTTCCTCGTCGTGCCGATCACCATGGCCGTCTTCTATACGATAGATGAAGTGCGGCAGTGGTTCATGTGGGTGGTCGAAGCCAATCGCGACGGGGCTCCCGTACCGGAATGGATGGTCGCGCTTCCCGGCGTCGGACCCTGGATCGGCGAGCAGTGGACAAAACACATTTCCACGCCCGGCTCGATCGGCGCGTTGATGCAGGTGGCGAGCGGCGCCAATATCGGCAATATCTACAGGGCGGTCCTGGCCGCCGGCGGTGGCGCCTTCCACCTGTTCCTCACCCTGCTGTTCATGATGATCGCGCTGTTCTTCGTCTATCGCAATGGCGAAGCCTTCGCGAAACAGGTCGATCTGCTCGGCGAGCGTATCCTGCCCACCCGCTGGGAACGCATTTCCCGCGTCGTGCCGGCCACCATCAGCTCCACGGTCACCGGCATGACGCTGATCGCCATCGGCGAAGGCATCGTGCTCGGCATCGCCTACTGGATCGCCGGCGTCCCCTCGCCGGTAACGCTCGGCGTGCTGACGGGCGTGATGGCGCTGATACCGGGCGGCGCGCCGCTGTCTTTCACGCTGATCTCGATCTATCTCGTCGCCAGCGGCACGCCCATTGCCGGCATCGGCCTGTTCGTCTGGGGCTCGGTGGAATTGTTCATCGTCGACAAGACGCTGCGTCCAAGGCTCGTCGGCGGCCCGATCAAGCTGCCGTTCCTGCCGACCTTCTTCGGCCTGATCGGCGGCGTCAAGACGATGGGTTTCCTCGGCCTGTTCATCGGTCCGGTGCTGATGGCTCTTCTGGTGGCAATCTGGCGCGAATGGCTGCGCGAGGCGGAAATCTCCGCCGAGGAGGCGCAGGCTCAGCCCGCCGACCAGACCACGGTCACCGCGACGGCGAAACCGGCCTCTCCGCCCCTCGTCAAGCAGGAAGAAGAATCGGCGGCCTGACAGTCAGTCCAACCGTTTTTCCATGAAAATGCTCAACGGGTCGGCAGCATAATTGCCAAAGGGACCGATCTCCACATAACCGCTGCGGCGATAAAGCCCGATCGCTTCCGGCTGGCTGATGCCCGTCTCCAGCCGGATCGCCGAAAAGCCGCTCTCCCTGGCATGATCTTCAAGCTTCGCCATCAAAAGGTTGCCGATCTTCAGGCCACGCGCGGCCGGATCGACGAAGACCCGTTTCATTTCCGCCGTTCCGTCAGCCGCCGCCACCAGAGCGCCGCAACCGACGACAGCCCCATCCCGCCGAACGACGAAAAAACTCACGGCGTCGCCTTCCAGCGAAGACACATCGACGAGGTGATTGCTTTCGGCCGGATACAGCGAGGCCATATAGGCATCTGACATTTCAAGAAGGCGGATCACGCCATCCTGGCGTGGCAGCTCTCTGCTGATGGTAATCGTCACGTCTGTCCCCGCGGAAAATTGCATGCCGCAGTCTTGAACATAAGCATCGGCCAGGCGTCAAGCCGGCGGGAAGAGGCACGATAACGGAAGATTCATAGCCCGTCCGCTATCCTCCGCTCCAACCGAGTTCTTGATGCGGATCTCTGCCATGCACCGCCTGCTGACCCTTTCGCTTTTCGTAGCACTCTCTGCCTCGACCGCAGGAGCGGTCGATTCCCATGACGTCCACTGGACTTATGACGGCCCGCAAGGGCCGGAACACTGGGCGGTGCTGAACGAGAGTTTTCATGCTTGCGAACTTGGCCAGGTCCAGTCGCCGATCGACATCCTGTCCACCAGCACGGAGGACCTTCCGGCGATCCGGTTCCGCTACGGAACCATCCCGACGGAGATCGTCAACAACGGCCACACGATCCAGGTCAACGTCCCGGCCGGCCACACCATCGTCACCGATGGCGAGGAATACCAGCTGGTGCAGTTCCATTTCCACACGCCGAGCGAATACCATATCGAAGGCAAGGAATATCCGCTGGAACTGCACCTTGTTCACAAGAACGCCAAGGGCGCGCTTGCCGTGGTCGGCGTGATGATCGACGAAGGTCCGGTCAATACCGAACTCGAGGACATTTTCTGGAACGCTCCGGAAGAATCCGGCGCCACGGCCAAGCTGGAGACGATCGAAACCGACCTGTCGAAATTCCTGCCGAAGCAGGATACCTATTTCAAATTCATGGGATCCCTAACCACGCCGCCCTGCAGCGAAGGCGTCAGCTGGCATATGATGACGACACCGATCACCGCTTCCATGGCGCAGATCGCCAAATTCAAGGAACGGTTCCAGATGAATGCGAGGCCTTTGCAGCCGATGAACGGCCGCCTCGTGGTGCGCGACACACAATAAACGGGGTTACGGGTCGGGCGACAGAGGCGGCAAGCCGCTCAGGCTGCCAGCGTCGCGCAATCGCGCGCCATCTGCCGCTGCTCGGCAATGTTGAGCTTCTCGACCATTTCCAGCAATTCACCCTCAGCCGTGGCATCGAGTCTCTCGCTGCGGAACCTGTCGAGCAATTGCGTCGAAACCGATTGCAACATCGTGCCAACCGGCAAGGTCGATGCCCGGCGCCACAACAGCGTCGCCTCGACGAAAACCGCACTGACGTCTCGCGGCAGGCCGGTCGCCTCGTAAAGCGCCCGCAACGCATGCATCCGTCCCGTCGACAGGATGGAGCGGACGCGGCGGTCATCGAGCCCGGAAAGATTGACAAGCGCGGCGGCGATGAAATCCACCTTGCCGCTGCACAGCGCATGCATCAGGAACGCCGGTGTCAGCCGCCCGTCGATCCGCAGATGCTCGACAAGCGCCGGCAGTTCCGCCACGGCGGTCGATCCCGCCAGCGACACAGTGCCGGCATCCCTCGCCTCCCGCGTTACCCTCTGGGCACGCTCGTCGCCGATGGAGACCCGCACGAGGTCGAAACCGGCCAGCGCCTCGCTCACCCGCAGCATCAGCAGATGCCGGGCATCCGCCGGCAGTTCATCGCGGTGCAGCAGCAGGCTGCGGATGTCGCCGTCCGCGCCATGGCGTTCCGCCAGCCGCTTCAGCGTAATACGCGATATCTCTGCGCCGGGATTTTCGAGCAGCGTCAGGACCTCCGCCCATTCGCCCACCTCGGCAATCGCCGCCGAAACTGCCCGTGAAAGATTGATTCGCGATGCCACCAGCGCCCGTGTCATCGTGCTTCCCCGCCCGACGAGATCGACAAGATCGGCGTCCGTCAGCGCTGGCGAACGCAGGATGATCGTCGAGGCGATCTCCGGCTGGTCTTCGGCCAGAGACATCACCACCGTCCGCGGCGCCTTCGGCGTGTCGGCCAGCACCTCGGCCAGCGCCAGGCGGACACGCGGAGACGGGTCATCGAGAAGGTAGGTCATCGCCATCGCTGCGGCGGCACGTTCATGCGGCGTGATACGCGCCATCAGAAAGGCTCGCCCCAAAGCCGTTGCAGCACGCGCCCGGTCGGCGGTCTTTGCTTTTTCGGCCCAGCGAAGAAATGCCTCTACAATCACGTTAACCTCGGGACTCAGCGCATGAAGAACTCGTACCGTGAAAGCTAACGGCAAAAAGTTTAAGATTGGTTCACCATGTTTGTTAACGCCGGCGGAAGCCGTTGAAACTGCTGGCGGCAGCTTCTATTCAGAAGCAACGGACGGTTCGGACACGGCAAGAAAGCAGGAGAGGCTTCGAGATGCAGCGCCAGGCGCTTACCCCTGCCGGATGGCGGCGCTGATGCGCTCCTGGCTTCTCGTTCCCGGCCTCGATTCGCCAACCCTCACCGACAGCCTGCGCTCCGGCGCCGATGCGGTCGTCATCGATCTCCCCGCCAGCCTTCCCGACCGCAAAAACAACGCCCGGCGCATCACCAGCGATTTCCTCAAGGCGCGCAAAACCAGGATTTCCGGACAGGCCGCGTGTTTCGTGCAGATCCACGCCTTCCCGTCTGGCCTGGCCGAAACGGATCTCGACGCGGTCATGCAAGGGGCGCCCGATGGCATCGTCCTGCCCGCAACACGCTCGTTGGCCGACATCCAGCGGCTGGAGGTGATGATATCGGTCCGGGAGGTCATGAACGGACTGCCGGAAGGTCACATCGGCATCGTCGCCGTGCTCGGCGATACCGCCGGCGGAGTCGTCGCCGCGGCCTCCGGTCGAACGTTCGATTCGCCGCGCCTGATGGGTCTCGCCTGGTCGATGCCGGGCCTCGCCACCGATCTCGGCGCCGGGCGGCTTCACGACACGGAGGGCCGCATGACCGATGCTTTGCGGTTCGGCCGCACGGCGGTGCAGATGGCGGCTGCAGCAGCCGGTGTCGTCGCCATCGATTCGCCGTCGGGATTGCTGCAGCCCGACCGCCTGCAGCGGGACTGCCGGGAAGCGAAGGCGGATGGGTTCGAAGGCAAGTTCGCACTCCACCCCGCGCAATTGCCTGTCATCAACGCCTTGTTTTCCCCGACCACAGAGGAAATCGATACGGCCCGGAAAATCGTCGCCCGTTTTTCCGCAACCCCGTCAGGCCCGCTTTTTGCCGCCGACGGCACGGTTCTGACGCAAAGGGATCTCGCCCGGGCGCACCGCCTGTTGCAATACGCGCCCGGTCGAAACAACGGCTGATCAGGGCCTCGGCGGCCGGATCATTTCGAACACGTCGCTGCTTTCGGAATAATCCATGTAGCCCATGCGGCCGACGGGCCGCGCCACCGCCATGTCCAGCCGGCCGTCGCGAATGATCGTTTCATCGATGTGGATGCCCACCACCTGGCCGAAAACCAGCACGTCGTCGGTCGGCTTTCCCGAAAGATCCAGCGGATTACGGATCTCCGTCACCCGGCACTCCAGCACCGCCAGCGCTTCCGCAACGTAAGGCGCATCGACAAGCTCACCCTGTTTCGGCGTCAACCCGGCGATTTCGAACTCATCGACACCGTAGGGCACAGCCACGGAGCTGGCATTCATCTTCTCAAGCAGATGACGGCTGACGAAATTGGTGGTGAACACGCCGGTTTCTTCGGCGTTGCGCGCACTGTCCTTGCGTCCGCCGGATGAAAACATCACCAGCTTCGGTGCATCACCGATGGCATTGAAGAACGAATAGGGCGACAGGTTGCGGGAGCCATCCAGCCCCCGCGTCCCGATCCAGCCGATCGGCCGCGGAGCGACGATCGCCTTGAAGGGATCGTGGCGCAGGCCGTGGCGGTTTTCGTCGGTGGTATAAAACATCACGCGTCGCTGCCGCCGACCCAGGAGACGATTTCGCCGAGATCCGGACGCGGCCGTTCCACCGGCGGGAAATCGGAGGAGCCGATGTGGATGAAGCCGGCCACCTTCTCCCCCGGCTTGACGCCGAGCAGCGGATAGGCGCGGGCGTCGAAGGCAAACCATTCCGTCAGCCAGTTGGAAACATAGCCATGCGCATTGGCTGCGATCAGCAGGTTGAGGCACAGGGCGCCTGCCGACATCAGCTGTTCCCATTCCGGGATCTTGAAATGCGGCGCGGCCGTGCTGACCACCGCGACGACTGCCGGTGCGCGCGTGAAGCGGGTACGCTCCACCTCGATCAGTTCGTCGGACAGGTTTGGTTCGACCTCAAGGCGCAGCTTCAGCAGTTCCTCGCCGATCCTTACCCGCTCCTCGCCGCGATAGACGACGAAGCGCCAGGGTGCCAGCTTGCCGTGGTCGGGCACCCGCGAAGCCAGGCGCAAGATCTCTTCCAGTTCGCTTTTCGAGGGACCGGGATCGCGCATCTGGAAGGCGGGGATCGAGCGGCGGACGGCGAGATAGTCGAGGAGGTGTGCGTCTTTCTGCATATCGGGTCGCTTTCATGTCTGCGGATGCGGTTACGGCCTTGAAATTGCCGCCCGGTTGGTTTGAAGTGCCGCCACCTGCAACAGAAGTCAACCGGCCCCGGAAAAGATGTCATCCCTTTCATTTGCCGCACGCGCCGGCTTCGCAATCACGCTGTTTTTCACCGCCTGTAGCCCGCTTCTCGCCGAAGACGCCTTCCAGAATTTCCGCCAGCTCGAGAGCACCTCGAAGATGCCGAAGCTGAATGCTTTTTCCGCGACGCCGGGCGTGTTGCCGTCGGGGGAAAGCACGCTCAAGGACGTGACGATGGAGGCGCGCCTGACCCCTGAAGGAGAAGCGATGCAGGAAGGCCTGTCGTGGCGGGTGTTCAGCCCGATCCCCGGCGTCGACGGCAAGCTGCCGCTGGTGGCGACCTCGGAAGGCGGCTCGGCGGCGTTCCAGCTGGTGCCGGGCGATTATTTCGTCAATGTCGCCTTCGGCCGCGCCGGCGCCACCAAGAAACTGCAGGTGCCGTTCACCGGCACGGCCGACAAGCAGGTGCTGGTGCTCGATGCCGGCGGCATCCTTCTTAACGCCGTCTCCGGCTCCGATGTGCGCATTCCACCGAAGGAACTGAGCTTTTCGGTCTATTCCGCCGAAGTGCGCGAGGATGGCGAGCGTGGCCTGGTCATGGCCGACGTCGCGCCCAACACCGTCATCCGCCTGAACGCCGGCACCTATCACGTCGTCTCCGAATATGGCGATGTCAACGCCGCCATTCGCGCCGATATCCAGGTCGAGGCCGGCAAGCTGACGGAAGCGACGATCCAGCACCGCGCCGCAAAGATCACCCTGAAACTGGTGGCCGACGAGGGCGGCGAAGCGATTGCCGATACGGCCTGGTCGATCCTGGCAAGTTCGGGCGACATCGTCGCCGAAAGCGTCAGCGCCTTCCCGACGATGGTGCTGGCAGAAGGCCAATACACGGCCGTCGCCCGCAACAAGGACAAGATCTACCAGCGCGACTTTACCGTCGAAGCCGGCCGCAACACCGACGTCGAGGTGCTGCTTGCCGAACCGAAGGTGGCTGAAAGCGTCGAATAAAGAAACCGGATCTTGAAATACCGGCGGCTTTCGTCAAGCCGCCCGGTTCGCCCGCTTCAGGAACCGCTTCGGCGGTGGCGCCAGCGAAAACACGGCATCGTAGAGCCGGGTGGTCAGGTTCTTGCGGTCGGTGGTGTTCAGCTCGTCCCAGGAAATCAGCTCACCGATGCGCGACGAGATCGTCGAGCCCGACAGCCGGCGGAATTCGCGGATGAGCAGCGAAATGCGCAACGTCATCGAAATCTTGCTGGCAAGATGGAAGAGCCGGCCGTTCTGGCCTTCGAAATAGATCGGAATGACACTCGCATGCGCCGCCTGGATCAGTTTTGCCGGGAACATCTTCCACGGCAGGTCCTCGGCACGGCCAAAACCCTTTTTCGCCGTGGCGACGCCGCCGGCCGGGAACACCACGACAGTTATGCCTTCCTTCAAGAGCCGTACCGCCTCGTGGCGGGTCTTCAGGTTCAGCGCCAGCGCCTCCTTGGTCTCCTCGAAGGACACCGGCAGCGAATAGGGCGCCATTTCATCGACCTTCAGGAGGTCGTTGTGGATCATCACCTTGAACGGCCGCCCGAGCTGCTCCGCCAGCGCCAGTACGGCAATGCCGTCGCCGATTCCGAACGGATGGTTGGCGACGATGACCAGCGGCGTGTCCGGCAGGTTCTTCGGCGGCCAGTCGCCGCGAACGTTCAGGCGAATGTCGATGAGATCGAGCATCCGGCCGAATACCCGGTCGCTTTTACCGACGATGTCGCGAACCCAGGTCTCGTAGACACGGACGTAACGGTCGCGCCCGGATAGACCTTCGATGGAACGGATGAACCAACGTTTGATACGCGGATCGTTTTCGTTGGCATAAGACAGCTTCTGGAACTGCAAGTGGTTTGCCGGGTTTCCCCGCCCCTCGGCATCGATCCGGAAGCCGCCTTCGGCTCCCATCCGGGATGATGCCCGCATCTCATGATGGGTCGCCGCTTTCGCCGACTCTTTTACGGCGCAGCAGCGACCTTCCCCGCATTATAACATGCAGATGTCAAAATTCTGACAGCGCCTGTCACAAGACGGGCGCTGTCAGCAATTATCCTCAGATCGGGCGCTTGGCGGCTGCCTTGCGCTTGACATCCGGCGGCGTCGCTTCGTCCACCAGGGCTGCAAGCGCGTCGGCAAGCGCCATCGGCGTCTGTGCCTGCGAACCGAGCCGGCGGATGTTGACCGACCGCTCTTCCGCTTCCTTCTTGCCGCAGACGACGATCACCGGAATCTTGGTCACCGAGTGCTCACGAACCTTGTAGTTGATCTTCTCGTTGCGGAAGTCGGTCTCGACGGTCAACCCGGCATCGCGCAGCACTTCGGCCACTTCGGCGCCATAGGCGTCGGCTTCCGAGGTGATCGTTGCGACGACAACCTGTACCGGCGCCACCCAGAGCGGCATGTGACCGGCAAAGTTCTCGATGAGGATACCGAGGAACCGCTCCATCGAACCGCAGATGGCGCGATGGATCATCACCGGCTGCGTCTTCTCCGAGTGCTGGTCGATGTAGAAGGCGCCAAAACGTTCCGGCAGGTTGAAGTCCACCTGCGTCGTGCCGCACTGCCATTCGCGGCCGATGGCATCCTTCAGCGTGTATTCGAACTTCGGCCCGTAGAAAGCGCCCTCGCCCGGCAGGATGCCGGTCTTGATGCGCCCGCCCGACTGCTCCTCGATCGTCTTCAGAACGTCGGTCATGACGGCCTCGGCACGATCCCACAAGGCATCGGAACCGACACGCTTTTCCGGACGGGTGGAGAGCTTCACCACCACTTCCTTGAAGCCGAAATCCTCGTAGACGGAGAGGATCAGGTCGTTGATCTTCAGGCATTCCGCCGCCATCTGCTCGTCGGTGCAGAAGATATGCGCGTCATCCTGCGTGAAGCCGCGAACGCGCATCAGCCCGTGCAGCGCGCCCGAGGGCTCGTAGCGATGGACGTTGCCGAACTCGGCAAGGCGGATCGGCAGTTCGCGATAGGATTTCAGGCCGTGCTTGAAGATCTGGATGTGGCCGGGGCAGTTCATCGGCTTCAGGGCGAAGACGCGGTTGTCCGCTTCCTTGTCCTCCGGATGCGTCAGCGCATGCGCCGATTTTACCGCGAACATGTTTTCCTGGTACCAGCCCCAGTGACCGGAGGTTTCCCACAGCGCGGTGTCGAGCACCTGCGGCGCGTTGACCTCCTGGTAGTCGGCCGCCAGCCGCCGGCGCATGTATGACACCAGCGTCTGGAAAATCCGCCAGCCCTTGCCATGCCAGAACACGACGCCCGGGCCTTCTTCCTGGAAATGGAACAGGTCCATTTCGCGGCCGAGGCGGCGGTGGTCGCGCTTTTCGGCTTCAGCGAGCACGTGCAGATAGTTGTCGAGTTCCGACTGTTCCGCCCAGGCCGTGCCGTAGATACGGGTCAGCATCGGATTGTTGCTGTCGCCACGCCAATAGGCGCCGGCCACCTTCATCAGCTTGAAGGCAGTGCCGACCTGGCCGGTGGAGGCCATGTGCGGGCCGCGACACAGGTCGAACCATTCGCCCTGATTGTAGATCTTCAGGTCCTGGCCTTCCGGGATCGCATCGACGAGCTCGACCTTGTACTTCTCGCCCTTGGCGGCAAAGACCTCCTTGGCCTTGTCGCGCGACCAGATCTGCTTGGTGAACGGCGCGTTGCGGGCGATGATTTCCTTCATCTTCTTCTCGATGACCGGCAGGTCGTCGGGCGTAAAGGGTTCGTCGCGGGCGAAATCGTAATAAAAACCGTTCTCGATCACCGGGCCGATCGTCACCTGCGTGCCGGGCCACAGTTCCTGCACGGCCTCGGCCATGACGTGGGCGGCATCGTGGCGGATCAGTTCCAGCGCACGCGGATCGCTGCGGGTGATGATCTCGATCTTGCCGTCGGTGACGGCATCCGACAGGTCGCGCACCGTGCCGTCGATCGCAATGGCGACAGCTTTTTTGACGAGCGACTTGGAAATGGATTCGGCGACGTCGCGGCCCGTGGTGCCGGCGTCGAAGGTACGGACATTGCCGTCAGGAAAAGTCAGGGAAACAGCTGCGGACATGAATAGTCTCCTTGTGTCCAGTCCCGCCAACGAATGCGGGTGGTGATTTTCGAGCCGGATGCCCGGCGCATGAACGTGCGCGATATAAGCCGAAAGCGTGAAAATGGGAAGGGCTTCGCACGCAAACGCCCGCCATGGCACCGTCAAAGAATATTCAACCAAGTGGTTGACTATCGGAATCCCCGTCCCTATATTCAACTACATGGTTGAATTACAGACATCGCACATGAACTCAGTCTTTCATGCCCTCGGCGACGACACGCGCCGAAGCATCCTGCGCACGCTTGCCGCGGGCGAACGAACGATCGGCCAGCTTGCCGAACCGTTCGACATTTCGCTCGCGGCGGCTTCGAAACATATCAAGGTGTTGGAAAGTGCCGGATTGATCCGGCGCCGGGTGGATGGCCGCACCCATTTCTGCCGCCTGGACCCCGGTCCGCTGGCCCGCGCCCATGAATGGCTGGGTTTCTACGAGCGCTTCTGGAACGACCGACTCGATGTCCTCGAAACGCTTTTGCGTGAAGAGGATTCCACTGAAGAAAATACCGAAGAGGAGAAGAATGATGAATGATCTTGCAACACTTGATGCCTACGGCGTGCTGACCGAACCCGACACCTTGAAGATCGTGCGACTGCTGCCGGGTCCGGCAGAACGGATCTGGTTCTATCTGACCGACAGCAACATGCGTCGCAAATGGTTGGCTGCTGGGGTGATGGACGCGCGGGTCGGTTCGTCCTTCGAACTCCACTGGCGCAACGACGAACTGACGGATCCGCCGGGTGCCAAGCCGGACGGCTTCAGCGACGAGCATCGCATGCAGTCCCAGATCATCGAATTCGACGCGCCGAGAAAACTGGTCTTCACCTGGGGCAAGAGCAGCGAGGTCAGCTTCGAACTCAAGCCGATGGGCAAGGATGTGCTCCTGACCCTGATCCACCGCCGCACGCCGGATCGTACGTTCAGGCTGATGGTTTCCGCCGGGTGGCATGCCCATCTTGACATACTGGCCGCCCGGTTGGCCGAAAAGCAGCCGCGGCCGTTCTGGGACGAATGGAACAAGTTGCACGCCGAATATGATCGGCGCCTGCCCTGATTTTCCAAACAAGGTAGATCGCAGCCGGGCAATTAATCCCGGCTGCGCTTGCCCAGGGACCAATAGACCCAAGGCTTGAACCAGGTCTTCGTCTCGATCACTTCCGGAACCGGATCGAAACCACTGGTCCCGCCCGGCCCGCAACGCCCGACCCGAAACAATGTCATCCAGCCGCCAGCCCAGAATCCGTGCCGCGCGATCGCCTCATAGCCGTATTCGGAACAGGTCGGCAGATGCCGGCAGGAGTTGCCGATCAGGCTGGAGAGCGTGAGCTGGTACAGCCGGATCATTGCCATGCCGAAAAGCCGGCCCGGCGTCTTGCGAAACGGACCGCGATAGTTGCGCGAGCGCGCTGGCGGATCGGAGCCATCGCGACGCTTTGCAGCCGGCCGCTCAGTCTGCCCATCGTCGTCATGGTCACGAATGACACAGAATTCGCACATGCCGCCCGACCTAGGCCACGGCGGTTTCAGCGCGCTTCGCCTCGATCTGCCCGATGGCATCGACGACCGCATCGAAGGTCAGCATCGTCGAAGCGTGACGCGCCTTGTAATCCTTGACCGGCCGCAGGTAGCGCATGTCCTCGAACCGGCCGGAGGGGCCTTCGCCGTCGGCCTTGAGCATGGCCAGCATGTCTTCGCGTGCCTGCCGCAACTCGGCGGCCGTCGCACCCACCACATGACGGGCCATGATCGACGACGACGCCTGCCCGAGCGCGCAGGCTTTGACGTCATGGGAGAAGTCGGTAACGGTATCGCCATCCATCTTCAGGAAGATTTTCACCTTCGAGCCACAGAGCTTTGAATGCGCCTGGGCGCTGGCATCGGCGTCTTCCATGATCCCGATCCGCGGGATATTGCCGGCGAATTCGAGAATCCTGCTGTTATATATGTCATCCATCGTCGAAAGTTCTTCTCAACAACCGTTATGAGGCCACTGCAATCGCCTAAGTGAATCGTTTCAAAAGAAAAAACACACTGTGTCGCAATCCGGCTCTTTGCGTCGCCCTTGACCATATTATATGTTATGTCGTGCCAAGGTCATGAAAAAACAATGGCCTTGATCATAAGTTGATCGAACCCCACATCCTTCGCGGTGTTTGGCACGCTGGCCAAGAACACGGGCCGGGTGAAAGCGGTTTACGCTGAAAATGCGTGGACCTGGGGCCGATCTTTCGACGTCACGATCCCTTGAAAAAGGATCAGGAGGCAGCAGTCATATGGATGCCATTGTAAAGAATTTCCCGCGTACAGGCCAGGAATCCGGCCGTCCGACCCAGCAGGAAGCAGAAGACGCCGTGCGCGTTCTGTTGCGCTGGGCGGGTGACGATCCGCTGCGGGAAGGCTTGCTCGATACGCCGATGCGGGTGGCCAAGGCCTACCGCGAACTCTTTTCCGGCTACGACCAGTCGCCGGAAGACGTGCTCGGCAGAACGTTCGAGGAAGTTGCCGGCTACGACGACATGGTCCTCGTGCGCGACATCCCGTTCTTCTCCCACTGCGAACACCATGTCGTGCCGATCATCGGCAAGGCGCATGTCGCGTATCTGCCCGAAGGCCGCGTGCTCGGCCTGTCGAAAATTGCCCGCGTCGTGGAAATCTACGGCCGCCGCCTGCAAACCCAGGAAAGCATGACGGCGCAGATCGCCCGTGCCATCGACGAAACGCTCGCCCCCCGCGGCGTCGCCGTGATGATCGAGGCGGAGCATATGTGCATGGCGATGCGTGGCGTCCAGAAGCAGGGCTCGACGACGCTCACCACCACCTTCACCGGCGCCTTCAAGACCGATGCCGCCGAGCAAGCCCGTTTCATCACCATGGTGCGGAGCCGCTAAAGCATTTCCAGCCGAAGCGAAGTCGCTTCGGCGTCGGACAATGCGCTAAAATCTCCAGCCGCCCCCTTTTGCGCAGACGAAGACATGACGCTGACATTCCTGGCTCCATCCACCGAGAAATCCGAACTCGAGACGGGGCCGGATTTTACCCCCAAATTCGATGATAAGGGCCTGTTGACGGCCGTGGTGACCGATGTTCGCGACGGCGAACTGCTGATGGTCGCGCATATGAATGCCGAGGCCCTGTCGCTGACGCTCGAAACCGGCATCGCGCATTATTACAGCCGGTCGCGCAAATCGATTTGGAAGAAGGGCGAAACCTCGGGCAATCTGCAGACCGTCAAGGAACTGCGCACCGACTGCGATCAGGATGCCGTCTGGCTGAAGGTCTCCGTGGCGGGCCACGACGCGACCTGCCACACCGGGCGCCGCTCCTGTTTCTATCGCAGCGCCTCGATTTCAGAAGGTAAGCCGACGCTGACCATCAACGACGATCACAAGCACTTCGATCCGCAGGAAATTTATGCCGGCCCGCTGAACAAATAATAGGCTCGACGCATTATTTTCAGACAGGTCGGCCAAAACTAACCAATTTGAAATACAAATGACAGTTTAATGACTTAGGGGAATGTTCAGCCGAAAGGACCGCTGTGATGCTGAACTGGAGTTTGATCCGTCATGCCGCGCCGAATTCCATCGATTCGGGTGCTCCACCAGTTCCTGACGTCAACCTTCCCGCACCACAGCCGAAGAGAAGCAAGATCGCGCTGGCACTGGGCGGCGGCGCCGCCCGTGGGTGGGCGCATATCGGCGTGCTCCGGGCACTCGACGAGGCCGGCATCGAAGTCGGCATGATTGCCGGCACATCCATCGGCGCCCTTGTCGGCGGCTGTTATCTCGCCGGCAAGCTCGACGAACTCGAAGCCTTCGCTCGCTCACTCACCATGCGCCGCATTGCCGGCCTGCTCGATTTCACCATCGGCGGCAGCGGCCTGTTCGGCGGCATGCGGCTGACGAAACGCATGCAGGAGCACCTGGAGGGCCTGTCGATCGAAGATCTCGACCGCCCCTTCATCTCCGTCGCCACGGAGGTCAACACCGGCCATGAAGTCTGGATCACCAGCGGCTCGCTGATCACGGCGCTCAGGGCATCCTACGCCCTGCCCGGCATCTTCGAACCCGTGCGCTGCAACAACCGAACCCTGATCGACGGTGCCCTCGTCAACCCGGTCCCCGTCTCGGTCTGCCGCGCCTACGAGCAGCCGCTGGTCGTTGCCGTCAACCTGCATTACGACGTCTACGGCCGTTCCGCAGTCGTCAAGCACAGCGCCAGCGTCCAGACGAATCAGGAAGCACAGCGTCCCGCCACCAAGGAAGACCATATCGGCCTGACGGCAGTCATGGTGCAGGCCTTCAACATCATCCAGGATCGCATTTCGCGCGCCAGGCTTGCCGGCGACCCGCCGGATCTGGCCCTGCATCCGCGCCTCAGCGATATCGGCCTGTCGGAGTTCCATCGCGCCGGGGAAGCCATCGAGCGCGGTTATGAAGAAGCCAAGATGCGGCTCGCGGAACTCAAGCGGTTGCAGGAAACATTCGCACGCTGACCATTGGGCGGTGCCCCCTTGCGCACACCGCCCAATGCCAAGTCATTAGCCGGCGATATAGGCCTTGATTTCTTCCGCTTCCTGTTCGACTTCGCGGATACGTGACTTCACCACGTCACCGATCGAAATGATGCCGGCAAGCTTGCCGTCGATTTCCACCGGCACGTGCCGGAAGCGCCGGGCGGTCATCATTTCCATCAATTCACCGATCATCGTGTTCTCGTGACAGCGATGCACGTTCGACGTCATGACGGAGGAAACCGGCTGTTCGAGGGCGCTTGCGCCCGACCGGGCGATGGCATGCACCAGGTCGCGTTCGGTGAAGATGCCGGCAATGCGGCCTTCCATACCGATAATCACTACGGCACCGATTCTTTTTTCGTTCAATGTGCCGGCAGCTTCTGCAAGTGTGGCGCTCGGAGCGAGCGTCACGACATCACGGCCTTTTTCTTCGAGGATGGTTTTGACAGAGACAGACATGGTATTCCTCCTGTTCAAACACAGCTTTCATGCTTCGGGATCCGTCGACCCACAAAAATCCTCCGGCCACAGTTCCCCCACAGGTCGAATGGTGCCCTTCATCTACAAAGATTGCAATATGCTTGAACGGCCTTAGCGCTGCATCGGATCGAACAGCGCAAACAACAGGAAGCCGAACAGGAATCCGCCGATATGCGCTTCCCAGGCGACATTGCCGATGTCGCCCAACAGTGGAATGCCGAGCGCGAAGATGACGTTGCCGATGAACCACATCAGCATGAACATCGCCACGGTGCGGCTGCGCAGCGAATCGCCGATCGAAAGCCGCGGATAAAGATGCACCTCGCGGGCGCGCCGGCGATGATCCGGCGGGAAGGCGAATCGGCATGCCGCCCCCATCAGCGCCGAGATGACGCCGGAGGCGCCGATCAGCAGCGAAGCCTCGTTCCAGTGCAGGCCAAGGTAAAGCGCTGCGGACGCGACCGACGACACCACCCAGAACACCACGAAACGGGCTGTACCGATCCGGCGCACGACCGGCGCGCCAAAGGCGGCAAGCCACAACGCGTTGAAGCCCAGATGTTCCACGCCGCCATGCAGGAAGGAATAGGTGAGCGGCGTCCATAGCCATTCCAGCCCCTGCTCGGACAGCGGATAATTATAACGCGCTGGAATGAAGCCGCCGTAGAAGAACATCGTGTCGCGCGCGTCGGCAGACAACACGTAGGCACCGAGCACATAGACCGCGAGGATGATCACGATTGCCGCCGTCACCGCCGCAGGAAGATTGAGGGCCGGCGGATTCGATCTCTGCCCGTTGCTTCCACGCTCAGGCAGATCGGATGCATCGCTCATGAAATTCCCTCTTCGGATGACAGGCACCGTCCTCTGTTACAGGAGACGCTGCGAAAACGAAAGCGCCAGCCACGAGCGCGCCATGGAGCGCCGGCGCCCCGGATTAACAATTGGCTAACCCTACACCCCTTCCCGTGGCACGCTATTCGCTCCGTTGATCGTACGGGCCGCAAACCGGCCGAAACCTGCACCGAACTGAGACAGATGGCGGATATGCATACCAGGACGAGCACCGAACTATTCACCTATTGGGACAGGATCCGCGGCGCGGAGGCCGGGCCTCTACGCAGCGACATCGCGCCGGGCGAGATCCGCCACGCTCTGCCGGACATTTTTATCCTCGAGGCATCCGGCGGCGATCCGGTTTTCCGGCTTGCCGGAACACGGGTCTGCAGCCTCTTCGATCGCGAGCTGCGCGGCTTGCCGTTTTCCGCGCTCTGGCCCGCAGGACAGCGCGAGGAACCGGTCTCCATCGCAGCGGGCGTCATGCAGTACGGCGTGCCCACCCTTCTCAATCTCTCCGGCGTCCTGCAGGACGGCCGCAACCTGCGTCTGGAAATGCTGCTGCTGCCCGTCCGCTCGGCCGGCCGCACCTATGATCGCCTGCTGGGTTCGCTTTCGCCGGAAATGCCGGCAAACGAGGTTTGCGACAAACCGCTGCGCAGCCTCCGTTTCGAACGCAGCCGCATCGTCGGCCTGCCCGCAAGCAGCAGCATTCCGGGACAGGTCGCCTTCGGCGGTTCGCATGCACCGGATACCGACGACGACCGGGCAAGCCGTAGGCGCTCGGCCATCGCGGCATTGCTGAAACGGGCGCATGTCCTGTGACCGCCAGTGGCCGTTGCCTTGTCCGCAACCGCCAGGAACTCAAATCTTCCGCTTTCGGACAACCTTATGTTAACGGCTGGGCTGTAAGAATTTAACCATTGTGTCAGCAATCGTAGTGAAGCCATGTATTCGTTTCAGCCGGCAGCAACAGCAGCGCGAGGACAACAGAGCAGCGAACAGCGCTCGTTTCAGCGTGTCTCGGTCAATCTGCAGGGTCGTCTCATGCTCGCCAACTATGACGAGTTCGATTGCACCGCCGTGGACATGTCTCCCGGCGACGTCAGCCTGAACTGCACCGGCCGACCGCTGACGGGTGAACGTATCGTCGCCTATATCGATCACCTCGGCCGTATCGAAGGCAAGGTGCTAAAGGTCGGCGACCGCGGCTTCACCATGACGATCAACGCCACCGATCGCAAACGCGAAAAGCTGGCAGCCCAGTTGACCTGGATCGCCAACAAGCATGAACTCGGCCTGCCGGAAGACCGCCGCCACGACCGACTGATGCCGCGCAACACCCTGACGCAGATCACCATGCCTGACGGCACCATCCTGCCTTGCCGCCTCATGGACCTTTCGCTGTCGGGGGCTGCCGTCGATTCCGAAGTCCGTCCGCCGATTGGCACCGCCATCCGCCTCGGCAACATGCAGGGCCGCATCGTTCGTCACTTCATGGAAGGCGTGGCGATCGAGTTCAATACGGTTCAGTCCCGCGAAACCCTGACTGAATTCCTGTAAAACAAGCAAACCGAATACAGCTTTCGCCTGCCGGCCCCAAGGCCCGCGGGCTGTTTTGCGTCGCCTATCGGCATTTTCCGGCATAATTTAAGGGTTTCTTCGCCATAAAATACGGTGGAAAGACGCTTTTCGGCACAAAATAAAGCCCCTTCGCCGCGCCGATCTTGACCTGGAGCAGGGTTGTGCCAAAACGATATGGCCTGAAACGGGACGCGCCGCATCCTCCGCAAGACCGCCGCCCGTCCGTTTTCCGCCCCGCGACACCACTCTTCTTCTGCCCATTTGGCCGCAAAAACATCGGCTTATCGGCCAATCATTCAAATACGCGACATGTTTTCGATTAATTTTAGGAAAAAACAGCTCAAACAAGAGGCATGTTTGAGCTTCATTTTAGACGTGTTCGATGCGTATTCTAATCGCATTTGATTCTATTAAGCCATTATTTTTATTGTCTAATTTTGCGACCGATAAAAAGCTTTCCGGCATTGTCTTCTCATCACGGGGAGACAAGAAATGGCAACAACAACAAAGATCAAGAACAGCATTCTGGCCGCCGTCATCACCTTGGGCGCCACCGCTTCCGTCCATGCAACACCTGCGGCCATGACGATCGCAGGCAAGGCAAATCCGCCGATCGGGCATTACGAATTCTGCCAGACCTACCAGGACGAATGCCGTCCGGATGGTGGCGATGCCGGCCCGTCCATCCTGACCCAGAAAGCCTGGAAGACGATCCTGCGCGTCAACTACGACGTCAACTCGCAGATCCAGCCGATGACCGACCAGGAGATCTACGGCGTGGAAGAGCGCTGGGCCTATCCGCGAACGGTCGGCGATTGCGAGGATTTCGTCCTCCTGAAGCGCAAGCTTTTGATGAAGGAAGGTTTTTCACCCTCCCAGCTGTTGATCACCGTCGTGTTGCAGCCAAATGGCGAGGGTCACGCGGTCCTCACCGTCCGCACCGACCATGGCGACTTCGTCCTCGACAACATGCGCAACAAGGTCCTGTTGTGGTCGGATACCGAATATACCTACCTCAAGCGCCAGTCCGCCGCCGATCCGGGCCGCTGGGTCAAGCTTCAGGATGGCCGCACCGTCGCCGTCGGCAGCGTCAGCAACTGATCGAGCTCGGAAAGCCGTGGACAATGGCTCGGCCTAGACCCACGGATTTCCTTACCTGTGCCCCGGTCTGTCCCCGCATCCCCGTCTAAGACCGGCGCCCGAGCCGATCCCGCTGTCCCCGGGATCGGCTCCCCCATCCGGGATGCACAAAGAACCGACCTCATATTTACGCTTTATTAACCATGATTGACGAACCTGTCGGGCAAGAACCGACCGGAGACTCCCCATGGCCGCCCAACACCACTCCGCCCCGCCGGGCACGGGCGAACTGCCGCTGATCTCCAATGCATTTCTCTACAAGCTGACCGGCACGATCGCCGCACTGGCACTGTTGACCGCCGGCATCAGCGTTTCCGGCCGCTTCTTCGGAGAGCGCATCGCCCTCGCCGGCCATACGGACAGCACCGAAACCATCAACCTGACCATCGGCGAAGACAAGCTCACGCTGCCCGCCAACGT
This sequence comes from Rhizobium sp. LjRoot30, assembly GCF_964253915.1. Taxonomy (NCBI): domain Bacteria; kingdom Pseudomonadati; phylum Pseudomonadota; class Alphaproteobacteria; order Hyphomicrobiales; family Rhizobiaceae; genus Rhizobium; species Rhizobium sp. LjRoot30. The sequence goes on along the minus strand of NZ_CAXUSG020000013.1, from coordinate 30,618 downwards.
CATCCGTTTCGCCAGGCAGCGCCAGAACGGCCCGACCGAACGCGTCGACCTTTACCTCACATGGCCCGACCTCACCGGCTACGAAACTGATCGCCGCGCCATCTTCAACGACGTCAAGCTCTCGGATTCGCTGATCTTTCTGCAGATCTCGCAAAGCACCATGTCCCGCGACATGTCCGGCCGCCTGGAGCCGATTTATAGCTACCTGTTCGACGGCACCCCCCGGGAGGCCGCCGATGGCCTCACCATGCACCGGATGAAACCGGAAGCAGGCTATGGCGACGAAGTCTTCTTCACCGCGCCGCGTCCGGGCACTGCTGACTATGTGGTCCGCTGCATCCTGCCGGCCACGCCGGAAGAAGCGACAAGCGGCGATTGCCAGCGCGATATCCACCTCGGAAACGATCTTTCTGTGATGTATCGCTTCTCAAGTCGCCATCTTGCCGATTGGCAACACATTGATGCCGAAATTCAGTCGTTTGTCGTCAGTCACCTGGCGAACCCCGCCTGAAGCCTTGAAGCCACAGATCGATAAAATCCGCTCGAAATATGAAACTTCATATTCATCGTAAACAGATTGGTAACGCCTCCACACGTAATCTTCCGTTCAACGGTCGTTTGTGGAGGCGGCGTCCGGAACCGATCATCAGAACCGCAAGTGAAGAGTAAGCTAGTGTCTCAATCAGCATTGACCGCAAAATTCAAGAATTCCGGAAGATCCCTGATCAAGATATGCCTTAGCCTGACTGCTGCTGCCGTCTTGACGTTTTCGGCTCCTGCGGCTTCGGAGGCAGCCAGCGGTCCCAAATACGCGGGCATCGTTGTCGACGCCAAAACCGGCAATATTCTCTATAGCGAAAACGCTGACAGCCTGCGTTATCCCGCATCGCTGACGAAGATGATGACGCTTTATCTCGTTTTCGAAGCGCTGGAAGCCGGCAAGATCAGCCTGAATACCAAGGTTCCGGTATCCGCGAATGCGGCAAAGGAGCCCCCGTCCAAGCTAGGCCTTAAGGTCGGCGGTTCCTTTACCGTCGAACAGGGCATCCTGGCGCTGGTAACCCGCTCGGCCAACGACGCCTCGACCGCGCTCGGCGAATTCATCGGCGGTTCCGAATCCCGTTTCGCGCAGATGATGACCAACAAGGCACGCCAGCTTGGCATGACGCGGACCACCTACCGCAATGCCAACGGTCTTCCCAATACGGCACAGATGACGACTGCACGCGACCAGGCACGCCTCGGTATCGCTCTGCGTCAGCATTTCCCGCAATATTACGGCTACTTCTCGACCCGCAGCTTCAAGTACGGCAAGCAGGTCATCGGCAACCACAACCGCCTCCTCGGCGCCGTGCGTGGTGTTGACGGCATCAAGACCGGCTTCACCCGGGCTGCCGGCTTCAATCTCGTGACCTCGGCCCAGGCTGATGGTCGCTCGGTCGTCGGCGTCGTCCTCGGCGGCACCTCGGGCGGCGCCCGCGATGCGCAGATGCGCAAGCTGATCGGCGCCTATCTGCCGAAGGCATCCCGCCGCGGCAAGGGTACGATGATCGAGGAGCCGGGTGCAGTCGAATCCGAAATCCAGCCGGTCGTCGCTATGAAGCCGGTGACGGCAGACGTCGCCGCCATGGCCACCACCAGCGGCGCAGATCTGCCGGTGAATGGCCCGCTGCCGGGCGCACGTTACGAAGAAAGCGCCGTTGAAACCGCTTTTGCTGCGCCGACCAAGAAGTCCGCGGCAATTGCCGCGGCCGAAGGCACGCTTGACGCCCAGGCCGAAAAACTCGGCGCCGTCGCCATCCCGCGTCCCGCTCCGGAATACATCCCGGAAACCGAGACGGCGAGCGTTGCGACTTCGGTCGATGACGTCACCACCTCTTCCACCGGCGGCAAGCCCGGCTGGGTCATCCAGATCGGCGTTTCCCCGACCAAACAGATGGCAATGGATCTGCTGCAGAGCGCGCAGGTGAAAGGCGGCAAGGTATTGCGTTCCGCCACCCCCTTCGCGGTCGCCATCAACAATGGCGGCGCCCAGGTCTACCGCGCACGCTTCGGCGGTTTCGACAACCAGAAGCTTGCCGTCAACGCCTGCAACCAGTTGAAGAAAAAGGGCATGAACTGCTGGGCCAGCCTTCAGTAAGGCTTGCCTGCCCTGCGAACTGCGGCCGGCCCAGCCGGCCGTTTTTGAGCCAGCCCTCGAAGTTTAGTGAGTACGAGGACCTGACATGAGCATCAACGAACCTGGCTCCGGCTTAACAGGCCCGGCCGGCAGAAAGAACAAGGCAAACGGCCCTTCGCTCCACCCGCTGCACGAAGCGGCGATGCGTATTGCCGACCTCGGCCTCAGCCGTTCCCGCAGCCGCACCCGCGATATCGTCGGCGCATTGCTGTCGCACGGCGCACGCGCCTGGCGCTCTTCCCAGCCGCCGATCCGCATCCATCTCCATGTGTCCTCGCAGTCCGGCCAAAGCCCGATCTACCTGCGTCTTCGCTGATTTGGATTTTGCGGAAACAGGAAGAGCCGCTGCCGCCGGAATGCCTTGCGGCCGTCATGATTAAGCGCCAATCCTGTCGTCAAAGAAGGTCGGCCGCAAACAATGCGCGGCCGGTCGAACGCCGGAGGTAGCAAATGCAGACCGCGCTGATCCTGATGACAATTCTCGGCTGCGACGACGCCGTCACCCAGTGCAACTACATCGCCACCGCAACGCCGCGCTACACCTCGGTCGCACTCTGCGATGCGGCGTCGGCAGCGCAGCTTGCCCGCTTCACCGATGCCGGCTATCCCTCCGTCGTCGCCGTCTGCCAGAAGCCGGCCGCAGCCGATCCGCAGCCGGTCGCCAGCATCGAGAAACCGCAGTCCCTGCCCCAGACCGACACCGTGCCACAAATCACCGCCGAGCCGGAAAAACAGCCGGGCATTGCCGCCCGCGCCGTGACGCTGATCAGCGACGCCCTGCCGACACTGGACGGCGTCAAGACGGCCATCGGCATGCCCAGCCATTACGCCAGCGCGTCCTATTCCTGGCTCGTGCGCAAGATCACCGATTGACGGAAACCGCCCGACGCTTCGCTGGTGGCAGTCCAAAAATTTCAGAGCAGCCCGAGTTCAGCCAGTTCCCGCTTCAGGTCCGGCGGCAGATCGTTGCCGCCGCCGAGCGCAGCCAGATCGGACGGCGCTTCCTCCGGCTTGAGATAACGCCATCCCTGGAAAGCCCGGCGCGGCTGCAGCGCCGTTTCCACCACTTCCGGCCCGAGAATGAGATCGCAGCGCGTGATGCCGTCACCGCCGGTGAACGGCCGGATGTCGATAATCTTCTGGCGCGCCTGCACCTGCCCCTTGATCACCCAGTAGAGCGAACCGCCGTCGACGATCTCCTCGATGCGCTTCGGCACCATGCGGGTCGTATGGACGGAATGCGGCTCAAGACCGGCGGCGATCGCCATCATCGACCGTTCGGCCACCCATTCGCGCAGGTCGTCGATGGAGTCGGCGCCGACGCACAATTTCAGGATATGCAAAGCCATCGGATGGTTGAATGCGCTTTACCGCTTTTCGTCAAGCGGCAAGCGCCCTCCTTCCACAATCAACATTCGACCACGTTGACGGCGAGGCCCCCGGTCGAGGTTTCCTTGTATTTCTCGCTCATGTCGTTGCCGGTCTGGCGCATCGTCTCGATGCAGGCGTCGAGCGGCACGAAATGTTTGCCGTCGCCCTTCAACGCCAGAGACGCCGCCGTCACCGCCTTGACGGCGCCAAGCGCATTGCGCTCGATGCAGGGCACCTGGACGAGCCCGGCAATCGGATCGCAGGTCATGCCGAGGTGATGTTCGAGGGCGATTTCCGCCGCATTCTCCACCTGCTCCGGCGAACCGCCCATGACCGCCGCAAGCCCGGCCGCCGCCATCGCCGCTGCCGACCCCACCTCGCCCTGACAGCCGACTTCGGCGCCGGAGATCGAGGCATTGTGCTTGATGATGCCGCCGACCGCCGCAGCCGTCAGCAGGTAGTCTCGTATGCCGTTCTGGTCCCAGTCCTCATGGAAATGCTGGTAATAGCGGATCGTGGCCGGCACGACACCGGCTGCGCCATTGGTCGGCGCCGTCACGACGCGCCCGCCGGCGGCATTTTCCTCGTTGACCGCCATGGCGTAGACGGAGAGCCAGTCGTTGGCGAGCAACGGGTTGATGCGGTTGCTGCGCCATTCCTCCTGCAGCTTGTCATGGATGGCGCGCGCGCGCCGGCGGACTTTGAGCCCGCCCGGCATGATGCCGTCCACCTTGAGGCCGCGGTCGATACAGCTGCGCATCGCGTCCCAGATCCGGTCGAGGCCGGCATCCAGGTCGTCGCGCCCTATCACCGCTTCCTCGTTGGCGCGCTTCATCTGGGCGATGGTCAGGCCGGAGCGATCCGCCATGTCGAGCATCTGCTGCGCCGAAGCGAAGGGATAGGGCACCTTGGCACCACCCGCCGCCTTCTTCGATTTGCGCATCGTCTCCAGTTCGGTATCGGTCACCACGAAACCGCCGCCGATCGAATAATAAACCCGCTTCAGCAGCAGCCGGTCATCGCGGTCGAAGGCCGAAAAGCTCATGCCATTGGCATGGCCGGGCAAAGGCTGCTTCTTATCGAAGACGAGGTCCGTCTTCGGTTGGAACTGATAGGCAGGGTGACCCGGCGGCGTCACACGGCCGCTACGCTCCACGCCGTCGATGATCGTGTCCATGCTGTCGGGATCGACCATGTCCGGCCGTTCGCCCATCAGCCCGAGAATCACCGCCCGGCCGGTGCCATGGCCAATGCCGGTATGGGCCAGCGATCCGTGCAGGCTCACCTTAAGGGAGGCGACAGACGCGCCGGTAGGCCGCGGCCATTCGTCGGACTTGATCAGGTCGAGAAAGCGCACAGCCGCCGACATCGGCCCCATCGTATGGGAACTTGACGGCCCAACCCCGATCTTGAAGACATCGAATACCGAAAGAAACATAAAACGCCTCGCGAAGCATGGCTAAAAACTGTTCAAAGGCTACGTCACCGAGAGCATCCACCAATGCGGGCTACCGACATTGGCTTTCATCGAAGCGACATGCCGTGCATGATCGGCTCCCGGTCTTATCAACAGAGCACAAAGCGCGCCGTCCAGCAAACCGCTTGCCGTCCGCCGCGAAGTGACGCATATCATCCGGCGACAGAAGCATTTACGGTCCTGCCATGACGATCGCCGATTACATCGCCCTCGCCGTTTTCGCCGTGCTGTGGATCGGCTATGCCTGGATCGTCGGAAGAGCGCGCCTCTTCGACCGCACCAGCCTGACGCAGGCGATGACGGAGCACCGCCGCCGATGGATATATAATTCGCTCGGCCGCGACCTCAAGATGATCGACACGCAGATCATGGCCGGCCTGCAGAATGGCACCGCCTTTTTCGCCTCGGCCTCGATGTTTGCCATCGGCAGTTGCTTCGCCCTGCTCGGCGCCACCGACAAGATCGATGCCATCTTCCGTGACGTGCCTTATGCCTTCTACAGCAGCCGCGAGGCGTTCGAGCTCAAGGTCGGCGGGCTCGCGGCACTGTTCGGTTACGCCTTCTTCAAGTTCGGCTGGGCCTACCGCCTGTTCAACTACTGCACCATTCTTTTCGGCGGCCTGCCGATGGTGCGCGAGACCGAGGCCGACAGGCTTGCGGCCGAAGTGGCGGCCGAACAGGTCATCCGCATGAACATCATCGCCGCCAAGAATTTTAACGCCGGCCTGCGGGCAATCTTCCTGTCGATCGGGTATCTCGGCTGGTTCGTCAACGCCTACGTCTTCATGGCCGGCACCTTGCTCGTCGTCGTCATCCTAACGCGCCGGCAGTTCTTTTCCGATGCGCGGCTCGCCCTCATGGACAAGCTGCCATGAAAACGCCGCGCTTGTCGCTTTCACGGCAGGTCTGAAACCACCCCCGAAAGGAACCGTCCCGCATGGCAGCCGTCCCGGAGGCCCCGTCCGCCTCCCCACGCCGATCGCGCATCGGCTTCCTGGATACCGCCCGCGGCATCGCATTGGTCGCCATGGCGACCTATCATTTCGGTTGGGATCTGGAGTTCTTCGGTTATCTCGATCCCGGCACGACCGGCCATGGCCTGTGGAAAATCTACGCCCGCGGCATTGCCGGCAGCTTCCTCTTCCTCGCCGGCCTGAGCCTGGTGCTCGGACATACGCCTGCCATCCGCTGGCAGGCTTTCTGGCGCCGCTTCCTGATGATCGCCGGTGCTGCCGGCCTCATCACCGCCGCCACCGCCCATGCCATGCCGCAAGGCATGATCTTTTTCGGCATCCTGCATGGCATCGCCGCCGCCAGCCTCATCGGCCTTGCCTTCCTGCGGGTTCCTGCCGTCATCACCATCGCCGTGGCCGTTGCAGCGTTTGTGGCGCCCTGGTACCTGCGCTCGCCGGTCTTCGATACGCCGTGGCTCTGGTGGGTCGGCCTGTCCCAGACGCTGCCGCGCTCCAACGACTATGTGCCGCTCTTGCCCTGGCTGGGGCCTTTCCTGCTCGGCATGGCCGTCATGCGCCTCGCCATGGCACGCGGCTGGACCGAGCGCTTCGCCACCGGCCCATCCTCCAACCTGCTGGCCCGCGCCGGGCGCCACAGCCTCGCCGTCTACCTCATCCACCAGCCGGTGCTGATCGCCATCGTCTACGGCCTGTCCCTCGTCCTGCCGCCCCCGCCACCCGATCCGGTGGCAGACTACAGGCGCAGCTGCAACCAGGCCTGTGTGCAAAACCAGGATGCGGCGATGTGCGCCCGCTTCTGCGATTGCACCCTCGACAAACTCATGGAACAAGAGCTTTTCACGCCACTCCAGTCTGGCGCAATCCGGGCAGATCAAAATGAACGCATTCAAGCGATTGCCCAACAATGCACCGTAGCCGCGCAATGACAGGACGTTGCCGATGAATGCCTATCGTCTAAAGCCGATGAATTTTCCCTGGCCGCCGTTTCTCTACGGTACGGCAATTGTTGTCGCCTTCGCCATCCATCACGTCGCCGGCCTGCCGACCCCGCATGTCAACGCCATGATCGGCTGGTGCGTCGGCATTTTGCTGATAGCCGCCGCCGCTTGGCTCTACATCTGGGCGATCACGACACGCACGAAAATCCGCATGCCACGACGGGCGGCGAAACATCTCGTCACCCACGGCCCCTACCGCTACAGCCGCAACCCGATCTATCTCAGCTATACGCTGCTGACCATGGGCATCGGCATCCTGACCAGCAACGGCTGGTTCTTCGTGATGGCAACACTCGCGGCGATCGTCACCACGATGATCGTCATCCGGCGGGAAGAAATGCACCTGCTGGCCCGTTTCGGCGTCGAGTTCGAGCAATATTGCAAACGCACCCGGCGCTGGATCTGACCTAAAGTATGTCGCGCAAAAGTGTGCAGCGGTTTTGCGAAAACGACATGCGAAAAAAGGAGCTAAAGCGTGAGAGCGAATCTGAAAGATCGCGACACGCTTTAGCCGGCAGCGCATCGAAAACCGATCTTTTTCGTTAGAGCATTTCCGCATTGTCCGACGCCGAAGCGATGCCGCTTCGGCTGGAAAGGTTCTAGGTCCCGACGCCGATTTCCGCCAGCCGCGTCAGGCAGGCCTCTTCGACATTGTCGAGTTCCGCCAGCGTATCCTCGATGTCCTTGCGTTTCTGGCGCAATTCCTCGCGCTTTTCCCCGACCCGCTTGAGCACCAGGTTCAACTGCCCGACCTCGCCCGGCGGCTCCTTGTAGACCTGGATGATTTCGCCGATCTCGGCCAATGTCAGCCCAATCCGTCGGCCGCGCAAGATTTCCTGCAGCAGATGCCGGTCCGCCTGCCGGTAAAGCCGCGTGCGACCGCGCCGCTCCGGGTGGATCAGCCCCTCATCCTCATAAAACCGCAGCGTCCGGGTGGATACGCCGAATTCGCGGGTCAGTTCGGTAATGGAATAATACTTGTCCAAGCAGACACTCGTCGCTGTGTGAGGAAATCGGCCCACTCATTTTATTGACTTTTACGTAACAATCAATTCGGCGCCGTCAATGAATGCCGAACCACCAGGTGGCGATACCGAGGAAGGCAAAGAAGCCGGTACAGTCCGTCACCGTCGTCACGAACACCGAAGAGGCGATGGCAGGGTCGGCCCCCAGCTTGTCGAGCAGCAGCGGCAACAGAATGCCGGCAAGCGCCGCCGCAATCAGGTTGATGATCATCGCCGCGCCGATCACCATGCCCAACTGGTAGTTCTGGAACCATAGACCGGCGATGAGGCCGAGCAATGTCGCAAACATCACCCCGTTGATGATGCCGACGCTCGCCTCCCTACGGATGATGCGGCCGGCATTGTAGATATCGAGGTCGCGGGTCGCGAGTGCGCGCACCGTCACCGTCATCGTCTGCGTCCCGGCATTGCCGCCCATGGAGGCGACGATCGGCATCAGCACCGCAAGCGCGATCATCTTTTCAATCGAGGCATCGAACAGGCCGATGACGCTGGCCGAGATCATCGCCGTGCCGAGATTGATGAACAGCCAGGCAAAGCGCGACCGCACCGTCGAGACCACGTTGTCCGACAGTTCTTCGTCGCCGACGCCGCCGAGGCGCTTGATATCCTCGTCCGCTTCCTCGTGGATGACGTCGACGACGTCATCGATGGTCAGCACGCCGACCAGCCGGTCGTTATCGTCGACGACGGCGGCAGAGAGAAGGTCGTACTGCTCGAAGAGCTGTGCGGCCTCTTCCTGGTCCATGACGGCCGGGATCGGATGGTTGGTCTCGCGCATGATCGCCTCGATCTTCACCTGCCGCTTGGTGCGCAGGATGCGGTCGAGATCGACGACGCCGAGCAGCTTGAAGGTGGGATCGATGACGAAGATCTGCGTAAAACTCTCCGGCAGTTCCTCCTCGTCGCGCATGTAGTCGATCGTCTGCCCCACCGTCCAGAACGGCGGCACGGCGACGAATTCCGTCTGCATGCGCCGGCCGGCCGAGCTTTCCGGATAGTCGAGGGCGCGCCGTAGCCGCACCCGCTCGGTGAACGGCAGCTGGGCAAGGATCTCTTCCCGGTCCTCCTGGTCGAGGTCTTCAAGAATGTAGACGGCGTCGTCCGAATCGAGTTCGCCGATGGCGGCGGCGATCTGCTCGTTCGGCAGCTGGTCGACGATTTCGAGGCGGATCGCCTCGTCGACCTCGGTCAGCGCCGTCATGTCGAATTCGTCGCCAAGCAGCCGGATCAGCGCCAGGCGCTGGTCCGGCATGATCGATTCGAGCAGGTCGCCGATTTCCGATTCGTGCAGCCGTGTGACGTTCTGGCGCAGGAAGATGATGTCGCGGTCGGCAATCGCCGCGCCGACAAGCGCTAGGAAATCCGGCCGGATCGAGCCGTCCTCGGTGTAGATGTCGCTGTCCGCGTCGTTAAAATTGCTGCGGTTGCGATCGTCTTCGCCGGAATATGTCATTCACGCGCCCTCGCCCGCTCTGATGCTCTCCGGCCGCACCGTTCGTTTCCCGGCAACGACGAAAAACACATGTTTCAACAATCGGATAGCAGCAGCCCGGCGGTGAAGGCCCGATGGCGGCGGCAAAACCCTGCTAACCCAATAAACAGCCAAGGTCCAGCCAAATGAAGGCATCGGCCGTTGCAAGGACAGCGCCCGGCAAGGCTCGCGGAAACGGGCGGCCGACGCCGCGGCACAAATCCCGCCGGCGATCGTCCCCGACGCGGCACGATCGGCGCTGCAAATCTCCGGTTTTCCTGATAAGGCGGACGAAATTCTTCCGAACAGGACACCGACAGACATGGCGATCAGACCGCTGCTCCGCTACCCGGACCCTGCCCTTTCCCGCGCCTGCCTACCCGTCGAGCGCTTCGACGAGGACCTGCGAACACTCGCCGCGGATCTCCTCGACACCATGCGCGCCGCGCCCGGCGTCGGTATCACCGCCGCCCATATCGGCGTTCTCCAGCGGATCGTCGTGCTGGAACTCGACCCGAAGCTCGGCCCCCGCACCTTCATCAATCCCGAAATCACTTGGTTTTCGGAGGAAACGGAAAAACACACCGAAGGCAGCGTCTGCATGCCCGGCGCCACCGACGAGATCGTCCGCCCCGCCGCCATCCGCCTCGCCTACCAGGATCTCGACGGCATCCGTCACGACGAGGAGATGCGCGGTTTCACCGCCATCTGCATGCAGCACGAGATCGACCAGCTCGACGGCATCTTCTGGATCCAGCGCCTCTCCCGCCTGAAACGCGAACGGCTCGTCAAAAAATGGCTGAAGGCCGCGACCTGACTAGACTGCCTGGAGAAAGAAAACCGGCCAGCCACCCCCGAACCAAATCGCCGCCGACACGTTTCCTCCTCGATTCCACAGAGGAGAAACGCCATGACCGCAACCTTCAAGAATACCCGCCCGCCCTCCCGCGAAGAGGACTACGGCGACTACGAAACCCGCGACGTCGATTCCGGCTGGCCCTACAAGGACGGGCCTGAGCCAGGTGTGGCACCCGTCGGTGAAAATCCGGATTACGGCAATGAGCCCGCAACCGCAGACGGCGATCCCAACGCCGGCTACCGTCTCTCCGGGACCGACGACAACGGCAGGCAAAGGCCGTTGCGCGACAACGCCCTGCCATCGACCGAAGGTCACGAACTCGAGGACGACCTGGAAGAGCGGGTTACGGAAAACATCGGCACACTCGACGACATCGCCACCCAGGCCATCGATGTCCATGCGGAAGGCCACACCGTCACGCTCGAAGGCGATGTCGACGATATCGATCAGGCACGACGTGTGGAGCTGGCCGCCATGAGCGTCGACGGCGTCCATCAGGTCAGAAACAATCTCAACCTTCTCGGCGTCGACAGCACCATGCCCGAGGACGATTGATAAATCCAAGGGTTTTCGCGTGTTCATGAAGCGCGAAAACCCTCGAACCATTTGTCTTCATGCAATTTCGCAGACGAAACCGCTGCGCATTTTACAGGAATCGCTTCAGCGGATATCGACGCGAATATCCGGCGACGTATGCAGCGTATTGCTGATGGTGCAGATTTCTTCCGCCATGCGGCCGATCGCCTGGCGGGTATCGGCATCAAAATCACCGCTGATCTCCAGAACCACGCTCATGGAAGCGACCCGACTTGGTTCTCCCGCCTTTTCCCCACTCACTCGGGCAACAGCGCCGGTAAACGAGTCGAGCACGCCGAGCTGGCTTGCTGCGATTCGTGCACTCAAGACCATGCAGGCCGACAGGGAGGCGTATAACAGATCAACCGGATTGAAGCCCGGCTGCGAGCCGGCCGCGACAAGCTCGAAGCTGCCGCCCGTCGCCGAAACGACCGTCGGCCCACCATGACGTCCCAATTGCGCTTCCGCCCCCGTCGGTCGCGCCTTGACGCGAAAGCCGCTCACGCCCGCCTCGCAAGCATTGCGCTCGCCTCCCCGCTCGTTGCGCCAAAAACCGTCTCGAAGGCCTCGCGCAGCCGCATGTCGACATCGCTCATCATCACCGGTAGCCCCAGATCCACCAGGCTCGTCACGCCATAGGCGGTAATACCGCAGGGTACGATGCCCGAAAAATGTTCCAGATCCGGATCGACGTTCAGCGACAATCCATGAAAGCTCACCCAGCGCCGCAACCGGATGCCCAGCGCCGCCACCTTGTCCTCCGCCATCGAACCATCCGGCAGCAATGGCTTCTCCGGCCGCCGCACCCAGACGCCGACACGATCCTCGCGCCGTTCGCCACGCACATTCATCGATTCGAGCGTGCGGATGATTACCTCTTCCAGAGCCGCCACGAAGGCGCGCACGTCCTGCCGCCGGCGCTTGAGGTCGAGCATCACATAAGCAACCCGCTGGCCGGGGCCATGATAGGTGTATTCGCCGCCGCGGCCTGTGGAAAACACCGGAAAACGGTCCGGGGCGATCAGGTCGGCAGAATCGGCGCTGGTGCCGGCGGTATAAAGCGGCGGATGCTCCAGCAGCCACACGAGTTCGTCGGCCTGCCCGTCGGCGATGGCCGCCACCTCCGCCTCCATCGCCGCCACCGCCGTCTCATAAGGAACCAGCCCGTCGCTGATGCGCCAGCGCACCGGCGGCTGGCCCGGCGCGGCGAACATGGTGGTGTCTAGATCGGTGCGCAGCATTGTTTTTCCTCGTTTTCCATCTTGTCGCAAAATCGCCCTGCCGCGGCAAGCTGCTCGGCGGCCGGTTTTCCAGCACCTTTCATATAGGATTGTTCACAGCTGAAAAAAATCTGTCACGATGGCCTTGCACCCCCCGAATGCTTTTGCTACACGCTCCCTCGCCGGCACAAATCGGCACCTACCACGATGCGGTCGTGGCGGAATTGGTAGACGCGCAGCGTTGAGGTCGCTGTGGGGCAACCCGTGGAAGTTCGAGTCTTCTCGACCGCACCAAATCAACCCGGCTTCGGCCGGGTTTTTTGTTTTTATTCAACCCCTTGAACATTGCACGCGGTAAGGATTGCCACCGCTACCTCTGACTTCTCACCGTCAGCATTTCGCGCTCCCCATCCTCGTCGACAGGCCCTTCACCGATGCCTGTCATCAGCCACATGGGGGAAACACGCAAGAAAGCCGCGAGCGCAAAAATCTGCCGTGTCGAGGGTTCTGCACGGTCGCTTTCCCAGGCCCGCACCCGCTGGCGTTTGACGCCCAGGCCTGCGGCAAGCGAATCGAGGCTTGCGCCCGCAAGGTCGTGCGCCAGGGATAACCTTCCGCCAAACGTATCCTTGGCGTCTTCGGACATGCTGTCGCGATAAAAATCGAGACTGGGCATGATCTTGCCCCCTTTTCCTCACCGAAGGATCGATCGGGGCCTTTTCTTGCCCGGCCCGTCCTGATCCGGCTCGCTGTCGTTAAGATAGGACAGATTTTTCCGAACGGCACCCCAAAAGGCGACGAAAAATGCCGGCTCCGGCCGATGGAGGTCTCCTGCGCGTCCATCCGGCTTGCCGCAGCCGGCATGGTGTGGTTCATGACCCTCCCGAGCAGCACGGAAAGACGGCCATGTCATCCCATCCAACCACTCCCCAAAATCCGTTGCAGGGCATGACGCTCATGGCGGCCGCCATGCTTGTGCTGCCGGTCATGGATGCCATCGCCAAATTCATGGCGAATTCCGAAAACATGTCTCCGGGACAGGTGACCTTCTACCGGTTCTTCTTCCAGCTTGCCTGCACACTGCCGCTGCTGGCCTTCGGTGCCGCCGGCGCCTTCCGCGCCAAGCGTCCGTGGATGAACCTGCTGCGCGGCGTCCTGCACGGCGCGGCAAGCCTGCTGTTCTTCCTGGCGGTCAAATACATGCCGCTCGCCGATGTCTTCGCCATCTATTTCGTCGAACCCTTCATGCTGACGGCCATGTCGGCAATCTTTCTCAAGGAGCGGGTCGGCATAAGGCGCTGGCTGGCCATCGTCGTCGGCTTCGGCGGCGCCATCATCGTCATCCAGCCGAGTTACGCGATTTTCGGCTGGACCGCCCTGCTTCCGGTTGCCTGCGCCTTCCTGTTCTCGCTGTACCTGTTCCTCAACCGCGCCATCGGCGACGCCGATTCGCCGCTGACCATGCAGACCATCGCCGCCATCGGCGGTGCCGTCATGACAGGCGCGGTGCTCGTCGCCGGCCACGGCGCCGGCGTCACCGATTTCCAGATGTCTCTGCCGCATTCCGCGCTTGGGCTGCTGCTGCTGGTCCTTCTCGGTTCGATCTCGGGTTATGCCCACCTGATCGTCGTGCGCGCCTTCCGGCTGGCGCCGCTCTCGCTTCTGGCACCGTTCCAGTATTTCGAGATCATTTCCGCGACATTCCTCGGTTATGTGATTTTCGGCGACTTCCCGACGGCCTCGAAATGGCTTGGCATCGCCATCATCGTCGCCTCAGGCCTGTTCATCATCTGGCGAGAACGTGTCCGGGCGGCACAGGAAGCCGGCAGGAATATTGTAGATCGCTAAAATTGCACGAACTGCAAAAACACAATTATCAACATCGGCACTGTAGTCTCTGCGGATATTTCGCTCATTGGAGGGAGCGCCATGTCCGTCCTCGTGCTTCTTGGCATCAATCTCGGTCTGCTGTGGCTCCTGATGGCCGCACCGCTCGGTGAGCGAACCGTCACCGTCCGACGACGGATGAACGCCGAACCGCAGCGATTGCGGCATGCGCTCGACCCCAGGAACGACGCAGACTGGAATCCGGCCATCGCCGCCAGCAGCGCCGTTGCCGACTCTCCCCTGCTGATCCGTCGCTCCTTCAATCATCCCGACAGGAAAGGCCGCCCGATCACCCGCATGGTCGAGATCGCCGAAAGCGTCGAGACGGCGACGCGAAACCCCGCCTACGATCTGCGCATCGTCGACGACAGCGCGCTCGACGCCGGTTTCTGGGCGGATTTCCGCGAGCACCGCGCCTTGTCACCCTCATCCGGCGGCGCAGAACTCGTCATCAGCCAGACCGACCAGTATCGCGGCCTTGCCTTCCTCGCCTTTCGCTATTTTTCGCTCCGTCGCGAAATCGGCGCTCTGCAGAATCATCTGGAAACCGGACGAACCGGCCACACCGGCCTGTTCGAAAGCTCGGTGACGCAAGTGGCGCTGGCATTTCTCTCGACGCTGATGCTCTGGCCGTTCTTCGGGCTGACGATCAATGGCCTGGTGCTGTCGACACTGCTGACGGTCGTCATCGTCCTGCATGAACTCGGCCACATGGTCGCCTACCGGGCGTTCGGCCACGAACGGGTGCGGATGATCTTCGTGCCGCTGCTCGGCGGCATCGCCATCGGCGGCCGCCCCTACAACAGCCATTTCGAAGTGGCGACCTGTGCGCTCATGGGCGCCGGCCTGTCCGCCTTCTTCGTGCCGATTGTCATGCTGCTCCAGGACCTCGGCGCCAGCGGCGTGCTGCCGAGTGTCGTCGGCGAGGTTTCCGTCGTGGCGCTCTTGATCATCGGCGCCTTCAATCTGCTCAATCTGCTGCCCATGGACCGTTTCGACGGCGGACAGGTGCTGCGCCAGATCTTTCCAGGGCGGATGCGCGCCGTCGGCAGCTTCTGCATCACCCTCGTCATTCTGTGGATCGGCTGGAGGATCGGCCTGCCGGCAAATGCGCTGATCGCCGCACTCGCTGTCTTCACCCTGATGAGCCTGATGAGCGCCGGTTTCGGCGGCCGGGCCAAGCCGCGCGAGGCGCTTGACGAAATGAAGCCCTCCGAGCGCCTCATGGCTGGTTTCGGCCTCTACGCCGCCGTCACCATTCATGGCTTCGCCATCGTCAAGGCCTGCGACATTCTCTTCCGATAACATCGCCGGCGGGAAAACCGTGGGGCATGTTGACTTCCACCGAAAGACAGGCTGAAACGGCGGCATGAGCACCACCACCAATCCCCCGCTGCCGTTCGGCTATTCGCCGATCCCCGCCGGCAAGATCGTCAACGCCGTCACCTGCCTGGAGATGCTGGCCCCGCCCCCTGCGCGGCCGGACCCCGCCTCGGCTGCCTCGCTGCGGCTCGACCGCTGGCACACGCCCGCCAGCGATGAATACCGGGCGCTCTATCGCCGTGTCGGCGAAGACTGGATGTGGTTTTCCCGGCTCATCATGCCGGAAGACAAGCTGCGCGCCATCCTCGACGATACGAAAGTCGAGGTGTCGGTGCTGCGCGACGGAGACAAGGATCTCGGCCTTCTCGAACTGGATTTTCGTGAAGACGGCCAGTGCGAGCTCGCCTTCTTCGGCCTGGTGCCGGAAGCGATCGGCAACGGCGCCGGCCGTTTCATGATGAACCGGGCGCTGGCTTCTGCCTGGAGCCGGCCGATCACCCGTTTCTGGGTCCACACCTGCCATTTCGATCATCCCGGGGCACCGGTTTTCTATCAGCGCTCCGGCTTCCGTCCCTATACGATGATGGTGGAAGTGTGCGACGATCCGCGTCTGTCCGGTATCATTCCCCGCACCGCCTCGCCGCATGTGCCGCTGATCGAAAGCAACGCATAAGGCACGAGAGAACGAATGGCGACACTTTGCGGCACGGCGTGTCGCAAAGCGCGCGATCGCCTTGAGAAAGCTTGAAAAACGCCTTTCGCCCCTTGAGACGCCGGACATCATCATGCAAAAGTCCGGCAAACAAATCACCAAGGGAGACCGCATCATGGACGTTCGCGCCGCCGTTGCCGTTCAGGCAGGAAAACCGCTGGAAATCATGACCGTGCAGCTCGACGGCCCGAAGGCCGGCGAAGTGCTGATCGAGGTCAAGGCGACCGGCATCTGCCACACCGACGACTTCACGCTGTCAGGCGCCGATCCGGAAGGCCTGTTCCCGGCGATCCTCGGCCATGAAGGCGCCGGCATCGTCGTCGACGTCGGCCCCGGCGTCACCTCGCTGAAGAAGGGCGACCACGTCATTCCGCTCTACACGCCGGAATGCCGCGAGTGCTATTCCTGCCTGTCGCGCAAGACCAACCTCTGCACCTCGATCCGCGCCACCCAGGGCCAGGGCCTGATGCCGGACGGCACGAGCCGCTTCTCCATCGGCAAGGACAAGATCCATCACTACATGGGCTGCTCCACCTTCGCCAATTTCACGGTCCTGCCGGAGATCGCGCTCGCCAAGGTCAATCCCGCCGCCCCCTTCGACAAGATCTGCTACATCGGCTGCGGCGTCACCACCGGCATCGGCGCTGTCATCAACACCGCCAAGGTCGAGATCGGCTCGACGGCGATTGTCTTCGGTCTCGGCGGCATCGGCCTCAACGTGCTGCAGGGCCTGCGCCTTGCCGGCGCCGACATGATCATCGGCGTCGACATCAACAACGACCGCAAGGCCTGGGGCGAAAAATTCGGCATGACGCATTTCGTCAACCCGAAGGAGGTCGGCGACGACATTGTGCCCTACCTCGTCAACATGACCAAGCGCAACGGCGACACCATCGGCGGCGCCGACTACACGTTCGATTGCACCGGCAACACCAAGGTCATGCGCCAGGCGCTCGAATCCTCGCATCGCGGCTGGGGCAAGTCGGTGATCATCGGCGTTGCCGGCGCCGGCCAGGAAATCTCCACCCGTCCGTTCCAGCTGGTCACCGGCCGCAACTGGATGGGCACTGCCTTCGGCGGCGCGCGCGGCCGCACCGATGTGCCGAAGATCGTCGAATGGTACATGGAAGGCAAGATCCAGATCGACCCGATGATCACCCACACCATGCCGCTCGACGACATCAACAAGGGGTTCGAGCTGATGCATTCCGGCGAGAGCATCCGCTCGGTCGTTCTCTATTAAGACCTGCACATAAGAGGCGCCCGGCAACCAAAAAAAGTTGCCGGGCGTCGCCCATTCCCAATGCTCCGCTCGGTCCTGCGGTGATACCTTCCCTGCGTTTTGGAGCACGACTATTCGCAAGGGAGCGAAGAATGCTTTTTAGGACCGCAATCACCGCATTCGCCATGATCCTAGCGCCAGGCCTGGCGCTCGCCGATCCGACCGGCAGCTACAATGTCGTCGGCAAGAATGCCGATACCGGCGAGACCTATGAGGGCACCGTCGAGGTTACTCGCACCGGCGCCACCTACTCCGTGATCTGGACCATCGGCGGGGCCAAGTCGATCGGCACCGGCATCGGCGCCCACTTCACCAAGGACCAGATCGTTATGGGTCCGGCCACCCCCGAGGACACCGGAATTTCCGTCGGCTACAAGACCGGCGACACCTTCGGAATCGCCATGTATTTCGAGCAGGCTGATGGCACGTGGCAGGGTGTGTGGACCTATGCCGGGTCGCAGGGCGTGACCCGCGAGGACTGGACCCGCAAATAAGCGGTGTCCGTGCCTTTCAGCGCTTCCATGGCGGTTTGATCCACTCTATAGCCATCGGCATCGAAAACGGGAACGCCAGAGCCAGTGATCTATGTCGATGCCGATGCCTGCCCGGTCAAGCCGGAAATCCTGAAGGTTGCCGAACGCCACGGCATCGAGGTGACCCTCGTCGCCAATTCTGGGCTCAGGCCCTCACGTGACCCGATGGTCAAGAACGTCATCGTCTCCAACGGTTTCGATGCCGCCGACAACTGGATCGCCGAACGTGCCGGCGAAGGCGATATCGTCATCACCGCCGACGTGCCGCTGGCCGGCCGCTGCGTCGCTGCCGGCGCCCTCGTCACCGGCCCGACCGGCCGCGTCTTCGATCAGACCAACATCGGCATGGCCACCGCCATGCGCGACCTCGGCCAGCACCTGCGCGAAACGGGAGAGAGCAAGGGCTACAACGCCGCCTTCTCGCCGCGCGACCGCTCGAAATTTCTCGAAACGCTCGACCGGCTCTGCCGCCGGGCCAAGTCCACAAGCCAAGCCACGACCAGCAGCAAGGAAGACTGACCCCATGAAAATCCTGTCGCAGAACACCGCCTTCGGCGGCATGCAGGGCGTCTTCGCCCACCAGTCGGACGCCTGCAACTGCGAGATGACCTTTGCCGTCTTCGTGCCGCCACAGGCGATCGAAAAACCCTGCCCGGTCCTGTGGTATCTTTCCGGCCTCACCTGCACCCATGCCAACGTCATGGAAAAGGGCGAATATCGGCGCCTCGCCGCCGAACTCGGCCTGATCATCGTCTGCCCCGACACCAGCCCGCGCGGCAACGACGTGGCCGACGAACTGACCAACTGGCAGATGGGCAAGGGCGCCGGCTTCTATCTCGATGCGACGGAAAAACCCTGGTCGGATCATTTCAAGATGTACACCTACATCACCGAAGAGCTTCCGGCCTTCGTCAGCCAGCATTTCCGCGTCGACATGGATCGCCAGGGCATCTTCGGCCACTCCATGGGCGGCCACGGCGCCATGACCATCGCGCTGAAGCATCCGGACCGCTTCAAGAGCTGCTCGGCCTTCGCGCCGATCGTCGAGCCCTCCACCGCCCACTGGTCGGTCGATGCCTTCGAAAAATATCTTGGTGCCGATAAGGCCGCCTGGCGTCCCTACGACGCCTGCGCGCTGGTCGCCGACGGCGCCCGCTTCCCGGAATTCCTCATCGACCAGGGCAAGGCCGACAGCTTCCTCGACAACGGCCTGCGCCCCTGGCTGTTCGAGGAAGCGATCAAGGACACCGGCATCAAGCTGACGCTGCGCATGCACGAGCGCTACGACCACTCCTACTACTTCATCTCCACCTTCATGGACGATCACCTGCGCTGGCACGCCGAGCGGCTGGCGTAACCGCGCCGTAACCCTATATCGGGCGGCAAGGCAGCTATGCCATTTCGGTGCTTGAAAGCAACGGCCGCCCGAGGCATATAGACATCATCGCAGACGACTGCGGCGCGCCCCCGAAAACATCGTTCGGGGGAAGCGCAAATGTCGCGGGGACGGCCTCGCTCTTTGAAACAAGGAGAGAGACCATGGCTTGGTTTCTGCTTTTCCTCGCCGGCGTTCTGGAAATCGGTTGGGCCGTTGGCCTGAAATACACCGATGGCTTTACACGCCCCATCCCCACCGCACTGACGGCCGCCTCGATGGTGGCCAGCGTCGTGCTTCTCGGCATCGCCGTCAGGACCCTGCCGCTCGGCACCGCTTACGCCATCTGGACCGGCATCGGCACGGTCGGCACTGTCGCGCTCGGCATCTTCCTGTTCTCGGAGCCGGCAACGGCCGTCCGGTTGATCTGCGTCGGCCTGATCGTCGCCGGCATCGCCGGCCTGAAGGCGACTGCCTGATCATGGAAAAGGGCGGCGGCCTCACGGCCCCGCCCCATTCATCATCTTTCGGCACGAAGCCGTATCAGGGCGTCGCGGGCTTGGCGCCGGTCGCGGTTGTCTCGGCCGGCAGCACCTCTTCCGTGGTCGTGGTAGAGGCCGCCGGCTTGATGGAAATCTTGCCGACGGCGCCACCCTCAAGATCCTCGCCAACCGCCGGACCGGAAACGACAACCGGCTTGGTCACCACCTCTTCCACGGCTTCGGCCTTTTCGGGCATGTTGACGGCCTCCATGGTCGGCGTATCGTCCGTCTGTCGTGTTGTCGCCTGCTCGGCTTCGTATTCGGCCTTGGCAGTCGCTGCCCAGGCGGCCGGACGCGTCATCATCACGTTGCGAGCCCGCGGAAGCGGCGGGGTCATCAGGTCGAAAGCCGACCGGATGCGGGCGGCAATCTCTTCGGCCAGCCCCAGTTCGGCAGTGTCTGCCGAGGTGGAATAGCTGATCGCCTTAAACATGCCATTGCCAAGCAGCGCACCGTTGTCGACGGCAAAGACATCGACGCTGAACGTCGCTTCGTTGCGGTCACGGTTTTCTCCGATGCCCTTGACCACCTTGTCGATCTTGACCGACAGCACCACCCGCGGCAGCGCCTGTGTACGGATCGTTGCCGAGATCGCATGCGAAACACGCGAATCGACGCCGCGGATCAGCGCCGGTGAAACCCTCCCTCTGGCGAGAACTGCAACCTCCCGCACATCGTAGCGTGGCAGGCGTTCATCCTGGTATCGCTTCACGGCGGCACATCCCGTGATGAGAACACCCAGGAACAACAGGGTAAAGAGGCGGACGAAAAAACGGGCCATGAGCGAATCCGGAAAGCCGATTGGTATCGGCCCCAGATTTCGCTTTTATGGTTAATGAACGGCTAAAGCTCAGCCATGCAAGGCGGAAAATGTTCTCGCCGCCGCATCGATTTCCTGGAAACGCCCCGCCCGGCGGGCCTCGGCCTCCTCGTCGGTGCCCCAATGCTCGATCGTCCAGTCCTCGTCGAGATGAGCCAGAGCCCACATCTCCTCCAGCGACAGGAGGCCCTCGGCAAAAGCCAGCGCCAGGATTGCCGAGCCGGAAAGCGTCGTCATCGTGTGCAGGCAGGCAAGGTCCGTAGCGTTATCGTACTTCCGTAACGTTACCGCGAAGGCGGCAATCGCCTCGCGCGGCTGCTCCTGATGGATCACGCCTTCAATGAGGATGAAACGGGCGCCCAGCACATTGGCCGCCCAGTCGATCAGCGGATCCCAGCGCTCGGCCTGTCGCGCCACCAGTTCCACCGGTTCGCCGGCGCGGTAACAGAGAAGATCGTTGGAGCTGTAGCGGAGAATATCCTCGAACACCGCCTGCGGATCGTCGGCGATGCCGTCGATGGCCGTGTTCATCAGCCGGGTCACCGGCATCGTCGCCGGATCGATATTTTCCGCCTGCGCCTCCCATTCCGCCTTCAGCACATCCGCCAGCGCGGCAGTGCCGGCAGCCAGTGGCCGTTTCGCCGGTGTTTTCACACCGCGGCCGTCGAGCTGAATGTGATAGGCACCCTCCACCTCGGCCACACTGACGTCCGTGTAAAAACGCTTCGGCAGCGGGCGCTTCATCTGCACCTGCGCGCGGCGGATCGGGTCGGGATGGCTCAGGCCTTCGGAAAGGTCGTTCAGCAGGTCACGCATCGTCTTGTCTCACTGGATGTGCTGCAGCAGTTCGCGGGGATGGTGGACGATAACGTCCGCGCCTGCCTGCAGCAATTCGTCTACGGTGGCATAGCCCCAGGAAACGCCAATCGCCCGCGCGCCTGCCGCCTTTGCCATCAGCATATCGTACACTGCATCGCCGATGACAATGGTATCGGCGGCATTCATGCCGGTTTCGTCGCAGCATTCGCTCACCATGGCCGAATGCGGCTTGGAGGGGCAGTCGTCGGCGGTGCGCGACACCACGAAATATTTGCGGAAACCATGCGTGTCGAGGATCTGGTCCAACCCGCGCCGCGATTTGCCGGTGACGGCGCCGATCAGGATATGCTCGCGCCCACCAATGTCGTCGATCAACGACCGGATGCCGTCGAACAGCGGCTCCTCGAAACCCGCCTCGGCGCGCACGCCGGCGAAGATGGATTTGTAATGCACCATCATCGCATTCGCTTCGCCGTCGGCATGGGCCTTGCCCTGCAGGCGGGCGATTGCGATGTCGAGCGTCAGCCCGATGACACCCTTGGTATCGGAAAGCGCCGGCGGCACATGGCCGAAATGGCGAAACGTCCGCACCATCACCTCATGGATCAGGCCGGCGCTATCCACCAGCGTGCCGTCGCAATCGAAAAGCACCAGTTGCATCAGTCATCGTCCCCGGAGGCGCTGTCGAGATCGAGGCCAAGCAGGTTCCATGTCTGCACCATATGCGGCGGCAACGGTGCGGTGACCTTCAGCCGGCCACCGTTCGGATGCGGAATATCGATCTTGCGCGCATGCAGGTGCAGGCGCCGCTGCACACCGCCCGGGAAATCCCAGTTCGGATCGTCGATGAAATATTTCGGATCACCGATGATCGGATGGCCGATATGCAGGGCATGGACACGCAGCTGGTGGGTACGGCCGGTATAGGGCTCCATCTCCAGCCAGGCGAGGCTCTGGGCCGCCGTCTCGATGACGCGGTAGTAGGAAATGGCGTGATCGGCATCCTCTTCGCCGTGCTTGGCGATCCGCATGCGGTCGCCATCAGGCGTCTGCTCCTTCACCAGCCAGGTGGAAATCCGGTCCTCGTGCTTGCGCGGCACGCCCTTGACCAGCGACCAGTAGGTCTTCTTGGTATCGCGTTCGCGAAACGCCGCCGTCAGCTTCTGCGCCGCGCCGCGGGTGCGGGCAATGACCAGCACGCCCGAAGTATCGCGGTCGAGGCGATGCACGAGGCGAGGCTTCTCGCCCCGCTTGTTGGTCCAGGCTTCCAGCATCTTGTCGATGTTGCGGTGGACGCCGGAACCGCCCTGCACCGCCAAGCCAGCCGGCTTGTTGAGCACGAACACCTTCTCGTCCTCATGCAGCAGCATGCGCGCCAGCAATTCAGCGTCATCTGAATGTTTCAGATCCTTCGAGGCGATCGGTCCGCTCTTGGTGCTCTTCAAGTCGACATCGAGCGGCGGCACGCGCACCACCTGCCCCGGCTGCACGCGGGCATCTGTCTTCACGCGTCCGCCATCGACGCGCACCTGGCCGGAGCGCAGCAACTTTTGCAATTGCCCGAAACCCAGGCCGGGAAAATGCACCTTGAACCAGCGGTCGAGCCGCATGCCCGCCTCGTCCGCTTCCACGGTGATATGTTCGATCCCTGCCATCTTGGTCCCTTAAACGTGCTTTCAGGCCGATAAAACCGGCTTTGACGCTGGCTTTAGAACATTTTCCGCCAAAGGCAAAACCGGAATTGCACCAGCCCCATGTTTTTGACCGATTCGCACGGCGTCATCGGCATTCCGGAAAGACAGGGCAAGCAAAGACAAGCGGCATGCATCGCCTTCCCTGAAACAGATATACCCCGACCACTTGCCGTTCCACAGGTCCGATGATGCTTTTACTGACGGACCGCAAGTCGCAATCGAAAGGGTTACTGCCGTTCTCCGTCAAGACACGAAAGAACGCATAATCCGTTAAAATTTAACCTTCTTGTTTAAGCGCTCGGGAAGGCGTGCGCGTTATATTGCTGTCATAAGGAGAGTATGTAGATACGATGACACAGGTGGTCACAGTTTCCGCGAATACCGCGGCCTATGCGATGGAAGCCCTCAAGCCGCCGCAACGGGTTGCGCGAAAGCAATATGTCCAGGAAGTGGTCCGCACCTTCGAAGCCAAGGAAAACGAAGGCGTCGACGAAGCCGATTCCATTCCCGATGTCATCCGCACTGCCTCTGCCGAACTGTCGATGATGAATTTCGGCGATCACCAGCCGCAGGCTTCCGTCCAGGAAGCGATCGACGCCTATCGACGCGCCGGCGGCTGACACCAACAGATATTCCTCCCGCTGAAACAGGCGGAGAACCGGCCGGTTCTCCGCCTGTTTCATGTCCACGCTTCCGCGGATCGAATTCGGCACGAAACGGGGCCAGTTCGCGAGCCGAACCTGGCGCGACAAAAAATTGCTCGCATACGACATTTGCCCCTTGCCAAGATCACGGCGAAACCGATAATTGCCCTCACCCCGTTGGGAGAAACCGCTTCGATGCGGTGCCGAAGGAGCAACCGCCCCGGAAACTCTCAGGCAAAAGGACCAGCGAGGCCGACAGGAACTCTGGAGAGAAACACCCCTGCAAAGGGAGGTTCGCCGAAGGGATAACAATCTCAGGCAAACGGACAGAGGGGGCTCGTCACCGCGGTGTGCATCACCGTAACGATTCGAGCTGCCGCTTTTAAAAGCGCGAGACCTGGAGGCGTTCGCTTGAACGATCAGACCGCACTCAAGACCACCCCGCTGCACGCGCTGCACCTGTCGCTCGGCGCCCGCCTGGTGCCGTTCGCCGGATACGACATGCCGGTGCAATATCCCCTCGGCGTGCTCAAGGAGCACCTGCACACCCGCGCCGCCGCCGGCCTGTTCGACGTCTCGCACATGGGCCAGCTGATCGTCCGCGCCCGCTCGGGATCCTACGAGGATGCCGCGCTCGCCCTGGAAAGCCTCGTCCCGGTCGATATCCTCAGCCTCGCGGACGGTCGCCAGCGCTACGGCTTCCTCACCGACGACAATGGCGGCATCCTCGACGACCTGATGATCACGCGCCGCGACGACCACCTCTTCGTCGTCGTCAACGCCGGCTGCAAGGCCGCCGACATCGCCCACATCAGGAGCCATATCGGTGATCGTTGCGAGATCGAGGTGCTGGAAGACCGCGCCCTGCTCGCACTGCAAGGTCCCCGCGCCGTCGAGGCGCTTGCCGAACTCTGGGCCGACGTCGCCGCCATGAAATTCATGGACGTGCGCCACTGCCGCCTGCACGACGTCTCCTGTCTGGTCTCCCGCTCCGGCTATTCCGGTGAGGACGGCTACGAAATCTCCGTCCCCGCCAACTATGCCGTCGACATCGCCCAGCGCCTGCTGGAACACCCGGACGTCCAGCCGATCGGTCTTGGCGCCCGCGACTCCCTGCGTCTCGAAGCCGGCCTCTGCCTCTACGGCAACGACATCGACACCACCACCTCGCCGATCGAGGCCGGCCTCGAATGGGCGATCCAGAAGGCCCGCCGTGCAGGCGGCGCCCGCGAAGGCGGCTTTCCGGGTGCCTCCCGCATCCTCGCTGAGCTGGAAACCGGCACCTCCCGCCGCCGCGTCGGCCTGAAGCCCGATGGCAAGGCCCCCGTCCGCCCGCCGGCAAAACTTTTTGCCGATGCCGAAGGCAGCCAGGAGATCGGCCACGTCACCTCCGGCGGCTTCGGCCCCTCGGTCGAAAGCCCCGTCGCCATGGGTTACGTTTCGGCCAGCCACACCGCCCCCAGCACCCAGATCTTCACCGAGGTGCGCGGAAAATTCCTGCCGCTCACCGTTACCGCGCTGCCCTTCATCAAGCCCACCTACAAGCGCTGATACGCCCGCCATCCCATAAAGCTTCCGGAGAGGAACCCATTCCATGCTGAAATTCACCGCTGAACACGAATGGCTGCAGATCGACGGCGACGTCGCCACCGTCGGCATCACGGCACACGCCGCCGAACAGCTCGGCGACCTCGTCTTCGTCGAACTGCCCGATGTCGGCTCAAGCTTCGACAAGGGCGCCGATGCCGCCACCGTCGAGAGCGTCAAGGCGGCCTCGGAGGTCTATTGTCCGCTCGACGGCGAAATCACCGAGATCAACGAGGCGATCACCGCCGACCCGTCGCTGGTCAATTCCGATCCGCAGGGCGCCGGCTGGTTCTTCAAGCTGAAGCTGAAAAACCTTGCCGATGTCGATGGCCTGCTTGATGAATCCGCCTACAAGGAGCTGATCGCGTAATGTCGACGCCCACCGAATTTTCCTTCACCGACTACCAGCCCTACGACTTCGCCAACCGCCGCCACATCGGCCCGTCGCCGGCCGAGATGCAGGAGATGCTGAAGGTTGTCGGCTACGGCAGCCTCGACGCACTGATCGACGCCACCGTGCCAAAGGGCATCCGCCAGGACGCCCCGTTGATCTGGGGCGCGCCGATGACAGAGCGCGAAGCGCTCGACCGGCTGCGCGAGATCGCCAACAAGAACAAGAACCTCGTCTCGCTGATCGGCCAGGGTTATTACGGCACGATCACCCCGCCGGTGATCCAGCGCAATATCCTCGAAAACCCCGCCTGGTACACCGCCTACACGCCGTATCAGCCGGAAATCAGCCAGGGCCGCCTGGAAGCACTGATCAATTACCAGACCATGGTCTGCGACCTGACCGGCCTCGACGTCGCCAACGCCTCGCTGCTCGACGAGGCGACCGCCGCCGCCGAAGCCATGGCCATGGCCGAACGCGTCGCCAAGTCGAAGGCAAAAACCTTCTTCGTCGACGAAAACTGCCACCCGCAGACCATCGCCCTGATCAAGACCCGCGCCGCGCCGCTCGGCTGGCAGGTGATCGTCGGCAATCCCGACGAACACCTGAAGGCGAACGAGGTCTTCGGCGCCCTCTTCCAATACCCCGGCACCTACGGCCACGTCCGCGATTTCACCGCGCTGATCGCCAAGCTGCATGAAAACGGCGCCATCGCCACCGTCGCCGCCGATCCCCTGGCGCTGGCGCTCTTGAAATCCCCCGGCGAAATGGGCGCCGACATCGCCATCGGCTCCACCCAGCGTTTTGGCGTGCCGGTCGGCTACGGCGGCCCGCATGCGGCCTACATGGCGGTCAAGGATGCCTACAAGCGCTCGATGCCCGGCCGCCTCGTCGGCGTCTCGGTCGATGCCCGCGGCAACCGCGCCTACCGCCTGTCGCTGCAGACCCGCGAACAGCACATCCGCCGCGAAAAGGCGACGTCGAACATCTGCACCGCCCAGGTGCTGCTCGCCGTCATGGCCTCGATGTATGCCGTCTTCCACGGCCCCGAAGGCATCAAGGCGATTGCCCAGCAGGTGCACCGCAAGGCCGTGCTGATGGCCAAGGGCCTGGAAAAGCTCGGCTACAAGGTCGAACCCGAAACCTTCTTCGACACCATCACCGTCGATGTCGGCCACATGCAGGGCCTCATCCTGCGCGCCGCGGTCGCCGAAGGCGTTAACCTGCGCAAGATCGGCGCGACGAAGATCGGCATCAGCCTCGACGAACGCACGCGGCCGGCAACGCTCGAATCCGTCTGGCGCGCCTTCGGCGGCCATTTCCGCCTCGCCGATTTCGACTCCGACTGGCGCCTGCCAAAACCGTTGTTGCGCAAGAGCGCCTACCTCACCCACCCGATCTTCCACATGAACCGCGCCGAAAGCGAGATGACCCGCTACATCCGCCGCCTTTCGGACCGGGACCTGGCGCTCGACCGGGCGATGATCCCGCTCGGCTCCTGCACCATGAAGCTCAACGCGACAGCCGAAATGCTGCCGATCACCTGGCCGGAATTTTCCGACATCCACCCCTTCGTGCCCGCCGACCAGGCCCTCGGCTACAAGGAGATGCTGGACGATCTCGCCCAGAAACTCTGCGCCGTCACCGGCTACGATGCGTTCTCGATGCAGCCGAATTCCGGTGCGCAGGGCGAATATGCCGGCCTCCTGACGATCCGCAACTACCACATCGCCAGCGGCAACGCCCATCGCGACGTCTGCCTCATCCCCACCTCGGCGCACGGCACCAACCCGGCCTCGGCCCAGATGGTCGGCATGAAGGTTGTGGTGGTCAAGGTCACCGAGACCGGCGACATCGACATGGCCGATTTCCGCGCCAAGGCGAAAGAACACGCGGCAAATCTCTCCTGCTGCATGATCACCTATCCCTCCACCCACGGCGTCTTCGAGGAGACGGTGCGGGAAATCTGCGAGATCACCCACAGCCACGGCGGCCAGGTCTATCTCGACGGCGCCAACATGAACGCCATGGTCGGCCTCGCCCGCCCCGGCGACATCGGCTCGGATGTCTCCCACCTCAACCTGCACAAGACCTTCTGCATCCCGCATGGCGGCGGCGGCCCGGGCATGGGTCCGATCGGCGTCAAGGCCCACCTCGCCCCGCACCTGCCCGGCCATCCGGAGACGGACGGACGCGAAGGCGCCGTCTCCGCCGCACCCTACGGCTCCGCCTCGATCCTGCCGATCTCCTGGAGCTACTGCCTGATGATGGGCGGCGAAGGTCTGACGCAGGCGACCAAGGTGGCGATCCTCAACGCCAACTACATCGCCGCCCGCCTCAAAGGCGCCTACGACGTGCTCTACACCGCCGAAAACGGCCGCGTCGCGCATGAATGCATCATCGACACCCGTCCGCTCTCCGAAAGCGCCGGCGTTTCCGTCGATGACGTCGCCAAGCGCCTGATCGACTGCGGGTTCCATGCGCCGACCATGAGCTGGCCGGTCGCCGGCACGCTGATGATCGAGCCGACCGAAAGCGAGACCAAAGCAGAGATCGACCGTTTCTGCGAAGCGATGCTGGCAATCCGCGAGGAAGCCCGCGCCATCGAGGACGGCCGCATGGACCGGACGAACAACCCGCTGAAAAACGCCCCGCACACGGTGGAAGACCTCGTCGGCGACTGGGACCGCCCATACTCCCGCGAACAAGCCTGCTACCCGCCGGGCGCCTTCCGGGTGGACAAGTATTGGTCGCCGGTCAACCGGGTGGACAATGTGTTTGGGGACAGGAACCTCATCTGCACGTGCCCGCCGGTGGAGAGTTATGCGGAGGCTGCGGAGTAAGGAGAATGAGGGCGGCTCCCGTGAAGGAGGCCGCTTTCGGTCCGTAGCAGCCAACAAGGGTACTCACGTCTGACTACGGTTTTGCGTGCCATGTTGTCCGTGTAGGCCTGCGCGGCGCGCCTCGAAAGCAGAGGCAGATGAGACCTCTGGAATACGGCTCTCCAGTAAATTGAAAAAGTTCGCCATTGGCGAACTTTTTTCTTGTGGTTCGACCGTAATCGGGTATGTTGGCTCTGTCGAAATTAATAGGGGATAGGTCCATCACTCGTTGAAGCCCAGCAATGGGCTTTGTGGAAGGCGAAAGTCTTCTGACTTCCGTCCGGCAGGTGCAGGTCACATGGCGGCGCGGGCGCGTCCCGATGGCGGGACGCGCCCGTACAGGCAGGGTTTACCGTTCTCGCCCCTCTTTCACATCACGATGGCAGTCTCAACAATCTTGTTGAGGCTGATGTGAAAGGAGAAAACCGATGGAAACATCGAAGCATTCCGACCGGGAACGGCGGCAGATGAAAGTCAAGACGCGGAACACCTGGATCTCGATCCTTGTTCGTCCGGCGACAATTCGGTTCTTGACCGCAGTTGGTAAGGTCATCACCCCTGTGGTGTGGCTTATCTATCATGTGATCAAGGTCTTGAAGGAGTAATCGGCCGCCCTGCTTTGTATTGAAAGGAATCGTTATGCTAAACGAAGCACTTCGCCTGATCCGCGTTTATCACGATATGAAGCAAACCGATGCAGCGGCGAAGCTCGGTATTTCGAAATCCTATCTTTCGGAAATCGAGAAAGGTCATAAGGAGCCGACCCTCGACCTTCTGCGGAAATATGAGGCTGCGTTCAGCATTCCAGCTTCGTCGATCATGTTCTTTTCGGAAAGCATGGTAAAGTCGTCAGCACATGACAAGGCACGGACGTTTGTCGCATCCAAAATCCTTAGTCTCATGAAATATCTTGAGGACCGAGCTGGAAATAGCCATGCCGAATAGGCCACGTAAAGCGTATGCGCTTGATCAGTCTCCGCTGTACATGCTGCGCTCTAGGAAGAGGCTGTGCGAACTGCTCGGCATTTCGATTGGCGATCTTAGGCGATTAACGAAAACGGCAGATTCGTTATATACGGAATTTGAGGTTCCCAAAAAGCAAGGCGGCTTGCGCGGCGTTGAAAATCCTCGTCGTCAGTTGAAGCTCGTTCAAGCTAAACTTGCACGAGTTCTGTCAAATATCGCGCCCCGTGATTATCTCTTTTGCCCGGTGAAAGGCCGATGCTACGTTAGCAACGCAGCGCAGCATCGTGGTCAGCGGGTCATCCATTGCCTTGATGTTCGCAAATACTTCCCAAGTACGTCTGCTCGGCGGGTGTTCTGGTTTTTTCGTTCGGTGATGCATTGCGAGCGGGATATCGCTGCGACACTTGCGAAACTTGCGTGCTACAAAGAGCATTTGCCGACCGGCAGTCCATTAAGTCCGATTATGGCCTATTTTGCTCACTACGATGTTTGGGAGGCGATTGCCGAAATTTGTAAACGACATGACTACCGCCTTACAGTTTACATTGATGATGTTACTATCTCCGGCATGTCGGTTTCCCCGGTAGTGATGTTTGATATCAAGCGCGCGATCCACGGTGCAGGTTTGCGCTATCACAAAGAAAAGACCTACATCGATAGGCCGGCGGAGGTTACAGGTGTAATCATTGACGGCAACCGTCTGCTTGTACCTAATCGCCAGTTGAAGAAAGTCGCGGTGGCAAAGCAGTTGATGCGGGATAAGCCCGCGAGAGACGTTGAGGAAAAACTGCAAGAGAGCCTCCTCGGCCTCCAAGGCCAGATCAGGCAGATCACAAACTTCTCAACTCTGCCAAAAACGTTTAAACTGGGTGGCAACAGTCAAATTGGCTAAAGGTCGAATTGCGCGTCGCTCAATTCGCCTGTCTACTTTGCCTCTGAAAAGCAGCCGTTTTGCTTCCGACCCCAAATCGGACAGCTACGTCGCCTTGCGCAAATGTCCGATGCTGG